>CBFHUR010000034.1:0-32148 GCA_965658895.1 Binatia bacterium
CCCGCCTGTGTCATCGCGCCCCAGCAGATCCTCATCAAAGACAAAAACCGGGAAGACCTCATCACCCCGCGAGATCGCCTCCAAAAGAGCGGTATTGTCGTCGAGACGCAGGTCTCTTCGGAACCAATGGACGACTGTTGTTTTCATGCACCCCTCACAAATTTCCCGAATCCGGGAGTCACGAGCCTAGCCGAAGGTGGAGTCTCCCTGCAGCAACAATCCGAGCGCCTCGCCGCGCAGAGGCCGGTCCGCGATAAATTCCCCGCGAACAGCCGTCGTCCGCATCGAAGCCGATTCCTGGCGGGCCCCGCGCCCGCTCATACACATATGGCGCGCATCCAGAACCACCACAACGCCCTTGGCACCAAGATGATCCATCATCAGGTCAGCGATCTGACTTCCCAAGCGCTCCTGGATTTGCGGGCGTCGGGCGACTGCGTCGACGGTCCGCGCAATCTTGCTCAGTCCCACGACTTTCTTGCCGCCCGGCAAGTAGGCCACCTGAGCGCGTCCGTAGAAAGGCAGGAGATGGTGTTCGCAGACCGACGTGAAATCGATATCGCGCACCATGATGATGTCGGACTCGTCCCCTTCATGGTCGAAGAGCTTGCCCAGATGTCGTCCCGGCTTTTCGAATAAACCACCGAAGAGCTCCGCGTAGGACCGGGCGACACGAGCAGGGGTCTCTTCCAACCCTTCCCGGTTCGGGTTCTCGCCGATCGCGAAAAGAATTTCGCGGACAGCCGCCTGAATCCGAGGCTGATCCACGCTGGTCTGCGGACGCGCGCGCTTGGGTTCGGCGATGACCAGCTTTGCCGAAGGCTTGCCGGTTGCCCGACGCAAGGTCTCCTTGTCAGGCTGCCTGGGCATGGCTCACCTGCCCTTGTGCGATCTTGCGGTTTACCAACTCGCGCAAATAATCTTCGCCAATCCCGAGGGATTCGCAGATGCGGGGGAAAGAAAGGAACCAGGATCCATCAGGGTCCTCGATCCACGCGAGAGCCGAATCGGCCTCGGCTTTCTGGTTCTTGAGAGGCGAATCGAAGTGGCGGACGGCACAAGAGACGGCATCAAAGAGAATCGCGCGGGCCAGGGACCTCTCCGGCGAATCCCCCACCTGCCCTCCATTGGTCGGCATCTGACTGGCATCGACGGCGGAAGCCAGCATCATTCCCTCGCTGATGCGGTCGATTTCCTCGGGATTTAACGAATGGTTTGGGGGGGCTGCAAAATCGAACATTTCCTGCTCCTCATTGTTGGCCCGGACCTCCGGGCAAAACGTTCATAACGTTCATAACGTTCATAACGACCAAGAGTCAAGCAGTCATACGTAAAAAATACTGTTCTTTCGCATTGTAATCTTCTCAAAAACGTTCAAAGTCGTCACATGGAGCCGGATTTAAAGTCTTTCTTGAGCCCACGCGACCTCGCCAAAGCAATCGGAGCCAGCGAGTCGTCCCTAAAACGATGGGTAGACGATGGTCGAATCCGTGTGAGCCGGACCGCCGGCGGTCATCGCCGGATCCCGCTTGCTGAGGCCATTCGCTTCATCCGATCGGCTGGAATCACTCTGGAGGACCCTGGACGTATCGGCCTGCCAGTGGCCGAGATCCATCCCGGGACAGATCCAAACTCGATGGCTCTGGAATGCGCCGAAATGTTCAAAAGCCTGCGCGGACGCGAGGTCGAGCAGCGGCTATTTGCCTCCTTTCTCGCCGGCGCTTCGGTGGCCGAGATCTGCGACGGACCCATCCGGGTCGCGCTGCAACATATCGGCGAAATTTACAAGGAGGACCCGTCCGGGATCACGATCGAGCATACCGCTGTGGAACATTGCGTTCGCACACTCAACACGATCCGCAACGTCTTGCCGCCGACCGAAAAGAATGCACCGCTGGCGATCGGCGGGGCGGTGGCTGGCAACCCCTACATCCTGCCCTCTCTCAGTGTTGCGGCCGTTCTTGAAGAACTGGGATTCCGGGCGATCAATGCGGGGGCCAATCTGCCGCTTGACTCCTTGATCCCCATGGCCACCAAACACCAGGCGAGTATTGTCTGGCGAACCTCCAACGACCAACTCGATGCCAAAGCGCAGCGCGAGGAACTCCAGAGGCTCGAAGAGCTTCGAGGCAACACCGGCTGCACCAGTGTCGTTGGTGGTGGCGGCTTCGATGCCGCGATGGCGGACCAATTCGGCTCGCATTCCTTCGAAGCACTTGTGGAGTTCAGCGGATTCGCCCGCGGATTCCTCGTCATCACGGGAGACACCGGCAACAGCCCGAGTGGTCTTCCCAACTGAGCGCCCCGGACCGCCTGTATCCAGAAATGAACGAGAAACCACCCGAAGCATCAACCATCCGCAACGCTGTCGAAATCCATACGGAGATCTCGGTTCCCACAGACCGGGCACAAACCTGGGAGATCCTCATCGACCTCCAGCGACAGCCGGAATGGATGAAGGATGCCCTCTCCATCGAACAACTGACAGAGGGGCCTGTGGGCGTGGGAACCGTCATGCGGGTGCCGACTCAGATATTTTTCCTGCGCACCACCGATCGGATGGAGGTCACGGCCTTCGATCCGCTGGAGAAATGGTCGGTCAAACACATCGGACTGGTTACCGGCGAGGGCACCTTCAGCCTGCGGGATGACGAAGCGGGTACGGGAACAATCGTGCATTGGCACGAGCGCCTATCGGCTCCTTTGGGCATCTTGGGGCGGATCGGCATGACGCTCTTCCGTCCAGCCCTGCGCTACCAATTCCATAGTGATCTGGTTCGCTTCCGCGACATCTGCAACGCGGCAGCCTGAGCGAAAATTACCCCACTGGCCAAGCCGAGGTGACAAGTATAAATCATCCTCTGCGATGAGTGCTTCCCAACCCGACGGCCTGCAGCAGGCCATTGACGCCTTCCGCGAGCTAGTGCAACCAGCGATCTTGGTGGCCGGAGAAAAGGTCGTCGAGATCAGCAGCGAAGCGAAGTATCTATTCCCGACCCCGCAGCATCGAGACCAGGACCTCGCGCTTGAATCTCTGATCGGAGAACAACTCGCGGCCCGCGTCCTTGCGGCCAACAGCGGATTTCCCACCAGCTTTCCTCTCACACTCAATCCGTCGGGCAATATGCCCAGAAAAGCCGCCCTGATCCGCGTCTCCCTGCCAGGACCCGACACCTTTATCCTTCTGGTCAGCGTCGAGCATCGCAGTCTTCTCGATATCATCTCCAACGAATATCGAAGCCTGCTGGATTCCGTCCCCGATGTCGTAATCGTACACGACCATTTGGGTTCAATCCTCTTCGCCAATAGTACGACTACCGAGATCCTCGGGACCCCTGCCGAACACCTGGTCGGATCCAACGTCATGGACCTCTTGTCCCCCGAAGAAGCGGTTGCGGCGCGCCAGCGCGGGCTCGAGAGGATCGCCAATCAGGACGATAAATTTTTCGGATACCAACTCCGGCGCGAAACCAGCGATGGAGAACCGATCGACCTCGACGTACGATCGATGCCGTTTTGGGAAGAGGGCCCGCACAACCTCATCCTGCTGGTAGGCAAGAACACCGGGCAAGCCGAGGTCCGGCAAGGGCGTCTGGAAACCGCGCGACGGCGGGCCGAAGCTGACAGCGCCTCGAAAAGTGCGGTACTGGCCCAAACCAGCCACGAAATTCGAACCCCCTTGAACATTGTGTTCGGCATGATCGACATGGCTCTGGATCAGGATCTTCCGAGGGAAGCCGGCAGCTATCTTACGGTGGCGCGCTCCGCCGCTCGTACATTGCTTTCTCTGCTCGATGATTTTCTGGAATTCTCGAAACTGGAATCCGGCAAGCTTACCTTGCGGGAAACCCTCTTCTCACCGAAGGAAGTTCTCGAGGAGGCTTGCGCCGGGCTGGAACTGCTGGCCGGGGAGAAAAACCTGCAACTCCATCTTGTGATGGACTCTTCTCTACCCGAACAGCTTTTCGGCGACCCCCAACGACTTCGTCAAATTATCGGCAATCTCGCCACCAATGCGATCAAATACACCGAAACCGGCAACATTCAGGTCAAGGCAGATATCGCCAGCCACGACGCAGAGCGCTGCCACCTCCATCTGAGGATCGCCGACACCGGCTGCGGGATCTCACCACAAAAGCTACCCGCGCTTTTCCAACCATTTTTCCAGGTCGACGAAGAGGCCGAAGGCAGTGGTCTCGGCCTGGCGATCGTCAAGGAGTTGGTCGAGCTTCTGGGCGGGCGGGTGTGGGTCGAGAGCGTCGAGGGCCAGGGAAGTGAATTCCATTTCACCGCCGAATTTCGATTTGCTCCGGAACTCGCGCCCCCCGAAGCATAACGGCCACGAGGATCCCGGACAGGCAATTCGCCATCAAGGTTTGAAATCGGCTAGAGGTGGGCCATGCCCCGCCGTGCCGCAACGCCAACTCTGCGCGAACTAACCGAGCCACGGGATCCACGTGACCCACGCGATCTGAAAGCCGGCACGATCATCTCCGAACGCAACGGCTACTACGACAGCCAGAATATCGTGGCGGCCACCATCCCCGGAAGGAATGCGCCCATCCTTTCGGTTGTGTTGCACCATTCGGAAAATCGCGAGGGAGGCCCGGGCCTGCAGCTGTTGGGAACCCGGAGCCTCGACCAGGGAAGGACATGGAGCCCTCTGGCTGCCGTGGAGCCAGAGGGCTCCATGCAATCGCATGACGGCTACCAGCTGGTCCAGCACCGGCCCGGCCATGGCGATCGCATCTTCGTGTTCTACGGATGCAATCCCGGGGCGCATCCCCCGGACCAAACCCTCTCTCGCACCGATATGCAGCTGGAGGAGGGCTATTATTTTCGATTTTCCGACGATGCCGGGGCGCATTGGAGCCAAGCGCGCGGCGTCATCCCCGTGCGCCGAACTCGCATTGACCGGGAGAATCCCTGGCAGGGACGCGTGATGGGCATGTTTCTCTGCGACAAGCCCTCGATCATGGAAGGTGCCGTCTACATGGCCTTCCAGAAGACCGCCGATGGCGCCGGCGAGACCCCGAACTCCGAGGTCTTTTTTTTACGCAGCCGAGATCTCCTCGACCTCGAAGATCCCACTCGCGCCACCTGGGAGACATTGCCGAGCGGCGACACGGGCCTCTTGGCCCCCGGAGGCGCTCTTGCCCTTGGCGAGGAACCTCACGTCCTCGGCGTCGGCGAAATCCCGGGACGCCTTTTTTCCTTATGGAGGACCGAGACGGGAAAACTGGCGGCCGCCTACTCCAGCAATGGAGGAGAAGTCTGGGATCCCAGCTTCTGGCTGAACTTCGCCGGGACGCCGGGCGCTGTCGAGGCAACCGGTCTTTTACGCAACCCCCGAGGTGCCATCACACCCTTTCGCAGGCGCGGCCGGGGCCCGGGCGGCACGACCGAATATGCCCTTCTATTTTACAACAATGGCCGCACAGAACGTTCCGGATATTGCGGTCGACGGGTCTTGTGGCTGACGACCGGGCGCTCCACCGCGGCCGGCCATATCCGCTGGCACCAACCCGAGATCGTCCTTTGGTGGGATGGTCCCGGTTACGAGGACCGCGCGGACTGGAATGAGGAATGGTCGATCGTCGACGGACCGGGCTACGCCGATTGGTGGGAAGACGATACGGGCCAGCTCTTCTTTGTCCAATCCAACAAACTGAGCGTGCGCTACCACAGGGTCGAGCCGCGCCTGCTGGAATTGCTGCGCTGGCAGCCGGAGCTGGCCGAACTACCCGACGAGCAAAGATCTCTCGACGTCCGCGGCGACCGGAATGCGCCGCCGGAGCGAAACATCGAGGCACCGTCGCTGGTTGACCTCCGATCCGGTGGCGGCTTCACCATCGTCCTGCAAATGAGCGGAAGCCCGGAGGAGTTGCGACCCGGACAGCCGATCGCGCGTGCGCTGTCCAACATCACGGCGGCACGTGGCGAAGGCCCCACAGATGCCACTTTGACCCGCGGCTACCGGATCGATCTCACCGAGACATTGGAGGTCGAATTGACGCTATCGGACGGCCTTGGCGGTGCCTTTCGATGTGCCACCCACGCCCGCGGCCATGCCGGGATTTGGGACAACCAGTTGCACACGCTTGCCTTTATCTGCGACGGCGGACCGAGGCTTGCCTATTGCGTCGTCGATGAGCTCATGGACGACGGCGGCGACACCCCGCAGGGCTGGTCGTTCCTGCCGGCCGACCTCGGAGATCTGGGGGGCGATGAACTGGTGCTCTGCAGCGCATTCGGCGGGCAACTCGCGAGGTTCCTGATCTATGATCGACCCTGGACGACCAGCGAGGCGATCAGCGCCAGTCGCGCCCTCAACCAGGAGGCGCAGACCACCCCCCGGCCTCCAAAGTCCTAGAACCGCCGTACGTGCACGAACGGTCTGGATTGCGCTAGGGTGAGAGGATGCCAAGTCAGGAATTTGCAGCCGTCCTTGCGCTTCTCGAGGCAAGCCCCCCTTTGAGTCCCGATGCCGGTGTCGCCACCATGCGCGAATCGATGGAAGCCATGATGTCTGCGATGGACAGCCCCGAGGGCATGAAGGCCGAACCCACCGAGGCCGGCGGGGTTCCCGCCGAATGGATTTCGTTTGCCGACAGCGATACCTCCCGCGCCCTGCTCTATCTGCACGGAGGCGGCTATGCGCTCGGCTCGATTGCGACCCATCGGGGGCTGGCCGGTCGCCTGGCGCGCGATCTGGGTTGTCGGGTTCTGATTCTCGATTACCGCCTCGCACCCGAGCATCCTCATCCGGCTGCCGTCGAGGACGCATTGGCCGCATGCCGCTTCCTGCGCGACAGCGGCGTCACCCCCGAGAAGACCGCGATCGCCGGCGATTCCGCCGGAGGCGGCCTGACCATTGCCACCCTCCTTGCCCTTCGCGACGCGGGAGAGCCGCTGCCCGCGGCCGCCGTCGGCCTCTCGGCCTGGCTGGACCTCGCGGGCACCGGTCCTTCGAATACCGGAAAAGCCGAAGCCGACCCCATCGTGACCATGGAGAGCCTCTTCAGAATGGCCGAATGGTATCTTGGTGGTCGCGCGGCCTCCGAGGTGCCTACCGCCTCCCCTCTATCTGCCGACCCCTCTGGGCTGCCACCGCTTTTGCTGCAGGTCGGTGAGGCCGAAGTTCTACTGGATGACTCCACGCGGTTCGCCACCAAGGCCGAGCAGGCAGGCGTTGCGGTGGAACTGCAGGTTTGGCCCGACATGGTCCACGTCTGGCATGCATTTGGCGATGAGGTTCCCGAATCACGTGATGCCGTCGGCGGCATCGCCGCCTTCCTCGGCAAACATCTCGCGAGCGATTAAAGGCGGAAGGCTGCCGAGAAGAGGATCGATTTGCGGACGCCCAACCCGGCGTCGAGCAGGAAATCAAATCGCTTGCCGATCGAGGCCCGCACCCCGAGCGCAGCGTTCCAGTTCGCCACGGGTTGCACATCCAACCGGAAGCCCAACTCCTGCTGCCCCGGGCCTGGCAAGATCAACGATCCTTCCCGCGATTTGCTGATGTCGAGATAATTCGCACCCGTCCAGACACTGATCGCGGTAGGCCCGAAATCCTCCTGCCAACCGATACGCGGGGCGAGGATCAGAGCATTGACGGTGTCTTCAAAAAGGTTGACCTTCTGCTGCGTAAAGGTCGCGTTGGCGACCACGAAAAATTGTCGCCAGCCGACAGTGAGATTGGTACCACCGCCATAGGACAGAACCGAGTAGGGAACTTCCAGATTGGAAGGAAGCAGGTCGGGCACGTTCAGCTTGATCTCGGCCGTTCCATCCGAGTAGGCCAGAATGCCGAAAATGTTCCAGAAAGGCAGCACCCACATATCCACATTCATCGTGTAGGTGTTGGTCGCAGCCTTGATATCCGAAATCAGGTCCGAGGAGATGGCGCGCTCGGGACGGCGGCCCAATTTCACAAAAAGATTCGAAGCCTCCATCCGGTCCCATTGGTGATTATAGCCAAGGGCGATTCCTACCGGCAGAGGAAGCTCATCGACCCGATCACCAGCGATTTCCTTGGCCAGCGGCAGGACCCTCTGCACCTCGCGGTCGAGGTAGTCAGCACCACTCAGAAACGAATTTCCGACCTGGGCGGCCGCCGGGTAGATCACGCCGATAATCCCTTTTTCCGGCTTCGATTCGGAGTCTGCGTTCCCGGCGCCGGTCTTCTCCGTATCGGGCTTGTCCGTGTCGGCCGTCTCCGTGTCGGCCGTCTCAGCGATCGCGATATCCGCCGCCGCAACCTCTAGCGAGGCAAAAGGACCCAGCAGAAACGTCAGCAATATCATCAACAATTTCATTGTGAACTTCATTTAATTTGAATCCTTTCCCGAATCAGGAGTCTCGCTGCGCCGCGAGGTAGGTTCCACCCATCGCATACGTCGATAATCCAACCCCTCGGTACCATCGACGGGAAGTTTGACGACCTCGAAATACGGCGACAAATCAAAATCTCTCGGTGTGATCAATTGAGTCTTCTTATGTTCAAATACGCCCGGGTAGGGACGCTTCCACATCCGCAGCGGCGACCAATTTTCCTGCGCGTCGGAATCCGGGGCATCGACCAGATGTGGCAGAATCGGGAAGCCCACATCCTGAAAAGCCTGCGCGATCAAACTCGAACAAATGACCTCATGGGTCAATTCGCGGGTGGCCTCCAAGGCCTTGCGCCGGAAACGAGCCGGGATCAACTCGACAGGAAATAGATACCGCGCCAGCTCAAAAACCTGACGAACATTATAGTGCGTGCCGAGCTGAGCCTGCGTATGCTCCAGAATCGTGTTCCGATCCGCCTGACGCAGCCCCACAGGCCGGCAAATGCGAAGATTGAACCCATCGTACCGAGACAAAGGGCTCAGCGTTACGCCTTCGCCAAGGACCGCCTCGACAAGCAGATGCCGGTCACCCGACGCCTGTGCTGACCGAACTTCTTCGGGCAGCTCTTCGGGCAGACCTTCGGTCGGCGTGCCCAAATAGAGGGCCGCATGGGACCAGGAACTCTGGGTCAGAAATTTGATCACTTCGCTGACCCGCTGATTTCCCTCGACCAGAAGGACATCCCCGCGGCGCAGCGTGCGCCGCAACATCTCGGGATTCACCGCCGGACCGGAAGCCTCGCCCGACCGGGGACGGGTCAGGTAGGAAGTTCCCCAGCCAAAAGCCTTCGAGCGCACCCAATTCACGAGTATCCTGTAGCATGATCACAGGCCCGCGAAAATTATCCCCACGGGCGTGATGGCATCACCCGGCGAGGCCGGTTAGTTCCCCAGAAGATGATTTTGCGCAGACTCCTACAACTCTCGGTCGCCACCCTGATCGCCATGGGAGGGCTGGCGTGGCTGGTCCAAACGCCCGCCGGGTTCCAACACCTCATCATCCCCGGTCTCGCCATCATGGATCTGGGCACCTTGAGCGCCGAGCATGGCGAGCTTGACCTGCGCGGACGACTAAACCTGACCAACGCCCGTTACGAAGACGCGGATGCCGGAATCGAGGTCTCTCTGAAATCCGGCTCTCTCTCTCTCGATGTCGGTTCGCTTTTCGGAAGCGATCCGATCGCCATTCGCCATCTGGCGGTGGAGGACGCCACCTTGACCCTCCGGGATTCCCCGGCAGGGACCGCGGACGCAACCGCGGACGCGACCTCGGACGCGACCTCGGGCACAACCGCGGACAGAAAGGCAGCGCCACCCATGGCCGCCTCGCAGCAGGCTGTCGTGAATGACACCGCGCTGGCGATTCCCATTTCGCTGCAGGACGGAAGCCTCAAGAACTTCACTTTTCGTCGAATCCAAGAAGAGGGAGAAGCCGTCATCGAGACAGAAAAGCTGCTTTTGCGAAAACTCGGACCGGACCAGACGGCAAACATGGAAGGAGACCTGCGCTGGCAAACCCCCGCCTCCGCCGGCGCTACCACCGCCGTGCAAGTGGCCATCGAGGGAGAACTGGCACTGAACGGACAGAGCGTGCCTCGGGAGTGGAAATTTCGGGTCAAAGCCGATCAGATCACGGGCGAGGCTGCCAACCGCCAGACGACCGGCACTCTCTCGATCGCGATCGATGGCGACCACGCCAATCAGGATCAACTCGAGGCCCATCTGGATCTCGAGGGCCAGAGGTCCGGCAAGACCTTTGGCCAGCTGAACGCACATATTTCCCTCTCCGGGCTGCGCGGTCCCTCCTTGGTCGAATCGCTCGGCGTTGAAATCGATACCAAAGTGCAAAAGCTCTCACTGGAAAGCCTGCTGTCGTTTTTGCCTCCGGACCCCTCACGCATGGAGGTTCTGGGCGAACTCCACGGCGACCTGGGCGTCACCGGCAAACTCACGGGCCCTCTGACCATCAGTACCGATCTGGTAATCGTCGGGCTTCGCGTTGAGGGAAGTCCGGTCCCCACACGCGAGTTGCGGATCGGCCTGCAGACCACCTCCCACCTCGAGGAGAGTGGCGATTTCCTCGAAATCGCCGATCTGAAGATTGCACTCGGGGAAGGCCATCTCCGTGCCCACGGGGAGGCGACTCCTTCAAAAGCTTCCTTTGTCGTCCACATGGAAGCGAGTGATTTCCCGGTAGCCAGCGTGCTCGCACTCGGCGGCCTTGATACCGCATCCGAGTTCGGAGCCCTCCCCTTGAACGGCAAGCTCGACATCGAGCGCGACGAAAAAGGCACGACCACCCTGAACAACGACAGCCGTCTGGGCATCCGCCTGCCCGGCACCAAAACTCCTGAAGTCTTCCGACTGCAGGGCACGGTCAGCAGTACGGCACAAGGTTCGGTCGCGGCTGAAATCAACGCAACGCAACCGAAAAAGAAGGGCAAGATCTTGATCCAGGCGAAAGTCGACCAGACCACCGATATCTCGGCACAGGTCGTCGACATGAACCTGACGGCGTTGGTGCAACCTTTCCTCGACGCCAAGCCGGTGAACGCACCACCAGCAGCACCCGCCGAGAATATTCCGCTTCCCGAGAGTGCCGCCGAGGCAGACCCGAACGATGAATCCGCGCCAGCGACGCCACTGAAATTCCGCCTGCAGGTCGATCGTTCCCAATACCGCGACGTCGGTATCGGCTCGCTGGCCCTCAACGCCGATATCACGAATGCCGAAACACATCTCCAGATTGATGCGACCGAATTCTCGAGGGGACAGCTATCGTTCAAGATCGACCTGGCCAAAGACGGCCCCACCCGCATCCAATGGGAAGGCCAGGGCCAAGGCATTCGGCTGCAGCCGCTGATGGACGCCTTTGCCGGCCGCACCTCTGTCGGAGGACGTCTGAAGTTCAAGACCCACGGTCGATCCGACGAACCCGCGCCATCTCCAGCCGTCAACGGACTCGATGGTGCGGTGCAGATCCACCTGCGCGACGGGAAGCTCGAGGGCTTCCAGGCGCTCGATATGCTCGCGCAGGCAACAGGAGTCAACGTTCTGGGCGCCTTTGCTTTCTCCAAACTCGACGGGGACATCCGGATCGAAGGCGGCAACGCCACCGTGAAGGACCTTCAGGCGGGCGGCGCCGTGGGCAACATTCAGGTCAAAGGCAGCATCGACTTCAAGGACGCGGGTGCGGTGGACCTCAGCATCAATCCACGCGTCGGGCCATCGATTGCCGGTTTGGTCAAAGGCTTCAAGCCGCTGACCTCGGTTCTGAATACTGCCGAAGGCCTGCTCTCGCTGCCACTCAACATCGTGATTACAGGCCCGCTGGCGACGCCCAAATACGCTGTGCAATCGCAAACAGCCACCGAAGCCGTCTCGAGTCGGGGAGGCAAGCTCATCGGCGGCTTGCTCGACGGGGTAACTTTCGGTGGTTCTTCAAAACTCCTCGGGGCCCTGATGCCTTCCGCTTCCAAAAACGACACGGATGAAGCCCGGAAAACAGAGGAGCCCTAAGTTCCGGGCCCGTAGCAGCCGGGAGATCTCCGCGGGGCCGCCGGCGACTCTCTAGGCGGCGTCCTCCCGATGCACATGAACGTCTTGTTGCGGATAGGGAATCGAACAGCCCGCCGCTTCGAGCTTCTCCTTGAACGTACGGAGGAGGTCGGTCTTGAGAAGAAAATAATCCCCCGACGCGCACCAGCAACGCACAAGGATATTCACTGACGAATCGGCCAGCTCCACAACACCCAGAAACGGCTCGGGGTCCTTGTGAACGCGATCGTCTTCCTCGAGAACCTTTCGCATCGTATCGATGGCGACACCGATATCATCATCATAACCGATGCCCATGGTGATATCGTGGCGACGAGTCGTGTTTGCGGAAAAATTCCGAATCACCGCGCCGTAAACTTTCGAATTGGGAACGATAATCGCCACGTTGTCCGGGGTGTGGAGAAGCGTGGTGAACAGTGAGACCTCTCGAACACTCCCGGTTACACCACCGACATCCACAAAGTCCCCGACCTTGAAAGGGCGGAAAATCAGCAGCATGACGCCTGAGGCAAACGAGGAGAGTGTACCCTGAAGCGCCAGACCGATGGCGACGGTCGCGGCACCCAAAACCGCGATCAGCGACGTTGTCTCGATGCCGAATAGATTCAGAACCGCGATCCCTGTTACCGCCAGGGCGAGGTAATAGGCCATATTGCCAAAGAAGGGGACCAACGTCGCGTCGACCTTGGCGCGCTCGAGTCCACGACGAACCGTGCCGGAGATCCGACTCGACAACCACCAACCGACAATCAGAACGCCCAAGGCGCCGAGGACCTGAAGCCCCCACTGCGACACCATATCGACGACTTGACCGGCCCCCTGGCCCAACAACTCCTGATATTCTTCCACTATTGATCTCCTGATCTGAATTCCACAATCCCCTGAACCCTCCGGGCGCCGGGCCCGGAGTCAAGGAAATTGTCACGGCGGGATTACCTCGCCGATGCGGTCGCTACTTGCGCGGCGTATAGCTGAACTTCTGTCCGCCCACGGTGGCCTCATACATCAGCCCGCCTTTGGCAACCGTAAAGACAGCCATCCCCTTGGTCCAGCCGTGGGCCACGTTGGTGGCGGCTGAATCCGAAGCACTCGCGCCGGCCGAATTGCCTGTGGTCCCGGCCGAAGCACCTGCCCCTGCGGTGATCGCCACCGCCGCGATTTGGGCACTGAATTCGAAATTACCGCTGGTGAAATCCGTAAAAGCGCGTTTGTCCTGAAAAAAGATGATCTCGCTGAAGGCCTGCCCACCTGCCTGAAGACCCACACTGAGTTGCGTCATCGACGCGTCACCCACATAGTTTCCCCCAGCATAGACCCGGCCCGTCCCACGGGCTCCGCCGATCACAAATCCGCCCTTGCCGACAGTCGGAAACAAGGCATACCCGTAGGACTTGGAAAAATAGGCCTCACTCTGGCCCGCTTCCTTGAATACGCGTACTGCCTTGGAATAGGTATCGTCAGAGGCCTCGCTCACGGAAGCCATGCCCAAAGTCACCAAAACCACGAACAACCTTAAAAAGAATTTCATTCAAACAACTCCCTGTCTGTCTCGAATACAAAACCATATCGCGGGGCCAGAGACTTACTCGCAGCAGAACATCCGCCCATGGACATCATGAAAAATTTACGTCTGACCGAAGATGCCTCCGGCCTCACCACAAAAGCCGCCCGCCTGCTTGGGGCTTTTCTTTTTCTGCTACCACTCTCGCTGAGCCTGCTCAAAGCCCCCGCCAGGGCCCAGATGGCAACACCCGCGGCCCCGGAGCAAGCGCCCTCGCCGTCCCCGGTCCACGCGATCTCGATTGCCGAGATTCTCCTCGATTGGGACCGCCTGCAGACAAAATTGCAGGGATTTCGCTCGACCGCCGGAGAATCCGACATTGCCAACCAGATTGCGGGCCGCTTGGGGGAACTCCAATCGTCCCTGCCGGACCGGGCGGAAACGGACTGGGAGAAAATCACCCCGCAGACCTCTCCGGGGAACATCGACAATCTTGAATCCGACTGGATCGAAATTCGCGACAATCTGGCTGCCTGGAATGCCAAGCTCACGGATCGCGTCCGGGAACTGACTGCGAGCGCGGAAGAAGTCGAAGCCCTCGGGGCACCCTGGCGAGTCACGGCACGCGACGAGAAGAGCCTCGACCCGCCAAACCAGCAGGCCGTCACCAATGCCCTGCAGGCTCTGTCGGGAACCAAATCGCTTCTCGAAGCGCGCCGAGCGGAAGTCCTCCAACTGCAGGAACAGGTCACATCCCTGCTCGACTACCCGCGAACTGTTCTGGAACAGACAGCGATGGTCCGCCGCGAGCAATCGCAAAACCTCTTCATTCGCGAGAGCTCACCTCTTTGGGATGCCGAAGCTTACGCCAAGGAGGCGAAGCCCGAGACCTATACGCGGCCATTCCACGCTCTTCGAGATTATCTGTCAAAGGATCGCGAAGGGGTTGCCGCCTTTCTGATCCTGATTTTCGTGCTCGCCATTGCGGTAAAATCCTTGCGCCGCTTCGCCTTGCGCGAGCTCGGACATGAACCGGAGATCGAACAGATCCTGCAGGCACTTTCCCGGCCGATTTCCTGCGGATTGCTGCTCGCGATGACCTCGCTGCCGTGGCTGTTGCCGGAACGGCCGCCAATTTCGCTGACCTTCACCTGGATTGTGCTCACAGGCCCGATGATTCTCTTTCTCTCGCCTCTGGTCGGCACGGAAATCCGCAAGAACCTCTATGCGCTAAGCTTCTGGCTGCTCATCGATTCCCTGCGTACGTTCCTCTTTCCGGTACCCCTCGCCAATCGGCTCTCCCTGATCGGCGAGGGAACTCTGGCACTTTTGATCATCGCCTGGACCCTGCGCCGCCACGCCAAATCCGATGAAGCAGACGTCCCGGGTGTCGAAGCCGGACTGCAGTTCGGCTTTCTTCTCGTCTTGATTGCCATTGGCGCCAACGTGGCGGGCAACGTCACCCTCTCGCAAATGTTGATCGAGGGAACCCTCTTTACCGGGCTATCCCTGGTCGCGGTGGTCGCCATCCCGCAAATTTTCCGCTTTTGCCTTCTTGTCAGCCTGCGCTCGGAGACAGCCCGTCGGCTGCGGATGGTCCGGCGACACGAAGTCCTGATCCGCGAGAAATGCACCACATTTGCAACCCGCGGCACCTGGCTTCTCTGGGGCTGGCTGGTTCTGGTGCGCTTCCGGATCGCGGACATCTCGGCAAGTTTCGGCCACACGATTCTCGACTATCCCATCGGTGTTGGCGGCTTCGGTCTGAGCCTGGGGGATATCCTCAGTGCATTTCTGGTCCTGTGGATTTCGGTCTATCTCTCGAGGCTCATCCGTTTCGTATTGGACGAAGATGTCCTGCCGCGCGCCAACCTGCCCCGTGGGGTCCCCTACGCCACCTCGGTCCTCACCGGATATATCGTGATCGTTCTGGGCGCCCTTTCGTCAGCGGCGGCGGCCGGGATCGACATGAGCCGCTTTGCCCTGATCATCAGCGCACTGGGCGTGGGTGTCGGCATCGGCTTGCAGGACGTCGTGAACAACTTTGTCTCCGGCCTCATCCTGCTCTTTGAACGCCCGCTGCAGGTCGGCGATACAGTCGATGTCGAAGGCACGCTGGGAACGGTCAAGCGAATCGGCCTGCGTTCCAGCACCCTGCAGACCTTCGACGGAGCCGAGCGAGTCGTCCCCAATTCCCGATTCATCAGTCAGGAATTCACCAACTGGACGCTGTCGGATAATTCGCGACGGATCGAAATCGTGGTCGGCGTCGCGTACGGGACGGATCCCGCAAAGGTCCTGAAAATCCTGCAAGAGACCGCCGAGGCGCATGAAGGAATTCTTCAATCCCCACCGGCGACGGCGATCATGACCGGTTATGGGGAAAGCTCTCTGGACTTCGCTCTTCGTGCATGGACAACCCGCAATGACCAATGGGTCATCATTCGCAGCGAACTACTCATGACCATCGGCAGAGGGCTGACCGAGGCCGGCATCGAGATCCCCTTCCCGCAACGGGATCTCCATGTCATCGAGCCATCTACAACGTCAGAGAAAGAGCCACGTTGATGTAGAAGCTGTTCGGGATCGCATCTTCCGAGGGCTGATTATTATAGTCGTTCTTGACCGAGAGCTTGAAACTCAGATGTGAGGTCAGCGGAAGTGTTGCGGCCGCTCGCGCCTGAATCAGGTAATTGTCGCTCCAGTTTGTCATCGAAGGCCGATAGCTGAGACTACCGCTGAGCACGGCATCCCAAGGCAGCTCCCAGTCCCCCTCGATGCCGAAGGAGAGCGCGGCAAAGCTGTCGCTGCAAGCGACACCCGCCGCCGAACAGCTAATGGGAAAGTACTTCTCGTAGATCCAACCACTACCGAACTTGGCACTCAGGCTGGCATCGTCTGTATCGACCAGATCATAGCCCACGCCAAGGACCGGCTGTGTTCGGATACTGAGAAACTGAATGGCATCATAGGTCGCCTGCACTTCGCCGAAAATGAAATACGGCTTCTGGATGTCATAGCGGACACTGATCTGCCCATCGATTTCATCCTGACTCTTGGTCGAAGGGGAGTCCTGGTCTTTCTGGCGCCCGAACCGATAGGTAGCCGCAAGACCGATCTCCAGATCTCCTTTTTCGCGCTTCCCGGCAATCGAGACCAGGAATTGCGACGTATCGGTGGTCGCCTGGGTCGCGGTCACGCCAAGATCGAGATTGCCCGACCAATAGCGCAGATAGTTCCCCAGAAAAACAGCCACGAAATTGCGCACCGGATCATCGACGCTCCAGAGTTCCTGCAAGGGAATTTTCACAACAGCTGGAGCCGCTGGCGAAGCCTTGGCACCCTCCGTAGGCGCCGCGGCCGGATCGGTTTTCGGAGCAGCTTCGGGATCGGCTTCGGGCTGAACCAGTAGATGCCCGTCCTGAATGCCCAGCAAGAACCCGGTCATGCTATCGGTGGTCCCGAAAACGACAAAGCGCGGCCCCACGGTCTCGAGGTTGGTGACATCATCGAGGTCGATGATCACGGTCTCATCAATCGCATCAATCTCGAAAGAGACATCTCCCTGGCGCAGAGAGTCGAGTGTCCCGATATAGCTTCGGCCCTTGGTCTCCAGAATATCGGCACCTGCGACATCCACCCCGAAGAGCATCATCCACCCTGCCGCCAACCCTGCCGCCAACCCAATCGCCCGCCACTGCCTGCCAACGTTCATGAAGACCATTCCAAGAGGTCACGAGAACGCTTGTCAAACCAGCCACGGTGGACGGCCCGAGGTCGCCTCGTTATGTCCTACCCATGGATAAAGCTTGCCTGAAGACCGCCCGCCTCTCCGGATTGATCCTGATCGTCATCACATCGGTCACCCTTCTGGGGCAGCCCACCGCGAGAGCAGAGGCGGCCACCCCCGGGTTCAACAACGTCATCCCGGCCGAGATCCTGACGCCCGATACCGTCGAGAACCGGATCGGCACTCTGGAGTTTTTCGATGGGATGCCGACAAAAAAGACCGCCGACCTGCTTTACGACAACCTGCTTTTGATGCGCGGCACCGAAGCCTTTCTCGACTTCATTCCGGCCGCATCGCTGGAAGCGATGCGCGAAGGGACGATCAAAATGGGAGCGACGGCTGCCAACGACTGCATTGTCTTTGACGATTTGATGACCTCGGACTCCCTGTTTTTGACCGGCAATACCGACACGGTCTATGCCAGTTGCATTCTGGATCTCGAGCGCGACGGCCCCACAGTCATCGAAGTGCCGGCGGGTGCCGGACCGGGTACGGTGAATGATGCCTTCTTCCGGTTTGTAATCGACACCGGGGCACCCGGACCCGACCGCGGCAAGGGAGGTAAATATCTTATCCTGCCTCCGGACTACGAGGGCGACATTCCCGAGGGCTATTTTGTCGCGACCTCGCCCTCCTACATCAACTGGGCGATCCTGCGTGGCTTCCTCAAGGACGGCAAGCCCGACGCCGCCAGCAAGATGTGGAAAGAGGGCCTGAAGGTCTATCCGCTCTCCCGCGTCAACGACCAACCGAAGATGAAATTCATCTCGGGCACCGGCAACGAGACCAATACGATCCACGCCAATAACTACAAATTCTTCGACGAACTGGACATCGTCATCCAACGCGAGCCCGTCGAATTCATCGACCCCGAATTGCGCGGCCTTCTCGCCAGCATCGGCATCGAAAAAGGCAAGAAGTTTTCGCCTGACGAGCGAGAGAGAGAGATTCTGGCCGAGGCTGCCGAGATCGGCAACGCCACCTCACGGGCGCTGGCCTTCGACCCCCGCTCCGACACGATCGCGATCTATCCGGACAAGCAGTGGTTTGTGGCTTTCGATGGCGGGGACTATCGCTGGCTCCGCGACGGGGGCAACGGCGGCCGGAACCTCGATGCCCGAAGCATCTTTTTCTATATTGCGACCGTCAACACACCCGCCATGGTGCTGAAAATGGTCGGGGCGGGTTCGCAATATGCGCTGGCCGCCCGCGACGCGCAGGGGAACTATCTGGACGGATCCGAAACCTACAAGCTCACCTTGCCGGCAGGGATTCCGGCCAAGGACTTCTGGTCGGTTGTTGTCTACGACCCGCAAACCCGCTCGATGCTGCAAACCGAGCAACCCTACCCCAGCAAAAACAGCGAGCGGAACCCCGACATCGTGACCAATGCCGACGGCAGCACCGACCTCTATTTCGGACCGAAGGCGCCCGAGGGACAGCAAGCCAATTGGATCGCGACGGTTCCGGGCAAAGCCTGGTTTACGATCCTGCGTCTCTACGGGCCGCTGCAGAGCTGGTTCGACCAGAGCTGGCAGCCGGGCGATATCGAAAAGATCAGCTGAGCAAATCCATCCGGCATCCTGCGATCGGCGGATATATCCAACGATCGCAGGATGAAGCCGGGCCGCCCCTTCCCAGCGGAAATCATGGGACACTCACGGGGCAGGCACGCGGAATTCAATCGGAATGCACGCGGAAGTCACGCAGCCCCCGGCAGAGCTCGCGTGAAATTCGGCCACTCAGCCAGTCGTTTCATCAGGCCGCGTAAACCACCAGGCCCAGGCCACAAAAAGCAATTGGAACGGCAGACGTACGATATTGACCGTCGGGTTGCCTGTGCCCGGACCCTCGGGGCCCACATTCTCGAGAAACATATGCACGTTGGCCGGGAACACAGCGATCGCCAGCGCGATTGCACCCCAGGCCGCGTAGATCCGCGTGCGCGGCTCGAGCAGGTAGACGCCGATGACGATCTCCGCCAACCCGGAAAGAACATTCAGCCACTCCGGATTCGGTAGACCCGGGGGGATAATGTTGACAAAGAAGTCCGGGGAGAGCAGATGCGCGAACCCCACGTAGCAGAGGTTGGCAGAGAGAAGGTAGAGAAAGATTCTTTTCACTCGCGACATACCTCTATGTGCCCGAAGCGATGACGGGAATCCAGCGAAAGGGATTGAGGATGGCCCAAAAAAGAACCTTTAAACTCTGCAGATACTGGATTCTATTCTTGAGCCTCATCGTTGGGGGCGCTCCTCCGGCTTTCGCCGACGACTTCGCCCTGCTGGTCTACAACACCCACGGGCTGCCGAGCTGGATTGCCGGCGACGACCCGGAATCCCGATTCCCGGTGATCGGCACGCATGCCAACCGCTATGATCTGACCCTGCTGCAGGAAGACTTCAACCATCATGAGAAGCTTCTCGAGGGCACCGATGCCAAGCGCATCGAGCGGGGGTCTGCGAGCCGGATGCCCTGGTGTGCTTTCTGCTCCGGTGATGGACTGACCACGATCTCGCGGCTCGCTTCCGGCTGGCAGATGGACATCGAGAACTATCCTTTTACCACCTGCTCAGGCTGGCTCACGGGCGCAAACGACTGTCTGGCGACCAAGGGGTTTCAATTGCTGCGCCTCATCTCACCGACAGGCATGCGATTATTTGTGGTGAACACCCATATGGATGCCGGCAGCGACAGCGATGATCGTGAGGCCCGGCAGAGCCAGCTCGAAACGATGCGCGCGATCCTCGAGCGCGAAGTCGGCGACCATGCGCTGATTGTCGCCGGTGATCTCAATCTGGATGCAGACAACCCGCTGGATCAAGCTCTGCTGAAATCGTTTACGCAAAGCCTCGGCTTGGTAGACAGCGGCGCACACCCCACGGCCCCCACGAGCTGGGAGATTCTGGACTATATTCTGGTGCGCAGCGGTCGGGACACCCTTGTTGCGGTACGAGAGGCCGGAGAAGACCCAGCGCTGGTCCTGGGCGGCGAGCCTTTGAGCGATCATCCGGCCCTCTTTGCCCGATTTTCGCTGCAGCGGGCCAATCACGCCCCTTAAGGGCTTTCGGTCCGGGCCGATCTCTGCCAGAGAGGTTCCATGTCCAATCTTCGCGACGCATCCGCCCGTATTGCCATAACCCTATTCGTCTTGCTGGCAGCCGCCTGTTCC
Source organism: Binatia bacterium (assembly GCA_965658895.1). Lineage (GTDB taxonomy): Bacteria > Desulfobacterota > Binatia > UBA12015 > UBA12015 > UBA12015. The sequence goes on from CBFHUR010000034.1 coordinate 20,415, forward strand.
GGTTCCAGCCAGGACAACCGCAATGCCTTCGATACCGACCAGATCCTCGACATTGCCCACCGCGGCGGCAATGAGATCGCGCCCGAGGCAACCATCGAGGCCTTCCGGACCGCTCTCGAGGTGGGTGCCGACGTGCTGGAGTTCGACGTGCGCACCACCAGCGACGGCATTCTGGTCGTGATCCATGATGACCGGGTCGACCGCACCACCAATGGTTCGGGCTACGTCAACGAACTGACATTGGCCGAGATCCAGGAACTCGACGCCGGCTACAACTACACGCAGGACGGCGGCGCGACCTACCCTTACCGCGGACAGGGACTCGTGGTCCCGCAGCTCGACGAAGTGCTGGCCGCGTTTCCGGGGGTGCCGGTGAATGTCGAGATCAAGAGTTCGGTTGCGCTGAGCGACATCCCGCAGCTCGCCGAAAGCCTTCGGGCCTACAACCGGGCAAACAAGGCGTTGGTCGCCTCCTTCAGCCAGGACCATATCAGCGCCTTTCGAGAGGCCGCCCCCGAGATCTGGACCGCATTCTCGCAGGATGAGGTGACTTATTTCTTCCTCATGACACCCGAAATGGAAGAGAGCTACGAACCGCCGTCGCCGGCATTGCAGGTACCGCCCACATTTTCCGGCCTGACGGTTCTCACCCCGGAATTTGTGGCCAAGGCCCGCCGATTCGGCTTGCGCATCGATGCTTTCGATATCAACACAGCCGAGAGGATCCAGGAGATGCTCGATCTGGGTCTCAACGGCATGATTACCAACGATCCAGCGCTTCTGCGCGAAATGATCGACGCACAAAACTGAACCCGAACCTGCGCGATGTTCACCTTCGGCACATTGGGCGCCGCCGGCATCACCCCCGCAGCCCTGCTGCAACCGGCGGCAAAACATGCGGGGGTTGCCGTTACCCACGTCGCGGCTCGCGACCGCACTCGTGCCGAGGCGTTTGCCGCAAAGCACGACATCCCGGAAGTCATGGCCGACTATGCCGCCGTAATCGCGTCGCCCGTGGACGCGATCTACGTGCCCCTGCCCCCCTCGGAACACGCGGCCTGGACCATCGCTGCCTTGCGGGCCGGGAAGCACGTCCTGTGCGAGAAACCGTTCGCTCTGTCGGCCGCCGAAGCAACCGCCATGGTCGAGGCCGCCAAGGATGCGGACCGCGTGTTGGTCGAGGCGTTTCATTACCGCTACCACCCGCTCTTCGCGCGCGTGCTCGACATCATCGCCAGCGGGGTCCTCGGCCCTCTGCAGGAGCTGGAGGCATCTTTTCTGGTTCCGGTCGAAGACCGCAGCAACTTCCGCTGGCAGCCGGGCCGGGGCGACGGCGCCCTGATGGACCTCGGCTGCTACCCGCTGCATTGGGTGCGCACCGTGACCGGCGAGGAACCCGAGATCCTCGAGGCGCACGCCGAGGCCGATGCCGGCGGCACGGACGCGGCCATGAGCGCCCGGCTATCCTTTCCCGGCGGTGCCTCGGCACGGATTCATTGCGATATGCAGGCCGATGTTCACTTCGAGGCCGCATTATCCGTGCACGGTCGCGACGGTACGCTGCGCGTCCGGAATCCGCTGGCCCCGCATCTCGGCAACAAATTGACGCTGGAGACCGCCGACAACAAGCAGACCGAGTCGATTCCGGGCCAGACCACCTACACCCATCAGCTGGAGCATTTTCTCGCCGCCTGTGGTGGGGAGAGAGATGCCTGCCCCACCTCGGGCCTCGATAGCGTGGGGAATATGCGGGCAATCGATGCCATCTATGCCGCTGCGGGATTGCCCCCACGACAGCGTCGGTAAAAGGACTCAACATCGGGAGAAAACCCAGCTATGGAAAGAGAGTCATGAAAATACAAAATCTCTTTTCAATCGAAGGCAAAGTTGCATTGATCACCGGCGGATCACGCGGCATCGGCGAAATGATCGCCGCGGGATTTCTGGCCAATGGCGCCAAGGTCTATATCAGCGCCCGCAAGGCCGAGGTCTGCGACGCCACAGCCAAACGACTCAGCGAGCAGTTCGGCGGTGAATGCATATCGCTTCCCGCGGACGCCTCGACTGTCGAGGGCTGCGAGGCGCTGGCAAACGAGATCAAGAAACGCGAGTCGCGCCTCGACATTCTGGTCAACAATGCGGGTGCTTCCTGGGGTGCGCCCCTCGAGGAGTTCCCTGAAGTCGGCTGGGACAAGGTAATGGATATCAACGTCAAAGGCGTTTTCTTCCTCACCCAGAAACTGCTCCCCCTGCTCGAGGCCGGCGCCACCAGCGAAGACCCCTCGCGGGTGATCAATGTCGGATCGATCGACGGCCTGAGCACACCTGCCTTCGAGACCTTCTCCTACGGCCCGTCCAAGGCCGCCGTCCATCATCTGACCCGGGTGCTTTCCGCGCATCTCGTCAAACGCCACGTGATCTGCAACGCGATTGCCCCGGGGCCCTTCCCCACCTGGATGCTCAGCACCGGTGTCGGCGGTGGTGGCGATGTGGAAAATACCGATTGGGACGCGGTCGCGCAGACCAACCCTCGCAAACGTGTCGGCACCGCCGAGGACATTGCCGGGTTGGCGATTTTCCTTTCGTCGCGTGCGGGCGCCTTTACCGTGGGCGAAGTCATCACCTGCGATGGTGGGGTTCTGATCAACCGTTGACGGTGGCCGAGTGCTGCGGGCCTGAACCTGCGGCGCTCGGCAACCACCAAAGCCTGTTGGCAGGTTCTTCTCTATGGGAAAATTCGTTTTTGCCGCCTGGATCGCAACCGCGTGCCTTTCATGGACCCTGCTCGGCCCGCATCTGGGTCAGTTGATCGAGGGCTACGACAGCCGGCAGCTGGCAAAAGGCCCGCTGCTTGTCGTCGCACTGGCGACGCTGGGCAGCCTGGTGGCCACGATCGTATGGGCGCGACGATTACGGAGCGCCGGGGCAAGCCAACCCGCAAGTGCGGGCAGGCGGGTTTTGCTGGGCTCACTCGGTACCGCCGGTGGTCTGGCCGCGGCCCTGGGTGCCGCGATCGCTCCCAATTCCCGGTGGTATTCGACCACCGGCAAAAACATCTTCCTGCCGCAGCCGCCCTACAAGGCCGACCGCTACGAGGCCGACTGGGCGGGCACCCGAATCGCCGCCTACCGTCGACTCGGGCGCACCGAAGCCATGGTTTCGGATATTTCGATCGGGACCGGATCGTCCAGCGGGGGCCGCATGACCCCGGCGGTCGCCCGCGAGGCAATCGAACGTGGCATGAATTATTTCGATACCGCGCCGGACTATTCCGAGACCGGATCGGAGACCGTTCTGGCAGAAGCCATGAAGGGCTATCGCGAACAGATCTTTCTGGCGACCAAATTCTGCACCACGAGCGGCCACCTCGGCCCGGGAACATCGGTGGCCGACTATATGGCTGCGGTCGATGGAAGCCTGCAGCGGTTGCAGACCGACTATGTCGATCTCGTCCATATTCATTCCTGCAACACGGTCGAGCGCTTGCTGGATGAAAATGTGCATGAGGCGTTTGATCGCCTGCGCGACCAGGGCAAGGTGCGCTTCCTCGGCGTATCGACCCACACACCGGATCTGGAACCTGTGGCAAAAGCGGCCATCGAAAGTGATCGCTTCGATGTTCTGATGCTCGCCTACCACCACGGCGCCTGGCCGAGTCTGCAGGCCATCGTGGACCAGGCCGCCGAAAACGACATCGGCGTGGTCGCGATGAAGACGCTACGCGGCGCCCTGCATCAGGGACTGGATTGGTCCCGCGCGGAATCCGAGAGCTTCACGCAGGCTTCCTTCAAATGGGTTCTGGCCAACCCGAGCGTCTCGTGCCTGGTCATCTCGCTATGGGAGCAGGCGCAGCTTGACGAGTTCTTTTACGCCTCAGGTCAAACGCCCACCGATCACGACGTAGCCGTGCTCGACCGATACGCAGAACTTACGCAAGCGGTTCACTGCCGACCGCATTGCGGGATCTGTCTCGACAGCTGTCCGGAAAATCTCGCGATCGCGGATGTCCTTCGCCACAAAAATTATTTCGAGAGCTTCGGTGCGCAAAAGGAAGCCATGCGCCTGTATGCGAAACTGGAAACCAAGGCTGACGTTTGCCTGAGCTGCTCGGCCCCCTGCCAATCGGCATGCCCCTACGAGATCCCGATCGCCGAGCATACCCGCGCCGCCGACCGCCTGCTGCGATTGACCTGATGGCGGGTCAGATGTCCGGTGAACAAAGGCTTTCCCTGCGCGTCCATACAGCTAGGATAAACCAGAGGAGTTTGGCATGAGCATGGCAAAATGGTTGCGAAGGTTGGGCGTTCCGACCGCCCTTTTGGGAACCGCGGTCTTTTTTGGTTCCTCGCCCGAGGTCCGGGGCGAGAAGGAAAATAGCGATCTGCGCAAATCTCTGACCCCGATGCAGTACCGGGTGACGCAAGAGGACGGGACCGAGCCGCCATTTCGCAATGCCTACTGGGACAACAAGGCCCCGGGAATCTACGTCGATATCGTTTCCGGCGAGCCGCTTTTCAGCTCGACGCATCAATACAAATCCGGCACGGGCTGGCCATCGTTTGATCGGCCGCTGGTCGCCGAGAACATCGTCGAGCGCACCGATTTCAAGATGATTCTGCCGCGTACCGAGATCCGGTCAAAGAAAGCAGATTCCCATCTCGGCCATGTCTTCAATGATGGGCCCGCGACTACCGGAAAACGCTACTGCATGAACTCGGCCGCCCTGCGTTTCGTGCCCGCCGACAAGCTGGTGGCCGAAGGTTACGGTCAATTTTCGGGCCTTTTCGCCGACTAACCAGATTTCGAGTCCGGTAGGCTCCCGGAATCGCCCTTTCGACGCATCAACGCTGGCCAAAAGCTCCGCAGTTGGGTTAATCTGGGACCATGGAAGCCCAAGAGATTCAGCCCGAAAACAGCCACGCCCACAAGACCACCACGGCCCCGGCCGCATCGACCTCGGACACCTTCGAGGCGGCAATGGATGTCACCTGGCAGTTCAACTACGACATCGACATCGAGAGCCTGCGCAACCTTTATGCGAAGGCCAAGCAGAATCAGTGGGATGGAGAAGTCGAGCTCGACTGGTCCCAGGAGATCGACCCCGGCAAACCTCTGGTTTCCGACAGTCAGTTGCCGATCAAACAGCTTCCGCTCTTCCAGCGCCTCTCGAAGTCGCAGCAGGAAAAATTCACGGCCCACTCCACCGCACAACTGCTCTCGCAGTTCCTCCACGGAGAACAGGGCGCCTTGATGACGGCCGCGACTCTGACCCACGCGGTCCCTCACTACGAGGGCAAGCTCTTTGCCGCCACTCAGACCATGGACGAGGCGCGCCACGTCGAGGTTTACGAGAAATACATCCGCAAACTCGCGATCGTCTACCCGATTGCCCCATGGCTGAAAGAAACCATCGACAAGACGCTGGTCGCCGACCATTGGGTCAAGATCGCGATCGGCATGAATATGGTCGTGGAAGGACTCGCGCTGGCGGCTTTCCACAATATGCGAAAATCGACCACCTGCGACCTCCTGCGCGCGCTCACCGAAGGCGTCCTGCGCGACGAGGCACGACACGTCGCTTTCGGGAACCTCTATACCCGCGAGTCCATCGCCGAGATGCACCCCGATGAACGCGAAGACATCGCCCAATTCGCCTTCGAGGTCGTCAAGCTGATGGCCGATGCGAATGGTGGCATCAAGGGCAACAAGATCCCGTCGCCCAATCCCGGATTTACCCAGATGCTCGAGGAATGCGATATCGACCCGATGGACTTCTTCCAGAGCGTTCAGGAAGCCGGCATGTCCGGGGTCAACGGCAAACTGCCCCCCGGCCAGATTCACTCCTTCAAGGATCTGATGATGCCCGCTCTGGTGCGCGTGGGCGCCATCACCGATCGCAGCCGAGAGCTGTTTGCCGCCGAAGAGATTCCGATTTGGGATGACCTCAAGATGCTTGAGGCCTTCGAGAACGACCAGATCCTGTAAGCGGGAAAATGGCGCAAATCTCCTCCCCCGTAACCGAAAGCCGCCGACGCCCGCACCTGAAGCGGCATTGGCGTGACGGTCTGGGGAACCTGTTTCGGTTCCTGCGTGGCACCGGCGGGCTGGAGTCGGCGTTTGATGCGATGTTTGCTCTGGCCGGACCGACGGTCGAGCGAGAATTCGACCGCTTTGCCGCCCACCCCGTGGGCCGACGCCTGCTGCAGGAAGTGCCTCGGCGCGACCTCAACAGGCATCTGGCGGATCGCAAAGCGCTGAAAGCCATGCCGACGGATAGTTTCGCCGCAGCCTACCTCGCCTATATGGGCGGCGACGGCATGGGGAGCGCCGAATACTTCCTCGAGGCAGCCCACCTGGAAGAGAAGGCCGCACGCTACGGATGGACGGAAGATCAGTGCTGGTTTGTCCGCCGCATGGCCAATAGCCACGACCTCTTCCACGTTCTTTCGGGCTACGATCGTACGATTCTTGGAGAAGTCGGGGTAGATGCCTTCACGGCGGGACAAATCCCTCTACTTCCTCTGAAGCTGCTTCTGGCCTACCTTTTCCTGCTCAAACCGTCGGAGCCGGTGGGCTGGGTTCGTTTCGTCTGGCGCTCCTACCGCCATGGCAAACAAACACCGCCGCTGATGTGCGTGGACTACGAGGACCTTCTCCCCAAACCTCTCGCAGAGGTGCGCGACGAGATCGAGATGCCGCTGCTGGCGGCGATTCACCCCGAAGGCTTTCCGACACGTGGCCGCAAATTGCTCGCGATGGAACGCGGCCTGAACCAGGCGGCCTGAGCGGGGTACGTCTCGGCGATTCGCAGAGTCAGCGAAGCAGGCTCAATAAATTGTGCCTCGATAGGCCGAACTCTAGGCGCGGCTGAGCACAAAGAGTGCGGTTTCGGCATTGCGATTGGGGTCGTTCGCCGCGGGTTCCGAGAGAGCCTCGCCTTCGGCGTAATATTGCTCCTGCTCGACCGATAGCCCCATCTCGTTACATAAATTTCGCACGTCGAGAATCGAGGGGAAGCGGTTATTGGGTGTGTCGTACCAATCGTGGCCGTAGGAGCCAGGCGTTTTCGGCGACAGGCCCTGTTCTGCGAGCATGCGGCGCATCGGCGCATAGGCAAAATTCGCAAAAACCAGAAGAACGTGGCGCCCGACACGCAGAGAATCCTCGAGCAGGGTGCGAACGTTGGGCACGACCTGCAATGTCGACGAGATCACGACATAATCAAATTGGCCGTCATCAAACTCCGGCAGGCCAAGGTTCAGATCGCAGTCGATGACCTCCACCCCATGGCGAGCCGTCTTGACGATTCGATCCGTCTCGATCTCGACCCCGCAGAGCCGATCGTGCCCGCGCTCATGCAGGCGCGCGAGCAGATGACCGTCCCCGCAACCCAGATCCAGAACCGATGCCCCCGATGGCAGGATTTCCAAAATACGATCGTCCTGCGTGCGAACGCCGACCGCCGGAGGGTCGCCGAGGCCGACACGGGCGGCGAGCAGCGGCCCGAAGGTCTCGATTTCCCGTGGTAGAAGAAACCCGTCATGCCCGCCATCGGAATCCACCTCGCAATAGGAGACGGACTTCCCGAGCGAGGTCAGCGCCGAGACCAGCTCGCGACTCTGCGCCGGCGGAAATAGCCAATCACTGGAAAAACTGACTACCGTCCAGCGGCAACTCGAGGAGCGCAGGGACTCCACCCGGGCCTCATGCGTGCGGCCCAGATCCATGAGGTCCATCGCCATCGAAATGGTCATATAGGAATTTGCATCGAACCGGGTCACAAACCGGTGGCCCTGAAGCGCCAGATAAGACCCGACAGAGAATTGTCGCTCGAAGTCGCTCTCGATCTCGCGAGGCTCGTGACGATCCACATCAAACTTCTGCGCCATCGATTCCTGCGAGAGATAGGTGATATGTCCCAGCATCCGCGCGATCGCGAGACCCTTCTCCGGTTTCTGCTCGTTTTCGTAATACTGACCTTCGGCAAAAGCCGGGTCGGTCCGAATGGCATTGCGCGCGACCACATCAAAGGCCAGAGCCTGGCTGGTGAGCCTCGCCGAGCTCGCAATGACCGCCGCGTTCGCCACCCGATCCGGGTAGCGCGTGGCCCAGACAAGCGCCTGATGGCCGCCCAGAGAGCCGCCCATCACCGCCGCCAATCGATCGATTCCCAAAGAATCCATCAGCCGGACCTGAGCATCCACCATATCCCCAAGGGTAATGGCCGGGAAGTTCGCACCGTAGGGCTGGGTGGAGCCCGGAGGGCAATCTCCGGGACCCGTAGTCCCGCGACAGCCGCCCAGGACATTCGAGCAGATAACAAAGAGGCGATCCGTATCGATCGCACGGCCGGGACCGACAAGCCCCTCCCACCAGCCCGGATCATCGTCTGCATCATGGCTGGCGACGTGCGAGTCGCCGCTGATCGCATGACAGATCAATACAGCGTTGCTGTGATCGGCATTCAGCGTGCCGTAGGTCTCGTAAGCGACGCGAAACTCCGGCAGGGATCCGCCGCGTTCGAGCATGAGAGGCTGATCAAAATGGGCCAGCTTCAGATGGGCGAGCTGAGCGGCGCTGCGTTGCCCGTCGCTGCTTTCAAGAAATTCATCCATCGGAAAGAAAACTCACCGCGCCCGACAATCGGGTCGGGCGCGGCGAGTCAGGATCAGGAAGCGGCCTTGACCAGCGCCTGCTCGATATCCGCAATAATATCTTCTGCGTCTTCAATGCCGACGGATACGCGGACATATTCCGGAACCACACCGGTCTGCTGCTGCTCTTCGGGCGTCAGCTGAGAGTGCGTGGTCGAAGCCGGATGGATCACCAAAGTCTTCGCGTCTCCGATATTGGCGAGATGCGAGGCCAGCTCCAGTGCGTTGATGAACTTCTTGCCAGCCTCGAGACCACCCTTGATCCCGAAGCCCAGGATCGCGCCCGGCCCGTCCGGCAGATACTGCTTGGCGCGCGCGTTGTCCTTATGGCTCGCGAGTCCGGGATAGTTCACCCACTCCACCGCGGCATGTCCTTCGAGGAAATCGGCAACCTTCTGCGCGTTTTCACAATGGCGCGGCATCCGCAGATGCAACGTCTCGAGTCCCTGCAGGAAGAGGAATGCGGCAAACGGGCTCATCGCCGCGCCGGTATCGCGCAACCAATGGGTGCGGATATGCATCGTGTAGGCAACGTTCCCCAGAGGCGCGAGCGCATCGGTAAAGACGGCACCGTGATAGCTGGGCGAGGCCCCGCAGAACTCGGGCCATTTATCCGCCTGGTCGGCCCAGACGAAATTCCCGCTGTCAACGATCGCGCCACCGATATGAACGCCATGACCGCCGATGAACTTGGTCGTCGAGTAGACGTTGATATCGATACCGTGCTCGAAGGTGCGCAGCAGATACGGCGTCATGACCGTATTGTCGCAAATCACCGGAATCGCACCATGCGGGGCCGAGTGTGCGGCGTCCGCGATCGCCTTGAAGTCAGGCACATCATTTTTCGGATTCCCGATCGATTCCATGTAGACCAGGCGTGTATTTTCATCCACGAGATCGTGAATCTGTTCGGGGTGGTCCGGGTCAAAGAAGCGGACTTCAATGCCGAGATTCTTGAACGTCTGGGTAAAGAGCGTCCAGGTGCCGCCATAAAGACTGGTCGAGGCCACGAAGTTCTGGCCAGCGTGGCAAATCGTCAGGATGGCTGCCGTGATGGCCGACTGCCCGGAAGCAAAGCTGAGCCCCATCACGCCGCCATCGAGAGCCGCCAGGCGCTTCTCGAGGACATCATTGGTCGGATTCATCAGGCGCGAGTAGATGTTGCCGAACTCGGCGAGACCAAAGAGATTGGCCGCATGGTCGGTGTCGTTAAACACATACGAGGTCGTCGCGTAGATCGGTACCGCGCGGGAGTTGGTTGTGGGGTCAGGCTCCTGCCCGGCATGCAACGCCTGGGTGCCCAGGCCTAATTTCTTCTCTTCCGACATGATTTCCTCCGTTTCACAGCCCCGGCATCGAAAAACCCGGGTTCTCAGGATGTAGCGAGCCCACAGAACGCTGCAAGCACAAGCCCCGCGACCAAAAAAAAGCGCCGCTGCCCGGATGGGCAGCGGCGCCATGGTCACTCTTCAGTGAGTTTTGCGACTCGAGATCATTACTGATCCGGACAGAAATAACCCAGGTTGCCCTGGTACATTTCGTCCTGTGTGGTGATCCCGCCCTGGATACGGCAGGCATCGCAGAATCCATCTCCTGCCCCGGGGCTGGAGTCACACGCGGCATCGTCGCCTTTGTAGTTCGCCCGACCATCGTCGCAGCGGGTCGTTCGACGGTCTTCGCCGAGGCTCTCGTTGACACAATGGGTGGGCTCGCAACCGCCATCCCCGCCAAAGAATCCGTAGGGCCGGAACGAGTTGCGGCTCATGCTTTGGGTGTCAATCTCCCCGTCTTCATCGATTCCGTTGCGATACAGAGTACAGAACTCGAATGTCCGGCTGGCTCGATCCTCGCCATTGTATTGCTTCGGATCATCGTAACGCACCACAACGGGATCGTTATAAATGCGCGAGTCGTAGATCACGACACCGTCAGGATCCGTCCACCAGGCGCGGGCACCCAACCGGTGGTTATGCGAGCTGAGGTCTGTCAGGAAACAGCCCTGCGGCAACGTCACGTCGGTACAGAGGACGTTCTCGGTATAGGGCTCAGCGCCTTCCTCGGTCAGACGGCTGATGCCGAATGTCCCCAAACCGCCACCGCCATCGGTGGTACTCCTGCGCGACGGCCAGCGGCGATCGTCGGCGAATTCGAAGTTTACCTGAGCGGTGATCTCGGCCTCCTCCGTCGTCAAATTGAACGCGTGGAGATTCCAGGCCACCACCGTACGACAGGGAGCGACCGAATACACGCCCTCATAGTTCTCCGCGTAGAACTGCGGCTGCTGGGTCCCGACAAACGTCGCCAGGTTGTTCCCGTTCGCGGGGCCATATCCGATACAGGCCGTCGAGAACTCCATAGGCGTCGTGCATCGACCCTCGCCACAGAACTCCTGGTCTTTGGGATCACAGGTCTCGCCGGCCCTCTCGCCGGTGCGACAAGTCCAATCGGAGAACTCCGACGGATCCACCGCGTTTCCGCCCCAATTCGACGAGGGCATCTGCACCAGCAGGTGATGGCTGAACGGAGGCATCCGGATTTCATTGATATCGTAATAGAAGAAGTCCGAATCCGGGATCCGGTACTCATCGGGAACCAGATCGCAGAAGTCTTCATAGACCGCGAGGCAGGTCTCGGACTCGCCCGAGGGGTCGAGGACCGTAAACGGCATCTCGATCTGGACGCCCACCGCGGCATCCGGGGCCGCAAGCGGCTCGATCAGGAACGGCTCGGGGTCTGCGAGGCAGGCATCCTCGACGATTTCATCGGTGCCCTGAATCATCACCGTATCGTCCGGTGCGCCGCCGTAAATCCAGAAGCGGATAATATCGACTTCAAGTTCGGTCAGCTGGCCGCCCGAGGGCATCACGCCACCGGAAATGACGACATTCTCGTACGGCGCCGCGATTTTCGAATAGAGATAGCTCCGCTCGGTGTCGCCGGGATAGACCAAATCAAAATCTGACTGGTTCGACGGGACCTCGAAGATTGCGTCGTAGGAGTTCCCCGGGCTCAGATCGAGGCCGGCCAGCGGGTTGTTCGATCCGTGACAACCAACGCAATTGTTGTCGAAGATCTCCTGG
>CBFHUR010000035.1:0-31516 GCA_965658895.1 Binatia bacterium
GGCCCCGTCAATCTCGTGCCCGAGTTCGATCCAATGTTTCGTCGCCCCCGGGGGCATTGCGAGATAGATTGAGGTGGCGCCGCGAGACATCTCGATTCGTCGAGTCTCGGCTCCGGTGCTTGCCGTAAATTCGCGAAGTTCCAGAGGGTGCGCGCTCGAGGTTTCGGGTAGCCGGTGCCAAAGGAAAAAAAGGTTGTCGCCGCAAGGTAGATGATGCAATCGACGACTCGTCGGCATCTTTGGCAGTGTATTGCGGGCGAGTCTCGACAAGGGTTTTACGCGCCGCACCCTGTTCGCGGCTGTGGGTGAATCGGGTCGGCCCTTGTTGCTCTCGGTCGCATCCGCAGCCATGTGGGCGGTCGCCTGCTCTTGTTTCCGGAACGTCGTACCGCGTTCGTTGCTCGGACCAGACTTGCTCGAGCCGAGAGCGCCGAGCGTGGCGAAGGTGAAATCCGAGAGGGCCTCGGCAAGGTTGATCAGTTGGTTCGAGACGAGCAGGAATGGTTCCACGAGCGACCATGGGCCAGTCTCGTTCGGCTTCTCCGGTTTGTCTGGAGCAGACCCCACAGACCTTGCGTACAGCACCAGGGCCGGGGGATCCAGCGCGAATCCATGGTCTGAAATACCGCCGCAAAAGGTTCTTGATCGCGAGGACATCCCCATTTCGGTTTCGTTGTACGCGGGGCGCTTTCTGGTAGGAGACATGGGGGCGTTTGCCCCTGAAAGTTTATGAGCGAGCAGGAAAATGGTGGATCGAGCAGCGGTGGTGGAAACCCGCCTGCTCGGAGTCCCTGGAGAACGGGCGGCGAGGCGAAACCCGCCGACACTCGAGGTCCCGGCTGGGGGCAGGGGAGTCGGTTTGGCGCGACACCACAGCCCGAAGTTCCCCCGCATCGCGGTCCCGCGGCCGGCAGTGGCGAGACCGGCGGACACGATGCGCCCAAACGGCGCCGCAAGAAGCCCGAACCCACACACCCTCGGCACACGGTTCCTGTCGTCTCGGGGAAGGTAACGATCCACCGCGACAAGCAGGGTACCGCGCATATCAACGCCAAGCAGGAACACGATGCGTGGGCCGCACTCGGGTTTTGTTGCGCGCAGGATCGTCTCTGGCAGATCGACATCCTGAGAAGAGTGGCGACGGGTCATGTCTCGGAGCTTCTCGGTGCCGAATGGCTCGAGCACGACAGTCTGGTGCGGACCGCAGGCGTCGGGCGTCGGGCGGCGGCCGCGGCCCAGCGGATGCAGGGCGTGGCGCACGAGATGCTGACGGCCTACGCGGGCGGTGTGAATGCGGCCCGGGCACTCGGGCAACCCCCGGAAGCGACGGCTTTGGAATATGAAATCGCGCCCTGGACGGTGGCGGACAGCCTGTCATTGGAGCTCTATGGGGCTTGGGCGTTGGCTTGTGGGCGATGGCCGGACAAGCTCCGCGGCCTTGGCGATTCGGCTTCCGCGACAGGGGAGCCCATCGCGGGGCTCTGGTCGCGTCTCGACAGGCGCGTCGCGCGCTGGGGGGATGTTCTCCGCGTGCCCGAGCTTCTCCATGCGCTCGGGTTTGTGACGCCTACAGCGGAGTCGTTGCAGCTCAGCGCGCAGATCAGCGGACCGCCGGGTGCTCTGGGGCTTCCTTATGCCGCCCACGTGCGCGCTCCCGGGCTCGCTGTGGCGGGCCTGACCATCCCCGGAACACCGAACTTCTTCGCGGGCCGCAATCGATCGGTGGCCTGGGTGGGATCGCCGATTGCGGTCGATGACGTCGATTTGGTGATGGAGGAACTCGACGGCATCGGGAATTTCCGCGGGCGTAAGGGGCGAGAAAAGGCAGCACGGCGACAGGAGCTGATTCGTGTGCGTGATGGCGAGGACCGCCGCGTGGAGGTCATGGAAACCCGCCATGGTCCGCTGCTCTCGCATCTGGCTGCGCAGTTCGATGGCGCGCCCGCCGATACGCGGGTATCGCTGGCCGTTCGCTGGGGGCTCAACTCGTTGGGAACCTCCATGAGCGGGTGGTTGGCGCTGGCGCGCGCTGATAATGCTCCCGAGGCCGAGGCTGCGGGGCAACTTCTGGCGCGCGGTCCTGTCCCCATGGAGTTACTTGTCGCTTCTCGTGAGGGCGAGGAGGCCCGACTTTCACTCGGTCAGGTTCCGATCCGTGCCATCGCAAATGCCAGACCTGTGCGAGGTTGGAGTGATGAGAGTTTATGGAAGGGGGCCCGCGGGGTGGGCTCGGATGCGCGCGGTGCTCTGCCGGATCTTCCTTCCGAGCAAAGTGTGGGCCCTTCTTTGTCGGCTGCTCGGGCACGGCTGGATCAGCTGCTTGTCGGCGAGATGCTTGATGGTCCGGGTGCCGCACTTGTCTTGAGTGATGTTGCGGATAGCCAGGTGCGCGCGGTGAGCGAGGAGCTCGGGCGCCATCTTGGTGCAGAGACGCGCGGTGGTCAGCTGCTCCAGACCTGGAACGGGGCAACGGTGCCGGACTCCGCTGCGGCATCGTTCTTCTGGATATTGGTCCTGAAATTCCTCTCGCCGGCACTCCTTCGGGACGGTGACGTTTGCCGGCGTGGACGGTTGACGGCTGATCTGCTCGATGAGCTGGGGCCCGGAGCCGCTGTGTCGCAGGCCAAGCCTGAATTGATTCGCGAAGCCGCGACCGAGGCAGAAGGCTTTCTTGATCAAAAAGCTGGCTCGAATTGGGCCTGGGGCCAAATCTGCCAAGTCGATCGCAAGCACCTTCTCGCCGGTCAGGAGCTCTTTGCAACCGCAGGCTTGCCTGAACGCACCAAGATGGGCTCGCCCGGGGCGATCTTTCGAGTCGGTTTCGCCGATAGTGAATCCGGGATCCGGATCGTCTCGGAGCCCAGTGCCCGATTGATCTGCGACCTCGGGACCAGTCATGCTGCCTTGGTGCTGGCCGGGGGCAGTTCCGGGGTTTTCACCTCGGTGCATTTCCTGGACCAGGCAGGCCCATTTGATCAAGGGCGCCTCACCAGTTTCCCTGTGGACGGCGATGTTGACGGGGAGTTGAGCGAGTTGCTTCCCTAGCGCCCATGCCCTTGAAGCGCAGGCGACTCAGGAATCAGGCGAGAGCTTTTTGAATCGTGGGCTTGAGTTCCCCACCGGCATGCATCTCGCGGACAATATCGCAGCCGCCGAGGAATTTACCCGCGACGTAGACCTGCGGGATCGTGGGCCAGCGTGAGAATACCTTGATGCCCTCGCGGATCTCGGGGTCCTGAAGGACGTCCACCGTCTCGTAGGGGACTTCGAGGGCATTGAAGACCTCGATGGTCTGGGCTGAGAATCCGCACATCGGGAACGAGGGGGAGCCCTTCATGAAAATGACAATCTTGTTCTCGTCAATTGTCGTCTGAATTCTTGCGTCGATGTCCGACATAGTGATGCTTCCTCTGGGCCCGTCAGTGTGACTGGCCGGCTTGTTCTGGGGTTTTGGTGGAGAGCGAAAGGGCGTGAATGGTGCGGCCGTCGACATCGGCTCCCAGCGCTTCGTAGACCATCTGGTGCTGCTCTACAGGGCTTTTGTCGGTGAAGGCGGGGGAGACGACGCTGACCTCGAAGTGGTCGCCTGTGCCCGTATAGTCGCGTACCTGAGCGGTCGCGTTGGGGATCGAGGCCTCGATCCGTTGCTGAATTTCTAATGGATCCATGGTTGGAGTTTAGCACGGAAAGCGCCTGTCCGCAGGTCAGCCTCCGATATGATGCATCGCGCGATGACGGGGCTCCACGCCCCTTTCCAGTGCATGACCGGTAGGCTTGGCCCCGACCGCCTTGAGCAGAATCTCGCCGATCTCGGTCCTGCCGGCTCCCGCGCGAATTGCTGCGCGCACATCCATTTCGTCGTCGTGGAGCAGGCATAGGTGAAAGCGGCCGTCGGCGGTCAATCGCATGCGATTGCAGGTCCCGCAGTAAGGGGCCGAGACAGGGCTGATAAAACCGATAACGCCTTTTGCCCCCGCCGCCCGGTAGTTCAACGATTCGTCAGCAGGATTGAACCGGGGCAGCGACTCCAACGGACCCAGGGCTGCTTCGACGCGTCGCTGGGTATCTTCATTGGAGACGAAACGAGCCCGGGATACCTCCGCGCACTCTCCGCCGCCTAGAGGCATGAGTTCTATGAAGCGAACATGCCAGTCGTGGTCGCGGGTCAGGAGTGCCAACTCCCCGACCTCCTCATCGTTCAGTCCGCGCGTCACGACGCAATTGAGTTTGATGGGCGAGAAGCCCGCAGCAACCGCGGCGTCGATCCCCGCTCGAATCGTGCTTGCCTGTCCACGACGCATGATCTCCGGGAGGGTGTCCTCCCGCAGGCTGTCGACATGAATATTCACGCGGTTCAACCCGGCTTCGCGCAGGGGCTCGGCCAATGGCGGTAGCAGGATCCCGTTGGTCGTCATGGCGATATCACGAATGCCGTCGACCCGAGCGCAGCGCTCGACGATCTCGACCAGATCCCGTCGCAGAGTTGGTTCGCCCCCCGTAAACCGGATCCGGCGGAACCCGACGGACGCCGCGGCCCGAACCACCGCCTCGATCTCACCAGCGTCGAGCAGGTCCTCGCTGGCAGCGTAAGGGACCTCGCCCAACGGCATGCAGTAGACACAACGAAGGTTGCAATGGTCGGTCAAAGAAATCCGGAGATAATCGATGTCCCGTTGGAAGCGATCGATGGGCATGGATACTGCCACGCTAATGGTGCCGGCAGCAGGTTTCCAGCGGAACAAACCGAAATTCGCTCCAATTTCGCCGTAAAAGGCGGTTTCTCAGGAGGTTCTGTCGAGTAGCTCGAGGGTGACCTGTTCGAGTGCCGACCGGTAGGCGGATTCCGGAAGGGCATCGAGGCAATCGATCGCCGATTGAATTCGCTCACGGGCCATCCCGCGTACCTGGTCGAGGATCCCCGAATGACGCAGTGCGGAAAGGGCTTCGTTCACCTGTTTTTCGCTCGGCTCGTGCGAGGAAAATACGTTGGCTACCTGAGGCAGCTCGGCCAACGCGAGGACGGTCGGCAGAGCAGGGGCGCCTTCGCGCAGATCCGAACCTACCGGCTTTCCGATCACCGACTCCGGTCCGACCACGTCGAGAAGGTCGTCGACCATCTGGAAACCGATTCCGATTTCGTCACCGAATTTTGCGAGTGTATCCACATCCTGTTCGGACATTCCGGCAAAATGAGCTCCGATTCGCGATGCTTGACGGAATAACGATGCAGTCTTGCATCGGGCAATCGTGAGGTAATCCTCGAGGCCGACTTCGAGATTGCGCCGATGTCGGTTCTGCAGCATCTCGCCCTCGCACAGCTGAACACAGGCATCGGCAGCCCATCCCACGACCTTTGCGTCGAAGCGGCCAGCCACGCTGAAGGCCTTGGCAAAGAGAAAATCTCCCCCGACCAGAGTGGGGTTGAGCCCGAACTGCGCGTAGGGGGAAGGCTTCCCGCGGCGAACGGTGCCGGAATCGAGGATATCATCGTGCAGGAGGGTGGCCGAGTGAATCAGTTCAATCGCAGCGCCGACATCGATGGTGTCTGCGGGGTCCTGCCCCCCGGCGGCTCGAAAGACCAGCAACGCCAGGGCCGGTCGGATTCTCTTGCCCCCCGCGCCGATCAGAGCCGAGCCGACACGAGTCAGGATGGCTTCGTCGGATCCGAGAAGTTCCATGATCCGATCTTCGACGATCCGAAGCTCCACCCCCACGAGTTCCGATGGAGAAGGATTTCGTCCGGTTTCCAGCTCGATAGCGGATGTTATTGTCGCAGGTGTCATAGGTGTTACTCGATTCCGTCCGGGTTGGGAGAACCGGGAACGGGATGCTATATAACTAAAAGGTACCGCAGGGTATGAGCGACCACAAGATCGATGAAGCAGAAGTGCGGGCTTTGCTCGCTGGAGTTAAACCGCGCGGGGCCCCTCGTGATATCCTTTCGTTGGGGATGGTCGAGTCTCTAAGCGTTTCCGGACAAACGGTGTCGATTGCGCTCCGCTTGCCCGGGGGACGATCCGAGGTGCCCGAAGAGCTCGATCGAGCCATTCGAGAGGCTCTGAGCGGACTCGATGCAGAAGTGGCCGTCTCGGTGGCCCAAGCGGCCGAGTCGGAAAAAGAGAGTTCTGGCGCGGGCGGTTTGGATAATGTCAGCAAGATTCTGGCAGTGAGCTCGGCCAAGGGTGGCGTGGGCAAATCGACGATCGCGACCAATTTGGCCTGCGCATTTGCGGCTGAAGGGCTCCGCGTGGGACTGCTGGATGCGGACGTCTACGGGCCGAGCCTTCCCATCATGATGGGTCTGGATGAACGGCCCAGAGCCGCGGGAGGCAAGGAGTTCCACCCCGTGGAGAAGTTCGGCGTCCAGTGTATTTCGATGGGGTTCTTTCTCGATGACGATTCTCCGGTCATTTGGCGCGGTCCGATGGTTGCAGGGCTGGTGCAGCAATTTTTGGGAGATTGCGTCTGGGGCGAACTCGATGTCCTGGTAATTGATCTGCCGCCCGGTACCGGCGATGCGCAGCTCACGCTGGCGCAGCAGGTTCGTCTCGATGGGGCGGTGATCGTGACGACGCCGCAGGATGTCGCGATTCGCGATGTCGTGCGCGGGGTCGCGATGTTCCGGCAAGTGCAGGTGCCGCTGCTCGGCGTGGTCGAGAATATGAGTCACTTCGAATGCTCCGCCTGTGGCGAGCAGGATGCGATCTTCGGGGAGGGTGGTGGTGCTTCGGTGGCGCAGGCTGCCGGCACGGAACTTCTGGCCCAAATTCCTCTTGAAGAGGTTGTGCGTGAACAGGGCGATGCGGGTGAACCGGTCGTGCTCGCTCAGCCGGAGTCGAGTGCAGGGCGCGAGTTGCTTGGTGCGGCCGCCAAATTGCGGACGGGGCTGGCGCTGGCGGAGGCACGCGGTACTCCGTGAAGACATCCGTGCAGATCGCCTTCTCGATAGCCGTTTCGGTCGCGGCTGTCTGGTATAGCGTTCAGGGTGTCAATTTCGGTCAGTTCCTGGAGGATTTCGCCAACGCGAGGCTTTCGTGGCTCCTGCCGATGGTGATTGCCGCCGTGGCGGCGATGGTGCTGCGCGCATGGCGTTGGCGGGTGATCCTGCAGACCCTCGCGCCGCTGCGGGATACTCCCGTCCTTCATGCAACCAATATTGGATTTATGGGGAATATGGTCCTTCCCCTGCGAGCCGGTGAGGTCCTGAAGCCTCTGGTGGTCGCCCGCGCCGGTGAGGTCAATGGCCCCGCGGCGCTGGCGTCGGTGGCCGTGGAGAGGATTTGCGATCTGCTGATGCTCGCGATCCTCGCTGTATTGAGTCTGGGGTTGGTGCCAGGGAACGATTTGCTGCGAGAGCAGATGCCGGCTCTCGCGGGTGCTGTCGGCGTCCTGGTCGCCGCATTGGTGGTCTGCGTGAGGTTCACCGAGCGGGTGCAACGCGTTTCGGACTGGGTGAGCGACAAGCTGCCCTCCTTGCTCGGCAACGCGCTGCGCGATGCCAGTCGGGGCGGATTGCGTGTTCTGTCGGGGTTGAGCGAAATCCGATCGCTTCTCCTGGTCATGGCCATTACAGCGGCTGTCTGGCTTGCGGCCGCCTCGGGATTTGTCGCCGGTGCTTTGGCTCTGAGCATCGAAGCACCCTATTTCGCGCTGGGGATTGTAACGTCGGTGATTGTAGCCGTGGCCGTGTCGGTCCCCTCGGCGCCCGGTTTTATCGGGGTCTTCTGGGCGGGATCCGAGATCGCTCTGGGTTTGTTCGGCGTGGATCGCTCTCTGGCGTTCAGTTTCGGGGTCCTGAATTGGCTGGTCCAGATGGTGGTAATCTGTGCTCTGGGCACCTGGTCTCTTGGTTCCTTGCAACTCTCTCTGCGCACTTTGTGGCGCGAGCCGCAGGCGGGCACGGACTAGCCGGATTTTCAGACGAAGGTTGGGAAATATGCTGAAGGGCAAGACAGTCATACTGGCTGTGGGCGGCGGCATCGCGGCCTACAAATCGGCCGAGTTGGTCCGGCGGCTTCTTGATGAAGGTGCTCGGGTGCGCGTGGTCATGACCCGAAGCGCCCAGCAATTCATTACGCGACTGACCTTGCAGACCTTGTCGGGCGAACCTGTCGCCACCGACCTTTTTGACCTGACTCAGGAATCCGAAATCGGGCACATCGACCTTGCTGACTCGGCTGATGTCGTTCTGGTAGCCCCGGCGACGGCAAATATCGTTGGTAAACTCGCGCATGGGATCGCGGATGATTTGTTGACAACCGTGCTGCTGGCGACGCGGGCGCCGATTGTTCTGGCCCCGGCCATGAACGTGAATATGTTCGAGAGTCCGGTTGTGCAGGAAAATTTGGAGACATTGGGTGCGCGAGGGTTTCATATTGTGTCGCCCGATGTTGGCTCGCTGGCCTGCGGGTACGAAGGAGCGGGTCGTCAGCCGGATCCGCCGGTACTGCTCGAAGCGGTGCGCGGAGTGCTCTCCCGGCGTGATCTGGCCGGACATCGGGTGCTCGTTACCGCGGGGCCGACCCGAGAGCCGCTGGATCCGGTTCGGTATCTGTCGAATCGCTCCTCGGGCAAGATGGGCTATGCGCTCGCACGATCGGCTCGAAGGCGCGGTGCCGAGGTCTGTCTGATTTCGGGGCCCACTGCCCTGGAGCCGCCGTCCGGGGTCGATTTTCATGCGGTCGAAACTGCCGCCGAGATGGCTGCCACTGTGCGCGAGGAAGTCGGGCAAGCCACCATTGTGATCGCGGCTGCGGCGGTGGCGGACTACACCCCCGCGAGCGTCAATGGCGAGAAAGCGGCAAAGACGCATGGTGAGCTTTCGTTGGCTCTGGTCAGCACCGAGGATATTGTGGCGCAAGCGGTTCCTCGCCGTGCGGGCCTCTTTGTGGCGGGATTTGCCGCTGAAACCCATGATGTCCTGCAGCGGGCGGAGAAAAAACGGCAGAGGAAGAATCTCGATCTGATCATCGCCAACGACGTGGCTCGGGCGGATGCCGGGTTCGATGTCGATACCAATCTGGTGACAATGCTCGACCAATCGGGGTCTGTGGAACTTCCGCTATTACCAAAGGACGAGGTAGCCGACCGGATCCTGGATCGAATCTGCGAGCAATGCTCTCGATGACGGACGCGGTTTGCCTCGACTTTCGTGCCAGAAGGAATAGTCTGGGGACATGCAGGATACCGTTCCCGATCTCGCCAAGGACCTCCTGACACACGTTGTCGCCCTGCGCGAGATGGGAGTCCTGGCGGTAGAGAAGGCGTCGGAGCACGCGGTCGTGGAATCTACGGTGACGGCACCGGTAACCCCACAAGGATCCGACAGGGAAAACCTGACGGAAATCCTTCAGGATCTCGGAGCCTGCGAGCGGTGCCGGCTGGCGAGGGGTCGGCAGAATATCGTTTTTGGCAGCGGGAATCCCGACGCCCGGATTTTGTTCGTGGGCGAGGGCCCCGGCAAGGACGAAGACGAATCAGGGGAGCCTTTTGTCGGGCGAGCCGGACAGTTGCTTACCGATATCATCGAGAAGGGGATGCGTCTCCCGCGGGCGGACGTCTATATCTGTAACGTCGTAAAATGCCGTCCTCCGGGAAATCGGAATCCGGAGGAGGACGAAGTCGCAACTTGCGCTCCTTTTCTCGAGCGCCAAGTCGCGTCCGTTGCCCCAGAGGTGGTGGTCGCGCTGGGCAAGTTTGCCGCGCATACACTACTGAACAGCACGGTTCCCATCACTCGTTTGCGGGGCCAATGGCAGGAATACCGGGGGATTCCCGTGATGCCGACCTTTCATCCCGCGCATCTTCTGAGGAATCCGGCCCTGAAGCGCGAGGTCTGGACCGATATTCAGCAGGTCATGCGCCATCTAGGAATGCCGGTGGGCACATGAATACGTCTCGATTCAGATCCTGTATCCGCACGGCTCTTGCGGTTGTGCTCGGGCTGTTGCTTTGGGCGCCCGCATCACCGGCGGCCACCCCCGTGGTTCACGTTCTCGCGATCGACGGACCGATCCAGCCGGCCAGCGCCGAGTATCTTCTCGGCGGGATGGACGAGGCGTCCGCGGCGGGCGCCGCAGCTGTTCTGGTGGTGCTCGATACGCCGGGGGGCTTGCTGCAGTCCACACGAGAGATGGTGCAGGCTCTGTTGAACCCGCCCCTGCCGGTGATTTTCTTTGTCGGTCCAAGCGGAGCCGAGGCTACCTCGGCCGGTGCCTTTTTGGTCATGGCGGCAAATATCGCCGCGATGGCCCCCGGAACCAGTATCGGAGCGAGTACGCCCGTCAGTGCCGGTGGCGGCGCGGATATGGAAGGCGCCATGGGCGAAAAGGTCATGAACTCGACCGTTTCGTTTGCGAAATCCATTGCGGAACAGCGTGGCCGGAATATGGAGTGGGCCGAGAGCGCGGTGCGAGACGCTGTTTCGGTGACCGATAGCGAAGCTTTGGAGTTAGGCATTATTGACACGATTGCAGCCAATCGGGTCGAGCTTTTGGAGCAGATCGACGGGCAAACTGTTTCGATCGATGGACAACCGCGCGTCTTGCAGTTGGCCGGCGCCGAGTTCCTGGCGATCGAACCCACCTTGCGCCAGAAGATTGTCGGTTTCTTCGCGGATCCGACCATCGCCTATTTCCTTCTTCTGGCGGGGGTGTTGGGGCTTTACCTCGAGATCAGTAATCCCGGTGGTTTGGTCCCCGGTGTGATCGGGGCCATCTGTTTGTTTATCGCGGCTGCTTCGTTTCAGATTTTGCCGATTAATATGAGCGGCCTCGGATTGCTCTTTCTCGGGATGGGACTGCTGGTCGCAGAGTTGTTTGTGCCGAGCTTCGGGATTCTCGGTCTGGGTGGCTTTATCGCCTTTGTTCTGGGCTCGTTGTATCTCTTCGAGGCTCCAGGCGGCGTGTTTGCGGTGGACCGCGGGGTCATTGGTGGGGCGGCTGCTGCAGTGGCCACAATCATGCTGGTGATGGCGACTCTGGTCGTGGGATCTTATCGCAAAAAACCGATCACCGGCGCCGGAAGCCTGGTCGGGGAGATCTGCACGGTCCGTGATGTGGAGGGTGACTCCGGTCACGTCTTTCTGAACGGAGAGATCTGGGCGGCCAGCTGGTCGGGCCCGATGGCTGTGGGTGACAAGGTTCAAGTTGAAAATGTGAGTGGATTGTCGGTCGGCGTGGCCCGTGCCGACAGGGATAAGGAGCGGGTATGAGTTTTGTGTCGATTTTGGTTTTCGTGCTGCTGGTTGTGGTGGCCAGTTCCATCAAGATTACCCAGGAGTACGAGCGGGCCGTCATTTTCCGTTTGGGTCGAGCGGTGGGCGTCCGCGGACCAGGGCTGGTGTTGATTGTGCCCTTCATTGAAAAGGCGCGTCGAGTGGATCTGCGTACCATCACCATGGATATTCCCGCCCAGGAGGTGATCACGCGCGACAATGTCTCGGTGAAAGTCAGCGCGGTCCTCTACTTTCGCGTGGTCGATCCAATGCCCGCGATTATCGCTATCGAGAATTATATCTACGGTTCCAACATGATCGCGCAAACGACTTTGCGGAGCGTCTGCGGACAGGTGGAACTCGACGAACTTCTCGCCGAAAGGGAAAAGGTCAACGACCAGATTCAGGAGATCGTTGATCAGCAGACCGAGCCGTGGGGCGTGAAGGTCTCGAGCGTGGAGATCAAGGACATCGACCTGCCTCAGGATATGCAGCGCGCGCTGGCCCGTCAGGCTGAAGCCGAACGCGAACGTCGGGCGAAAGTGATTGCGGCTGAGGGCGAATTTCAGGCCGCGGCGAAACTTGCCGAGGCGGCGGCTACTCTTTCGACCCATCCGTCAGCACTGACCCTGCGTTACCTGCAGTCGCTCACCGAGATTGCTGGCCCGAACAATTCCACGACAGTGTTCCCACTGCCCATCGATGTTCTGAAACCGTTCCTCGAGGCGCAGGGTGGCACGGATGGCAACAAGACCTGAAGGTGCCTCGGTTGCCGAGGATCTCTTCTACGATCTGCCAGACTCTCTGATTGCGCAGGAACCGGGCGCCCGACGCGATGGCGCCCGGATGATGCGGGTGCCACGTCATGGGAGTGGTCGCGAGGAACTGACCCACGTTCGTGCGTTTCCCGAGTTTCTCGAGCGCGGAGATCTCCTTGTCCGGAATCGGACGCGTGTCTTTCCGGCGCGTTTGCGAGGGCAGCGTCAGCCCGGCGGTGGTGCCGTGGAGGTGCTTCTTCTTCAGGCGTCGTTGGCTCATGGGCCGGACTGCTGGCAGGCGTTGGCGCGCCCCTTGAAGCGTTTGCGGGTTGGACAGGCGCTGTCATTTCCGGACCCGCAGGGCGAATCGGTCAGTATCGAGGCCGAGGTGCGCGAGATTCGGGACGGTTATCTCTGGGTCGAATTTGCGCCCGGGACCGATGTATTGGGATGCGCCGAGCGCCTCGGTGAGGTGCCTTTACCGCCTTATATCCAGCGCCCGGAAGGGCCTACCGGAAACGATCGGGATCGCTATCAAACTGTCTACGCTCGCGAGAACGGCTCGGTAGCAGCGCCGACCGCGGGGCTTCATCTGACCGACGCCATGTTTGAGGCGCTGGCGGAACGCGGTGTAGCGGTTGCCGATGTCGTTCTTCATGTCGGTGCGGCCACGTTTCTCTCGGGACAGCCCGGCCGAGATGCGACTCGGGTGGAGCCGGAGAGTTATTTTGTCCCGGCGGAGACGCGGTCACTGGTGGAGTCCTGCGAGGGGAGGGTGATTGCGGTGGGTACCACCACCACCCGCGCACTCGAGTCTGCCGCCCGCCAGGGCTGGCCGGAAACCGCGGCGTCCACCGATCTTGTCCTGCAGCCCGGGGATGAATTCGCGGTGGTCGACGGCCTGCTGACCAATTTTCATCTGCCGGGGTCGTCGTTGCTGCTCCTGGTCGCGGCGTTTGGCGGTGTGGGGCCGGTGCAGCGCGCGTATCGTCGGGCGGTGGCCGAGAGATATCGGTTCTACAGTTACGGGGATGCAATGTTGATCATCTGACGCGGCGGTCGGGTTTTGTTAATGACGAAGCCATGGACCCGAACAGCGCTACCGACAAGGCGGAAGAATCCGCGGGACATTTTAGCGTCCTCGCTCGAGATCCGGAGACCCATGCCCGGAGGGGCTGCCTGACCACGGCCCACGGTCCGATCCAGACGCCGGCCTTCATGCCGGTGGGGACCTATGGGGCGGTCAAGGGAATGGCGCCTTGGGAGCTGTCCGCCATCGGCGCAGAAATCATTCTGTCCAATGCCTACCACCTGGCGATGCGCCCGGGCGCCGAAGCGATCGAGGCGATGGGCGGGCTTCATCACTTTATGGGATGGAAGGGCGCGATCCTGACGGATTCCGGAGGATTTCAGGTCTTCAGCCTCAAAGGCATGCGCCGGGTGACCGATGAGGGGGTCGAGTTTCGCAGCCATATCGACGGCGGGAAGAGGTTTTTTCGGCCCGAGGATGTGGTTCGCAATCAGGAGATGCTGGGCGTCGATATTGCCATGATTCTGGACGAATGCCCGCCGGCTGGAGCGCCTCGGGAAGACGTGGCGACGGCTCTGCGTCGCACCACGGACTGGGCGCGGCGATCCCGCGCGGCACATCGGCGAGAAGGGCAGCTCCAGTTCGGAATCGTCCAGGGCGGGCTCGATCTGGAAATGCGTGCGCAGAGTGCCGGTGAGTTGCAGGAGATCGGTTTCGATGGCTACGCGGTGGGTGGCCTCTCTGTGGGCGAGGGGCGAGCCGAGACGCTTGCTGTGGGCAGCCATACGGTGCGGCTGCTTCCCCAGAGCAAGCCCCGGTATTTGATGGGTGTGGGAACGCCTGAAGAATTGGTCAGGTTCGTGGCCGCTGGATTCGATATGTTCGATTGCGTGATGCCGAGCCGCAATGCCCGCAACGGGATGGCCTTTACGTCAGAAGGCCGGGTGGTGATCAAGAACTCGCAGCATCGCGCTTCGACCCTGCCGCTCGATCCGGACTGTGCCTGCTCGACCTGCAGCAATTTCTCCCGAGCCTATCTCCGCCATCTTTACGTGAGTGGCGAGATGCTGTCGGCTCGACTTCTGACCCATCACAACCTTTATTTTTATGTTAACCGCATGAAACGCCTGCGATCGGCGCTCGAAAATGGTAGTTTCCGGGCGGAGGCGGCGTCGATGGGCGTCGATCTTGACCAAATGGAATCTGAGGAAAGAGGCATTCAATGAACGGAACCGGCCCGGCAGACAGCGCTTTGATGCAGTTGTTGCCCTTCGCACTTATTCTGGTTGTATTTTACTTCCTTTTGATCCGCCCTCAGCAGCAAAAAGCCAAAGAAACGCAGGCGATGCTCGATGCCCTCAAGATGGGGGACAGTGTCGTGACCAACGGCGGTTTGTACGGCAAGATCGTGAAGTTGCAGGATACCGAGGTCTCGCTCGAGATTGCACCCAACGTCAAGGTCCGCCTCGAGCGGGGATCGGTCGGGCAGGTCCTCAAGAACGGTAAATCTGCGGAGAACGCCAAATCATGAATTCAGGAAACGTGAATTACCGACTGGCCGGACTTGTCGCGGCAACGCTCGCTGCTCTGATCTATCTCTCGCCGGTTGTCCTCCCCGAAGGCGTCCGCCTGCCGCTGGCGCCTTCGGAGAACCCGATTCACCTCGGGCTGGATCTGCGTGGCGGGACACACCTTCTGTTTACCGTGGATGTGGACGAGGCGGTATCTTCGAGCCTGGACCGAACACGTGAGGACGTGGCGCGGGCGGCTTCCGAGGAAGAGATCCCCGTGACCAGTTTTGTTCGGGAGGGGGATACCCTGGTGATGCAGCTGCCGGATCTTGCGGATCGGTCAGCCATCGAGACGATGCTGACGAACCGCTATCCGGGTCTGGTCTATACCGGCAGTCCGGGAAATACGCTCACCTTGAGCCAGAGCCGGCGGCAGGTGGAGCAGACCAAGCGGATGGCGATCGAACAATCCCTTGAGACCATTCGCAATCGCATCGACCAATTCGGCGTCGCTGAGCCTACCATCCAGCGTCAGGGCAGCACGGAGATCGTGGTGCAGTTGCCCGGTGTTCAGGACCCTCAGCGGGCCAAGGACTTGATCGGCAAGACCGCGGTTCTGGAATTCCGGCTCATCGCGGAAGGTACCGGTGTCGAGTCCGAGAAACTGGGGAGCTCGGCTCTGGCTTCTCCCGGAAGCCCGACCGAGTGGGATGTCGAGAAGCGCGTATTGCTGAGTGGTGTGCAGCTCGCAGACGCACGTGTACGCCCCGCCGCACAATTTGAGGGGCCGCAGGTCGAATTGACCATGACCGATAGTGGCGCGGTGGATCTCGAAACAGCTTCCGGCGAGAATGTCGGCCGGCGACTGGCCATCATCCTGGACGACAAGGTCGTGATGGCCCCCTCGCTCAACGAGCGAATCGGGGGCGGTCGTGCCGTGATTTCGGGGAATTTCGATCTGACCACGGCTCGAGATCTGGCAATCGTTCTCAGGGCGGGTGCTCTGCCGGCACCCATCCGAATTATCGAGGAGAGGACCGTTGGGCCTTCCCTCGGGCGTGACTCGATCGAGCAGGGTGTTCTATCCCTGTTGGTCGGAGGCGTGCTCGTGGTCATTTTCATGGCCTATTATTACCGCGGTGCGGGTCTTTTGGCCGATACAGCCTTGTTGCTCAACGTGGTCTTTCTGATGGCTGTGCTCGCCGGGTTCGGTGCCACGCTGACTCTGCCTGGCATTGCCGGGATCGTGCTCACGATGGGGATGGCTGTCGATGCCAATGTCCTGATCAACGAACGCGTGCGCGAGGAGCTGCGGCTGGGCAAGACGCCCCGTGCCGCTCTTGATGCGGGATTTGAGCGGGCCTGGGCCGCGATCCGCGACTCGAATATCACCACTTTCGTATCCGGGATCATTCTTTTTCAATTTGGCTCCGGACCGGTAAAAGGTTTCGCTGTGACGCTCTGCGTCGGGATCGTGACCACTGTCGTGACGGCTGTCTTTGCGACTCGAATTTACTACGATTTTCGTTTGAGTCGACGGAACCTGAAGGCGATTTCGATCTAGAACTCGAGGCGAATTCGGAGCCCTTTTGTTACCAAACTGAGGAGGCCTCAGTTTGGTGATCGGTCGGATGGGGCATCGCAAGTACTCGATTTTACTACGGAAGTTATTTTCGCAGTACGTTCAAGTTACGGCCCGGTGGCGAGCTTCATCTTGACGCTCGTGCGAGCCGGTGGTACTCAAGACATCAGTCATCATGATGTCTTTCAGCGACAGCGAAAATCTTTTGAACAGCCGTGACGTAGCGCGTCTACTCGATATGAGTCCCGACGCGGTAAACGAATACGCACGCAAGGAAATCCTTCCCGCTTTCAAGGCGGGCCGCCAATGGCGCTTTCGACGCCAGGATGTGACCTCCTTTCAGGAACAGATGAGCGCTGCCTGAATTCGAGCTTGATCGGTCAGCGACGATTCGCCTGACGCATCGCTCTTCAGGTCCAACCAACCATTGGATCATCATTCGTTATTTGATGCGGCCGGCATCCCTCCCGTGCGGGATTACTCGCGCACAACGCACGCAAGACCTGGCATCGCTTTGGTTTCTCGCGGATATTGACGCGGCGCCCGCACGGAGGTAATTTTCACCCATGGAAGAAACTCCCGCAGAAACTCACTCCGGCGTCGGCTTGTCCGATGCAGCAATCGAGCGCGTGCAGCATCTGATGGCCAAGGAGAACTGTCCCGAGTCCGGCGGGCTGCGGGTCGGCGTCGTCAACGGCGGCTGTTCGGGGATGAGTTACACTCTGGGGCTTGATGGGAAGCCGGGGGCGGCCGACAGCGTATTCCAGATGGGAGCGGTCAAGGTCTTCGTGGATGCGGAGAGCTTGCCTTATCTCGAGGGAATGGTCGTGGATTTCGCCGATGGCCTGCATGGAGCCGGTTTCCGGTTCACCAATCCGAACGCCGAGAGAACCTGCGGCTGCGGCACTTCCTTCGCACCGAACGAGTAGTGTCCGACCAGCCCGGGCGCGGAGTCGCAGAGCCTCGGGCCCACTTGATTTGGGATCTCGATGGCACATTGGTGGACTCGCGCCAGGATTTGGCGGCGTCTGTAAACTGGGCTCTCGCGGCCCGAGGATTCCAGCGGCTCTCTCTGGATACTGTGGTGTCTTTCGTCGGCGACGGCACGGAAGCCTTGGTCGGTCGTGCGGTGCAAGCAGCGGGTGGTCCTTCCTCGGCCGTACCGGCGGTCCTGGGAGCCTTCGAGCAGCACTATGGCCGCCATCTCCTCGACGCCACCCACTTCTATGCAGGCATTCCGGAAATTCTCGACCTCGCTGTTGGTCTGAACGTGGAGTTGTCGGTCCTCACAAACAAAAAGGCCGCCTACAGCGAGGCGATTCTGGCGGGATTGGGATATGCCGGCGGGTTTGGCCGAATTTTGGGAGGTGACAGCCCCTGGGGACTGAAACCTTCTCCGTCCGGGCTGAGATCAATTCTGGTCGAATCGGCCGTGCCGCCGGAAAGGACCTGCATGATCGGGGACTCCGTGGTGGATATGGAGACCGCCAGAGCTGCAGGTGTCCAGAGTGCCGGGGCCCTCTGGGGCTTCGGCTCCGAGAGGGCATTGCGGGACGCCGGGGCCAGCCGCGTGCTGCAGGCCCCGAGTGAGGTGGCTCAGGTGCTCGAATCACTCTCGAGCGCGACCGCAAGGACTTCCTCGATTTCGGAAGCGAAGGTGAATTCCATCTGATCGAGTACCCTCGCGGGGACATCGATCAGATCCTTTTCGTTTCGTTTGGGCAGGACGACGTGCGAGATCCCGGCGCGGGCGGCAGCGAGCACCTTTTCCTTGACGCCGCCGATGGGCAGGACCGCACCTCGCAGAGTCAGCTCGCCGGTCATCGCGACCCAGGGGTGCACGGGGCGTTCTGTCAGCAGCGAGGCCAGCGAGGTGGCCATCGTCACGCCTGCAGATGGTCCGTCCTTGGGCGTCGCGCCAGCCGGCACGTGAATATGCAGGTCGGATTGCTCGAAGAAGTCAGGTGCGATGCCGAGGGACTCGGCCCTCGAGCGAATCAGGGAGAGAGCCGTTTGGGCGGACTCCTTCATGACATCGCCGAGGCTGCCTGTGAGCGTTAGCCCCTTCTTTCCCGGCATGCGGGTTGACTCAATGAAGAGAATATCGCCCCCGGCCGCTGTGTAGGCCAGACCGGTGACGACACCTACCTGGGATTCTCGGTCCGCTACTTCCGCAAAGTAGACGGCAGGTCCAAGCAGTTCGTGGACTCGGTCTGCGTCGATCGAAAAGGGTCCAGTGGCGCCTTCGGTGACTTCGCGCGCTATTTTTCGGCACGTGCGACCGACTTCTCGTTCGAGGTTCCGCAATCCACCCTCGCGGGTATAATCGCGGATGAGCGTTTCGAGGGCATCCGTGGAGAACGTGACCTCGTGATCAGCGAGTCCGTTCTCGCTGATCTGCCGCGGGACCAGATGTCGTATCGCGATTTCGAGCTTTTGTTCTTCGGTGTATCCCGAGATCTCGATTACCTCCATGCGGTCGCGAAGCGCGTGGGGAATCGGATCGAGTTGATTGGCGGTGGTCAGGAAGATCGCCTGCGAGAGATCAAAGGGGACATCGAGGTAGTGGTCGGAGAACTTGGAATTCTGCTCCGGATCCAGGACCTCAAGCAAGGCGCTGGCGGGGTCGCCTCGAAAGTCGGCCCCGATCTTGTCGATCTCGTCGAGGATGAAAAGCGGATTTTTGGTGCCGGCGGTTCGCATGTTCTGGATGATCCGTCCGGGCAATGAGCCCACATATGTCCGACGGTGACCACGAATTTCGGCCTCATCGCGCACACCGCCCAGCGACATGCGTACAAACTCGCGACCAATCGCTCGGGCAATCGACCGGCCGAGCGACGTTTTGCCGACACCCGGAGGGCCCGCGAAGCACAGGATCGGGCTTCTGGGGTCGTCGCGGAGCTTGCGGACGGCGAGATATTCGAGGATCCGGTCCTTTACCTTCTCGAGTCCGAAATGGTCTTCGTCGAGAACCTGGCGCGCATGCGCCATGTCGAGATTGTCTTCCGAAGTATGGTTCCAGGGCAGATTCGCCAGCCACTCCAAATAGGTGCGGACCACGGAGTGTTCGGCGGATTCCGGTGGAATCAGTCGCAGGCGCTCCATCTCACTGTCGGCAGCCTTGCGGGCGTCCTCGGGTAGATCGGCCTCATCGAGCTTCTGGCGCAATTCATCGAGATCGGCTCCGCGCGCATCGGATTCGCCGAGTTCCTTCTGGATCGCGCGAAGTTGTTGACGCAGATAGAATTCCTTCTGGTTTTGCGCCAATTCCGTCTGGACCTGACTCTGGATCTTGGATCCGAGCTCGAGCATATCGATCTCACGGCCGATGATCTTGATCAGGCGGTCCATCCGCGAGTGAATATCCGAGGTGTTCAGGAGATCCTGTTTTTCATCGAGGCTGATATTCAGATTCGAGGAAATCAGGTCGGTCACTTTGGCGGGGTCCTTGATGTTCATCACGACCAATTGCAGTTCGTCGGGGAGGTACGGGATCAGAGAGACGAATTTGGCGAATTGATTGACCAGATGGGTCTGCCGGGCAGCGAGTTCGTCTTCCGCGCCGTAGGTGTCGTCCACCGGGAGGATGCGACCTGAAAAATACGGCGACTCCTGCTCGAGGTCCACGACGTCGACCCGCTGGATGCCCTGCACGAGGATCCGAACGCTTTGGTCGGGATATTTGAGCATCTTGAGCAGTCGCCCGACGGTTCCACGTCTGTGAATGGAATGGGGCGACGGGGTTTCTTCGTCGGCGTCCTTCTGCGCGACGAGAGCCAGAAGTCGGTCGCCCGCGAGGACCTCCTCTACCAATTCCAGCGAGGGCTTGCGCGAGATCGGCAGGGGCACAATTGCGCTGGGGAAAATGACCACTCCGCGGAGAGCCAGCACAGGCAGATGCTCGGGGATTTCGGTGTCGCCGGTATCTTCCTCGAAACCGTAAAATTTCGCGTTGGCGTCCAGGTCCTCGGTTTCCGGTTCGTCCATTTCGTCTGACAATTTCA
This sequence comes from Binatia bacterium, assembly GCA_965658895.1. Classification (GTDB taxonomy): domain Bacteria; phylum Desulfobacterota; class Binatia; order UBA12015; family UBA12015; genus UBA12015. The sequence continues at coordinate 20,104 of CBFHUR010000035.1, forward strand.
ACTACTCCTGTTCAGGTCGTCGGCTCATCCGAGTTGTTGTCACGAAGAGCCTCCGTGGGCAACGCTTCGGTCCGCTTCTCGCCTCGCGCCCCCTGAGCCTCCTGTGTCGCTTCGGAAGAGGACGCCCCGTCGGCTTCGGTGGCGTCGTTCTCCGCCGGCACTCCTGCCAGGCGCCATGCCGTCATCAGAAAGCCTGTGTGCCCGACCATGCGATGGTCGGGGCGAACCGAGTTGTAGGCGACATGCCAGTAGCGTTGGAGGATCTCGGAGGTGCGCGCCTCGACCAGAAGCGACTGGGCGCGAACCGCTGTGCCGACGGCCTCGAGTTGCATGGTGGTGGGGACCCAACAGGCAAGCATGCCGCCAGGGCGAAGTGCTTTGACGGCGCCGGGTATAACGGGTGACGGATCCGGCATGTCCAGCAGAATCCGGTCCACCTCGAAGCGTGGAATCTCTTCCTCGGCATCGCCGAGCACGACTTCCCAATTTTCGGCCGGGCCGTGGAAGGTCTCGATGTTCTCACGCGCCATCTCGATATGGTCGGCGCGCCGCTCGATCGAGATCAGCTTGCCGCTCGGCCCTACCGCTCGCAGGAGCGCCATCGTCATCGCACCCGGGCCGACACCGCTCTCGATGACGCGTGCGCCGGGGTAGACGTCGAGCTGGGTCAGAATTGAGCCCGAGTCCTTGGGGTAGATGACCTGCGCCTTTCGTGGGAGGTGCGTGATCAGGCGGTCATAGGTCGGCCGGAAAATATACACCGTGCCGCCATGGCTGGTTTTGACCTTCAAACCGTCGGGCTGGCCAATGATTTCGTCAACGTCGAGGTGCCCCTTCTTGAAACTGAGCCGACGCCCAGCGCGGGCCTGACGGAGGTATTCTCGGCCCTTCTCGTCGATAAAGAGAAGGGTCTCGCCCACCTCGATGGGGCCTGTCATCCGGGGTTGGGTTGGTGCGGAACTCATCTTGTTCAGTCGCCTCCGAGCTGTTTGTTTGCGCGCTTGCGCTCCACCTCACGTTGCAGGGAGCAAAATGAGCATAGCTCGTGGAATGCAGGCATCCCACAATTTGCACATGTCCGGCCTCGGTCGCCCGTTTGCGGTTCGGGGAAATGCCCGCGTCCTCGTCGCAGGAAGTCGCCCACGAACGCGGTCTTGCTGCCCGGACTCTCGTTCTCGAGCATGTCGAGCATTCGCTTGTAGGTCAACTGCGTCGCCCCGACTGCATTCGGACACTCCTCTACCTGGTAATCGATGCCGCGCATGAAAGCATAGGCAGCGATCTCGAACTCGCTTGCCAAAAAGAAGGGCTTTACCTTCCGAACAAATCGCTCATGGTGAGCGTTGAGGACAGGAGTTTGTCGGGAGAGATGGTCGGTGCGCCAGCGCAGTACGTTGCCCATCAGTCGGGCGGCTTCATCGTCGAGGTTGTGGCCGGTGAGCAGAACATCGCAGTCATGCGCAAGTGCTGCGCGGTCGAAATAATACCGCTTGGCTTTGCCGCATGCCGCGCACGGGGAGCGATGGGTGGCCTCGGACATGGATGGAACCGAGAGATCCGCGTCATCCAGCGAAGCGCTGTGCAAGGTGAGATTTCTCTCGTCTGCGAATTGTCGGCAACGTCGAAGCGACTCGCGCGAGTAGGCACCAATTCCCAGTTGCAGGTGGAACCCGAGGGTCTCGAATCCTTCCGTGGCGAGCAGGTGCCAGAGCGCAAGGCTGTCCTTGCCGCCGGAGACGGCGACGAGAAGGCGTTCGTCTCGTCGGAACATCTTTTCGTCGTCGATCTGGCGAAGCGTTCGACGCTCAAACCAGAAAAGGAAACACGGACGGCAAAACGAAGCATTGTGGGCGCGAAGAGCGATCTCGGCCTGACCAGAGCAGCGGGTACATTTCATCGGAAATCAGCCACCACTGACCACCGATCGGATCTCGATCGAGTCCTCGTCCGAGAGCACGGCATCCTCGGTCAACAGCGCATCGCCTCGGATTACCAGGACGGTCCCGGGCAGAATCTCGAGCCGGTCGAGCAACGCATGAACCCGGCGGACGCCGCGGATCTCGGATTCCTCTCCCGATGGGCTGAAAACGATCTTCAAGGACTCATCCCGCTATCAGAGTGGGTCGTAGGCGGCCAGCTTGAATTCCGAGTCGCGAATCAGGACACTGGTTAACAGACTGTGCGGGGTGGCGGTGGGCTGATCCCTGGGGGAGATAATTGATGGCGAGAGCCAAGAAAAAGACCACAAAGGGCGGGGCGGCCAAGAAGCAGGGCTTCAGTCTTTGGGGCGACAAGAAGAAAAAGGAAGAGGCTTCCGAAGGTCTCCCGAAGGACGAAGCCGGCCGACTCAAGATCAAGCGTCAGTACGAGGAGCTTCTCGGGATCCGAATCAGCAAGCTCGCCGGCCGTATTCTCAACCGGGAGCGAATCGACAAGACGGTCGAGGGAATCTACTTTCTTTGTATCTCCTGCAAGCGGGTCTGCCATAACCTCGACGAGGGGTTGATCGAAGACCCCGAGAATCAGAAGAATGTCTGTGAGACCTGTCTTCCGGGAACAGGTACAAAGCGCAAGGCTGAAAAGCCTGCCTGACAGTTCCGGCTGCCTGATTTCAGGGCAGGGCATTGGCGGCCCAATCGGGCCACCAATCCGGAACAGGGGCAACCTCGGTGTGCATATTCCCGCTGGATGGATCGATCCAGCGAATAGATTCACCATGTAGATAGTGCCCGGGCAGACTCTGGTCCCGGATCGCTCCATAAAGAGGATCGTTCCGAACCGGATGGCCGAGGCTGGCGAGGTGGATTCGGACTTGATGCCGGAGTCCGGTGCGGGTGTGGACGCGCACCAGTGTCTGCTGGTCTGCTGCGGCAATCGGATCCACGCGACTGCTGGCCATGCGGGCGGAGTAGCGTTTCCATTTCTCCGGGTCCGGGACGCCCAGCATTCGTCGATTGCTCTTTGGATGCTGGCCGATGGCTAGTTGGACCTCGGTATTTTCCGGCAACTTCCCTTCGACGATGCAGAGATAAGTCTTTGCCCAAGCATGTTCGCGGGTTTGCCGCCGAAGGGCCTCCCACAGGGAGTCGGCCCGGGCCGCGAGCAGAACCCCCGAGGTCCCGGTATCCAATCGGTGAACGATTCCGGATTCCAGCGGCGGGCCCGGTGGCCGAAATCCGGGATCAGCGGCAGCTACGCGAGCGGCCATGGAGTCGCCGATCTGGCCAGCCAGGGCAATGGTGGGCAACCCGGCGGGCTTGTTGAGCACTAATAACTGTTCGCTGCTTCGCAGAATATCCAAATCTGGAGGGGTTTCCTCGATCGAAGCAATCTGGACTTGATCACCTGCGATGAGGACGTGCGCCGGACGTGCCCTGCGGCCGTTTACCCGGGCGTTGCCAGCAAGACGTCTTGCGCCGCGGCGTCCCATGTTCGCGTGGCGGGCCAAAAAAGTGTCCAGACGCAATCCAGCGTCAGATTCGGTGACCAGATAGGCTGTAGGAGGTGCAGTTCTCACCCAGACAAAGTAAGCTCAAGAATATGGAGTCCGAAACCCCCCGGCCGGCAACCGGCGCTGCCGATCATGGATTGCGAGGTCTTCTTACCCGATGGTTGACGGCCTACGTCCATATTGATGCGGCGGGACTCAGCAAGGTCAGGGCTCGGAGCGAGGAAGGCAGCCTGATCTACGTCCTCCGCCAGAGATCGCGGCTCGATGCCGCGATCGTCTCCTGGCTCCTCGGGCGGGAGGGACTTCCTCTGCCGGCCCATGTCTGTGGTGTGCCGGGACCTCTCTCGGGCCTGCCGCAGCGGGTGCGGGCGTGGCTGAAGAACCCCTATTGGCCCGGAGCGCGCAGCCGTCGGAGACGGGATTTGGCAGCGGTGCGTGCGAATCTCGAAAAAGGAAAACCGGTTCTCCTTTTTCTGCGCGCACGCGATGGGGGCCTTTTTCGGGGCCGTCGCGAGACTCTCGAAGCAGCCAGGCCCGGAAACCTGATTCTGGAGGACGTGGTGGAGATGGCCCGGGCGTCGGAACAGACGATCCATCTGGTTCCTCTTTCCGTATTTCGCGGTCGAGTCTTTCGCCACCAACAGCCGCGCCTCTCTGCCTTGGTGTACTCGGTCCATGATGCTCCGAGCGACGTCAAGAAATTGCTGACTTATGGGTTCAATCGGGAGGATCTCCTGGTCAGTATCGGTCGGGTCATCGAGTTGCAGAGCTTTATGGAGCGCTGCAGAAGGCTGCCGCCTTCGCGCGTCGCTCGGCGTCTGGGCAATTCGCTGCAGAGGGAACTGGCGCAGGAGGAACGAGCGGTTTGGGGCCCGCTGCTGGAATCGCGTGAGGTAATCGCGGAGCGAGTTTTCGAGGGCGCGGATGTCGCAAAGCAGGTGCGCGCGATCGCGGCCGAGCGCGGTATCTCCGAGCCCCGGGCATGGCAGGAGGCGCGCAAATCCTTCTGGGCAATGGCTGCCAACTTCAACAGTTTCTCGTTCGGCCTTTTGGAGGGCGCGTTTCATCAGATATGGAAACGGGCCTTCAGCGGCCTTGAGATCCGCGGTCTGGAGCGGGTTGTCGACAAGGTGAAACACTCACCGGTGGTTCTGGTTCCCTGTCACCGAAGTCATTTCGACTATCTCGTTCTGTCCTATCTTTTCCGCCGAAACTTCCTCTCGCCGCCTCATATTCACGCAGGCGACAATATGGCCTTCTGGCCGCTGGGACCTTTCCTTCGGGGCGCGGGTGCGTTTTTCGTACGACGCAGTTTTGATGGCGACGCCCTCTACAAATTGGTGTTTCATCGGTATCTGGGCACCCTGATTCGGCAGGGTTATACGCTCGAGTTTTTCATCGAAGGTGGCCGCAGCCGGACCGGAAAGATCCTCACGCCCAAGCTTGGCGTGCTCGCCAGTATCGTCCGGGCGTTTATCCAGGGGGTGCGGAAAGACCTCTACCTGGTGCCCGTATCGATTCATTATGGAAGAATCGCGGAGGAGAATGCCTACGATGCGGAGCTGGGTGGGGCCGAGAAGCAGAAGGAGTCTCTGGGGGCGCTTCTGCGGGCTCGCTCGATTCTGCGCCAACGGCACGGAACCGTGTATGTGAGTTTTGCCGAACCGCTCTCCTTGCGCGAGATGTTGGGCGAGAACCGTGAGCGATTTGCCCAACCCGAGCTCCCCCCGGACGTCGACGCCGAACAACGCCGCTTTGTGCAGAAGCTTGGGTTTCGCCTCCTCCGTGAAGTAAACGAGGCCACGGTGGTGGGCGCCACTTCGCTCTCGTCCACGGTCTTGCTGGCGGGGCCAGCTGCGGGGATCGAGGCTGGCGAGTTCGCCAACGCTTCGCGGATGCTAGCGGAGCTCCTGCGCTGGCGTGGGGCAGTATTTACGCCATCGCTCGAGCGAAATTTGGGTCGCAACAACTTTGCCGAGATCACCGCATTTTTGCAGTCTTCGGGTTTGATTGAGGTGGATGTCGGCGAAAGCGGTACAATGCTGAAGGTGGCGCGAGGGAAGCGAACCGCGCTTGATTTTTACAAGAATAATTCAATCCACTTCTTTCTGGTTCCGGCCCTGGTGGCCCACGCGACTCTGCGCGGCGTCGCCCACGAGGACCTTGAAGCCGAGGTTTGGTGGTGGCTCGAGCTCTTTCGTTGGGAGTTCCCCTTGCCCGAAAAAGATGATGTGGCGGAGCGAATCCAGCGCAGCCTGGCCCTTTTCTCCGCCCACGGGGCCAACTTTGAACCCGGAGCCGAGCCGGTGGCCCTGGTGCGCGCGCTGGCAGGAATTCTGGAGAACTTTCGGGAGGGATACTGGATTACGGCACGCGCGATCGACCGACTCGATCCCACCGCTCGGGTGCCGGAGTCCAAATGGACAGGCGCGATTGTTCGGACCTTCGAAGCGGCGCAGCTGCTCGGCGAGGTCGTGCGTCCGGAAGCGGCGAACCCCGTCTTGTTCAAGAATGCGACGTCGCGTTTCGCCGAGATGGGTTTTCTGGACATTTCCGCCGGCGCAAAGGCCCGGGATCGCGAGGTCTGCCGGGCGGGTGCCGACACGGATCTGGGCGAACTGGTCCAGAGACTGGGCTCGGCACTTCTTCTTCCGGAAGGGGACCGTGCGCTGGACGTGTCCTAGCCCCTTCGATTCCGAAAAGAGGCACACAATCCCGACGATTTTCACCGATCTCGATGTTGACAATCGGAATCTTGTCCACTAATTCTATAGCGTTTTCACGCTGCAAAACAGCGTATCTGCTCCGAGGCTCTCGGGGTGGAAGAAACGGGGGGAACAGATCGAGCCGAAGGACCCAACTGCGGAAGAGTCGCGCGTGGAAAAGCTCAGCAAGGAGCTTGCCGAGGCGATTAATGAGGCGCAATCGGACTCCAAGCCGGGCATGAGGGACTTCGCCATCGAGGTGCTTCGCGAGTCGGTCGAGGAGCCCCCGCCGGAGGCCGAACGCGTGGCTATGGCCGCTGCGGGAAAGCCCGCACCCTTGAATCCGCTGGCGTTCGGCATCCCCCTGATCGCTGTAGGCTTCTTTCTGGCGCTGATCTTTCCTCCGGTTGGCTTGACGATCATGGGGCTGGGAGTCATCAGCGTGATCCTGGGCGTGGGTGGAGCAATCCTGCGGTCCTTGTTCGCAAAACTTTCGATCGGCAAGGCAAGCTAATGAACAGCGTTGCTGATCTTATTGGTGGGCAGAGTTCGATATTTCTAATAATGCCCCTAACTCGATATTTGACCGAAAACGAAGGCTGAGATTTTTCCATGGCAAGTGGTGAAGCAACAGTGACAGATACGAGCGAAGACGCGGCGGCAGTTGCCTCGAGGCGACGTGAGGAGCAGCGTCTCGAGCGGGCTAAAAGGCAGCGAGAAAAAGCGCAGCTTGGGGGGCTTTGGTCCCGACGCGACGTGATGGGGCGTGTGGGTTGGATGCTGTTTGGCGTCTTTTCGCTGACTTTCCTGCTCGCGGCTCTGCGGGCTTCCTTTCCCCGAGTCTTGTTTGTGCCGCCCAGCAGCTTCAAGGCAGGCCTTCCCGGCGACTTTGCCGTCGGGGAAGTCGATCGCAAATACGAGAAGGATTTTCGCGTCTGGATCGTGCGTGAGCCTGAAGGGTTTTATGCTCTTTGGGCGAAATGCACCCACCTGGGCTGTACGCCTCGTTGGCTTAACGCGGAAGCAAAATTCAAATGTCCCTGCCACGGCAGCGGTTTCTACAAGAGCGGCATTAACTTTGAGGGGCCGGCGCCTCGCCCGCTCGTCCGCCTGAAGATCGCTCTGGCCGAGGACGGTCAGATCGAGATCGACAAGGCCTCGAAGTATCTCTTTGAGAAAGGCCAGTGGGGAAAGCCCGGTTCTTTCCTGAAAACCTGATTCACGAGTTGGCCGAGAATGTCCCGATGGCATTCCCGGCGATTCTATAACGTTTGCCCTGAGGAGGGCCCCCATGAGTTGGTGGGACGAAACAAAGGAACAAATCACAGAGTCGCAGGTCTGGAAGTCGATCTTCCGGCACGGCTACGATGATACCCCCCGCAACCGCGTGCTGATGGTTTCGGGGAATGTCTGGCTGCACTTGCATCCCTCAAAGGTGCGACGCCACGCCACCCGCTTGCGCTTCACGTGGTGCATGGGCGGGATCACCTTCCTGATGTTCTTGATCACGGTGGTGACCGGCATCTATCTGATGTTCTACTATCGGCCGGTGACGCAATACGCCTACGCGGACATGAAGTATCTCGAGTTCGACATGCCGTTCGGCATGGTGATGCGCAACATGCATCGCTGGGCGGCCCACGGAATGGTGATTGCGGTCTGGTTGCATATGTTCCGTGTCTTTCTCACCGGATCCTACAAGCCGCCCCGGGAGTTCAACTGGGTGGTCGGTGTGATTCTGCTCGTCCTTACCCTTCTCCTGAGCTTCACGGGATACCTTCTTCCCTGGGATCAGTTGGCCATTTGGGCTGTGACTGTTGGCTCGAATATGGGTGCGGCGACTCCGCTGATGGGTAACGAGGGTCCTTTCAAGGAACTTCTCGGGGCCAATCCGATCTACGACGTTCGTGCATTCCTATTCGGAGGCGGCGAAGTCGGTCCGGCGACGCTCCTTCGATTCTACATTCTGCACTGCATCTTTATTCCGCTGGTCACGAGTCTGTTCCTGGCGGTTCATTTCTGGAGAATCCGCCGTGACGGCTTCTCGGGTCCGGCACTGTAGGGGGGGATCGTCCGATGCGCGTGCTCGTTTTGCCAATTCTTTTCGTCGTCATCTGCTGGGCCCTGTACGTTCTGGCAGCGCCCCCAAAGGATCTTTGAGAGCATGGCTACTACTACGAAACCAGCCGCGACCGGTGGACGGGTCGAAGTCACCCTGAAGAAGGCCTTCGGGCCCGGGGACGACAAGGTCCATACCTGGCCGCATCTGATCCGAGCGGAGTTTCTGTGCACCTTGCTGGTGACCATCGGGATGATGGTCTGGGCGTTGTCGATCGATGCCCCGCTGGAGGAACCCGCCAACCCGGCTCGAACCCCGAACCCGTCCAAGGCGCCGTGGTATTTTCTCGGGCTTCAGGAAATCCTCGTCTTCTTTGACCCATGGCATGCGGGTGTGGTTCTTCCGAGCCTGATCATTGTCGGCCTGATGGTGATCCCCTATATCGACATCAATCCGGCGGGTAATGGATTTTACGTCTGGGAGTCCCGAAAATGGGAGTTGCTTACGTTCTTCTTCGGCTTCCACGTCCTCTGGGTATCCCTCATCGTGATCGGGACCCTGCTGCGTGGGCCCGGTTGGAACTGGTTCTGGCCGTGGCAGCGCTGGGACCCGCATCTTGTCGAGGCGCTCACCAGCGTGAACTTTCCGTATTTGCTCGGAATTCGAGACTACTTCTGGTCAGCCATCTTTGGTCTGACGACTGTCATTCTCTTTTTCGTCGTGGGTACCGCCGCGATGTACGCGTGGTGCGTGTGGCTCAAGGGCAAGGAGTTCATGGTGCGATGGGGTATGCCGCGCTTCCTGATCACCTCGTTCCTGTTTCTGAACATGATGGCCACGCTGGTGAAGATGTTGATGCGTCATCTTTTCAACATCCAGTATGTGATGGAGACCCCTTGGATTAATATCTGAAGCGGCGCCATGCGATTTTATTTGGCAAAGACCCTTCAATTGACGGGATTTTTTATAGTCGGAATCGGCCTGTTTCAGGGCATGGCAGAAATTGCCGGACTCAGGTTTGAATTGGAAATGCTGGTCGCCGGAACTGTGGTGTTTGCGGCGGGAAGACTGATCGAGAGCCGCGACGGAAGCTAAATCCGGCGCGAGTTGGAAACCATGGCAAGACGAGACCTAAACCTCGAAGATGAAAAACGCAGCTACGCCGGATTGTGGCTGTTGTGCGCAGCGCTGCTGGTGGTGGGCGCGGTCTGGGCCCTTTTGGACGACACGACTCTGCGTCGACCCTGGAAACAGTTCCAGAATGAATTCTTCGCATTGGAGAAAAGTCGCCAGATCGATGCGCTGGAGGCAGAAGAAGCCTCGCTGGGCGGCAATGAGACCTATCTTGAGCTGAAAGACAACTTGGCTTCAGCCGAGAAGTCCCTTCAGGACCCCGCGACCGCAAGTAAATTGGCGGCGCTGGAAGCACAATTGCCCGGCCTACGCCTCGATGATCGTGACGCCGATATCAAGGTGCGATTTATCAAGAGTGAGTTGGAAGTCGCCAAATACGAATACGACCACGCGATTCAAGAAGGTGGCGACGTCAACAAGAAGCGTGCTCATCGCGATGAATTGAGTCTCCAAAAAGATGAACTCATCGCGGCATTCGCCAAGTCACAGGCCGAAGTTCAGGCCGTCGAGGATCAGATCGCCGAGCTGCGAGGTCCCGTGACGCAGGCGCAAAAGGAGTTGGACAAGGTTGCCAAGGAGCGCGACGCCATTCAGGTGAAGCTCGATGGCATGAAGTCGGTGATCGGGATTCTGGAAACGGATCGAATCCCGACCATCCATCAGATTGTTCTTCCGGATTTCGATATCAATAATTTCGAGCAGCCGGTGGGGCGCGTGGATCGTTGCATCACCTGTCATATCGGTATCGATCGGAAGGGCTTCGAGGAAGAGGCTCAACCTCTGGGAACGCACCCGGATCGTTCCCTCTTCCTCGGGAAGCATCCGCCCAATCAGTTTGCCTGCACACCTTGCCATGACGGGCAGGGCGTAGCGCTGAACTCGACCGAGCAGGCACACGGCGAAGTTACCTTCTGGCTCCAGCCGCTATTGCAGGGGCCCCAGCAGCAATCGCGCTGTATCGATTGCCACCGAGAGGTTGTGGATCTCGAAGGTGCGCCGAATTTGGCTCAGGGCGAACAGCTATTCGAGCAGCTCGGTTGTCACGGTTGCCATCTTGTAAGCGGCTATGGCGATCTGGAGAAAGTCGGTCCGAGCCTGCAGAAGGCCGCCGCGAAGGTCGATCCGCAATGGCTGGTCGACTGGATCCAGAATCCGCAGGCTTTCCGGCCCCGAACCAAGATGCCGAACTATATGTTCTCGGACGAAGAGGCCACAGCCGTCGCGGCCTATATCTGGACCTCGAGCCAGGCTGAAGGCGCGGCATGGGAAGCGGCTCAGGTAAGTGAAACAGGAGTCGACGCGAGCAACCCGGAGCTGGTAGCTGCGGGTGAAGCGGTCTTCAATCAGGTCGGTTGCCGGGGTTGTCATGCTGTGGGCGAGGAAGAAGTCGTTCGGAGCCTCGGTGTCGACAAGGATTGGGCCCCGAACCTGTCTCGCGTCGCGATGAAGACCAATGGCGATTTTCTCTACCATTGGGTGAAGGATCCAGCTGGGTACAACCCTCATACCCGGATGCCGAGTCTCCGTCTTTCCGATCAGGAAGCTCGCGCAGTAGCCTCGTACCTGCTGAGCATCTCGCCGGCGATGACCGACGAACCGAACGGCTTGGTGACGGCCGCCATGCTCGAGGACCCGGCACGGGCTGCCGAGGGCAAGGCGTTGGTGCGCAAATACGGCTGTGCTGGCTGTCATTCGATCAACGGGATGGAAAACGAGTCCCGCATCGGTGTGGAGCTGTCCGCGTTTGCGGCCAAGGGGATCGAGGAGCTCTTCTTCGGGAATGCCAAGGGGATCGGCCACAATTGGAACGATTGGACCTACGGCAAGCTGGAAAACCCGCGGGTTTACGCCACCGAGCACGTCGAGGGCATCATGCCCAACTTCCACCTCAGCCACGAGGACATCATCAATCTCCGGGTTTGGCTTTTGAGTCGCAACGACCGCCAGCCACCCATGAGCTACCGCCAGCCGGGCTATGATGGCCGCTGGGCGACGGTTCAGAAGGGCCGGCGTTTGATCGATAAATACAACTGCCAAGGTTGTCACGAGATCGATGGCAAGGGC
>CBFHUR010000036.1:0-30051 GCA_965658895.1 Binatia bacterium
GTCAGAGGTTGTGCTGGAAGACGGCGCCGATGCCCCGATCCCCCACGTGCAGCTGCACTTGTGCTCCCGCGGCAGTACCCGGACGGCAGGAAACATGAAAGCCATTTTTGCCCAGGCGGCGATCGCGTTGCTTCTGCGCTTGCACGAATATCCTAAGGGTGGTCTTTCACGCTCCTCGAGAATTTCCCCCGCAGATACATGGCTATGACACTTGTCAGCATGCCAAAAGCAGCGCCCCAAAACACGGTGAGCACAAGGCGGTAATCCGCATCGGTACCCGGACTGACCAACAGCAGCGCGAGCCCAGCCAGAAAGAGTAAAATGGCAAGGATCACGACAGCCAGCAGGTCTCTTCGTATTAAGGGCACCTTGAAAGGCTCATGAGTTCCGCCAGCGGAGTCAAGTGAAATCCTGCCGCAAACGCTTGCTCTTGTCCGCGTCCGTCAAGAGCTCCGCTGCGTCGAATCCGAGAGCGTCTGCAGAACGAGCACCAGAGAAAGGACCAACGAGACAATCAGAACCGCCTGCGCGACTACGAAGAGTGAGTAGTAACTGGCTCCGAAAGAAAGAATCCAGGACAGGCCGTAGCTTCCGACTGCAAGCCCTGACCCGAAACCGAGCGTCAGAATCCCCCAATCGCGCGGGTGATGTTCAATGCCCGTGATCTCGGCCGTTCGAATCGACGAAAGAGTCACGCAGCAAAAAAGGAAAAAGCCCATCAAGAAAGCCGAGATCGTAATCAGCGTAATGCTGTCGGTGAGCAAGACTATCGCGACAGCAAATGAACCCAGGATGTAGTTCAAAACCAGACTGAGTGGAGTGCCGATCAGACGTGCGATGAAACCCGAACTGAATGCTCCGATCAGACTACCCAGACCGACCAGGCTGAAGAGCCGACTGCTGGTCGCCATCGGAACATGAAGGTCGCGGTGCAGATAGTCGGTCAGGAAGAGCATATGGGGCGTCACTCCGATCGATGCCAGAAAGTAGGCAACGCCAAGCAAGGAAAGGGAAATCCCGGCTCTCCGTCCTCGCGGAGAAAGACTTCCGGAATCTGACTGAGAAGCATTTGTCGGCGCAGAATGGGTCAAAGGCCAGGCAATGACGGCAAACGCCAACGTAACCCCTGCTTCAAAAAGCCATCCCGCGGTAACCGAAACGGCAGAGAAGAAGGGAAGCAGCAGTGAAACCAGAACAATCGCCCCGCCTGCTCCGGTAAAGCAGATACCGCTCGCTACTTTTTTCCAATTTTCGGGGACATGCTCAAGGACGAGCGAGGGGGTCAGAATCACCAGAGATGCGCCAGCCATCCCCGTGACGGCACGCGCAAAGGCAAAATAAGCAAAGCCCAAATTCCAAGCGGACAGCGTTTGCCCGATTACCGCAAGCGCGAGCGAAATCTGCAGAAGGCGCCGAATCCCGACACGAGCCGGCAGGAACAATCCGCCGAGACAGCCGATCAGGTAGCCGACACAATTGAAGCCGCTGATATATCCGGCCCCTGCTTTGGTCACCCAACCTTCTTCGATCAAGGCCGGAATCAATGGCGTATAGGCGTACCGACAGAGGCACAGGCCGATCCCGATCATGCAGAAACCAGCGATGGGGGCGTACACCGGGTGTTTTCTCATCGGACCGACAGCTTCCATCGTGAACCATGGTCTAGTCGAACCGCAGAGCGTTGCCAAATCGGAATCCGACCCTGAAGACCGAGGATTGTTACCGTCCCCCACCGCTTGTGCCCGCTGTGTGCCGGACTGGGGATAGCTCCAGACCACGCACGAGCAGAGAGCTCTCGGGATTTCTGGCCCGGAAGCCTTCTGCTTGTGGTCGTGCGTTATGTCGAGTGATGTCCCGTATCAGGCCGCAATGAAGATCTGATTCACACGATTCGAAATCGGGTCAAAGTACGGCCTTCGATTCACCGAAAACATGAGTTCTCCGGTGCAGAGACAGGGACCGTCTCGCAACTGAGGGTATCCCCGGTGTATGCGCCGCCAGAGCCGTTGGTGAATTCCATTTCACGCACATACGGTTGATCGCCGAAACGAGCGGTATTCAAGTTGCGGACGATAATCAGTTCTTCGCCGATCGTACTCTTGATGACGACCTTCATTTCATGAGAGCCCGAGGCGAGCAGGCCCCAGTTGTAAACGCCGGAGAATCCGGCGAGCAGCGGCCCACCAGCCGCCTCGACATCACCACGGTCGCCGCAGCAAGGAACCAGCATCGCAAACTCGCCGTCGATGAAGACCTCAACGTGACGTTCGATCTCGGCACCGGGTGTTGTCGTATACGCCCAACCCTGAACGTTGGAAATACCGGTCGCATCGGCAGCAATGCCATCGATCCCGAGAACAGGAGTTTCCAGGTTGGCCACGATGCCGCCGGAGCCCGACACGCATGGGCCGTTATTACCATAGACGTCCTCTGTGCCACCCAGGGTGAGTCGGCTCAGGAGATCCTGGACCTCTTGCCCACACAGGTTGATGTTATCGAAGATCTCGAAATCCCCGCCCACGGAAGTCAGCGCAGACAGGCCGTCGAGGTTCGCGAGCGAAGTCCTACTCATCCTAAGTTCGCCAATAATGCTGCTACCGCCATCCGCAACGGCCGTCTCGTAGGTCCGATCCCCCACGCACTCGATCGCTGCGGCTCTGAGGAGCACGATTTTCACAGTCCAAATCAGGGAGACGAACGATGCTGCAATCTCACTCGAAGTCCTTCCGGCGTCATGACAAAGCCGAAGTATTCGCTTACGTCAGCGCTGCTACCGACGCGTTCGATTTCGAAATTCCGGAGCAGAGTCGATATAGCGAGCCGAATCATGAACAGCGCCATGGTGCGCCCGGGGCAGCTTCGGGGGCCGGAACCAAAGGGAACAAAGGCGCCAGTGCGCTGAAGGTTGGCCAGAATGGTTTCGTCAGCCCATCGGGTGGGGTCAAAGCGGTTGGGTTCTGGCGCGATCTCGGGGTCCAGGCAGGAAACACGCGTCAATAAACAGATCGAAGTTCCCCGCGGGAGAAAGACATCCCCGAGGGTCACATCGACGCAGTTCTCCATGAGAAAAAACGGTGCGACAGGTTTCAGGCGCAGCGTCTCGTTGGCAAAGGCATCAACCGCGTCGAGTTGCTCCAGCATCTCCAGGTCTCGAACCAGAACATCCTCGCCGAGCACCGCATCCACGCTGCTTCGCAGAGATGCCGTTGCGCCCGGCGAATCGAGCAGCAGATGAATGGCCCAGCTCAGAGTGTTCGCAGTGGTGTCTTCCCCCGCGAGGAGCATGGTCATGGCATTGGCAAAGACAGCATCTTCGGAAAAGGGTTCGCCGTTGGCGTCTCGTGCGAGAAGCATGGCTTCAAGAAAGTTGTCCGGCTTGGCGGCTGCATCCTCCTTGTTTCGAAGAGATGTCCGAGTTTCGGCCACGACCTCCCCCAACCATTGCCGCAGGACCCGGCGCGATCGATCGGCTCGGCGGTCCGACGGCAAGGAGAAATACCGCCACCAGGGAACGATCGAGTTCAGTCGACGTGCAAGTGTAGGAAAGATGGGTGCCAGGTGGCCGAGCAATCCACCGCGCTGTCCTTCCAGGGTATTGGTTTCCTGAGCCAGTGAGAGCGACGTCGAGACATCCACGGTGAAACGCGTAAAGTCATCGAGAATATCGACCTCGAGCCCCTGGTCCGCCGCCGCGCTCCACCGATCCTTCAGGTGCTGTCCCACCTCTCTCAAGACAGGAAAGAAGTTTCCAAGATTCCGTGTATCCAGAGCCTGCATGACCAGACGGCGTTGTCTGCGCCAGGAATCGCCTTCCGCGACGAAAACGCCGTCGATGCCGAGTTCGGCGAATGTCTGCTCGAAGGTGGAAATCTTGCGGTAGCTGGTGGGGCGCTTTCGGAGCACCTCATTGACCAACGAGGGGTCGGATACCACCAGAAAAGGGGTTCTGGCCAAATCGTAGCGATAGATGCTGCCATAGAGGCTCGCCCAATTCTCGAAGACCTGGTGCAGTCGGGAAACCTCGAGTTGATGAGCATTGCCGATCAGCGGCAGGCCCGGTGGACCCGGAAGTTCCTCGAGGCTGCGGACCTTTTGGGTGGGAAGCTTCTCGGTCGCCGGCTCTGTCCGTACCTCCAGCCAGCCCTCGTGCTCGCGCAAGGAAAGGGAACGCAGGCAGCCCGAAGCGCCAATCCTCTCGCCGGTATCGAGATCGAAGCGCCACCCGTGGTTTCGACAAACCAGTGCATCCCCCTCGATGCGGCCTTCCCCCAGTAGAGCCCCTTGGTGGGGACAGGCACCCCGGTAGGCTCGAAACTCACCGTTCGTGCGGACCAGAACGATATCGATCCCTGAGAGCACCACACCGAAAGGGCCCTCCCCCGAGAGGGCAGAGACCTCCGCTGCTCGCTGCCAGAGCTTGTCGTTATCAGCCGCTACAACCACCGGCTGTATCTCGCCATATATCGAATCGGCCCTGCAAGCGTTCTGAGGTATTTTATGGAGATCGCGCTACGGATCGGCGTGGTGGGGACAGCAGGAAACATGAAGGCCCTTTTTGCCCAAGCGGCGCCCTGTTCGCCCACCCCGATTCTGCCACCCGCAGCGTTGCCCGCCATTCCCGCTCGTGGGGGAGCCCTTTGGCGAGCTGAGAGAACTCGTCAGTTTCTTCGTTTTTTCAAGAGCTCCTTGTTAGACTGGGCATCTAACGAATGGAGCGATTCATGAAGCCTTACACAGCAAGTTTGATTAACGGAATGATTCTCATCTTACTCTCGGGTTGGGGCTATCTAGCTTCGGAATCTCCGTCGCCAACAGCCTTGATTCCTGCCGCTTTCGGGGTTGCCTTGTTGGCTTGCTACAGCGGCCTCAAGTCGGAGAACAAGGTGGTCGCTCATGCCGCAGCCGGCTTGACATTAGTGGTCCTCGTGGCGCTGATTATGCCGCTGCGCGGAACTATCGCTCGCGGCGATTTTGCCGCGGTCAGTCGAGTGGTGGTCATGATGGTCTTTACGGCCATCGCTCTCGTCACGATGGTCAGGAGCTTTATCGAGGCCCGCCGGAACCGAACCTGATTCAGTAAGGAAATATTCAAGTCGGCCACCTCGATTCCAAAAGTCGCGTGTGATCTGCCTATGGCGCAGGCTGTTCGCTGGGCGCAAGCAGTTTTCCCTTGAGCAGGCAGAAAATCCTTGTCTCTGACCCCGACGGTTATCGGATCATGGGACCGGCAGATCTTGCCGTACAGCCCTTTTCGCAAAAAGATACTTGCGCAGAACAGGTGGGTCCCCACAGACTCCAGGGATCGCAAGCCGGGCGGGTTTGCGAAACACAAAGGTGCCAGACATGACGAAGAAAGTTGTCGTGACTGCGGCCGCACTTCTGCTGGGGCTCACGATACCTGTTTCTGCAGCTGAACCGATCGAGATCGCAAAGTGCGGGAGCAGGATTCCAAGCGGGCAGAGAGGCGTACTGGTCGCGAATCTCGAGTGCGATTACCGCTGTGTTCTGGATCCTTCCAGGATCTGCGATCCCGACATAGGGCAGTCCTGTTCCGCGAGTGGCGGCGAGTGCAGAGAGCAGAATACGGTGCTCGAGTCCGGGGCCTCTCTGCGGATGAACGGCCATACGATCTCTTTTGCTTACGAAGGGACCGCTATCCGATGTGTCGGGGACGAGGGCGGATCCTGCAGAATCGTCGGGCCCGGCGCGATTCTCGGCGGCAAGGGCACCGCGATCGGAGGTGGATCACTCAACGTATATGTGCGCAACCTGGCCATCGAGAACACCAACGACGCGATATGGACCGACGGCCGGATCATTGCTCGAACCCTCCACTTGGGGAATCGCGAAGAATACCTGCGTGGTCAAAAAGGCGTGCACCTTCGCGACGTCATACTCGGCTCCGCCGGGGTATGGTCCGGGCGAAATCTCAACGCGTATAACGTGGATGCCGGGCGCGGTGGCCGGATCGAAGCGGAAGGAAGGATTCGAGGACGAAACCTCCGTCTGGGATACCGCGTTCATGGTCGAGATGTGAAGTTGAGCCGATCCGCTACAGGCGACCGACCTTCGGGAACAACGGTGATCGCCGACAGGCGTCTGCGCCTGCGTCACACGAGCGTCCATACCATCGAGTCCCCGACGCGCCCGCGACTCATGGCCTCGAGCTGCGAGAAGAGTGTCGTGACCGGTACGACCGAAAGCTGGAACACCTGCGCGGAAGACCCGTAGTCCCAAATGTCACCAACCCATTTCCCCTACCAGCGGGGGTTCCTTACGGAGACAAGATCGCGTCGACCACGCGCGGATCGTTGCTCACAATGGACAGCTCCGCGTTTGAATCACAAACCATTTCTTCGCTCGGCAAGGTCTCCCCAATACTTCGGACGATATAGTCAAGATGGTCGGACATGAGCAGCAGCTGGAGGCGACATGCTGATGAGACGTAGCACAGCTGCTGGGAGGGCGTGAGTTCGCCAAGAAAGTAGCCTCCATAAAAAGTCGGCCTCAGCAGTTGCACAACGTGGTTGACCACCTCGCCACCCACCGTGCACGTGAAGTGGGCGGTGGGTGGTACCGGGGGAGGAAGCTCGTTCTCGGCTTCCCAGAGAGATAGAAATTCGTCGACAGAAGTCAGGCCGGTTTCCGGCTCGGGGGTAGATAAATTCCAGGGGATTTGCGGGTCGGTACCCCGCAGGCCAAGGTAACCTTCCCGAAAGACCGCTCCGCCTGCCGTCTGAACAAGGGTGATGCTGGGGTCTGGGGCTTCTTCCGACGAGCAAACCTGCCACGATTCGTCGGTGTCGATTACCGCGCTGTTGGAGCACACCGTGTTCTCGAGTCTGGGGCGGCTGCCGGACTTGATGCTCGCGACATGTGAATCGCGCAGGAAAACGTTTCGGGTAGCGCGGATCCGAATTTCCGAAGATCCATCCGTGTACCAGCTATTTGGATTCACGCCGACCAGTGCCACATCGCGACCCGCGATCTGGGTATAGCCCAGCTTCAGGATTCGACCGCGTATATAGCCAGCAGCATGAATCGACCCATAGGGAGCTTCGACTTTGAACAGGGTAAGGTTGCCCCCGCTGGCTACACCTCCATCGGCCAGTCGTACATTTCTCAAGCGGACACCCTTGGCTGCAGAGAGACTCTCCTCACCGCCCTCGAGTCTCAGATTCCTTGCGTGCAGTCGCCCTTGCGTTTGAATGGCGCTGTCGAAGTATTGGATGTTGAGGTTTTTAACCAGAACATTCGCCACGCCCCCCTGAATCGCACGCCCTTTTCCGCCCTCAAGGGTGCCGCTGCGGATCCGGCAGGATGTTCCTGCCGGCCCGGTGCATTCCACTGCTGTGGCCTGATAGGCAGAAAACAGAGTGTAGCCCTGCAGGTCGAGAAGCGCGCCCTCTTCGAGCATGATGTGGCGCTCCTCGCAGACGCCAAGCCCGCCTCCACATTCTTCCCCCCCGAACCAGGCCTCACAGGGTGCGTCGGGGTTTCCTCCGCATCGGTACTCACAGGTGAGGTCTCCCACCAATTGGGCCCATCGGCCTGCGGGGACGCGCGTGTCGCAATCAGTGATTTTAATGGGCGCGGATCTGGCTTCGACCACGAATAGGGAAACCGTAAATAGAAGACTGCAGGCCAGCGCGGCTTTCCATCTCATCATATGAAACCTCCTTATGCCTCTGATCCAAGTACATATGGTGCCGCGCGGGATTTCCGGACGATTTCCGTGACGTATGGGTTCGGGTTGGTGAAAGACGAGATCCGCCGCTTCGGAAATCAAGTTAGAATTGATCCAAACCGGTGTCCAGACAATTCGTCCAGACGGCTCTCTATTGGTACCTGCCGATCCTGCGATTTGGAGAGCCTGGTTCGCTTCTTCGCTGGGCACCCCGGGGAGCCGGGCGTCGACACGTCGGCCTGCAGTCGGGATTAGTTTGGTACGCCAACAAAGAGTTTTTCTGCCGTGAATAGCGCTTCGACTCATGCGCACCCTGTCTGGCTGGTCGGCAATGCCGCCGCTGTAATGGCGGGCAATGACAGGGTGGAGTGCCTGCGCTGGTTACGCGAGGCCTGTGCAGAATTACCCACTGAGGCGCGATCAAAAGTGAACCGAGTGCTGGCAGGCAGCGGGTGTGAGCAGCTCTGCAACCACCCTTGACTGAGCATACTCGTGAGTTGATAACTGGGGATCATTCGAACGAGGGTCCTATGGAGGCGCTGCCGTATCTTCTCATATACGTGATCCCGCTGACCACGGGAGTCGGCATCTGGCTGGGAGGTGCGGGGATGTTCCTCGGCCTGGGTCTGGTCTTCATATTGATCCCGCTGCTCGACGCTTTGGGTGGGCTCGACACCGCAAACCCTGACGCCGACAACGAAACAGCGCTCGATCGAAACCCCCTGTTCAACCTCACGGTCCGCCTGTGGTTCGTGCCCCAGGTCGGCCTGATCGCGTTTGGGCTATGGTATGCCATCAACGGGGGCTGGTCCCCCATGGAGTGGATAGGCGGGGTGCTCAGCGTCGGGGTGTCCAGTGGCGCCGGGGGGATCACGGTGGCCCACGAGCTGATGCATCGCCGCGGCAAGATCGATCGTGGACTCGCAGAGCTCCTGATGACCACCGCCAGCTACACCCACTTCTGCGTCGAGCACGTCTATGGGCACCATAAGCACGTTGCTACCCCCGAAGATCCCGCGACGGCGCGCTATGGTCAGAGCCTCTATCCCTTCGTCGTACAGAGCATTCTGGGGGGCGTCCGCAGCGCCTGGCGGCTCGAGTCAGGCCGGGTCTCGCGTCGCAAGAAGCACGCCCGGACGCTGCACGACCGACGACTACGCTATGCGCTCGACCTCGCTTTGGCCTATGGGCTCATCGCGATGCTCTTCGGCAGCGCAGGAGTCTTCTTCTTCCTGACGCAAAGCCTCGTGGCCATCTGCCTGCTCGAGCTGATCAACTATATCGAACACTACGGGCTGATGCGCCAGAAACAGGACAACGGTCGCTATCAGAACATCAGCCCCCACCACTCCTGGAACAGCGCCCACCGCCTAACCCGACGCGTCCTCGTCGGCCTCCCTCGCCACGCGGACCACCACGCCAATGCCAGCCGACCTTTTTGGAAGCTCCGGCACCTGGCTCAGGCGCCACAGATGCCAGCCGGATACGCCGCGATGGTGCTTTTGAGCCTGCTCCCGCCACTATGGTTCAAGGTGATGAATCCCCGAGTGCGCTTCTGGCAAGAGCAAGCGGCGATCCGCTAGCCTGGATCCGTGGGGCACACGCAGACCGGTGCCATCCCCTCGTGGTCCTTTCAGAACCCGACGCCAACCACGTCGTCTGTTGAGGGCTGCGGAAACCCGGGCGCGATATAGATCTGCCCGAGGAGAATGAACATCTCATTCTCGGTGTTTTCGCCACCCGTGATCGGGCAAGCATCGCACCAGCCGTCGTTTGCTCCCGATTCGCTATCGCAGTCGCTGTCCTCGGTTTTTTCAAGGAGCGCTAGATCACATTGGGCGGATCGCAGGTCCCGGCAAATTCATTCAAATCTTACATTCGAAAGATAGAAGTAGTAATTGTCGAAGCTTTCACTTGTCGCGACATCGACAAACAAGAGCTGGCCGAGCTGCCGAGGATCTCCGGACTGGAAAGTCAGGTCAAGATCCACGGAGACCGAGGTCCAGGCCTCCGGGGTCAGCGCGATCCCTCCGGCAGTCCTCTCGATGAGGGCGCCGGCATAGAAACCGTCGTTTCCATAGTCTACAAATTTGATTCCCATGCTGGTCACATTCGGCGTCCAGATATCAAAGTGCAGAGTCTGGTAACCCGACAGATCCAATGGACTCGGATTCGATCCCTCGACTTCCAAAAGACCCAGCCAGCCGCCTCCGGAACTTTGCTTCACAATCCTCATGACCCGGTCGTCAGGTGGACCGCCGGCAGCGCCATCGACGACGTAGTCAGCCTCGCGCTGCGGATCTCCATTGTTCCAGGACGGAATCCAGACAATCGTGGAGCCATCGTCAACAAAGGTGTCATCATATCCGGAGGAATAAAGACTGATCACAGGTGGCGTGGCGGGAGTTTGCGGAGGCTCCAGACGAGCAGGATAATCCTCGGGGAATGTCGATGCCGGACAACTTGTGGGAGCCCCGCCACCGGAGCTCGGAATCTGCAATTGGCCGTAGAGGGTCGCCGGGCTGTTCTGGATCGCCCAGGGGAACCCGCATTCGGTGTAGAGCGCACCTGCCCCGGCTGACAATGCTCCGTAAGGTGTAATCCAATCGCGCGTATGGTCCGAACGGATTGTGCAGTTCAGCGCTGGATCGTCAATCAGACCGCTCCCGTCAATTCCCCGGATCGTGATGCTCGTCTGCGGATCAAAATGAAACTCCGAATATTCCAAAGCCAGTAGATCGGCGAATTTAGGATCCACATTCCCGGGATCCGAAAACGACAGGCTGATCTCGTGATTGGCCGGGACTGTAAACATATAGCCAGCAGTTATAAGTGAGCTGGGGCAGTCGTCCCCGGTGCACCCAGGCAAGAGGAACGAATAGAGGGGATGAGCACCATTCTGGTATTGCTCGGTCCTCTCGAAAGGAATGTCGTAGGTCGTGCCACCTTCGGTATGGTTGGTGATCGTAAGCGTGCCACGGTCCGGTGACCATAGGCGCACCCCACGCAACTGGACCGAAGCCTCGTCGCAGGAAATCCAGTCCGCGTGAACCGAACCCGGCCCGCAAGATTCGGATTCCGCAGCCGATACCCAATCAGTCCCGGCGGTGCAGGTCGGCGTATTCGTAAAATCGAAAGCCAACAATCGATCGTCATGAGCCAGAACCTTCCCCTCGGGCGTGTAAATCAGGGCGCCGGTGCGCCGATCGTCCGGATCATAGTGTGCGAGATCGTCTCGATCGGGGGAGTCGCCGGGCAACCAATAGCCACGGTGGCCGCGTCCATTACAGAAGACTCCGTCTTGATGCCCCTCTACCCAATCGTCCCCCTGTGCCAGATAAAAAGTACTGCTGCGGAAGTCGAAGTGTGCTGCACAAAGTCCGCCTGTTGTCGGGCTGACCGCGCAGTGGTGATTGAGTTGAATTCGATTTCCGGGCTGGAGGTAGAATTCACTGTCCTTGAACTCTACCAAACCCGTTCCGCCCGGTAACTCCATGCCGTTATTCACAAAGCGACAACGCTCACAGAGTGGTCGGGAGTTCTCTCCTCGTCGGTAGGTTTTCCAATAAAGACCTTTGGCTGTGCCGTAGAAAGTCGAATCGATAAACGAAACGTCTCCCATATCATAGGCACCCGAACTGAAGTCATTTTGAAACTCGACATGACCTCGCAGGATCACGTTTTGCGATTGATCCATTCCCTGCTCGGAGAACGGAAGACATTGAGACCATTGCCCATCGATCACTGTACCCTGGGCAGGCGATCCATCGAGCGACAAACCACCGAGCTCGTCCATTCGCATCGGGAAAGCCTTGTTCGCATACCAGCCGAAGCCTCCGTTGTTATGGAAGAAATTTCCAACAGTGTAGCCGAAGGGTGCGCTCGGAACGCAGACCTTGCCTTGGGCCAATCCCAACCCGTGAGTTCCGGAAACATTGGAGTTGACATAAAAGGCATTGTCATAGCCCGAGATGCGATTGCCGATCAGATGATTGGTGGCCGACAGGAAATAGACTCCCCCCAATTCATCCCAATCCGAATCGGCAGTTTCAGGGCGATTCGAGTTGTTACGTAACCGGCACTTCGTGCCGCGCGGCACAAGACCTGCCGGACCCGAGAACTGAGGCTCGGAGCAGATCACCACATTTTCCTCGACAACGTTATAGAGCTCGTTGCCGTCTTCGATATAGATCGCTGGGCCACGGTGATCATAGACCGAGTTCTGTTGCACCAGTGCGTGATGCGTCCCGTGGATCGTGATTCCCTTGTTCATGCCCTTCTGGATCGAGTTGCCAACGAAATAGGATTCAAAATCGTTGACCCCATCTTCAACCAGGGCCTTTACGTCACCAATGTGGTGGAAGTGCAGGCAATATTCTGCAACCTGCCGCCGGCCGCAGTTCTCCACCGCGGCGTGCGAGACCTGCATGACACCCATATGGGCTTGCCGGGTCGTTATGCCCTGCATGCCAAGAGGGCTGCAGTCCTCGCCGCAGAAATACTCGAATCCGCTGCCCTTCTCACCCGCGGGAATCTCGTAGGCAGTACAATTCGAGGCCTGTTCGCAAATCTGGCGAGAGTTGGCAGTCGCGAATTGCGGATCGTCAGTCGGTATACACGCCTTGCAAGCGTCCGTCTCGGTATTCGCCGGGTAGCCGGCACTTGGGGCACCCTCGTTCGAATAGTCGTAGCGAGTGGCGATCCGAGCCGATGAGGGATCTCCGACCAAGTGGCTACCTCCCGTGATCAGCACGCTACGATTTTGATTTAAAACCTCTGCCTGAATTCGGAAGAAGGGCTCCTCCACCGGGCTTCCTCGATGTTTGACCCGGAGTGGGTCCCCGGAGAATTCCACAATACAATCTTGGGATCCGTCGGTTGCCGCCGTCACTTCGGTGATCGTCCGGGACTCGGATTTGAAATTCAGACTTGGCGGACAATCTCCACCATCGAGGCAACTCGCAGAAGACTCGGTGACGCCGTCGAAGCCGCCCCATTTTTCGGTGTTGCCGCCGGTAGCCGAAACCACCAAACTATCGCCCGCCTGCCATCCAACGCAGGCATCCACCTGAAGTGTGTTGGCCGCAGAGTCATGCGAAAGATTGGAGTCTACCGTCAAGAGAGCCCAGGAGGTTCTGGGTTGTCCACTAATTTTGGTCAATCCCATCGACGTCAGCTTTCCTTTGGAAAGACAATTGTCGTCCGCACCGTCCTCGCAGACATCGATCTCGGACCAGGGCGAGAATCCGCAGTACTCGTGGCGCAGGAAGATTTCGGCGTTCTGTGCGTATGGAGCCGGAGCCGAGGATCCACCCACGTGCAACTCCCCATCCATCCCGACTGTAATCGAATCTGCGATCACAAGAGTGGTTGAAGAAGCAGAGTCCGACTGAACCCAGAGGACCCCGTCAACTCGGATCGATCCTTCGCAAATCAGCTCCGCACCAGTAGCAACAATCGCGCAGGTATCCGCTGCCACCGTGCAATCAACGACCTCTCCTGCGAGATTCATCTGGGCGAGCGAATTGCAACGATCTATCGGAAGAGGGATTTCCGTCGGCAACGTCGTGAAACCCGCCCCGGGCTGCCTGGCATAGTCCGCATAGTCCAACTCTTGTGGCGCACCGGTCGGGGTTGGCAGCGGCGTGGCCGTCGGCTCTGAAGTGGGCGTGGCTACCGGCGTCGGAGCCGGCGTCGCGCTTGGCGTCGGTGTTGACGTCGCGCTTGGCGTCGCTACCGGCGTCGGTGTGGGCGTCGCGTTTGGAACCGGCAGCGCCACGTTAGCCAAGGCATAGTAGGCTGGACGCGGGTTCCGATCGATATCGACAAGACCCCACCACTCTTCATTGAAGGTCATGTCCGGGTACGGACCTCCTCCGGGAGCGATTCCACCCACATCATGAACCCATGGGTCGCCATTTCCGTCCTTCCACCATTCGTCGGCAAACTCGAAGATCAGGCCACCGGAGGTCGAACCGCCCAGAACCACACTATGATCAGCGATCAACTGGGTCAGGGCCGTAGTCGCCTCCGCCTGGCTCGCCTCATCCTCGCCGGGAAGATTCGCATTCCAGGCATCGGCCCCGTACTCGCCCAAATACATCGGGAGGTCACTGCGGCTTTCCCAAATTTCGAACAGATCTCTGGGATCATTGTAGGTATCGAACCCGATGCCTCGGTAGGCATTGATGCCCCAAACATCGACCTCGGGTAACGCCTGAAGAACGTCCTCCGAGGGCACCTCGCCATAGATCGTCGAAATCAGACGATCGGAGTCCAGACTACGAACCCGCTGAGCGACAGCGCCAATTCGCTCAATGACTTGCTCGTCGGACAGGCTGTCATAATAGAGTTTGTTGTAGTTCCATTCGTTGCCGATCACCCAAAGCAGAACCGCGGGGTGGTCACCAACGGCTTGAATGACAGCGTCAACTGAGTCGACGGTTGCTCCCCCCCAGGCGTAGACCGTATTGAAAACGTAAATTCCGCGAGAATAGAACGTATCAAGAACAGCTTGGTCGGTGATCGGCTCATAAGGACGGACCACATTGATGCCCGCTGCGGCCATCAAGGCGCTGTCCTGCTCCACGAAACCAGCAAAATCGAGATCCGCCGGATGACTTCCGCCTTTAGCCACCGGATTCCAATTGACCCCTTTGATATGAAAGATCTCGCCATTCAGGGTCAATGCACGTCCGTCGCGCTGGAGTCCGACAGCAACCGGAGTCGGAGCGGGCGTGGGTATCGGGGTCGGAGTTGCCGTCGCTACGGGTGTTGGAGTCGGTGTTGGCTCTGGCCCACCGGCGCCGCAGGAAGCGTTGCTCAGTTCGTCATCGTAGAGATCGCAATCGATCTGCAAATCGTGCCCACCATTAAGAATCTGGCAGGCGGCGCAGCTCGCTTGCTCCTCGATACAGGATGCATAAAGACTCGGGGAAGCGGCCGTCGCGCAAGAACCCGCTATGAGCTCCGAACGCACCGTGGTCCAGTCTAACGACTTCTCTACACATTTCTTGCCTATAAGCGTCTCGAGCTTGCTTGCTTCACGTGCCGACTTTTCGGCAAGTTTGAGATCGTCCATGCAGGCTTCCAATGCACTCGCGGAAGAAATCGGTGCGGTGCGATCGCGCAGCCCCCGGGCGACGCAAGACTTGAACATTTTGACCTGCGCTCCGACAATTTTGTTGGCGCCCTTATCGATAGTCGCTTGGCAAACCGCCTTATTTCGGTTGGAGCGAATCGAGCTATCCACAATTACGCTCTCGGGATCCGATCCATACACAGCTTCGATAAAGTTGACCTGTGCCAGTCTCGCTTCAGCCACCATTAACTCGGCAGAGGACACATAACCGAATTCGGGAACGGCAGAACCGAGACATTTTCCGCGATCCGGATCGCTCTGCGTCTCAGTTATCTTGTCGGTCAATTTGAGCATGCTGCCGGAAACGTCGGCCGTCTGACAATCCGCCAGACTTTGTCCGGCAGGCAGCTTGCTCTTGCCCAAATTCTTGACGCAGTTCTTGTTTGCCTTGGCTTGCGTAGCCGCAATGCGTCCGACGTAACCGGCCATGGCGGTCAAACATTTTTGCTGGCCTTTGGGAATTGCTTCTCCATAAGCGAGGGCCGGGGGGAAAAGACTGAGGAGGAGGATGGAAACAAGAAGGGGTCGAAACATTCAAATGCCTCTCTGAGGGGGATACAACGCCGGAGCTACTCAACCGCCTTGATCCTTGGGGGATTTGCTCACGGTATTCGTTCGGGGGTTAATGAAAATCTACTTTTTTGCAATCGCTTTTCGATGCTGCACCGGCACCAAGAAGCCAGACGTTGTGATTCTGGCGGCCAGATACGGCTACGGCAAGACTCTTTCCGAAAATACTTTCAATTTTAACATGCAGAGGGCCGCGCCACTTCGGCTGTCGACAAATTCTCAGGTGACGAGCACGGTCCTCTCGGTCCTCTCGCGCATGGCAACAGCGTACCGACTCTAGGGGAACTTCACCTACCGTCGCAGCATCCAGAAAACAGGACCGCTGTAAAGGCTGGTTGCCAAGGCCGAGCGCAACCACGCTGACTGCGCAACTGGCGCGCCAACCCGCAATCTGCGCTTCGGGCAGCAGACCGGCGTCACGCCCTCGCGGTCCGTTCAGAACCCGACGCCGACCACGTCGTCTGTTGAGGGCTGCGGAAACCCGGGCGCGATATAGATCTGCCCGAGGAGAATGAACATCTCATTCTCGGTGTTTTCGCCACCCGTGATCGGGCAAGCATCGCACCAGCCGTCGTTTGCTCCCGATTCGCTATCGCAGTCGCTGTCCTCGGTGCAGAACGCGCCGATGTTTCCCTGAACACAGGCGATCGCTTCGCAGCTACTGGAGATGAAGCCGGTTCCGGAGTCCTCGGGGATGCGCGATTTCCGAGTGACCGTCTCGACGTTCGGTGAGCCGTCTTCGTTCACTCCATTGTTGAAAAGCCCGCAGTAGCGAAGGGTCCGATCGGCGGGGTCTGCCGAATCGAACGCAAGTGGGGGATCGAAGGCTGTCCGCGTCGGGTCGTTGTAGATGAAGTTGTCGTAAATCCGCGTTCCATCGGGCAGATCGGCCCAGAAGTGGAGCCCGCGCTTGTGGTTATGAGAGGTGAGGGAGAAGAGTCGTGCCCCCTGCGGCAGGGTGTGACTGCGGCAAATGGTTCCCTCGGTAAATGGCGCCATGTCGGGCGAGAAGACGCCCTCCGAGCCGATCACCGCGACGACCGGGAACTCCTGCTCTTCGGCGAAATAGATATTGAGACGTCCGTTCAGGATATGGTCCTGGGCCGTCAGGTTGAAGGAGTGCGTGTTCCAGAAGGCGATCCCCGACACCGGAACCTGGCCGAAGACTCCCGGGTAGAGCTCCTGATAGGCTTGGGGGGCCTGCGCACCGCCGATGTTGCGCCCCTGCGTGGGCACGCCGACGACCGAGGGCGGGCCGAATCCGATACAAGCGAAGCTATCGACCGGCTCGGTTCTGCAGATCCCGGTTCCACAGGATGTGGGCTCGAGTGGGTTGCAGACCTGCCCCGGGTTATCGCCACCAGCGCAGGTCCATGCCGGAAATGCGGGATGATCGATATCTTCCAGCGGAACCCCCGAATGACTCAACACCATGTGATGACTATTGGGGTCCTGGCGAAGCTCCTGAGCTCGGATGCGGAAGTAGTTGCCGGTCGGGTCGAGAAAGCGTTCCGGGATGCGACCGGTGAAATCGTAGAAGGTGGCGAAGCAAAGTTCTTGTTCCCGGCCGGCTCCCAGTTCCACTTCGGGCATGACGAACTGCACGCCGTCTTCCGGATCCGGGGGGCTCAGTGGCAGGATCGTAATGGGTTCGGCTTCCGGGAGGCACGCATCGAGCAGGCCTGCGGTGCCATCGACGTTGCCGTCTCGGGGCGCGCCTCCGCTGATCCAGATTCGAACGGCCTCGAGCTCGTTCTCGGTAAGCGGGTCGCTACCGACGGGCATCGGAGCTCCCGCGATTTCCACCGAGCCCGGGAGAGTGGCCGCCTGAAGCTTGGCGTAGAGCAGGCTTCTGTCTCGGTCGCCCGGGACGACCCGAATGCCATCGGCACCCGTGGCCGGGACCTCGATCAGGTTCTCGTGCGCCACGGCCGGGCGCAGATCAAGACCGCCCGCAGACGAGGAGCCGTGGCAGGTTGCGTTCGTGCATTGGCGCTTCTCGAAGATGGTCTCCTGAATCGCCTCAAAGGTACTGACGAATTCCCGGCAGGCTTCGGGATCAGGTTCCGCCGGGGCGGCCGGATCGGCGGGATTCTCGGGTGAGGCTGGCGACAGAGCGTTCGATCCGTCCCCACATGCCAGAAGCAGCGCGGCACTGGCGACCCCGATGTTCTGCGCCCACCTCTGAAGCCTCGATCGAGCCAACATATGTGATTTATATCGACTAAGGCTCCGGACCTGCAACCGGGGCCATGCACTCGCCCTGCTCGCCTATGCCTGAACGGACGTGATCAACTCGCTGCCGTTTTGGCAGCGAGCGCCCGAAACTTTCCGATCAAATACAGAAAAAACCCCAAATACAGTACTTGCAAGAGCGTTATTTCCGCATAGAGAGATAATGTTTGTTGGAGAGAACCTTCCCCGAACACACGCTCGATAAACTCCAGGAAAAAAGCTGTAATAAAGAGATAGGGGATCACCACGACTGTCCAACGAATGGAAGCCGGAAGAGTCAAGCAGGTCATGCGAGCGATGAAATCCCCTCCGCTTCCCGATTGATTGATGGCAAAGCATCGCTTCGTCCCCCAAATGGTGATGATCAGGGAAAGAATCAAATCCGCAGCGGCCGGTCCGGCTCGCAATTCGTCCGGCGACGCCGGAAAGGTCCGACCAAGAGTCATGACTACAAAAGCCCCACAACCCAGAAGCAGATAGTAGTAAAGTTTTTGCTGCTCCGTAATTTTCTGGCTGGCTATATCGTCCAGCAGGCCTTCGATATTCCAGAAATACATTGCTCCCCCGTTCGCCTTGCTTTGGGCCTTCCCCTCGTGGCAGGCACTGCGCGATTCGACCTCAGGCTTCCTTTGGAACGTATCCGATCTCATTCGGGTCTCAACGAAAAGATGAGTTTCCCGAGTTTGCAAAACGTCCGAAAATTTGAGGGATCTCGCCGAATGAAAGCACCGACACTTCTGCTCGCCGCGGCCATGCTCTTTGCGGCCTCCTGTGGCGACTCGGACAAGAACGGACCGGAGTATCTCTTTGTCCAGACCTCAAACGGGGCAAGCCTCTACGACTCCACGCTGACGCTGAGCGGGATAGATCCAAACACCGGCTGGTTTACCGACCGGCCTTACCGAGAAGCGGGGCAGATCCCGACCGAAGAGTTCATGGCTCTCTGGGATGAAGGCGAGAACTCTTTTGCAGACAACCCGCCAAATGCTGACTTCACCTGCACCGTCGATGGAGAAGTCGTCAACTACGCGGTCGAATTGCAGAACCCGCGAGAGCAGATTACCGGCTGCAATTGGGAGGTCTGTGTTCCCTACTATCTCTTGATCTATGACATCACGTTCATCGGGCCGGATGCCGCCGAACCATCCGGCGACTTTGAGTGCGATGGCCCCGGTCATCTGTTCATCGATGTGGAAATTTACAACCACCAGTTGGCTAACGGGGATAGAATTCCGTGAGGATAACTTGATCATGGAACAAACCCCGCCCGACCAGACAGGCACCAACGACTTTGCCGACCGGCTTCCGCTGCCCAGCCATGCGCGAGGCGTCCTGACCCTGGCCATGGAGAGGCTTCTCGCCGGCCCCGCCGCGGGAACAGTCAAGGAGATGCTCGAAGGCCAAGGGGCCGACCCCGCGCTTCTGCAGCCGTTCCGACTCATCGCGAGCCTGAGCCCCGCGCCAGATGCCTTGCTGCAGGCCCGTCATATCGCATTGATCCAAACCACGCGTGCCGAAGATGGCCTCTTGCTCGTCCTCCAACCCCGCACGCCGTCAAGCCATTCCCTGTTCGATGCCTGCCACCCCTCCGAGCCGCAAAGCTATCGCGGCCGATCGATCCACGCACTGGCCGAATCTTCTCTTCGACTCTGCGCCATCGAAGAAGACCTGATCCTCGTCGGACGAGAAGAACTGGTCAAAAACTGCATCGACACCCGCGAATCTGCCGCGGCCGATGTCCCGGCGATTGCCCCTCTCCTCACTTACCTCAAGCGCCAGGAGCCCATTGTTTTCGTCTACGGGCTGCCCGCCCTCTATCACGAGATCAAGGCTCCCGGATCGGGAAAGGCCAGTCTTCGAACGGCCCGGGCAATTCAGGGATGGCTTTCCCTGGACCGCAGCGAAGTCGAAGGAGAAGTGGAGATTCACGCCGACGAAGCCGAGGCGCTGGCCCGCCGCTTCAACGACTTGAAGGGCGAGGCGCTGCCACCTCTGACGCTTTCGGAAGACGGCCGCGTCATGACGGTCACAATTCCGCCGACCCCCTTTGTGTCGTCGCCGGCCGAACAGCGACAGTCCCGAGCTCTTCTCAAGAGCCTTTTCTTCGGCCTCGATGCGATTGACTATGCGGAGGCCGTAGCACAGGGGGCAAACAACCCCTGGATGAACTTCCACGTCGAGGGCGATCCCTACTCGATCTTCATCAATTTCGAATTTCGCGACCGCGCGCAGATTGAGCGATTCGAAAAAGAAGAGCTTCCCAAAGGGTTCCGACTCGCCCCCTTACGCATCCTCGAAGAGGATACGGACAGCTACTTTCTCGTATTGAACGTCTACCAATCCTCGGGCGGACTCGTCAGCGGAGCCAGAGCCGAATGGTCGGTTTTCGTCAAAGACCCGATAACCGGCCAGCCCCGCTTTCTCGTCGTTCAAGCTGCGGCCGCCGATATGTCGGCCGATCCGGTGAACCTTCTCACTCACCCCGAACCTGTGACCCACGAATTCCTGGATGGCAAAATCGTGAGCCACGTGGGCGTGGCGGGTGACGACGGCACCGAAGAGCGCTCCTATTTCACCTCGCGAATCGTCTGGCCTCAGGAGCCGGCCACCCCGGTGGCGTTCGCGCGCGAATTCGTCGCCGCCAACGACTACATCCACTGGGGCCACGGCGTCTGCGACCATACTCTCTACAATGCCTCGGAACATAATCGCGATGGCATCAAGATTCCCGACGAAGAGATCGAGATCGAAGACGACTCCCGTTGGAAGCAATATATCCACCCCACCCCCAAGCACAGCTACGTCTACCTCAACCCCCTCGAATTGGTGATCTCGGCCTGGTGGAACCTCGACGCTGACTATCTCGACATCACGGACAAACATCGTCAGACCCTGATCAAATTCAAGAACGACTTCTATCCCGGCATGGTCCTGGATATCGCAGAAAAAGCCATCGCTGGAGATGGCGATGCCCTGGCCTCCTTTACCATCCCCAACAGCACCCCTTCGACCTACCTCAATTTTCGCATCACCGACCCGGAAGGATTCGCAAGCCTGGTCCAGCCGCCGAACGATATGAGTCTGCGGGCCATCCGAATTTTGGAAGACGAGACCACGGACGCCCCTTATCTGACTCTCAGAATCTCTCAGGCGGAAAATGCCTTCGAGGGTCCACGGGCCGAGTGGATCACCTACGTCGAGACGGCAGACCACCGACCCGCGATGCTGATTCTCGACCTGCAGGCCAGCGAGGTGACGGTCGATCCCCTCCACCTCTTGCGACTCCCGGCAGTCGTCCACCACGAATTGGCGGACAATACCCTGCGCTCCCGTCTCGAGTCGACAGACCTCTCCTTTCGCTCGTCGATCGACGTATCCGAAACCCGGGAAGTACTTCCGGATCGCGATTGGATCGAGAGTGGCGATTGGATGCACTGGCCCAACGGCGTTCGTGACAAGGTCTTCTACGACGGAACCACAATGGCCACCCCGGTAGCCCGTATCGCCCCCGACCACGTCGTCATCGAAGAAAACCGGACACCCTGGCGTGCCTTCGTCTCCCCGGAACCATCCAGCGTCTTCGTTCGCACCGCCCCCCAGGACTACGCCAGCAACCCCTGGCAAAACGTTCAGCCCCGAAGCACTGGAAAACCGGACAACCGGCAATAGTCTCTCTGAAAAACTGGACGGGCATCAGACCATGGCTACCCACGCCGCGGGGTTATCGAGATATTGCGATCAACCCTTAACCGTTTTCGCCGGTAAAGGTCCGCTCCAGCCAAGCGTCAATTTTCATTTCCAGGGAATCGATCAGCTCCGGTTCGGCACCCGGAAACAGATCCTCTTCTTCGTGGGGGTCGGTCGCAATCGCAAAGAGTTCCTGACGACCATTTTTTCGTCGCGGATGTAGCGCCAGAGTGGAGTGCGAACGACGAGGCCATCGACCAGATCCGAGCTTTCGAAGACCGAGATCTGCGCAGCTCGGACTGCCCATGCGCAGAACGCCGCGCAATCTGTGAAAGTCGCTCACGCGCGCGTCAACGCAGGCTCAACATTGGCGGCGACTTTTCCCCGCAACGCCACTCCCCTTCGACAGGCACGGCACTTGCTTCCCCTTCTCGTGGGCAATCAGCAGAGGGAGGATGCGCATGAATTGGGTGCAACGAGGCCATCGAACGAAACGGGATTCGCAAAACAGGAGTACTACCAGCCACCCAGGCGGCTCCCTCCGCCGCCAGCGCGCCACTTTGTGGTTCGCACTTCTGGGCGCGATCCTGCTGCCAGACAACATTCGCGCCCATAGCGACGCTGTGCCCTCAGTTCCCATACTGGAGACCGCCTGCAACGAGCAGGGAGACGGCGCAACCTGGCCCGAGCGCTATCTGAACTTCGAAACTCCGCAATGCAACCCGATCGCACTTAGCCGGAGAGGCCGCATCTATGTCCTGAACACGCCCGGGCACGAGATCGTCGAGATGACGCGATCAGGGAAGATCAAGCGGCGCCTGCGGGTCGGCCTCGAGCCTTCCGGTGTTGCCGCCAGCCCTGACGGTCGAATGCTTTACGTTACCAACCACCTTTCGGATAGCGTCAGCGTCATCGATGCCATCGCGTGGGAGGTGATCGATACCATCCAGCAGGTCGACCCGGCTTCGCGGCTCAGCATTCTCGACGAACCCTGCGGCGTGGCGTTTTCGCCAAACAAGCCGCGCGCATTCGTCACACTTTCGCAACCGAACCGCGTCGCCATCCTTGACACCTTGGACCACTCGATCATCGACATTGTGGATCTCCCGGGCGAGGACCCACGGGCGCTGCGCGTCTCACCTGATGGCCGGTATCTATTCGTCGCCGCCTTCGCCTCGGGCAACCGCACCGAAGTTGAGGTCGCCGAGGAAGAGGCGCTCTACGAGGCTCCCGGCAATTGGTGGGATGCCTTCATGCAACAGATACGCGCAGCTCTCGGGGGTGCGCCGATCACCGGACGAATCTCGACTCCGGAAGCGTCTTCCAAACTCGCCGAACGTCCGGATCGTGACGTCTTCGTGATCGACACCCATACCCTCGAAGTCACCTCGATTGAGGGCGTGGGCACCCTGCTCTACGGCCTCGAGATCTCACCCGACCAGGAGACATTGTGGGTCGCGAACACCGATCATAGAAACTTTCTCAATGGTCCGGACGAACTCGACGGGAAACCGATCGCCAATCAAGTGACCCGGATCCAACGCGGCACACACGGCTGGGGTGACGCGGAAATCACCACATTTGCAACCGATGAAGACCCGATCACCGGCAACTCTGCCGCTGGCGGCGCTGTTCCGTCCGCGATTGCGTACTCGAGACACCATGAATTGCTGGTGACTGCGGCCTCATCCAACACCCTGATGATCTTCAACCCCACCGGCACCCTGCGGGCTCGCGTCCCCGTGGGCTCCATGCCACGCGGTGTCGTGACACGCGGAGGTCTGGCCTGGACATATAACCGCGGCGATTCCAGCGTATCGATCGTCAAACTGAAAAAGGGCGTCGAGCGCAAGCGCATCGTCTTCGCCGAGGATCCTGCGCCCGCAACCATCGAGGCAGGCAGACGACATTTCTACGCGGCCGAATTTTCGGGTAACGGGACCTTCAGCTGCGCAAGCTGTCACCCCGACGCGGACACAGACCACCTGGTCTGGGAACTCGATAGCGCGGCCGGCCATCGTGGAACCCAAACGATTCGCGGGATTGCCGGGACTGAAGGCTTCCACTGGGACGGTTCCCAGGCGGATGCCCACATCTTGATCTCCGGCGGGATCCAGGGTCCGGTTTTTCAGGGCTCGATCAATCCTTGCCAAGTCGAAGAGATGGCCAGGTTCATCCTCAATGTGCCCTTCCCGCCTTCCCCGCATCGGGCACCATCCGACATGATGACTGCCGACGCACGGGTTGGTGCGGTCGTCGCTCGACGCGGAATCCATTACGACCACACCGACACACCGGTGAACCCTGGCAGCTTCGAGTTCGACCCCGGCTTCGAGCATCTCCTCAAGGAGATCGCCGGTGAAAATCTTGAACCCACTGCCGTCGAAGGCTGTGCTGCCGGATCCTGCCATGCCGCGCCGCTGTGGACCTCGACCGGGCAGGTCGGAGGCATTGAAGCTGTGACCTTCCGCGGCATGTGGGATCGCAACACCTGGGTCCACAATGGCGTCAGCAGCAAAGCTGGCGAGCTTGAGGCAACCGACCTTTATCGAATCGAAAATGGGTATTCTCCGCGCTACAAGGGCCGCGCCTCGGCGGCAGCCTCCTCTTCATCGTTCATGGCAACCTTCTTCCGGTTTCACGACGATCCGCAAAACCAGGCCGGCGTCGATCCGCTGGCGTTGAATGACCGTATCGAGGCTTTCATGCGGGAGCTTTCGACCGGGCTACCCGGTATTCTGGGTCGCCAAGTTCTCTTTGACGGCACCCCGACTGCAGAAGAAGACCTGCAGATCACGGAACTCCTGATCGCGACAGATCAACGCAAGATCACCCTCCGAATCGATGGAACTACCGCCAACGGTGAAGTTCACTGGACACTCGTGCCAAAGCCCGTGCCCTTCTTCCTGGACGAGACGGGCAAGACCCTGAGCATTGAAGAGGCCCGTGATATCCTTGAAGCCGGCCCCTACCTGCTGCTGCTCACTGCCGACCTGCCAGCCCATACAGGGCAGCAGCCACTACTTCGCACGGTCGTCGCGCTCGATGAACCAAACCGCATCGCGGCGGCCACAAACGGCAAGACCCAGACCTTCGAGATTCGTGGCTCCGGTTTCGTGCCGGGAATGTGGCTTCTCGTTGACGGCATCCCCTATGCCCAGGTGGAAGTCGAAAGCGATTCGGTCGCTCGACATACGGAGAACCCGGTGAATGCTCCCGGAGATTTCTATGTACTGAGCCTGCTGAACCCCGACGGGCTCCAGAGCAACGAATTCCCGATCCCGATCGTTGGGCCGTCGGACGAGACCTTGCCGCCGAGTTTCAAACCCTCTCCCTTACCCGATTTGAATCTTCCGGGGCTCGACGTTTCTCTCGACTAAAGAGCGCGAAGCCCATCTTGGCGGCGTTATCCATCTCCAACCATACCGCCAGAAGTGCTCCATCCGTGCACTTTGAGGAGACGGTCATGGGTCGCTAAGGTTCCAAGCCTGACTGTAACCCGGGACGGGAGAACTGAAATGTATAAGGAACTTCGTGAAATCACCGCTCAGCTAACCGGCGAAGGCGGCCCCTTCGAAATCGCCCAGGTGGCGATCGATGGGGTCTCGCTGCGGACCTACAAGAACGCTCCGGCCGACATGCGTCAGGTCTGGTTGGGGACCGCAGGCCATGGTGATGCCGACTACCTCGTCTACGAGGAAGAACGATTGACTTATGCGGAATCCCATCAATTGGTGGCCGCTGCCGCCCGCAACCTTGTCGACCGCTTCGGTGTAAAGCCTGGTGATCGCATTGCCGTAGCCATGCGAAACTATCCCGAATGGGTGCTTTCCTACTGGGCAGCCATCTCGGTCGGGGCCAGTGTGGTGGGCATGAATGCCTGGTGGACGGGACCCGAAATGGTCTACGCCCTGAATGACGCGAAACCGACGCTGCTGATTGCAGACAAGGAGCGACTCGAGAGGCTGGCACCGGTCCGCGACCAAGTTGGTGAATTTCAGATCATTTCGGTGCGCGTGGACGAAGGTGCTCCGGCAGGATCCCTGCCATGGTCAGAATTGATTGCCGGCGAAGGTGCCATGCCCGACGTGGAAATCGACCCTGATTCGGATGCATGCATTTTCTACACCTCGGGAACCACGGGTGTTCCCAAGGGCGCACAGCTCACGCACCGCGGTTGCACCAACAACATCATGAGCATGGCGTTCTGGAATGCCGCCTCACCGGCCGCCCTCGACGCCGCTGGCAAAAAGTCGGCCCCGGCTGCCGATGAGGTCTCGTACCCGCCATGCTTTCTTGTGGTGACCCCGCTGTTTCACGTCACCGCATGTAATTGTGTCATGCACGGCGCCTCACTCACGGGGGCCAAGCTAATCCTTGTCTACAAATGGGACGCCGGTGAGGCCCTGAAACTGATTGAGAAAGAACGAGTGACGACCATCTCCGGCGTACCCGTGATGTCCCGCGAATTGATCGCTCATGAGGACTTTGCGAAGGCCGATACATCCTCCCTGAAGTCGCTCGGCGGAGGCGGGGCTGCGATTCAGCCTGATCTCGTCGAAAAGATCGAGTCGCGAGTATCGAGTGCCCGTCCGGGTACCGGCTATGGCATGACGGAGGCTTGTGGTGTGATCACCATGAACTCGGCTGATTATTTCGTCGACAAGCCAGAGACCGTGGGGCCGATTCTGCCGGTGTTCGAAACCCTGATCGAAGGGCCCGACGGGAAGCCCGTGACCGACGGTGGTGTCGGCGAGCTTTGTGTCCGCGGCGGTCAGGTCATTCGAGGATATCTGAACCGCCCCGAGGCGACAGCCGAGAGCATCACCAACGGCTGGCTGCACACCGGTGACATCGCGCGCATCGACGAAGATGGTTTTATCGCGATTGTGGACCGCGCCAAGGATATGCTTTTACGCGGTGGCGAGAACGTGTATTGCGCCGAAGTCGAAGCCGCGATCTTCGAGCACGACGCCGTGGCGGAATGTGCCGTGATCGGGGTACCGGATGACCGACTCGGCGAGGAAGTCGGCGCGGCGGTTGTCCTGGCCGAAGGCACCTCGGTAGATGCAGATGCACTGCGGGCCTTCGTGAAGGAGCGGATCGCCGCGTTCAAGGCGCCACGCTACATCTGGTTTATGGATTCGGCGCTACCGCGAAATGCGAGCGGTAAATTCCTGAAGCCGGAGCTGCGCGATTCGCTGGACATTCAGGACGCACACTGACGACTTCGTTTTCGCCTACAGGTCGAACACCGGATATTCCGCGGGCTGAAGCTGCTATCCGGAAACAGAAACCGTGATGGCATACTGGATGGGAAAGCTTGACGATCGACGACCCTTGACGCGCTTTGGTGCCCTACTCTTACTGGTCGGCCTGGCGAGTCTCGGCTGGGGATCGGATGCGGCTCACGCAGAGGTCAACGGGCATGGGGCGGTCGGCCATACCCCCATATTCTCCTCCGGCTGTACAGTGGAGAAAGCCGGGAGCGCCTCGGAGCCTTATACTATCCCGGTCACCATCGGTGAGCAGATTTTCAATCTGGTCCCGGATACCGGTAGCTCAAATCTGATCGTGGGATCCAGCAAGTGCGAGGAACAATGTAATTTACAGAACGTGTACCGAGGCACATTGATTCCGCAGCCTGTTGTGCCCATGAATTTCATTACCGGTGGAATGCTGAATCAATATGCCATTGATGCGATCGGCGTTGGGGGCTTGACCGTCACCAAGCCGTTCCTCGCGTCTGTCCAAAACCGGAAAATCGGGGGCGCCTACGCGTATCCCCCCCGCGGCAAGGCCTGCTATCAGACAAGGGATGGGGTGATTGGTCTGGCCTATGGGACCATCAGCGTGGGAGGCATCTTGCCCACGTTCACCGCATTGGCCGCAAAGGGCACGCCGAATGGATTTACCTTTCAGATTTGCGATGGCTACCGCGGCGAGAAGCAGAAAAACGGCCATCTATTCCTTGGTGGCTACCCTTCCAAAATCCTCGACGGCCCGATCCAATCCATGAAGATCGAACCCGCCGATTACTATAATGTGTTCGTCGAAGAAGTTTTGATTGCGGGGAAATCAGTGAACTTCCCGCAACCCGTCAATACGCCGCCAGGCCGCCCAGACCTCACGACCCGAACCGTTGTTGACTCGGGAACGACACGAATTTTCTTGAACACCCAGCAGAATGCAGATGCATTACTCGCCGCCATGGGCGCCTCCGGAATGGTGGCGTTTCCACCAGAGACGACAGCCTCGGAAATCAAGGATTTCTATTCGTTCAAACGCGCGATTCGCGGCGCAAAGGTGAACCCATCAAAAACGTTCCAAATTGCTGTTCGGGCGCCGGGCGAAAGCCCGCCGGCCATCATCGATGTCGACCCGGAGAACTTGTTCAGGGAAACCGACCAAGGTCTCGTCCAGATCGGCATTGCCCCGGCACCAGGTGGTGGGGGCACCATTCTTGGCGCCCGCGTCTTCCAGGGCAACGTGTTGATGTTTGACCGGTCCCGAGGCCGAATCGGGATTGCCAGAGGTCGCGGCTGTCGCGGGACCTATTCGGCTGACGACATCGATACTCTTTTTGCGAGGGTGCTTTAGGACTTGCAGCAATTCACCAGACGTTCCCCGCCCGCCCCGGAGGCCGCGCTCTCCGTTTGAACTGAAAAACCGCCCGTGGAAAGAGCCGCCGCCGATCAGGGCTCCGCTCGGCTGACCGGCTCTTCCAGCGTTCCAAACAGCCAATCGTACAACATGGTCAACGTCGCGTAGTTCCCGCGGTTCATGTTCACATGATGCGCCGCATGGAGCGAAGTCATACGGTCGATCGTCTTGAAGGGGAAAAAGGGAAGATCCACAAAAGTATGATTCAGAGTGTTCACTTGCGTGAACACCAAAGTCGCGACTGCCATGGCAAAGGCATTCAGCGGGCCGCCCGAAAGTGCCGCAACCAGCGGGATCGAACCCAGAAAGAGACAGAGCCCGATAAATGTTTCGAGCGGATGCACATAGAGAGCGTCGATATACGTCGGCTTCAGCGCGCGGTGATGGAGCGCATGGACGCGAAGCAGGATCCTTCCGTGGAACACGAAGCGATGGGTCAGGTAGTAAAAAAAATCGAAAAGCATGAGAACGGCTACGATTTCGATCAGACAGACCCAAAGCGGTCGGGCTTCCAGGTTCACACAAAACGGCAGGACCGTGACGTAGAAGAGAAGGTTTGTGCCCAGTCCTAGTCGACTATTGGTCTCGACCGCTTTCTTGAAAGACTCGCGAGCCAACTTCGGCCGATCGGCCTCCCGGTTGAGCTTGCGCATCCTCTGCACAGCCGGCACCCGCAAGAGCAATTTGCTCCCGACCGTGGTGAGCACCACAAGGGTTGCCACAAAAGCGAGAGCCGCCTGCCAGTCGTAAGTCATGTCCTCATATCTCCGCTGACGTTCGAAAACGTCAGGAACCTTATTGCCTTAACGGCACGCCATCGGTCAATCGCAGGCCTGCCAGAGCGCCGGGGCTACCCCCTGCCCCCCCCGACACCAGGCCGCCATAACCGGCATGGCTTCATCCCCCGGCCTTTAAAATATTCACCGAGCTCGTTCGACCACCACCCATGCTTCGTGCTCTTGTTGGTGGACGGATTGTCCACCCGGAATGCATGTCGACGGTCGCCGCCTGAGTGAGGGAGGGTTATTGCACGAGCATCCCAGTCTGGAGTTGAGCATCCGAGCCCATATGCGGAAAGCATCCCGGTGGGCGGGACTTCTATTGCTGCTCAGCACTGCCTGCCAGGAGAGCACTCCGGCCAGTCGCCTGTCGCATCACGCTGGCCTGGCGCCGGCGGTGTCCTGCGCTGGAGGACCGGAGGCGCCGCCCCCAGCAGTCTTCCAGCGTACCGGGGCATCGAACCATAGCTCCGCCGCAATCGTCGGCCCCAAGGATTGCGCACAAACCGACATCGAGAAGTTCTACAGCCAGAACCACCTGCCCCGCATCGATCTAAGGCTCTCACCCGAAGCTTGGCAGGGGCTGCTGGACGAACCCCGGGAATACCAGCCCGGCGTTCTGATCTACCAAGGAGACGAATGGCCGGACGTCGGCATCCGCCTCAAGGGCAGGAACTCCTTTCGGACGCTTGAGGAGAAGCCTTCTTTCAAGATCAAGGTCAACGAATTTCGCAAGGGACAGCGTTTTGGAGGACGGCGCCGCCTGACGTTGAACAATACCGTGCAAGACCCGAGCATGCTGCGCGAGCGCCTCGGCTATCTCCTGCTGCGTGAAGCAGGCGTCGAAGCTCCCAGATGCAATCACGCCGAGGTCTACGTCAATGGAAAGTACTTCGGCCTCTACGTGAATCTCGAGACCATGGACGTCGAGTTTGTAGAAGCACATTACCCCAAACCCCATGGAAATCTTTACGATCTGAGCGGCGAGATCTACAACATCGATATCAACCGTGATGACGAGCCGCCCTTCTGGCGCCTCGGCGTGCCGGCGGTTGAAGATCGCTTCGTCTTGGAAACAAACAAATCGTCCGGCGACACCTCGGATCTGGCCCAGCTCATCGACAAGGTGTCCAGCGGGCCCGATGCAACATGGATCCAGGACGCGGAGAGCGTGCTCGACCTCGACCAATGGCTACGGGTTGGCGCCGTGCAAGGGGTCATCGCCGACTGGGACAGCTACTTTGGTGGCACCAACAACTACAAGCTCTACAACGAGACGGGTCGGGACC
>CBFHUR010000037.1:0-29860 GCA_965658895.1 Binatia bacterium
CCATCCTGAAGGAACTCAACGCGTATTCCAATAACGTCTTCCACGACTTTGCCGAGGCCGCAGGAGGCGTCGGCTTCGTGCAGGCCGATGCGCGCCAGCGTTCCCCGGACCTGCCGGCAGGCGAGATCGTGATCGAAAATGGCGCCGGCCTGAGTCGGGAAAATCGTCTCAGTGCCCGGGCTGTCGTGGACCAGATCGAGATCCTGGAAGACGTCCTTGCCGGCCAAGGCGCTCGGCTCCGCGATGTGCTGCCTGTAGCCGGTGTTGACCCCGGCACGCTGGCCGATCGTCTGGGTGGCGCCAGCGCCCGCGGCGCGGTGGTGGGCAAGACCGGCACGCTTCCCTCGGTGGAGGTCTCGGCCCTGGCGGGCGTGGTCTCGACCCGTCGCTTTGGCCGGATCACCTTTGCGATCCTCAACCACGGCCTGCCGGTCGGGGAGGCGCGCCGCAAGCAGGATGCGTTTCTGAACCTTGTTCTGCGCG
Organism: Binatia bacterium; assembly: GCA_965658895.1. Lineage (GTDB taxonomy): Bacteria > Desulfobacterota > Binatia > UBA12015 > UBA12015 > UBA12015. Next base: position 484 of record CBFHUR010000037.1, read on the forward strand.
AGGCCGGCGCTCGTCCGCTCGCCTACGAGCGCCCGGCAGGACGCGCCCTTTCGCTGGCACAAATTCGCTGAGGTCGCTCGATCAGGCGGCTGGCGGGCGCGTCCAGATCAGCAATCCGAGACTCGCCAGCGCGTAGGGTATTCACTCGAGTTGCGGATCATCGCAAACGCAAACGTTGGTGTGGACCGCTACGAGCCCGGCGCTAGCGGCACTTCTTGGTCGTGCCCTTGATATTGTCGGTGCAATCGCCCGGTGCGAACTCATAGTCGCCACAGGTGCTTTGCAGATCGCTGGCCATCTCGCCCAGAGCAATCGTGCCCCGGAAAGGTCCGACCAGACTTCCGCCCAGGGCAGATTTCTTGGCCTTGACGGTAAAGCGGATCTTTCCGGTCTTGGCGCGCTTGTCGATGAATTTCACCGTCAGCTTCTCGGGCTTGCCCGACATGCACGGTCCGCCATCAAAGTCGCCGGTCCTGTTGCGGTAGGTAAACGCGGTGCCTTGTTTGTTGACCGTCCAGCCATCTTTGGGATGGCAGCCGATGCCGGTCGGTCCCGGCGGGATCGGTGTGGTGTCGTGGCTCAGGTCCATAATCCGCGCATTGGCGTTGCCGATGTCCTGAATGATGATTTGCGCGCCCGTGGCGATCGGGTCCAGACTGATCGAGCTACCGCCTCCGGGGAATTCCAGATCGCCCGTGAAGGTCAGGCTCTGGTCGCCATCGAGGCGATCCAGCCGACTCAGCGTCAGCCGCACATTTGTGGCGGTGCCCGATCCGGTGCAGGGGTCACTCGCGCAGCTGCACCCACTGCATTCCCCGGGGCAGGCGGCATCGCTTGTGCCGTCACAGGTCTCGCCTGTCTCGACCACATTATTGCCACATACTGGAGCCGGGCAGGTGCAATCGACCTGGCAGAGGCCCGAGCAGCTATCGGCGTCCGTGCCATCGCAGTCTTCGCCCCATTCGCGGATGTTGTTGCCGCAGACCGCGTTGGTGTCGGCGAATTCCGTGGCGGTAATCTGGTACTCGCCTGAACCCGAGGTGCGCCGGACCAGAATATGCCAATCGTCGGCCGCGGTATTATCGAAAATGCAGGTGCCGTGCGGGCCGCTCCCGTCGCGCGCGCAATCGTTGTTGCTGGTCGTGGCGGCCGCCCCTTGGCGGACATAGAGATCGGCGTTGAATACGCCGTCATCAGCACTGTTGAGCGAGATGCGCAATTGATTGGCGGGCGTGGTCGTGGTCAGCACGTGATTGGACGAGGTGTTGCCGCCGCCGAGCTGCCCCTCGAATCCGGTCACGGCGACCTCATTGTCGCCCACCGCAGGCAGCGCACTGCAGTTGCTTATGGGGTCCGCCCCCAGATGTTGCCGGATGAACGTGCGGTAGTTGTAGACATTGGCGTCATAGCTGGAATCCGTAGCAAGGCAGCTGAAGCTGTTGCCGCCCGAGGTAATGCCGACGACGGTCGTGCCGGCACCCAGATCCATGAACAGGGGTCCGCCGGAGTCTCCGTTGCAGGTATTGGAATCTTCGCCCGGTGCGCCAACCGGATTCGCATACTGCCAGCACACCAGCTGGTTTCTGTTCTCACCGATATCCGCGCAGTCAATCGTCTCGACGGTGCCCCAACGTTTGACGCCGTAGTCCTGGCTGTTGCCACCGCTGCGCCCGAAGCCGGCGATCAGCCCCGAGGTCCCGATATGGTTATTGGGATTGATGTCGTTCAGAGGAATCGGCTCGATGCCGGTGACCGTCTCCCCGAGCGAGAGCACCGCGACGTCGGCCTTCGGAAAATCATAGGAGGGGTGTGAGTTGATGCTCGTGACCGAGAAGGTGCCCGCGTGCTGAAAGTACACCTGGTATCCAGCCGGATTACTGTTGTCTTCGACGCAATGGGCTGCGGTCAGAAAAGTGTTGCATCCGATCAGCGTGCCGCTGCACCAGCTCGAGGCCGTATCGGCATCGCCTCCGACCAGAAGAGCTCCGGTTGCCGGAAAGTCGCTGGTGTTGAGGCCGTTGACGATGCGTGCCTCGATGGAATCCGCAAAGGCTGGCGACGCCCAGAGGCTCATCAGAATACTCGATGCTCCGATCAATGCTCCGATCGATGCACCGATCCTTTTGCCTGGTTTGAACGCCGTCGTTCGCGAGGGCCTTTTGGCCCCGCGATTCCCCCGGAACACTCGAGATCCTATCACCCTGCAAGGATCGCCCGACGCGGGGAAGTTCGCAACACTTTTTTCGAGGCCGACGGCTTGAGGTGCAGCGTGGATCTGCCTGCAGATCGTCTCTTTTATCCCTCGTCTTTCAGGAATTCTGCCTGAATTGCTTTGCGAATTTCGTCAGCATCTTCGGGATCCAGACCGTCGAGGAGACGATCGAACTCCTCCTCGGCGTCCATGAAATCGTCAGGGTTGTCGCGGGATCCAGCGTCTTGCTCTGACCCGGCGGCACTTCCCCCGGCCGCGCCATCGGCGGCCGCTCCTGCAGGCGCCCGGCGAGCTTTCGGGGTAGGCTTTGCGCCCGGCCCGGCCAGTGGTGAAACATTCGTGGCCGTCTTTGAACCCTGCTTGGTTTCCGAGTTCGGGCGCATCAGGATGACCTTGGTGACTTTTCCTGGCCGCGCGGGGTCTTTGCTCCCGGCATAGACAATCAGATGATTTTGTTTTGCCAACAGCGACTTCAGGGCATCCGGCAGCGGTTTGTCTTCAACCGTGAACACCGCCAGAGTCTCCGAGACACCCGTGGCATCGACAATCTCGAAATCCGCTTTTTGGGCCAGTTCGCGCAGGATCTTGTTGATGCTGACTTCTTCGGCGTCGATGGTGAATCCGTTGTCGGTCCGCGTGATTTCCAGAAAGCTCTCGGCACGTGCGGGCAAAATGCCCCCGACGGAGGTCAGCAGCGCTGCCAGCAAGGCGACAGGTAATATGAGCCGAAGTCGCCCATGGCGAGGGCCTTTCGTCGACCGGCAATTTGCGGGTGTCGTGCTCATGACAAAGGATCTCTCCGGAAAACTAGCAGGATCCCGGGGTGCGAGGAAAGCTAGACGAGATGTCTTTCAACCCAGCGGTGGTACATCGCATAGGGCAAGGCTCCGGTCACAAAAGCGGGATTTTTTGCCAACCGTGCCGCCGGGACTCCGGTGAGCCCGAGCGCCACCGCATCGGCATGCTCCATCTCGATGGCCTCGATAGCCGCGGGGTCGGTGAGGTTCGGGAATTGTTCATCGGTCAAGCCCGCGTCGCTCCAGATCTTCTGCAGCACTTCGGGATTGCTGATATCGCGGCTCTGCGAGAAATAAGCGACGAGCAGGCCATCATGTACTTTTCGCGCTTGGGTCGGGCCCGCGGTCTCGGCTGCCTTGGCCACGATATGGGGAGGAATGCTGTGAGAGGGCGGGGGGTTCTCGCCCGTCCAGGTCTGGAAATTGCCGGCGTCCTCTTCTTCCGCCGGGCGTTGCCAGCCACGCGTATATTCCCGAAAGCGTTCCGGATCACGTTTGCCCCGAGGCTCGGGGCGCAGCAGGTAGGTATGCCAATGGATCTGAATACGGTCGCCGAACTCACCTTCAAGTCGCCTCATGCGAACCGTGAAATTGTAGCACCAGGGGCATAAAAAGTCGGAGTAGGCGATGATCTCCAGTGGTTCCGGCATTTGGGGATACTAGCCTGCTCCGGGAGTCGGAAGCGAGCGGGTTTGCGGCGCAGCGGAGGGTCTGCTCTCGTTTTGAAGGTCTGCCACGTCTGGCGGGCGGTGTCGGTAAGCAAGGAGAATCAGATGGGACGTAAGGCATATGTCGTCGGCGTGGGAATGACGAAATTCGAAAAACCCTTCACCAAGGAATGGGACTACCCTGACATGGCGAAGGAAGCCGGAGAGAACGCGCTGGCCGATGCCGGAATTCGCTATGATCAGATCGAGCAGGTTGCGGTCGGCTATTGCTATGGCGACTCCACGACCGGACAACGTGCGGTCTACGGGCTCGGCTTGACCGGAGTGCCCATCTACAACGTCAACAACAATTGCTCGACCGGCTCGACGGCTCTGATGATGGCCAAGCAATTTGTCGAGGGCGGCATCGCGGATTGCGCCCTGGCATTGGGTTTCGAGAAAATGGAAAAGGGCTCGCTGGGCACCAAGTACAGCGATCGTACCAACCCGATGGACAAACAATTCGGCCTGATGGTGGAGCTGCGCGGGTTTGAGTCCGGCCCGCCGGCAGCCCAGATCTTCGGGAACGCGGGTCGTGAGCATATGGAGAAATACGGGACCAAGCCCGAGCACTTCGCCAAGATCGGCTGGAAGAACCACAAACACTCGGTCAACAATCCCTATTCGCAGTTCCAGGACGAATATTCCTTGGCGGATATCGAAGCGGCGCCCATGGTCCATGACCCTCTGACCAAGCTGATGTGCTGCCCGACCTCGGATGGTTCCGGTGCGGCCATCGTTGCCAGCGAAGAATTCGTCGAGGCCAATGGGTTATGGGACAAGGCTGTCGAGATCATCGGCATGTCGATGACCACCGATTTCCCGAGCACCTTCGAGGAAAAGAGCTGCATCAAGCTGGTCGGCTACGACATGACGGCGAAAGCCGCCCGGCAGGTCTATGAGCAATCCGGCTATGGGCCCGAAGATATCGATGTTGTCGAGTTGCATGATTGTTTCGCGGCCAATGAATTGATCACCTACGAGGGTCTGGGACTCTGTGAAGAGGGCAAGGCCGGCGAGGCAATCGACGAGGGGCGGTTCACCTATGGCGGCAAGACGATCGTGAACCCCTCGGGCGGATTGATCTCCAAAGGCCACCCGCTCGGGGCGACCGGCTTGGCGCAATGCGCCGAGCTGAACTGGCAGCTCCGTGGTGAGGCCGACAATCGCCAGGTGGACGGAGCCAAGGTCGCACTGCAACATAATCTCGGATTGGGTGGTGCTGCGGTCGTAGCCATGTACAAGAAGGCGAGATGAATTCCGATATGCAGCAGAGGTCTTCGCAAGCGAGTGTCCAAGCCCGGCTGAGTTTCTCGTCGAGCAAACGCGCTCTGATCGTCTTTCTGGTCGCGCTGGCACCACTTTTCCTGATGGCGTGCGGCAGCAGCAAGAAAGAAAAGCCCGCCCTCAACGCCGTCGCCTGGGGTGAAGGCATCTTTGTGGCTGTCGGCGAAAATGGTCATATCCTTACCTCGCCCGATGGCGGCGATTGGAAGAAGATTGCCGGCAAGGCGAAACTCCCGACATTGACATCCGTGGTCTGGACGGGAGAGGCCTTTGTGGCCAGCGGCGGGGGCGGCAATACGATTTGGTGGACGTCACCGACGGAGTGGTCGGTCGGAACGGTGGGTGCCGAAGTCGACATTTATGGGCTGGCGACGGGTCCGTCGGGCGTGATTGCGGTCGGCGCAGGAGGGGCGGTATTTCTTTCGCCTGACGGCGTGGCCTGGGAGTCGATCGAGACCGGGATCGCCGAAACCTTGCGGCAGGCGACTTGGGGCGACGGAAAATACGTGGCCGTTGGTGAAGAAGGTGCGATCTGGACATCGCCCGAGGCGCGGATCTGGACTCGCGCGGAGACGCCGCTCGAGATCCCGACAATTTTTCTGGCGGTGGCCTACAATGAGGGCCTGTTTTTCGCATCCGGCGCCGATGGCACGATTCTCGAATCCGCGAACGGAGAGCAATGGATTCAAACGGCCCTGGTGGCGGCACAGCCGATGTTCGGCATCGCGCCCGGTCTGGGAATCTTTACTTTTGTCGGTGGCGTCGGCGCAGTCCTGACCACCGTCGATGGGTCACGATTTTACCCCTCGGGTACGCCGGGCACCGAACAGCTCAATGGTGTGACGATCGGCAACGAAATGTTTGTGACCGTGGGCAGCAATGAAAGGATCTACGCCTCGCTGGATGGAACGAGCTGGGCGGAAGTCCACCGCTGACAAGCGAGCTTAATTCAGTGCAAGAACGCAGTCGGCTGCAATTGCGTTGCCCAGGCGATCCGATACATCAGCCTCGCAATTGAAATCTTCCGGCGCCGGGCGCAAGCCATTGCAGTCAAAAAGGATTGTGGCGAGACGCTCATCCGGGATTCCGTCGGTGTCGACCAAGGCGATCCCGAGATGATCGCCTTGATTGTGAAACGCGCTGATCTGAGGAAGTGGGTCGAGGTCGGGCCTGACTCGCGAAAACGTCGTGATCGCTCCCGGAGGCTCCGGCAGGGTGACGCCTGCTGGATAGGCGAGTCGCAGGAGAACCCCGGCTGGCTCCGCCGCCTGGAGATAAACCTCCACCTCGAGGGTCCCGTCGCAGGAAATTGAGGCCGGCGTTGGCGTTGGCGTCGCGGTCGGTTGCGGGGTGGGGGAGGGATCAGGGTCAGGTGGGCTGCCGGGTTGGTAGGCAACGGTCTGGAAACTCTGATTCGCCTCGGACCATTCCACCACGATCGTGTCGCCGAGCGTGGGGAAGTCGGACAAGGCATAGCTACCCTGCGCACCACGATAAAAGGGCGTCCCGAGGCCTGATACGTAAAAATTACGTGTGGCAAAGATTTCCCCATTGTCGCGTAATTCGAGAGTATGGGGGCCGTCTCCGAGAAGTCCGAAGTTCCATTGCAGGGCGTAGGCGTTATTCTCGTCGCCACAGATCGAGAGGGTATCTCTGCGGGAGGTTCCGTATGCGACCGGGATCGGATCGCCCTGATCGAACGTCGCGGTAATTTCCCCGGCATCGCACCGCCAGCCAGAGACCAGCGATACGCCGCTGACCGTGCTGTCGGAGGCAGGGATCTCGAGGCTGCCCGGGATTGGCGTATCTGTTCCCAGGTCGTTGGTTCGGGCCAGATTGGCGATACCCTCGTCGCTCTCCTCGGCGGGATTGCGAAGACCGATAATGTCGAAGGATTGCGAAGCTGTCTGCCAACCGATGCGAACACCGCTGCTCTCGCTCGGTTCGGGGAAGTTGGCCAGAGAGAACTCCAGTTGGCCGGTGGTATGGGTGGCCCCGAGGAATTTCCGGCCTAGAGTTTGCGTTCGAAAAGTGGAGGTCGCGAATTCGACACCGTCATCAAAGAGCCGGAGCGTATGGTCTCCATCGGAAAGATTGCTGTAATTCCAGAGCATGACAAAGGCATTGTCCCGGTCGCCGCATACTCCGAGCGTATCGCCACGCGGGGTTCCGTAGGCGACCTCGAGGAGGTCGCCGCCATCAAAGCTCGCAGTCAGTCGTCCGCCTGTGCATTTCCAACCCGATACAATGCCGATGCCGCTTTGGATGCTTCCTGGTGCTGGAATCTCCAGTGCCGTCGCCGTGTTCGTGGCACCTGCTGTCGTCTGGGGCGGTGCTGCCGGCAAATCGCAATTTCCGGCCGGGCAGGGGACATCTCCGCCGAGCGCTCGATCGACGCATAGCCAGACGTCTTCGGTATCCAGATCGCCATCGTCGTTCATGTCGCCGCATTGGGTTCCTGTGCAGGGGGCCGACCCGCAGATGTTCTCTGTGGGGAGGTCACGAGCCGCCCGCTGCAGAACCAGAAGGTCTTGCGCCCTCAGTTCTCCGTCGAAAACCGCATCGCAGCACGTGCCACAGGTCTCGCGTGAATGGATCGCGACGACGGCATCGATGTCGGCGCCCGCCTTGCCCTGTCCCACGATCGGGAAGTTATTCCCTTCATCATTGATCTCTGTTCCGGCGTCAATGATGCGAATATAACGCGCTTCCGTCAGGCCGATCGCGGCCAGGTCGAAGCCGTCACCGCCGGCCTCGGGGGTGCGGGGGTCAACGCCGTTGTCCGGATGCGACAGTGTCGGTGTGAGGCCGGCGACTCCGAGAAGGTCGGTTGAATCAAAAGACGGAGACGCCTGAAGGTCTGCGGGTGTGGCGACCGTTCCATCCGCATAGACAACGGGGAAGCGATAAAAAACAAGGCCGTCTTCACTGGCCTCGACAAAGGCGGCTTCGCGAAAAACCAATGTCGGTGAATTACGGAACGCATTTTCAAAGACAAGAAAGTCATCCCCGGGCCGATCGACGATCGCATTGTCCAGAAACCCGAGCGTCAGAGAGCCGCCCGAACCCAGCGAGAGCACGTCCAGAGATTGAGAAAACTCGCTTCCACCGCGAGGCAAGCCGAGCACGACGTCGGGAAGCTGCACCCGACTGTCGATCCATCCGCCGTCATCACCTGGTTCAAAGTTGACCAATTGATCGGCACAGGGGTCTGCTTGAGAGACCCCTGTGCCGATCGAGAAGAAGAAGACGACGGCGACCATCGCGATGCGCAAGCATCGGCGATGGTCGTGCTGTAGCCGGTCGTAAAGCATTAGCGACAGCGGAGGTTGAGACGGTCCTCGTCGATTGTTCCGCCGACCGTCAATACCTCGATGTCCACCTGTACTTCCTTGCCGCGGGTGACCTCGATGACGGTGCTGGCCGAGCATGCCGCCTGGTCTCCGCTCAGAATTTCATCGACTCGGGATTGCATTGCGGGGAAGCCGTCGTTGCCGTTGGTCCGCGGCGAGCGCGTTACGGTTGCGGCCTCGGTCGGCTCGGGCATGCACGAGGTGTTCGAGGGATCAGAGACACGCAGGCAAGCACCCACCTCGAACGTGCAGACGCCGTTTCTCTGTTGGTCTCGATCGCAGGCAACGTCGCCGTCCTTGCACCGCCAGACATTTCCGCGCGGGCGATTGGGTGTGCCGCCCCAGAACGCTACCTGACAATCTTCTGGCTGGTCGCCGAGTCCGGTCATGCGGTTGGTCGGTGTGAGCAAGGCAATCGAAGTACAGGCGTCCGGAAAGCAGGAGTCAACGATGCCAAGCTGTCCTGAGGGGGCGTCCATATCGATACCCAACGAGAACTGAAACCCATCAGCAATCTGCGTGACCGCGCCTTCTGCGTCCACCGAGACCACAATCGAGCTCGAGAAGTCGGGAGTGCTGCCTCCGGTGACAATCAGATTCCCGCGATGGTCGAGTACCTGGTCGGCTGCGCCGCTGAGTTCCACCGGGGCGATCCCGGAGTCGTTTGCGGGCGTGCCGTCGGGCGCGTACTCGAGAATAAAGCCGACGAAATTCGCGTCGACATTGCCCACCAGAAGATTGCCATCCGGAAGAACCGAGATCCCGGCGGCATAATCCAGCCCGTCGATCAGAAGCGAGGATGTCCCCGCGGCCAGATCGACCGAGACGACCCCGCCAAGTCCGGGGCCTGACGCGTCGGTGACCAAAAGCGTATTTTCGTCCAGCAGGGTCAGCTGCGTGGCGAAGGGAATCGATCCCGTCGGAAGAATTTCCAGACCCAGGGCTGATGTTTCCGAGGCCGTGATTGCATTGGGAAGAGCGTAGACGGTGTCTCCGGTTTCGGCCCCCGGGAAATCGCCGGCGTTGTCGGAGAAAAACAGGGTGCCACTAGGCGCATCAAAGTACATGCCCCCCACCGAGTTCAGCCCTGTGACGACAGGCGACTGGCTACCATCATTGGCCCGACGCACGATGGACTCGGTGCCGGCACCAAAGACGCCGGTGACCACGAAGAGATCGGTTCCCGCAAAGGCGAGATCGGCCTGCAGCGGGGCATCGAGAGGCTGCTCACCGTAGACGTAGTTTGTGACGCTACTTTCCGGCGTCGGTGCGTTGCTGGACCCGCAGGCGGCAATGGTCATGGCCACGCCGCCCATGGCGAGGGCAAGTTTGTTGAATTTCATGCGGTTTTCCTTCCGGCCGCTACCCGCAGCCAATCGGGGACCCCGCAGAGTCGGATGCAGAGTATGGTTTTGCCACCCTGCAAGAACCCGGACTCCCGTGGGATCTATTTCGTCAAATCCCGGTGGCCAGGTTTCCTGACTCGTCGTTTTACCTACTGACGCCGCCTTCCCATCCTTCCGGACAGTGGCATTTTGACGCTTTCGTTCGACTTACAGTGGCGGGAGCCGTGCTGGATTCTCACCAGCTTCCCTCAAAACCACCGGGTATCTGCGGGAGATAGCACAGGTCGGGTCAACAGCAAACCGGGCCCCGGGTTCTCAGGATGTCGATTGGGGGACAAACCAGATCGGCGAGGTGACCGCTCGTTCCTGAATGGTGCGGGGGAAGGCCGAATCGCAGCAGGGTGCGAATCCTGTCCCGATGGTTTCGGGATCAGAGCAATCCACGCCGGCGGCGTTGCAGATGAAGCTCTGCCAGCGGCAGCTCGGATTCTCCAGAACACGCGCGTACCAGAATGCAGATTGTTCCGGATCGAAATCGGGGTCCGTCCAGACCTCACAGAGTTGATTGGCGCCGGGGCCGGCAGTGGCGCAGGTGTCGGGGTCGACCGTAGCTTGGCGGTCGGTGCGGCCAGCGACATCGTACACTTCTTCGTGGAGTTCTCCGGCGGCATCCATCCATCCCTTGATGATCTGAATTCGCTCCAGAGGGGTTTCGAGTCCTGCGCTATCGCGCAGTGCCTGAATCGCAAAGCGGGGTGCGCTCTTTGTCGTGATTGCCGTCGGGCCCGGAAGGACCCCGCCCATGGGTACACCCCCCGCGTAGCCCTTTGCCACGAAGTCGGGTTGCCCGCAGAGATCTTGAGGGAAATTCCAGCCGCCGAACAGGCGCACTTTGATCCGCGGACCGGTGGTCGAGTAGGTCTCGCGCCGACGGAGCGCCGAGAAGATCGATTCGCGTGAGTTCTCTTCGGCCCAGACCACCGCCAGTCCGCCGGGGTTGAAGTCAATATCGTCAGGGAGCCCGCGGGGCATGGTGACCGAGGAAGGTTCGCCTGCGCCGCCGTGCCCCGGATGTTTGTCTTCCCGGACCGCCCCGGGTGTTCCGAGGTGGGTGTCGGTACTGCTGATCACGCCCATTTGGAACGGGTTGGTGCCCAGACTTTTTTCAAGAAGCAGTCCCTTTTTCAGCGCATTGCGCACGAAGCTTCCCTCCTGGGGCGCCACGTTTTGAAAATCGGCAAATTTGCCTCCGAAATTACCGTAGGGAAGAAGCTCGAAATCACAGAACTCGTCACGGGTTCCGACGCCGATGCGACATTCGGAGTCCCCCTTGTGCTGGCTTAATTCAACCAGGGGTTCCATTTCTGCTCGGCGACGTGCATAGGCGCTGGAGAAAGCCGTTCCGTCCTCCTGTGTTTCGGCAAACATGACGCCACCGCTGAGGTTGGAATTGTGAGGAATGATCAAGGCCTCACAGCCTGTGGTTTCTCGGTCGCACTCACGTGCGAGAGCGTCCCAAAGATCGCTGACCTTGCGCGCATCCCGCGAGCTGATCGGAAGGTTCGGTACCTGAGCGTTTCCGAAAATCACATTGCGATGCAGGTTGTTGGTTTCCGGCGCGGCGGTCCATTCATAGGCGATCAGACTGGTGAAAGAGCACGTGGGGCTGCGGTCATAGGCCTCCTCGGCCGCGACGATGGTCTCTTCCCAGGGACCGCGCGCGGCTTCCAGACATATCGCGGCCTTCTCGCCACAAAAAGAGAAGCTGCTGCCATCGGTCAGAGATCCGTTGATCAGGAAAAAAGCCAGTCGGGGCCACCGCCGGTAGATTTGGCAGGCGATAGCGTCGTAGCCTTCGGCCCCCGGCGTCCGGCAGATATGCAACTCTCCGAAGAGTTCGGCGTGGTCGGTTACGGCGGCGAAATCCAGAGGCCGCTTCAGCTGAACTTCACGCAGAGCGACGTCCCCCTCATAGGGTTGGATGCCGAGCTTCTCACCGCGCGCGAAGCGATAGGCATCGCGAGGTCGATTTCGTGTTCCCTGGGTCGCCGCATCGAGCGAGAGAGTGGAATGAACGTGGAGATCGCCAAAGAGAGCCTTGCGCAGCGGGTTGCGGTCGGCGCATCTGCCTTCGGTTTCGTCTGCCGCCGCTGCTGCCGATGGCAACACCAGTGGCGGGGCCACAATGGCAACGGGTTCCGCCGCTGCCGGAGTCGCGGCGAGAAGCAGGATCAGGAGAAGACGAATCATGAAGACGACGTTCATTGGAAGAGTCCAATCAAATTAACCGGCTGTCCATCGCGTACGAAGGAAGTGGCGTAGATCGGCAGAAGCAGAGCAACGGCCAGCAATGCCAGACCGGCAGCGGTGACAAACCCGGTTCGCCGCGAGGGCGGTAAGCGGTGCACAATCCGGGCACTGGCAAAAAACAGAAAGGCTGCCCAGAGGATCGTCTGGGTAACCAGGGTGGCAGCCATCATGGTCGCGACCATGCCGCCGTCGATCAGGAACACCGCGGCCGTGAAGGCACTGATCTCTGCCAGCCAGGCGACGGAGGCCCAGCCTGTGCCGAATGCCCAAAAGGGGATCGGCAGGAAGAGAAGCAGCGAGAGCCACAGCGAGCAGCGCAACCAGACAGAAGACATGAGTCTTTTACCGCCACGGAAGCCTGCAGGGGTCAAGCCGCTCGGACATTTGTGGACAAATCCGTGCTTCCGTTCGGTTTTGTGCCGTCCATTTCTGTTCGATTCACCTGGTTCGGGGAAAAAGCCCTTGGAAATCAAAGGCTATAGGGAGACCTCTCTTTGGCACGAATCCCGCAATGCATCACACCCGAGGAGAATGAACATGATGAATACGAAACAGGAAACCCGTCGTCCGAACGCAGCAACACCCGCACCCCGTCGCCTGATGGCCGTTGGCCGCAAGGTGAAGGATGGTTGGCTCATTCGGACCGATTTTTCCAAGTACCAGTCCGAGCAGCAGATCGATTCGAAAAAAGACGACACCGCAGCCGCCTGATTCGGCGGCACGACCTATGCGGGGGCATGGGTACTGCCACCGTCGATCTTGATCACGGCACCGGTGGTGTAGCTGGATAGATCGCTGGCAAGATAGAGCGCGGCGCCGACGGCTTCCTCGGGGTTGCCGGCGCGCTTCATGGGGATGGTCTTGCGAAAGTACTCGTGAGTTTCTTTCGGCCAGGCTTTGCTGATGTCGGTGAGAAATGGACCTGGCATCAAGCAGTTCACGCGTACTTTGGGTGCCAGCATGCGTGACAGGCTGGAAGTCAGGTTGTTCAGCCCCGCCTTGGCGATCCCGTAGGGGACTTCGCTCGCACCCGGAGCGATCGCGGCGACACTCGATACGTTGATGATCGACCCGCCGCCCGCTTCCACCATGGCGGTCCCGAGCAGGGATGAGAGTCGAAACGGTCCCTTGATGTTGACCGCGAGAACCTTGTCCCAGAGCGCTTCACTGACCTCGGGGAGCGAGGCATAGAGAGGCGACATACCGGCGTTGTTGACGAGAATGTCGACTTTCCCGAAATGGTCCAGCGAGGCCTCGGCCAGCCGATCACATTCCTCCCAGTTCCCGACGTGAGTGGCGACGGGCAGGGCCTGCTGTCCGGTTTTTTCGCGCACCTCCGCGGCCAGAGCTTCACAGGCCTCCAGCTTGCGGCTGGCAATCACCACATCGGCGCCGTGGGCTGCGAAGGCCAAGGTCATTTCTCGACCCAGCCCCCGGCTGCCCCCGGTGATGACCGCGGTTTTCCCGCGCAGATCAAACGATCGATGTCCCTCAGGATAATTGCCCATGGGGCCAGAGTAGCACTGAAGGGGCGACGAACTCGACCGTAGATTCCGGATCCTGACTGTTGTAGCACGATCGATATGCCGGATTACGTAGGCCGCTTTGCGCCGTCACCGACCGGATCTCTTCATCTCGGTAGTCTGGCGGCATCTCTTGTGGCCTGGTTGGCCGCGCGTCAATCCGGCGGACGATTGTTCCTGCGCGTGGAAGATCTCGATCAGCCGCGGGTCGTGGCCGGGATGGTCGAGGAGCAAATGGCTGATCTGCGCTGGCTCGGTCTGGATTGGGACGAGGGGCCCGATACCGATGGTGATCTGGCTCCCTATGCTCAATCCGAGGCCGGTCGGTTTTATGACGCCGCCCTCGAGCGGCTGCGCGCGGCCGATTTGCTCTACTATTGCGATTGTTCCCGCCGCGAGATTGCGGGCCTGATCAGTGCACCACATCCGGGTGAGGGCGAAGCAATCTATCCGGGCCGATGTCGACCCTTCGGGCTGAGGTCTCGAGAATTTCGGAGGCCACCGGCAATTCGTCTGGCGGTACCCGAAGGCAAGATTGCAGGCCTTGATCGGTGGCAGGGACCGTTTGCGCAGGATGTCGCGCGCGAGGTCGGAGATTTTGTTCTGCGTCGCGGCGATGGGGTCACGACCTATCAGCTTGCCGTCGTCGTCGATGATTTACGAATGGGGATTACAGAGGTGGTACGCGGCGCAGATCTTCTGTCTTCGGCCCCGCGCCAGATCCTGCTGGCGCAGCTCCTCGGAGGCCGTGCTCCGTCGTTTGCCCATTTGCCGATGGTTGTCGACAGCGAGGGTCATCGGCTCGCCAAACGCAACCCACGGCTCCAATTGCGCGAGCGTCGCGCGTCGGGCGAAAAGCCCGTCAAGGTTCTCATGGAGATGGCGACCTTTCTGGGATTGCTGCCGGCAGAGCAGGCCTCGGAACTTGCTTCGCTCGACGAGCTGGTGGCTTATGCGGATCTCTCACGGCTGCGCGGCATGCTGGAGGTCTCGATGCCTGCGACATCCGGCGCGCCCGAGGCGCCGGGAGTGCCCGGTCCGGGTAACAAAGCCTAATCGGCCAGCGAGGGAAGTGGCCAACCCCGTTTTCGGAGGTTTTCGCTTTGGCCGACCAGCCAGTTCCCGAACCAGACAAAAGCGATCGATCCAGCGAGAAGAACCGCGGAGTAGACCCACAGGTTCCAGCGCTCGAAAATGCCCTCGCTACAGCCGTAGAGGTTACAGCCGCCGCCAAAGCGGTAGAGAAACGCATTATGGGTGAGCATCTGACCCAGATACAAACCCCAGGAGTGCTGGCCGAGCCAGGATAGAGGTTTTTCAAAAACGGAGATCCCGGAAAGTGCTGCCATCAATGCGAGCAGCAGAACCGCCAGCGGAAGTTCGAGAAGTCGGTCCGCGACCCGCCACCATTCGCGCAGAATCAGCCGGTCTTCGATCGCGTAAAGGGGCAGGATCACCAGCAGCGCGAGCAAGATGGATCGTGGTCCAATCCTCCCCACGCGCGCACTTAGCCACATGCCGAAAGCGACATGAATGGCGAATCTGGGCGCGAAGATCAGCCAGCCACCGTCGCCGAGAACATCCTTGATATGCAATGGGTACATCGTGACCGGCAGGCTGATGGCGCCAGCGGTCAGCAACAAGGCTGTCCAGCCGAATTTCTTGCGAAAGAAGAAAAACAGAGGGAAGAGAGCAAAAAGCTGGAGGATCAGAGTGATGAACCAGCTGGTGCCAATCTGCTTGAACCATCCGAGCAGGTGCCACAAGGGCAGCGTGGCTTTGATGCGAACCATTTCCTCGGGCGGCCGCAGGATCAGTACGATCGCCCACCACGCCAGACACGTCGCCCACGCGGGCAGGAGAATGCGCCGGAAGCCCCGCCCATACCACTGTTGAAGGCGTCCGCTCTGGTTGTGGCGCTCGAACCAGCCTTCCGAATTCAGGCCGAAGAGAATCAGGAAAATCGGCACAGAGTGGTAGAAGAGGAAGGTCATCCATCGGGAGTCGGCAAGAACCCAGGAGTGAATCAGGGTGACTCCGATGATCGCCCAGCCTTTGACCATATCGATCTGTGCGAGGCGCGGATGCGACCGGATATTTTGGTTGGAGGAACTCAACGGATAAAGGTGATATCGCTAGTTGGCGATGGATGCGAGGCCGGAAAGCGCAGGGTAGAAGAAAATACGCATGACCTATGCGGTAAAAGAACTCCACTACACCCTGCAGGGGGAAGGGGCGAGAGCGGGCCGAGCCGCAGTCTTCTGTCGTTTCGCCGGGTGTAATCTGTGGAGCGGTTTTGAAAAAGATCGCGCAACGGCGACCTGCGACTTTTGCGATACGGACTTCGTCGGGACCGATGGTGTCGGGGGCGGCGTATTTTCCTCGGCCCGAGATCTGGCAGACGTTATTGACGCGGCCTGGACGCCGTCGCCGACTGTCGGCGCGGCTCCCTACGTGGTCTTCACAGGCGGCGAGCCCTTGCTGCAATTGGATGAGTCGCTGGTGGAGGCGTGCCACGAGCGGGGATTTGAGGTTGCGGTCGAAACCAACGGAACTCGGCCGGTGCCCGCCGGTGTGGATTGGGTGACGGTGAGCCCCAAGACCCTTGACGAATTGGTGGTCGAGCAAGGCCACGAACTCAAGCTGGTCTTTCCCCAGAGAGTGACGCCCGAAAGTGTGGCCTCGCTAAGATTTGATCGATTTTTCCTGCAGCCGCTCGATGGTCCCGATCGCGAGAAGAACATGCAGCGGACGATTGAATATTGTCGGGATCATCCGCAGTGGCGGCTCAGCCTGCAAACGCATAAAATCGGTGGGTTCCCTTAGCGCCTGGCTGCGAGTTTCGGGGAGATGTTGCTGGCGTCGGGGCTGGCGTCGGAGGATGACCTGATCGTTCAGGACTCCACGATGCAAGCCGACTTCAGCTCCTCATATTCGGTGATCGTGATCCCCACTTTTCCTACGGCAGCATCATGGACCATGATCCGGACCAGTCGATGTCCGTTGGTCGTATCAAACCACATCTCACGAATCAGCGGCAGGCCGGTCAGCTTCACCACCTGAACTTCGAAATCTCCAATCTTGGTTTTGAGATTTTTCGTCCCCGGCAGTAGCTCGACGGTGGCCTCCCGCGTATCGTTGTTGCCATCGGTAACCGAAACCTTCTTGGGCAGTTTTTTTCCGGCAAGATCGACGCGTAGTTGAAGCCCGATGGTCAGGGTGTCGAGTCGACCGTCCTTGACGTCGACCTTGCCCGAGCTGCCGCCGACGGTTTTCCAGCTGTAGACTTCAGGCTGAATCCGAGTGCCCTTGATGACGCCATCTGATTTTTCCAGTTCGTTGCGATGGTAGAAGAGCACGTGCGCGTCAGCCTGTGTGACCAGCTCGAACCGGTCCCCCGTGCGTGTAGCTGTTTCGTGGCTCTGGCCGGTGTCGATGCCGATGGCCTTGACCTCGAAGCTCGCCTTATAGGGCGGGATCAGGCATTCGGCATTTGCCGCTACCGGGGTCAGGGTCAATATCAGGGACGCGAAGCAAAGGAATCTCGGTAAGCTCATACCCTTGGGTATCATGCGGCAAGCCTCCGGGTCGAATCGCTCAGCGGAATGCGGGGATGACGGTCTCGGCAAACATTTGCAGAGTTTCGGGGGACGGATTGCGACCGAAGTTCAGCAACAAAGTGCTGGCGCCTGCGTCGACTGTCTTCTGCACACGCTCGATGCATTGTTCGGGCGTGCCCGCGATTACCCAGTCTTCGCCCCCTCCCAGGAAGGGTAGATCGGCAAGGATTTTCTCTTTCGCCTTTCGGGCTTCGGCTTCCGTGGCGCCAATGGCGGCGGTGGTTTGCTGGGAGATTTCGATCTCATGGAAGTCTCGCCCGAGAGAATCGCAATGCTCCTGCAGAATCCCCGTTTTGCGGGCAAGGTGAGGTTGGTCGATGCCCAGATTGTTCCAGATCTGTGCGTGGGTGGCGACGATGCGCAGGAGAACCTTTTCGCCGCCACCGCCCACCAGGATGGGGGGATGGGGCTTCTGGAGAGGTGGGGGGAGGCAATAGGCGTTTTCGATCTGGAATTGTTCGCCGAAGTATTCGGCTGGCGCGTCCTGCCACATCGACTTGATCAGCGAGAGTCCCTCGTCGAGTTGCGCCAATCGGGTGCGTACCGGCGGAAACGGGATCCCATAGGCTTGCGCCTCCTCGGCATGCCAACCGCATCCCGTTCCGAGAATGAACCTGCCCCCCGAGATCTGGTCGAGAGTCGCGGCCATTTTCGCGAGAAGAGCCGGGTGTCGGTAGTTCATGCAAAGAACCAGGTGACCGATCTGGATGCGATCGGTCAAAGCGGCAATCGCGGTGATCTCGGTCCAGCCCTCAAGGAGCGAGTCTTCCGGATTCGGGATGCTGAAGAGATGATCGACTGCCCAAAGCGAGTCGAATCCGACAGCTTCGCAAAGCATGGCGATCGACCGAGCCTCCTCCCACGAGGCCTGATGCTGGGGAAGGGTAACTCCGAAACGGATTTTCGGCGGCGTCATGGTTGGTGGAGTAACTTACTCGTCGTCATCCGAGGTGTCCGGCGCGGCGATGGCGTCGGACACCGGTTTTGCGCGGAGGATCTCGGCGACTTCGGGCAGAGCTTTCTGCAGGGTATCGATTCGAGCGGCGGGACCTCCGACTTTAGTCGCCAGGAAATTTTCGTATTCGAGGAGAGCCGTTTCGAGTTCGCTCCGGGCACCCTCCTTGATCTTTTCGGCGTCATCGAGATGTTCGTTGATGGCTTGCGCCAATTCGTCGAGCTTGGTGCCGCTTTCCTCGGAGAGGCGCTGGTGCATGAAGTCTCCCCAAAGCGCCTGAAAGGCAGCCGCTGGGGGCCCTTCGCGTTGGAGCCCACCGCTCAGCGTGTAGACTCGTTTGGCCAGACTCGAGAAGTTCCCGATACCCCGTCGCGAATGAAAAGCACCCAGTCGGACAAATTTATCCCGCGTGGCGGCTGCCGAGTTGCCGTCGGATAGAACTTCCAATGCCTCTTCGAGCTCTTTCAATTTCAGGTTCGCCATGATCGCTGTCCTCTCCCCGCTTCCCCCGCCATTAAGCACACGCAGCCACGTAATAAAACGCCCGAAGCAAGCTCCGGAGGCAGCGTTCGCCGGCACATGCTGGTATCGCAGGGAAGTATGTTGGGTTTTCTGGTGCATCGTCTGGCGACGATGATCCCTCTTTTGCTGGGGATTACTTTCATTTCCTTTCTTGTGGTGGCACTCGCACCGGGCGATTTTTTTGATTCACTGGCGATGAACCCGGCGATCTCGCCGCAGGCAATTGAGGCGATGAAGGCCGATTTCGGCTACGGGGACCCCCTTCCTGTCCGTTATGCAAAGTGGTTATGGCAGGCGGTGCAGGGGGATCTGGGGGTTTCGCTCTCCCATAGGGTCAGCGTGTTGACGCTGATCGCACAACGGGCTGAGAATACATTGATCCTGTCGCTGTCGGCGGCGCTCTTTACCTGGACGCTGGCGATTCCTCTGGGGGTTCTGATCGCCGTGCGGCGGGGAAAGTTGTCCGATCGTGTTTTTTCGATTCTCGGCTTTCTGGGAATGTCGATCCCGAACTTCTTTCTCGCCTTTCTCCTGATGCGTTGGGCTCTCCACACCGGGTGGTTTCCCGTAGGCGGAACTTTTTCTCTCGATTACGAGCAGCTTTCAACTTTTGGCAAGCTCGCCGATCGCCTCCATCATCTGGTGTTGCCGACGATCGTTCTGGGTACCGCCGGTATGGGGAGCTTGATGCGCTTGATGCGCAGCGCGGTGATCGAGTTGGAACGGTCGGATTTTGCGCGCACGGCACGCGCAAAAGGACTGAGTGAATTTCGTGTCCTCTTTGTTCATGTGATGCGCAACGCGCTGAATCCATTTGTAACGCTCGCAGGCTACGAACTGGGCGCCTTGCTGGGGGGCGCCGCATTGGTGGAAAACGTCATGAATCTCCAGGGGCTGGGATCGCTGATGCTCGGGGCTGTCCTTTCTCTGGATATTTATCTTGTGATGGGCTCGGTTCTGATCAGTTCACTGCTCTTGTTGTTCGGCAACCTGCTCGCCGATCTGCTTCTCGTCGTGGTGGATCCACGGATTGATTTTCAGCGCCTGGAGGACTCCTGATGGGAGTTGCCGGTGGTCGTCGGATCTCGCCTGGTTGGAGCGGCGCGATTCTTTTCGTGCTCTATTTTTCGGCCATTTTTGCCCCCTGGATTGCGTTTCACGCGCCCGAGACACAGAACCGCCGGTTTCCCGATGCCCCACCAATGCTCCTGCATCTGGCTGCCCCGGCAGATTGGGTCGATGAAGGGTTTTTCTATGTGCATCCGCAAAAATTGGTGGACCCGATGCGGCGGCTCTATGAAGTGGATGCTTCCCGTCGCATCCCGCTCCAGTGGTTGGTCCACGGACATCTACTGGCGCCGGCCGCGGGAAATCCCGACGTCTTTCTGCTCGGTACCGATGCCCTGGGACGGGATCTTTTTGCGCGGGTCCTGTTTGGTGGGCGTGTAAGCCTCTCGATCGGGGTCGTCGGGGTGTTGATCAGCTTCACGATCGGGATCTTCGTTGGCGTTGTCGCGGGTTATGCCGGCGGGCGTGTGGATCATTTATTGATGCGCCTGTGCGAAATCATGATGGCCTTGCCGGCGTTTTTCTTTCTTCTCGCTCTGGCTGCCGTGATTCCACCGGGGCTGTCTCCGGTCCAGACGTTTTTTCTCCTGGTGGCCCTGATGAGTTTTATTCGCTGGGCTGGTCTGGCGCGTGTGCTTCGGGGCATGACCGCCTCGATTCGGGAGCGCGATTATGTGCAGGCCGCGCGGGCGCTGGGCGCGTCGCCGGCACGCATTGTGATCCGACACGTACTCCCGGCCACCTTCTCCTATACGCTCGTTGCCGCCACGCTTGCCATTCCGGGTTTTATTCTCGGCGAGAGTGCCTTGTCCTTGCTGGGTGTCGGCATTCAGGAGCCGGGGACCAGCTGGGGTTCCTTGCTGCGAGATGCACAGAATCTAACCAACCTCGATTATCGTCCGTGGGTTCTGATCCCGGGAATTCTGATTGTGGTGGCGACGATGGCATTCAATTTTCTGGGCGATCGTCTGCAGGACCATATTGATCCCCAAGCGAAAGTCGCGGGTCGATGAGAGGGCCTCCGATCCTGGAGGTGTCGGATCTCGTGGTGGATTTCCATACCCCGCACGGCATATCGCGCGCGGTAGATGGCGCATCGTTTGAAGTCTATCCGGGAGAAACACTGGGACTGGTCGGCGAATCCGGCTCGGGAAAGAGCGTCTCGGCTCTTTCGGTGCTGGGGCTCCTCAGTCCGTCCGCGCGGGTGGTGTCGGGTGCGATTCGGTTGGGGGGAAGAGACCTTCTCGGGCTTTCTCCCCGTGAGTGGCGTCGGTTGCGCGGCCGCGAGATTTCGATGGTGTTTCAGGAGCCCATGACCTCGTTGAACCCGCTATTTACCGTCGGTCGCCAGGTGGCCGAGGCCGTTCGTTGTCATGAACGAATCTCGCGACATGCAGCCTGGGAGAGGTCCATCGAGATGCTCCGGACGGTGGAGATCCCGGACCCCGAAATGCGCGCCAAAGCCTACCCCCATGAGCTGTCCGGCGGAATGCGACAGCGCGTGATGATTGCGATGGCCTTGGTCTGTCGACCCACGCTGTTGATTGCCGACGAGCCCACAACCGCTCTGGATGCGACCATCGAGGCGGAAATTCTGGATCTTCTCGAAGCGATGCAGAAGCAGTTCTCGATGAGCGTGCTTTTGATTACCCATGATCTCGGTGTCGTCTCGCGTCGGGCCGATGAAGTGGCCGTCCTCTACTCGGGTCGCGTGATGGAGCGCGCCGCGGCCAGCGATCTGTTCGAGGCCCCATCCCATCCCTATACCCGGATGTTGTTGGATTCTCTGCCGCGGATGTACGAGAGACAAGCTCGTCTCCGAACCATCCCCGGTGCGGTCCCCGAACCCGACCAGCGCCCCGCTGGTTGTCGTTTTCGGGATCGCTGCCCTCGCGCCACGGCCGAATGTGCCGATACCGAGCCCGATCTGGGGCCTCGAGAGGGGTCTGGCGCGGTGGCCTGTCATCATCGCTTGTTGCCCGGAGATCGATTGTGAAAGGCCGACAGCCCTTGGTGGAGGCGCGGGGTGTCTCGCGCTCGTTCACGAGCGGCCGGAGTCGCTGGACGCGATCAGTGGTCCCGGCGGTCTGCGAGGTCAGCCTCAAGATTTACCCTGGCGAGACGCTGGGCGTTGTGGGGGAATCCGGATCCGGCAAATCTACGCTGGGTCGGCTGCTCCTGCGGCTTCTGGAGCCCACTGCGGGCGAGGTTCTTTTCGATGGTCGCGATCTGGCTCGGCTCTCGCGCGAGGAGCTTCAGCAATTGCGTCGCGAGATGCAGGTGGTCTTTCAGGACCCGGTGGGCTCTCTCGACCCACGGTTTCGAGTCGAGGATCTGATTGCCGAGGGCATCGATATCCATGGAATCGCTGCAGGCGAGGAGCGCATGAAGATCGTGGAGGGATTGCTGGAAGAGGTGGGCTTGTCGAGCGCGCATGCAAGGCGGTTCCCCCATGAATTCAGCGGCGGCCAGCGCCAACGGATCGGGATTGCTCGCGCACTGGCTCTCTCGCCGCGGTTTGTCGTCCTCGATGAACCTGTCTCGGCTCTGGATGTTTCCGTTCAGGCACAGGTTCTGAACTTGCTCTCCGATCTGCAACGGGACCGCGGAATGGCCTATTTTTTCGTGGCGCATGATCTGCGCGTGGTTGCTCATTTCAGCGATCGTATCGCGGTTCTTTATGCAGGCCGCCTGGTCGAGATTGCCGATCGGGAGGTTTTATTGGCGCAGCCGGGACATCCCTACACGCAGAGCTTGCTGTCGGCGGTAGCCGAGATGGGTGGTGAGAATGCTCCCCGACAGCGCCTCGCCGGCGAGCCGCCCAGCCCCCGAAATCCGCCATCGGGTTGCGCTTTTCATCCCCGTTGTCCGATTGCGGTCGAGCGATGCCGAGTGCAGCGCCCGGAGTTGGTGGATGTCGCTGTCGGCCATCAGGTGGCCTGTCATTTCCCGCTGGAAGCTCAGGCCGTTGCCCCCGGCCCCACAACAGGTCAAGATGTGGTCACCAAGGAGTCTGAGGAGTGATTGCGATGAAAAAGATGACCAAGACAGGATGGATTGTGGCGTTGGCGATGACGGTGGTTTTGCCAGTCGGTTGCTCGGCTCGCGACCCGCAGCCGGAACTCTACCCGAATGAACATTTGCGCAAGGTGGGTGAAGTGCAGGCCAAGCAGGATATGGCCTATTGCCAGGCGCTCTCGCAACAATATCTGCAGCAGCGAAATGCCGGAGCGGAAGCGGCCGGGAATACGGTCGGCGGCGCGGCCGGCGGGGCCGCACTTGGCGCGATCGGCGGTGCGATTGGCGGAAACGCAGGCAAGGGTGCTGCGATCGGCGCTGGTGTCGGTGCTGGTCTGGGATTGCTGCGTGGCCTGTCCAAGGGATCCCAGCCTCCTCAGAACTATGAAGCCTTTGTTCGGAAATGCATGACCGACAAAGGTTATGACGTCATCGGCTTCGGCCGCTGAAAATCAGTTTTCGCGTTCGGCAAGAACGCGCTCGACGGTGTCGACGATGGCGACCGTGCGTGCATCGAGCTCGATGTTCACACGGTCGCCTTCTTTTTTGTCGCCCAGGTTGGTGAGCCGTACGGTTTCGGGGATCAGGTGGATCCAGAACGAGCCTTCGGGATGGCGCTCGCCCACGGTCAGACTGGATCCGTCGATTGCGATGAATCCCTTTGTGGTGATGTAGCGCATCCAGGCCTCGGGCACCTCGATCTGAAGGTCCCAGACATTTCCTTCAACTTTGCGCGAAATGATGGTTCCGGTGCCGCTGACATGTCCGGCGACATCATGCCCACCCACTTCGTCCCCCACACGTGAGCTGCGCTCTACCGCGACCGGTTGACCTTCCTCGAGGTCCCCGAGCGTGGTCAGGCCGAGAGTCTCCGAGATGGCATCGAAACGAACCCGCCGGTTCTCGATCGACACGACCGTCTGGCATACGCCGTCGATCGAGACGCTGGCGCCGCATTCCAGACCTTCGAGAAGTTCCTCGGGCAATTCGACCTGATAGGTCAGAAGGTCGGGTTTCCGATCCGTCTGGACGACAGGGAAGGTCCCGCGCGTGATTCCCGTATACATGATCCTGTATGCTTCCTTCCCGGCGGTGGACGCGCAAGCTCCCGATTAATGATTCCGGGTGGCGGGCCGTTTTTGCGGGGGCTCTGTTTCCTTCGGGTTTTCCCCGGGGGATAAAAGCTCGGTGCGGGCAACAGCATAGCTTCGCACGCTTCCCTCAAAGCGGGCTCCGGGGTCGACCTTGAGGCAACGGGCCTGAATGGAACCGAAAACTTTTCCGGTCGAGGCAATCGTGACGTCGCCGCTTTCGATGATGTCGCCCGTCAGGGTTCCCTCGATGATCAGTTCCCGGGCTCGGATTCTGGCATCGACTTCCGCAGATGTTCCGATCAGGAGCAGCTGATCAGCATGCACTTCGCCCTTGAGCCGTCCGTCTACCCGTGCATCTGCAGGGAAATGAATCCTGCCGGAGAGGACCACGTCCGAGGCGATCTCGTGGCGGAACTGCGGTTCTCCCCGAGGAGTCGTCTCGCCGCTGGCCGGAGGCGAAGGCTGCGGTTGCCGGGAGTCGTATGGACTGTCCGTCGACATGAGGATCGGCGCCCCGGCCGATCTCAGTCGCGCCGACGCTCTTTGATGCGTGCGGCTTTTCCGGATCGCTCGCGGAGGTAGTACAATTTCGCGCGCCGGACACGGCCTCGGGTGATGACTTCGATCTTGTCGATGCGATGCGAGTGCAGCGGAAAGGTTCTCTCTACGCCAACGCCGTAGGACACCTTGCGCACGGTGAAGGTCTCACGCACGGATCCGTGATGACGCCGAATGCATGCACCTTCAAAGACCTGAATACGCTCTTTCTCGCCCTCGACCACTTTGACGTGGACGCGCAGGCTGTCCCCGGGTCGAAACTCGGGGATGTTTGTTTTCAGCTGTTCGGCTTCGATCGCCGCAATAATATCGCCTTTGCCCATGATTTTCCTCGAAAATTGGACCGGATCACATCGAGCCCTATGGGGTGTTCGCAGAATTGCGCCCACGCTCCTGGCCGAGAGGTGCCTCCGAGAGCAATCTTCTAACGATTGGGAATCCAGATTGCATGCCCAGACGGGTCAGCGGGAAATTGTTTCGAAAACAGAGCCTTCTTCAGCCAAAAAGTCGATCGAGCATGATCGCGGCAGCCGCCCGGACCGATAGATGGTTGTAGTCCGAAGCGCCTTCGATCGGTGCCAGACGGCGCGTGCATCTTCCCAGAACCTCGGGGCTGAGGCCGTAGCCGGTCCCGAGCAAGAGGAGGAAGGGTTCTTCAGTTTCCCGAATCTCGCGTGACATTTCGTCGTATCCGATGGTGTCGGGCCCG
Source organism: Binatia bacterium (assembly GCA_965658895.1). Taxonomy (GTDB): domain Bacteria; phylum Desulfobacterota; class Binatia; order UBA12015; family UBA12015; genus UBA12015. The sequence goes on from CBFHUR010000037.1 coordinate 25,563, forward strand.
GGTCGGGCCGATGTAGCGATCATGGTGGGAAGCGATCCGGTTTCGTGTTCGATCTGCGTCAGAATCTGGTCGAGATCGGTGGAAATGCGGACGAATTGCAAGGCTTCTCCGCGGGTGGGGTTGTAGGTGGCTCCATGCCCCTCCATCCAATGCCAGAGAATCCGCTCGGTCAGGCGACGCATTCCCAAAATGGGGTGCCCGATAAAAAAACCCGAGACGTCGTAGGTGCGCGCCGATCGGGCGATATCATGGACATCGATATTGGTGATCGAAGTAGTCACGATCTCGCCGTCGCGGTTCATGACCGGATGGTGGAGCAGGGCGATGTAGAGCCGATGCGACATGCAGATACCTGCTCAGTCCTTGTTTTTCGGATTCCGGCGCCAGAGGTCCGGCCGGCGCGCGCGCGTGTCCTTTTCGGCAGCTTCCTGACGCCATTTTTCGATGGCGGCGTGGTTCCCCGACAGGAGTACGGACGGGACTTCGCGATCGCGGAAGACCTCGGGCCGCGTGTATTGCGGGTGCTCGAGAAGCGCCTGGTTGAAAGACTCGGTTTCCAGAGATTCCGGATTGCCGATGATGCCAGGCACCAGTCGCGTCACGGCATCGATCACCACGGCCGCTCCGGCCTCGCCGCCATTGAGGACGTAATCTCCGATCGCGATTTGTCCGTCGATGTAGGAATCGAGACGCTCGTCGACGCCCTCATAGCGGCCGCAGATCAGCAGGATCTGGTCGGCACGCGCCAAAGTGGCGGCCTTTTCCTGTGTGAAGCTCTCCCCGCGAGCCGCCAGAAGAAGTTTGATCGCATTCGGACCGGCGATCGCTTCGATTGCAGCCACCAGCGGTTCGATTTTCATGACCATGCCGTGGCCACCGCCGTAGGGAGTATCATCGACGGTACGATGTTTGTCGGTGGCCCAGTCGCGCAGTTGGTGGAGGCGAATGTCGATTTTACCCGCCTCGATGCCCTTGCCGATAAGGCTGGCCTGCAGAATCCCGGAGAAATATTCGGGGAAGATTGTCAGGATGTCGATGCGCACGAGGGGCTATTCTTCCGGAACCAGGCCCGCGGGCGGGTCGATGATGGCGACCCCCGCGGGGAGGTCGATCTCGACAACGATCGGTTCCACCACCGGGATCAGGGATTCACGGTCGCCGTCGCGGACAACCCATAGGTCGTTGGCGGGCATCGACTGGATTTCCTCGATATGTCCCACCAGGGTGCCTTGCCTTGTCCGGACCTCAAGGCCGAGAGCCTCCCAATGATAAACGCCGGTTTCGCCGGCCGCGGGCAGGTGCTCCCGGTCGAGGTGGATCTCGGATCCAATCCATGGCTCGAGGTCGTTGAGGCTATCCAATCCATCCATCCGCATGAGGATGATGTTTTTATGGGGTCGGCTTTCGCGGACGGCAAAGGTCTCTGAGGTATTGCCGTCAGGGCGGACCAGAGTGATCTCTTCGGCCGCAAGCAATCCGGGAGACCCGGGGTTGAAGGGGTGGGCCTTGGCGAGCCCACGCACGCCGTGACCGCCGACCAACTTTCCAACCGCAATGGTATCGACGGTCGGGGAACCCGTTGCTGAGCTTCGGGGTTCCGTGAGCTACTTCTCTTCGATGATTTCGAGGACGATCTTGCGGTTCTGACGCGAGGCGACGGCATTGACCAGGGTACGGATCGACTTCGCCGTGCGGCCCTGTTTGCCAATGATCCGACCCAGATCCTCCGGCGCGACACGCAATTCGATGATCGACGCCGTTTCGCCCTCGGTCTCGGTGATCACGACCGCATCCGGGTCGTTGACCAGGTGCTTGGAGATCAGTTCTACGAGTTCTTTCATCAAATCAGCCCTCGGCGGGAGCCGGGGCGGCTTCTGTGGTCGGTAACCCGGTCCATCCCGCCTGCTTGAGGAGGACGGCCACAGTGTCGCTCGGCTTTGCGCCATTTCGGACCCACTTCTCGACCTTGTCGAGGTGGACGCGCAGATTCACAGGTTCCGAGGTGGGATCGTAATGGCCCAATTGCTCCAGAAAGCGCCCGTCACGTGGGAACTTTTTCGAAGCCGCCACGATCCGATAGAAGGGGCGCTTTTTCGATCCGTGACGTGCGAGGCGAATGGTGGTTGCCATGAAAACTCTCCGTGAAACCTGACTTGAATCTCTTTGATTAACCGAGGGACAACGACGAGGGGCTTATTCCACCCGCCGCAAGACCCTCTCTTTAGCGCCCGCCTCCGAGTTGGGCAAGGAGGCCCCGGCCACCCCCCTTGGTGAGCGATTTCATCATTTTTCGTGTTTGGTTGTACTGTTTCAGGAATCGGTTCACGTCCGAGACCCGGGTGCCACTGCCGCTGGCGATCCTTTTCCGGCGGCTGGAGTTCAGGATGAGGTGATTCTGACGTTCCTGATTGGTCATCGAGTCAATGATGGCCTCGATTTTTTTCAATTCCGAGTCCGCGCCGGCCAACTCGGCCTTTTTCGCCATTTTCTTCATGCCCGGGATCATGCTCATCAGATCGCCCACCGAGCCCATTTTCTTCATGGTCCGAAGTTGATCGCGGAAGTCCTCGAGGGTGAATTCGTTCTTTTTGAGCTTTTTCTCGAGCTTGGCGGCTTCCTTGTCGTCGAAGGCGGCTTCCGCCTTCTCGATCAGCGACATCATGTCGCCCATGCCCAGGATGCGGTTGGCGACACGATCCGGGTGGAAGACTTCGAGGTCCTCGAGTTTTTCGCCAATGCCGGTAAAGAGCACCGGTTTGTTGGTGGTCGCGTGCAGCGAGAGAGCCGCGCCGCCGCGGGCATCGCCTTCCATCTTCGAGAGGATGATGCCGTCGATCCCGACGCCATCGCGGAAGCCGGTGGCGACCGCAACAGCGTCCTGACCGGTCATGGCATCAGCCACCAGCAGGGTTTGCTGCGGCCGAATCGTGTCACGTACGTGGCTCAACTCCGACATCAAGGCTTCATCAACAGCCAGGCGGCCGGCCGTATCGACGAGAATCGTATCGTGGAATCCGGCTTTGGCGGCTGCGACAGCCGCGCTGGCGACGGCTACGGCATCTTTGGTGTCGGCCGGGGTATCATGCACGGCACAGCCGTCGCCCACCTGACCCGCGAGTGTCTTGAGCTGCTCGATGGCCGCCGGTCGCGAGAGGTCCAATGGTACCAGATACGGGCGTCTTCCGGCTTCGATCAGATGTTTGGCGAGTTTGGCGGTGGTGGTCGTCTTGCCCGAGCCTTGCAGGCCGACAAGCATCAGGATGACCGGGCCTTCTCCCGAGAGATTCAGGCTTCCGGTGGCGCCGCCCATGATGGCGACCAGCTCTTCGCCCACAATCTTGATGAGGTGTTGCTCGGGGGTGAGGCTGCGCAGCACCTCCTGGCCCATCGCCCGACTTTTAACCTTTTCGATAAAGGATTTGGCGACGTCGAGATGGACATCTGCCTCAAGCAGGGCCACCCGGACGTCGCGCAGGGCCTCTTCGACATTGGCTTCGGTAAGCTTGCCGGTGCCCCGCACGCGGCGGAATACGCTATCGAGTTTTTCAGAAAGTGAATCGAACATGATGGGGGGCGGGAATCGCCCTCAAGGGGCAGCTGTATCCTCCGAAATTAGTGGGACCTCCTTCCTAATGGGGCGCTGCCAGCGAGTCAAACTTTTCCGAAAGTCCGTTCTGCCTCAGTCGTCGCAGGTACCCATCATGCCGGTTTCCGCAATCACGTCACTCGTTGGGAGATCAATGTCGCCGAGAACGACGCCTTCGCAGCTGTTCAGTGGCCCCCCGCTAAAGGTGGGGGTCACAAAGGTGGGGTCGCCCTCGTAGCAGGTAACGGTTGTCCCCGTGATTCGGACGTCGAGTGCGGGTATCGCACAAAGGGCGGGATTTTCGTCGCAAGTGTCGACCTTGATTTTCATATTTCCCCGCTTCGTATCTCCGCGAAGAATCGTGTTCGACACAAATGGTGCGCCTGCGGCCCAATTGACGTTGGACCTCACGATACAGATGACGTCATCGCCCGAGCATAAAAGTCCGTCGCCGGTGGGCTTGCCGTCAAGTTTCTTCAACAGAATCTGGATCTTGGGCCCCATGAGCTTGGACAAGCCGCTACTTTGACAATTGGCGAAAAGACTCGAAGCCCCGTCGCCGCCTTTGTTGACCATACTCATGATCAGCTTGTCCTTGGCGTCGGCAGCCGTTGGTGAGAAAGTTGCGATGGAAAGCGCTATGGCGCTGATAATCAGGGCAGAAAATCGGTTCGATACATTCATCTCGTCTTGAGGTTTCATCTTGGTCCCT
>CBFHUR010000038.1:0-28235 GCA_965658895.1 Binatia bacterium
TCTCGAGGGGCGCTTTTCTGCCGGCCGGAACTCGGGGGAGCTGGCCCCCGAAAGCTCTGATTACTGGGACTGTTTTCTCAAAAAAGTGGGGATATCGTATTCCGATTCATCCTCCACGCGATCCATTGCCGAGGGACCCTGCTGGGCCTCCCCCGGCTGGCGCAGCACGGGATCGGCACCATCTTCCACGACTCCCATTCGCACCACGCGTCGTCCGTCCGGCGCGGTTGCGGCCCCCTGGATCGGGGTTGCCGTCGGGATGGGTGGCGGAGCGCTCGGCGCTGCCATCTCCGGACGCGCCCGATTGCCAAAGCCGTCGCGGTTGCCGAGGACTTCGTCAGCGGTCGGCAGAGCCAGACTGGCAGACTCGCCAAAGCCGGTCGCAATCACGGTGATCCGCATCTTGCCCGCCATTTCCTCGTCGATCACGGCTCCGAAGATGATGTTGGCATCCTCATGAGCCTCTTCTTCGATCAAGGTCGCTGCCTCATTGACTTCATGCAGCGAGAGGTCCGGGCCACCGGTGATATTGATCAACACGCCCCGCGCCCCCTGAATCGAGACATCATCGAGCAACGGCGACGAGATCGCTCGCTGCGCGGCTTCCACCGCGCGGTTTTCGCCTTCGGCCAGTCCGGCGCCCATCATGGCCAGACCCATCTCGCTCATGATCGCGCGAACATCGGCGAAGTCGAGATTGATCAGCCCATGGACTGTAATGAGATCGGAAATTCCGCGAACCGCCTGTAAAAGCACATCGTCCGCTTTCTGGAAGCTCTCGGTAATCGGCATGTTCCGACTCGAGACCGACAGAAGCCGCTGGTTGGGGATCGTAATCAGAGCATCAACGTTTTTTTTCAGATCCTCGACGCCTTGCTCGGCCTGACGCATCCGACGGCGCCCCTCGAAGATAAACGGCTTGGTCACGACACCAACAGTGAGCGCGCCAGCTTCCTTGGCCACCGAAGCCACAACCGGCGCGGCACCCGTTCCCGTTCCGCCACCCATGCCTGCGGTCACAAAGACCATATCCGATCCGGTGAGAATATCGCGCAGCATCTCGGTGTCTTCGAGAGCCGCATTGCGGCCTTTCTCGGGATCCGCTCCCGCACCCAGCCCCTTGGTCACTTCGCCACCGAGATGGATCTTCACCGGAGCAAGACTATGGACCAGAGCCTGAGCATCGGTGTTCCCGACAACAAATTCGACGCCCGGCATCCCTGCCTGAATCATGGTATTGACCGCGTTACCGCCGCCTCCACCGATCCCGACGACCTTGATCTTTGCGCCTTCCTGATTGTCTGCCATTTGCTCTTTCATCCCCAGCCTCCTCAACATCCCGTCCGATCGCGCTGCCTGCTCAGGCTGCGATCCAACGTCTAAAAGAAATCTCGCAGCCAATCGCCCATTCGAGAACGAAAACGCATCAAGACACCCGCAGGAACTTCGTCCTCCTGCAGGCTCCACAACTCTTCACTATCCGCGAGCAACAACAATCCTACGCCGGTCGCCCAGGACGCATCACCCACCATCTCCCCAAACCCGGTTACCTCGCGCGGCACGCCTCGCCTCACCGGCACACCAAGCACGCGCTCGGCCAACTCCACGATTCCCGGCAACTCGGCCGTGCCACCCACCAAAACGATGCCCGAGTTGAGCAAACCCATGACACGAGCCTGATGCGCGTCCTTAGCCACCAACGAGAGAATCTCCTCGGTGCGAGGCTCGATGATCTCGGCCAGAACCTGGCGCGACACCTGCCGCGACTGACGACCGCCCACCGCGGGCACTTCGATATGGTCGTTGGCCGCAACCTGACTGGCGAGCGCGCAGCCAAAATGCTGCTTCAAACGCTCGGCCTCCGACGCCGGCGTTCGCAGGCCGGCCGCAATATCATTGGTCAGATGTGAACCGCCCAGTCCGAGAACCGAAGCGTGCTGCACGACCCCACCGTGGTAGACCAGAAAATCAGTCGTGCCCCCGCCGAAATCGATGACGCCGACACCCAATTCGCGTTCTTCCTCACCCAGGACCGCCGCGGCCGAAGCCAACGGCGAAAGCACCACGACGGTTGCGGTAATCCCGGCCCGGTTGCAGCATTTCTGAATGTTCTGCAGGATCGGCGTCGAGGCCGTCAGAAGATAGACTCGCGACTCCAGGCGAACACCCGCCATCCCCTTGGGGTCTCGAATCCCGTCCTGCTCGTCGACGCTATAGCCCTGATCGAGTACGTGCAGCACTTCGCGATCAGCCGGCAACTTGATGGTTTGCGCAGCTTCCTTCACCAAGGCCACGTCTTCAGCCAGGACCTCGTGGCTTTTCATCGGGACCATCCCGTGGCTGCTCACTCCTTCGATATGGCTGCCGCTCAAACTCACGGCGACGGAATGAATGGCGCAATCCGCCATCATTTCGGCCTCACGGAGAGCACGCTGGATCGCCTGAACGGTCGCCTCGATGTCTACGACAACCCCGCGACGGAGCCCGCGAGAAGGAGCCGTCCCGACCCCGATAATGCGCGGCGCAGCCTCTTCCACAGACGCGACCAACACCGAAACCTGATGGGTTCCGATGTCGAGAGCGACGCGAATAGGCTGCTTGCGTGCCATCCTAGGCCGCCCCTCCGCGCGTGCGCCAGCGAGCGACGACGGTTTGGGCATCGAGAACTTCCACTGTGCCCGTGAGGTGGCCGGTATCCACGAAGCCGGCTTCGGCCCTTGGTCCGGAGACATCCGCAACGACGCGAGAGAGTGCCGCCAACCGAGCCGACCAATCACCCCAACCCAGGCGAACTGTCAGACGCCCGCTCGCCGCGTGCGCCACCAGAACGCGGCGGTCGCTGGTGCGGTCGATCTCCACTTCGGAAACGGCGATCCCGCCGGCTCCTTTTTCAAAAAGCGAAACCACCGCGAGAGCCTCCCGCAACTCCGACGGCGTGGGCAACTTCTCGGAGTCAAGCGAGACAATCGGCAAGGCAGCGTCCGGTCGCGTGACGGATGCGATGATCTCGGCCTGTTCGCTCACGTGATAAAAATTACTGCCGGCCCGCAGCAAGGCGCGAGGCGCTTCTTCGGCGATCGTGACATGGAAGCGGTCCGGCAGAAGGCGTCGCACGTCGGCTACGGCAACCGCCGGTTGCCGCTCGAGCTCTGTTTCCAGAGTCTTCGGAGACGCGCTCCAGATGCTTCTACCCTCCAACAATCCCATCCACCTCTGCACCTGCGACTCGTCGAGTCGCTCCGTCCCCACCACAATCACTTCTCGGACGGCGAAATAACGATGATTGGATATGTAACCCAGCAGAAGGGGAAAAGTAAAGCAAAACGTGGCAAAAATCAGAAAATAAACGATGTTTTGCGGCCGGAGGAATGACTCCCGAAGGCGCGAGAGAATTTGCGAGCGGCGCGAAAGGTTGGCATGGCTGCCGCGGCGCAGTCGCCCGCCCGCCCCAACCGACCGCTGCGCCCTCTTTTTTGCTTCGGATGATCTCATGGCCCCTCCTCGCGAATGGTCTCGACAACCCCGAGATCTGCCCGATCGAGCAATCCCTCGATCAGGTCGTCAAATTCAATGCCCGCGTGCGCGGCCATCCGGGGAAACCACCCAAGTTCATGCAACCCCGGCAGGGTATTGCACTCCAGAACAAACGGATTCCCCTGATCATCAATCCGCAAATCCACACGGCTATAAACCGAAGCCTGAACTGCCTCATGCGTGGCGGCCGCCACCGCCAGCACCTCGGAATAACGATCGCCCAGCGGGGCGGGCAACAGGAACTCTTCGCGACCAGCGGTGTATTTGACCTCCCAGCTATGGAACTCGTCACCGAGTGCGATGACCTCCATAGCCGCCAGTGGGCGACCGTCGAACACCGCGACCGTGACTTCCCGGCCAGCGATGAAGTCCTCCGCGATCAAATCGCCGGCAAACGCGCGGGCGCCCGCCAGAACCCCCGCCAAATCGTCGGGACCATGGGCGATGCCCACACCATTGCTCGACCCCTCGGACCGTGGCTTGACCACCATCGGGAACGGCCTTTTCGGAGCTTCGTCGGGGGCCAGAAGATCAGCGTCGGGAGTCGGAATCCCCGCGGATTCAATGACTTTTTTGGTCAGCCACTTATCCATCGCGAGGGAACTGGCCTGCACACCACTACCAGTGTAGGGCAACCGTAAAACCTCGAGAAGTCCCTGCACGCAGCCATCTTCGCCGTAGCGTCCATGGAGAGCATTGAAGACGACATCCACGCCCGATTCGGCCAGGGCTCCGGCGACCGCGCGATCGCCCTCGATACATTCGGCCTCGTAGCCGCGCCTCTGCAGGGCGCCCTGGACGGCGGTCGCGCTGCGCCGCGAGATCTCACGCTCGGCCGAAAGGCCTCCGGTGAGAATCCCGACCCGCTGTCCACGGTAGCGCCCTTCGATTCTCATTCGCCCGCTCCGTCCCGACTTGCTGCGGCCGACAACGCCGCCACAACGGCGTCGCCATCTCGGATAATATCGCCCGCCCCCATCAACAAAACCACGTCTTCCGGTTGCGCCAGCTCCGCTACGGCCTCGCCGACCGCCGCTCGGTCCGCAAGATAGCGGACATCGGCGTGACCTCGCCGCGCCAGCGCCCGGGCGAGCGCATCGGCATCGACGCCCTCGATCGGCTCCTCCCCCGCGGGATGAATATCGAGCAGCAAGAGGTGGTCCGCATCGTCGAAGGCACCGAGGAAATCCTCAAAAAGGCTCTCGGTTCGCGAGTAGCGATGCGGTTGAAACACCACGATGCGGCGCCCACCGAGGGCTTCGCGCGCCGCGCGCAGCGTGGCGCGGACCTCTTCCGGGTGGTGTCCGTAGTCGTCAATGACCGTGACTCCGCCGGCCCGACCGCGCACCTCGAACCGACGATGAATGCCCTCGAAGGCACGCAATCCCCGGGCCACATCACGAAAATCGACCCCGATCTCCAAACAAACCGCGATCGTGGCGAGCGCATTCATGGCGATATGGCGTCCGGGTGAAGCAATGGAGACCTCGCCGAGATCGTCCCCGCCTCGCGTGGCAACAAACCGGGTCTCGAAGCCCTCGAGTCGCAAATCACGGGCACTGAATTCGGCGTCCCGGGTCAATCCGTAGGTCAGAAAGCGCTTGCGCAGTCGCGGGACCAAAGCCGCGACCCGTGGGCTGTCGACGCCCAGGATCGCCGTCCCGTAAAAGGGCACCCGATTGGCAAACTCGAGAAATGCGTCGGCGGCCCGCTCCACGCTTCCCCAATGCTCCAGATGCTCGGGATCGATATTGGTAATCACGGCAATCGTCGGCGACAACAACAGAAAGGTCCCATCGCTCTCATCTGCCTCGGCGACAAGATATTCCCCCTCACCGAGGCGCGCATTGCTGCCAAGAGAGTGGACCTTGCCCCCGATCACGGTGGTCGGGTCCATGCCTGCCTCGGAAAGAATTTGTGCCAGCAATGACGTGGTCGTGGTCTTGCCATGCGTCCCGGCGACGGCGATCCCGCTTTTCATCCTCATCAATTCTGCCAACATCTCGGCGCGTGGGATGACAGGGATCTGGAGGTCACGCGCGCGCGCAACCTCCGGATTCGAAAATTTGACCGCCGACGAAATGACGACCGCATCCACGGCCTTGTCGACATGCGCCGGATCATGCCCATAGACAACCTGAGCGCCGAGCGCCGCCAGACGCTCGGCCGAGTCGCTGCGCGAGAGATCCGAGCCACTCACCGCATAGCCAAGATTGATCAGAACCTCGGCAATCCCGCTCATGCCGATGCCGCCGATGCCGACAAAATGTATCCGATGCCCCTGGCTCATGGTCTTTGCCTACACCGCCCCCGCGCTCGCGGCCACGCAGACGTCGGTCACCGCCCGCAACGCTTCGGGACGCCCCAAGCCGCGCGCCGCACGACCGGCGATCTCCAATTTCTCTGGAGATTCCTGCAGAATCTCGAGATTTTCGCGCAAGCTCTCGGGGCTCAAACTGCTATCCGGGACCAACCAGGCAGCCCCTGCCGCGGCCAGCGGTCTCGCATTCTCCGTCTGATGGTCTCCGGTCGCATACGGATAGGGCACCAGAATGGCCGGACATCCCAGAACCGTCAGCTCGGCGATCGTGGAAGCCCCCGCGCGGCAGAGCACCAGATCCGCCCAACGATAGGCGGCACCCATATCGTCGATGAAGGGCTCGACCCGCGCCTCCAGACCCTGAGCGCTATAAGCTTCCCGGACGGCTTGTTCCTCGGATCGACCCGTCTGGTGGCGCACCTCGATCGGCTGGCGCATCAAGGCCAGTGCCGCGGGAACGACCTGATTCAATTTGCGCGCTCCTGCACTACCCCCAAAAACCAGAAGGCGAAGCCGCCGACCCACAGGAGCCGCATGCTCACGATCGGGTCGGGCAAATCGAATCGGGTTGCCGGTGAGCACAGCGCGCGGCCCGAGGGCCTCGGCGGTCTCGGCAAAACTCACACAGACCCGAACCGCAAGGCGTTGCAGCAGACGGTTGGTCAGGCCCATGGCCGCATTCTGCTCGAGCAACACGATCGGCACGCCACGTCGCCATGCCGCAAATATGGCCGGGAAAGCGGCGTACCCGCCGACCCCGATCGCCAGATCCGGAGCGAAACCCGCAAGGATCGCCCGAGCCTTGGCGAGACTCACCACCGCGTCTCGGAGAGCGGCCAGAGATGCCGTCAGGCTTTTTCCGCGAAGTCCGCGCACCGGAAGTAGATCGACCGGGTAGCCGTTCTGCGGCACCAACTCGCGTTCGATCCCATGCATGCTCCCGACAAAGCGCACCTCGGCCCCGTGATCCTTGCGCAAGGCATCCGCCACGGCAATTCCGGGAAAAAGGTGCCCCCCCGTGCCACCACCGGCAACGATCACCCGCACGGGCAGCCCTTTTTCATCGCGTTTCCCGAGACAAGGAGAGAAGGATTCCGACCAGAAGCCCCGTGGTCAGCATCGACGAACCCCCGTAACTGAGCAACGGCAAAGGCATCCCCTTGGTCGGGACGACGCCGACGACGACCGCAATGTTCAGAACGGCTTGCGAGATCAGAAGGAAGGTAATCCCGAAGGCGAGAAGACTCGAGAAGCGATCCATCGAGCGGGCGGCTACCGAAAAACCGCGGAAGGCAATCATCCCGAAACAGCAGAGGACAAAGATTGCACCCAACAGGCCGAGAGATTCGCCCAGCAAGGCAAAAATGAAATCCGTATGTCCCTCGGGAATCCAGAAAAGTTTCTGCTTGCCCGCGCCCAGCCCCACCCCGGTCACACCACCATTCCCGAAGGCGAGAAAAGATTGAACGAGCTGGAACCCTTTCCCCTCGGGGTCGGCAAAAGGATCGAGAAATCCCAGAACCCGTTTCCAGCGATAGGGGGAGGACCAAATCAACCAAAGTGCAGGTGGCACGACCAGAAGCCCCAAGCCGAGAAGATGATGCAGGCGCGCTCCGCCCACGAAGAGCATCGCGAATACCAGCGCCAGAAGCAGGCCGGCGGTGCCGAAGTCCGGCTCCAGCAACAGAAGCCCCGCCGGCACGGCCGCCACGATCAGATGAGGCAGCACGCCGTAGCTGAAGCTGCCCATCCTCTTTTCCTTTCGGGCCAGCGAATGTGCCAGATAGAGAACCATCGCGACCTTGGCCAGCTCGGAGGGCTGGAAGGAAAGCGACCCTACAGCAAGCCAACGACGCGCCCCATTGCGGACCTGGCCGATCTCGGGGATCAGAACCGCAACCAGAAGGAGCAGAACCAGAACCAGCGACGGGTACGCGAATTTACGCAAGACGTCTGATCGGACCCGCGTCAGCAAGGCTGCTTCCGCGGCCGCCACCAGCGCAAAGCCCAACTGCCGGCGAGCGATCCGAAAGGGGTCCCCATACATATCCGCACCGACAAAGAAGCTGGCATCGAGAACCAGAAGCAGCCCCAATGCCACCAACAAACCAACCGCACCGAGCAACCAGCGATCGACACGATGGGTGGCCAGAACGACCGGACGCTGACCCAGATCATAACTGGGCTGCATCGGCGTCGAGCGCGCGATCACGGTTGCCACCCGTGCGCCAGCAGCGCGAAAGCCTCACCGCGCTCCTGATAGTTGGCAAATTGGTCCTGACTCGCGCAGGCTGGCGAGAGCAAGACCGTATCGCCCGCCACGGACAACTCACAAGCGGCCGAGAAGGCATCAGCGAATCTAGTCTCCTTGCGCACCGGCACCACATCCGACCAGGCCTCCCCGATCGCGTCCGCCGCCTCGCCATAAGCCACGACCGCACGAGCAGATCGCGCGACCAGGTCGCGTGCCGGCCGGAAGGAGGCTCCCTTGCCCCGACCACCTGCGAGCAGAATCACCCGTCCCGGAGAAAAACCGGACAGGGATTTGCAGAGGGCGCCCACATTGGTGCCCTTGGAATCATCCACAAAGGTGACACCGCCCACCTCAAGCACGCGCTCCATGCGATGCGGGAGTCCGGAAAAATTGGCCAGAACCGACACGGCCTTCTCGGCGGGAATACCGACGGCTAGAGCCAGCAACAAGGCTGCGGCCATATTCTCTTCATTGTGTGCGCCGCCCAGGGCCACGGAATCCAGGGGCACCGCGAAAGTCTCCGATCCCCAATGAACCGCAATGCGGTCGTCGAAGATCTGCGCGCCGTCTCCAGCCAGCGGCGACCGACCAAAGGAGCGCACCTCACCCCGCGCCTCCTCGGCCAAGCGACATACTTCGGGATCATCTCGGTTGATAATCAGACAATCCGCCTGACCCTGGTGCTGAAAGATACGCGCCTTGATCGCCCCGTAGGAGTGCATATCGCCGTGCCGGTCGAGATGGTCCCGGGTCAGATTCAACAAAGCCGCCACCTCTGGATGAAAATCCTCGACCCATTCCAGTTGAAAACTGGAGATCTCGGCCACCACAACATCGGCATCGGTATCTACGGCCTCGATCAGAGGCGTGCCCAGATTCCCGCCCACAAAAGGACGCCGCCCGGCAGCCGAGAGCATCGCGCCCACCAACTCGGTCGTGGTGCTTTTCCCATTGGTCCCGGTGATCGCCACAAGCGGTACCTCGATCGCCGCGGCGGCCAATTCGATCTCGGAAATCACCGCAATTCCCAGATCCCTCGCCCGACGCAGCGGGGCTGCGGTGGCGGGCACGCCCGGACTCGGCACGACCAGAGCATGGTCCGGGACCAGGTCCGCCCCATCGACGCCGGCATGGAAGGTGATTCGATCCAGAAGTTCCGCCGGGCATTGCGCGTCGGGACGCTGATCACAAAGCGTCACCACGCCATCATGACCGAGAAGGTAGGCGGCGGTGGCCGTACCTGTTCGTCCACTTCCGATGACGAGCGCGCGTGCTCCCTGCAAGAAACCCTCTGTCATCGTAATTTCAGGGTCGCCAACGACAGGAGCGCGCAGATCACCGCGATAATCCAGAAACGGACAATAATGAGGGGCTCGGGCCATCCCTTGAGTTCAAAATGGTGATGAATGGGAGCCATGCGAAAGATGCGCTTGCCGCGCAATTTGAAGGAACCTACCTGCAGTATCACCGAGAGAGCTTCAACGAAGAACACGCCTCCCAGAAGCGGGAGAATCAGTGCCTGCTTGCTGACAAGGGCCAGCAAACCGATCGCCGCACCGAGCGGCAATGAGCCGACATCTCCCATGAACATCTGCGCCGGATAGGCGTTGAACCACAGGAACCCCAAACTCGCGGCCACCAGAGCCCCGCAGAAGATCATCAATTCACCGGCGCCGGAGACAAATTCGACCTGCAGGTAATTTGCCATCACGGCATTTCCCGCGATGTAGGTAAAAAGCCCAGAGGTCGCCGCGGCGATCGCCACCGGCCCGATGGCAAGACCATCAAGGCCGTCGGTGAGGTTCACCGCATTCGAAGTACCCACCAGGACAAACGCGGCGAAAGGAACGTACCACCAGCCCAGATCGGGATTGAAATCCTTGAGCAATGGGAAGTTCAGCGTCGTCGAGAACTCGGGACGCGTTGCCAGAAACAACCCCGCGGCGATGCCGAGAACAGCCTGCAGGAAGAGCTTGCCCCGGGCCGAGAGCCCGTCAGAGCTATGCCCGATCACCTTGCGATAATCGTCGACAAAACCGATCGCCCCGAAGCCCAGGGTCACCAGCAGCGCCAACCAGACAAATGAGTTGCGTAAATCCGCCAATAAAAATGTCGCGAGCAGACCCGAAAAGAGAATCAGGGTGCCGCCCATCGTCGGTGTACCGGCCTTGACGAGATGGCTCTCGGGGCCATCATCACGCACGTTCTGCCCCACTTTCATCGAACCGAGCCAACGAATCAAAATCGGTCCGAGACAAAGGGAGATCGTCAAAGCCGCGAGGCCGGCCAACAGGGTCCGGAAGGTAATGTAGCGAAAAACGTTGAACGCAGAATAAGTCGTATGCAGCGGATAGAGGAGTTCATACAACATCAGTTCAGATCCCGTATCCCGCCAATCGCCCGACGGTCGGGGCGGACTGCGGATGCCGCTTCATACCAGAAGACAACATCCAACAGCCCTCCCCCCGAAGGACCGTGTGCGCACCACAACCACTCATCACATCCACCACATTGCGCCCACGGTACATCTTGCTCCGAACCTGCATTGGAAAAGGACCACGAGCCGGGAGGCATGTACCCTCAGACCTCCCGACTCGCGTCCGTTCCTCCAGATGCGCCACACAACCACCCACATCCACAACGTGCATCTGGAATCCGGAAAACTCTGCTTTCTCAGGAGCGACTGCCCGCCGGAGTGTGAGCCCCTGCTCACACTCCGACGCCTCACTCCTCCACCACCCCACCCCACAACAACTCCGCCGTGAAGAATTCTCTCGTGTGCTCATATGCACTCCCCGAGAGCTCGACGGACTTCTTCTCGATCATCGAAGTGAACCTTCTCTGTTCCGACGATCTGATAATCCTCATGCCCCTTGCCCGCGACCAGAATGACGTCATCAGCCCGCGCTGATGCCACCGCCAAACCAATCGCCGACCGACGTTCGGGAAGCACCACATACTCCCCCACCCCTCCGTTCTCCCCGAACGTCGTCGGTTCGACCTTCGTGCCGCCCTCACGCTGCACGCCGGTCTCGATTTCCTGCAAAATAATTTCCGGATCCTCGGTGCGAGGATTGTCCGAAGTCAGAACCACGAGATCTGCAATCCGCGCGGCAATGGCTCCCATCTCCGCTCGCTTGCCACGGTCTCGATCGCCGCCACAGCCAAACACGACGATCAGGCGTCCGGTGGTCAGCCCTCGCAGCGTGTCCAGCGTCCGCTCGAGAGCATCCGGCTTGTGGGCATAGTCCACGAGAACCGGGAAAGACTGGCCGAGTTCCACTTTCTCCAGACGGCCGGGAACTCCCGGACAAGCCTCGAGTCCCGCCGCGATGGCAGCCGGGGAGATTCCGAGCTTCCAGGCGGCCGCTGCCGCAGCCATCAGATTCTCCAGATGAGCCTGGCCGACCAGTGGCGAGCGCAATTCGCAAGATTCCTCGCCCAGCCACAGCGTCCCTCGAATACCGTCGAGGTCGGTGGTCATATCTTCGCAACGCACCTCGGCTCCCGGCCCGAAAAAACAGGCAGGAATCGAAAGGCGTGCGCCCAAGGCAGATACCGCCTCATCGGCCGCGTTCAGGATCGCGACCGAATCCTCGCCGGAAGTCGGCAAGATCACTTCGAATAAACGAGCCTTCGCGGCCGCATAGGAAGCGGCATCGCCGTGATAGTCCAGATGATCCCGCGTCAGATTCGTGTAGATGGCAGCCGCCACGGAGGTGCCGTCGACTCGGCCCTGCTCCAGAGCGTGCGAGGAAGCTTCCAGCGCCACATGCGTGACGCCGGCATCACACATCTCGCGGAGCAATCCCTGCAGGACGACCGCATCGGGTGTCGTCAATGCCGATGGCAGCGAGCGGTTGCCGATTCGGTATTCGATGGTTCCCAACACGCCGGTGCGATAGCCGGCCGCGCTGAAGATCGACTCAAGCAGGTAAGTCGTGGTCGTCTTTCCGCTGGTCCCGGTCACCGCGACCACCGTCAGATCCTCGGAAGGACGTCCGGCAACTTCGGCAGCGGCATGAGCGGCCGCAAATCGGGGGTTCTGACATGCCACGACGGGGGCATCGCCAACCAACCGACACACCTCGCCCACGGCATCCTCCGCCACGGCGACCGCGACCGCGCCTACAGCCATGGCATCCGCCACGAAATCCAGACCATCGGCAGCACTTCCCGAGAGGGCCACAAACAAGGCGCCCGGGTCCACGCTGCGAGAATCCAGCGAGACCGAGGAGACCTCGACCTCTCCGGCCCCCGCCGCCAAACGGGCTTCCGGAAGTCTTGCCACCAGGTCGGACAGCGGCATCGATGTCGCCAAACCATTCATGCCGAAGGCTCCAGACGAAGATGGAGCGCCAGCGCCGGATCCGAAAGACTCGCTCCGGCCAACGGCAGTTGTTCGACAACAAACCCGCTTCCCTCAAATTTCACCGGCACGCCAAAGGCGTTTGCCTGCGCCAGAGCCCGTCGCAGGCTCAAGCCCACAAACGAAGGCAGGGAGCCCTCAGGAAGATCCTCCGAAGCGGCTTCTTCCTCCAGAGGCAACACCGCGGGCCAAACGCCGACACGCGTCGGCGGGGCCAGTCGGGGACGTCGGCCGGCTCGATCCAACGCGCTCTGCATTACTTCGCGGAAGATCGGTGCGGCTACCGTTCCCCCGTAGGTTGCCTTTTTCGGATTATCCACCACCACGAGTGTGACCAGCGCCGGATCCTCGGCGGGGGCGAATCCTACAAAAGAAGCGATCCTCTCGCGCGAATAGCCTCGGCCATCCAGCCGGGCCTTCTGTGCCGTGCCGGTTTTCCCGGCGACCCGCACCCCGGCAATCCGGGCATTCTTGCCCGTACCGCCATCACCATCGACAACACTCTCGAGCATCGAGGTCACCGCTTGCGCCGTATCGGGATGGATCACTCGGTGGGAATCGGCATTCTCGGGCGTCCAGGCATAAAGCAGATCGCCGTCCTCGGACGTCGCCCGGGAGACCACGTGCGGTTGATGCCAGACTCCACCGTTGGCGATCGCGGCGATACCCGCCGCCAATTGAATGGGTGTCACGGCAATTCCCTGACCAAAGCTGGTGGTCGCCAACTCGATGGGACCCCAACCCGACACCGGGTTCACGATTCCACGAACCTCTCCGGGAAGATCAACAGCCGTTCGAGAGCCGAAACCGAAGCCTTCCAGATACGAGGCGAAGGTATCACGCCCCATTCGCTCGGCCACCTTGGTGGTGCCGATATTGCTCGAATACTGGATGACTTCGGGCAAAGTCAGCATTTCGTACGAGTGCGTGTCGTGAATCGTGCGGCGACCGATCCGATAGCTGCCCTCCTCGCAATCAAATTGTTCCTCGAGAGTGACAACGCCCGCATCGAGGGCGGCTGCCGCCAGAAATGCCTTGAAAGTCGAGCCCGGCTCAAAGACATCGGTCACCGCCCGATTGCGTCGCTCGGTGCTGTGATAGGCACCGGCACGATTGGGGTCAAAGGTCGGGAAGTTCGCCATAGCCACAACAGCGCCCGTCGCCGGATTGAGGACCACCACGGTGCCGGCATCCGCCTCGAATTTCTCGATGCCGGCCGCAAGTTCACGCTCGACGATCGCCTGAATTCTGGGGTCGATGGTCAGGTCCAGCCGGGCTCCGGGGGCTGCGACACGGTCTTCTTCCTGCGGCTCGACGCCGCCGATAAACCGGATTCGCCCCTTGCCGTCGCGCTCCACATCATAAACCAGCTCGGGGGCTCGCAACCACCGGTCATAGCGCAATTCGAGGCCTTCGGAACCGTCCATCTCGGAGTTGGCGAAACCCAAAAGATGCGCAGCGAGTTCTCCCTGGGGGTAGCGGCGACGACTCTCCTCGACAATCCCGACACCCTTGAGTCGCAGATCCATCACGGACTCAGCCGCCCCACGAGGTACCCGACGCGCCAGATTGACATAGCCCTTGCCCGAATCCAGACGTCGTTCGATCGTGGCAAGATCCACACCCAACATGCGGGCGATGCGCGGGCGGAGTTCGACCGGAACCGGATGATACCGGGGGCTGGCGTACACCGTCGCCACCGACACGGTCTCGGCCAGAATTTCACCCGTGCTCGCGAAAATGCCGCCGCGAGGGGCCGGCAAACGAATCTCTCGGCCGTATTGATCGGCCGAACGAGCCGCGAGACCTTCCTGGTCCACGACGGAAAGCTGCGCCACTCGCCCGCCCAGAAAACCCAGGAAAAGGAGCATGAGAATCGCGACGACCGCAATCCTCTGGCTGCGAGCCACATCGCTACCGTGGGCAATCATTTGAGGATCACCACCTGACCGGCCGAAGGCGGCTTCATGCCGAGGCGCTCAACCGCCAACTTCTCGAGTCGACCGGAGGCCGTTGCTGCGGCAAGGTCCACGCGAAGATCCTGCAGATCGCGCTCCAGTCTCCCCTGAACCTCATGCGCATGTGTCAATTCATAGCTGAGGCCACTGACCCACAATCCCGCGTAGACATTCACAAAACCGACCAGGGCCAGCAGGGTTCCCGCAACCAGATTGCGTCGCGTGAGCTGAGCACGTGCCGCGATGCGAAGCTCGACAATTCTCGATTGCGTGATGCGCCGGGGCATCCGCCGGGCGGACGATACGGTTCCGTTGCCACGCTTGCGCGAAGATGGCTTTACCTTTGCGCCACGCGAAGGGATGCCCCTCGACCCACGTGCCACGCGAGCCCGAGCTGCGCTAGTTGCGGCCATTCGGACCTCCCCAACGCAAGGCGCGCATCCGCGCGCTGCGCGCGCGCGGGTTCCGAGCAATTTCGGGTTCCGAGGGCTTGAGGGCCCCGCGCACCACGGCAAAGGCCCGTGGGACGCCACCACATTGACAGACCAGAAGCTCACGCGGGCAGACACAAGCGCGCATCCATTCGCGAAAGGCCCGCTTGACGCGACGGTCTTCGAGGGAATGGTAGGCGAGGAAAACGGCCCGCCCGTTCTCGGCGAGCACCTCGGGCAAAAGCGCCAGGACGGACTCAAGTTCTTCGAGTTCCCGGTTGATGGAAATGCGCAAGGCCTGAAAGGTCAGTGTTGCGGGATCAATCCGGCGACGCTGATGGCGCGGCCCACCGGCCACACGGGAAATGAGGGCGCGCAATTCCGCGGTCGTTGAGGGGCGCGGGTCCGCGGCGCAAATCGCACGAGCGATCCGGCGTGCCGCCGGTTCCTCACCGAGCTCCCGGATGACCCGGGTCAAGGAGATTTCATCGATTTCGGCCAGCAGATCAGCGGCGGTCTCGCCGGAGCTGGCATCCATGCGCATATCGAGCACCGCATCCGCACGGAAGGAAAACCCCCTCTGCTCCGAATCCAGCTGCAGGGACGAAACCCCAAGGTCGCCGAAGACACCATCCACGCGATCCCAATTCAGCTTTTCCAACTGCCGGGGCAAATCCGAGAAGCAGGCGTGCACGGCGTGAACCTGCGGCGCCAGAGGCGCCAGATTTTCGCGCGCCAGCGAGAGCGCTTCCTCATCCCGGTCGAAGCAGAGAATCTCGGTGCCCTCGGGTGCCGCTTCCAGAAGAGCGCGGGAATGCCCCCCCAAGCCCAGCGTAAGATCGACCAGCCGCAGCGGACGCCCCTCGACCCCACCGAGCATCGCGTCAACGATTTCGGCGGACATCACAGGCACATGCAACGGCTCTTCCATTATCTCCTCATCACGCGCCGTCGCGGTCTGGCGCCAGATCCCCATCCGATCAGATCCCCAGATCACGGAACGCGTCCGGGTTGTTGGCCACGATCGAGTGGAAGGCCTGCTCCACGCGCTCGTAAGCGGAAGAATCGAACATGCGGAACTTCTGGCCCACGCCCAGAAAGATGACTTCCTGCTCGAGAACGGCGCGCTTGCGCAGATCCTGGGGAATCAGAACCCGCCCCTGCTTGTCAGGTTGGCAAGTCTGGACCCCACCGACGTAGACGGTCTCGAAAAGCATCCGCGACTGCGAGAACTGGCCCATTCCCTCGGTCAGGCTCTCGACCAGCTGTTGCCAGGCCCGCGGCGCATACGCCTCGAGGCATGGGACACCCGCGACCTCGAAATGAGTCACCATCAGGCGGTCCTCCTCGACCGCACCGAGGGCTTCCCGAAATCGCGCCGGGATCGCGATGCGTCCCTTTCCATCCAGCGTATTTTGAAAGCTTCCCTGAAACATGGTGTCATAGGGAGGGAACCGAACCCACTATTCCCCACCTTTCCCCACCACTTATGTCTGGGAATTGAGCGCCCCTGTCAATAGCCTTTGGCAGGCGTTTGCGGATTCTCGTAGAAAAAAGTCGGGACGACTATGTTTTATCTACGATTATCAGAGATAAATCAGGGAAAATACCTATCCCCGAAATTCCACAAAAAACCGGGTGGGGGGAAATCCCTTAAAATCTCATCCGAATCGGTTTTCGCGGCCAAATCGGCTTCGGCCATCGAAGGACCCTTCCCGGAGGGACTCGAAAGGCCCTGCGGTGGGAAAAAGTGGAGCCGGAGGGGCCTGTAAGCCGGATTCTGTCACCGCCGAAGCGGTTGATGACCATTCCTCTGGGAGCATCGTTGCCGATACCCTCAAGCGATCTACCTGGGTTTCGGGCGGGTCACCCTCCCCATGTCGACCTTGCACCAGACGGGGTTTACCAAGCACCGCGGCTCTCGCGCGCGGCCGGTGGGCTCTTACCCCACCTTTTCAACCTGACCTCGGTTGCCCGAGGCCGACTCGTTTTCTGTGGCACTTTCCCCCGGTTGCCCGAGGCCGCCGTTAACGGCCGTCCTGCCCTATGGTGTCCGGACTTTCCTACCCGAAGCGAACTTCGGATCGATCATCCAACCCGCTCCGGCTCCGCTCTGAGTGTGTAGAATCCGGCGCGCCGCTGCAACCCGCTCGACGAGGATTCAGCCCTCTTGTTCGCGGTCGGCTTCGGTTTCTTCCCGCCAATAGAGGATCCGCTGGCAATCCGGACAGGTCTGGATCGATTCCCGCCGCAGAACTTCATTATAGAGCTGTGGCGGGACCTTCATCTTGCAACCCAGGCAATTGCCGTTGCGCACCCGGACCACGGCCAATCCCGCCCGGCGGGTGAAGACCTGCTCATAGCGACGTCGCAAATTCTCGGGGAGCTGCGCCGCCACCCGTTCGCGCTCGGCTGCTTCCGCATCGATCTCGGCCCGCAGGGTAGCGGTCCGGCTGCTCGCCTCTTCCCGATGCGACCGAGCACCGTCGGATTGCTCTTGCAGACCGGCCTCGGCCACCTCCAATTCGCCATCGGTGGTTTCGGCCTGCTCCATCAAATCGAGCAGTTCCTCTTCATGACGCGCCTTTGCCTCCCGGAGGCTGTTGATCTCGTTCTGGGCAGCCTCGAGTTCCTTGTCGTTGCGAATGCGACCAATGCGCATGCGGCGCTCCATGACGCGCTTTTCCTGCTCGGCGAGAAGAGCTTCGAGTTCCCTTCGACGCACAGCAGCAAGACCCGCCACCTCACGTTGGCCACCGACAATGGCTGTTTGTTCCTCGAGAGCGGCCTCCAGCTTCGCCGCCGTCTCCTCAAGGGCCTCGATCTCCAGGGTTCGCTCGCGTCGCCGTTGATCGATGGCCTGAAGAGATGCGAGAATATCGATTGCGGTATCGTTCAAATTGACCTCGGATGCTTGCGCTGCGAACGGACGTGAAACCTACCAGTCGACAAACGATGCGCAAGTCGACCGCCGGGCTCGGACCTTGAAACGGCGCATGCCCCGATCCCTCGGGGCATGCGCGACGACCATGGGCCCGCCAGGGCTCGAACCTGGGACCGATCGGTTATGAGCCGACTGCTCTGACCAACTGAGCTACGGGCCCCCATGACTTACCTCTTCTCCTCATCTTTCGTCACAGGAGCGAGAGCGTTGCGCAAGGCCTCAAGGGCCGCGGCCACCCCGGCCTGGTCCCCTCGTGCCTCGGCCGCTCGCAACTGGGCGATGAGTTCCTGACGGTCGACCTTTGCCGCGACCACCACCTGACGCGAAAACCACGCCTCCACCTCGGTCTCAAGGTCCTTGATTCCGGCATCCGAGCCAAGACGCCGATGCACGCGCTCGGCCATCCCCGCGGGTAATTCGCTGAAGAATTCGGCAGGCTCGAAGCGCTCGGCCGCCTTTCTTCGCTCGATGATCCGGGCCAGCAATCCGGCGAGCCCGGCGTTTTCAAACCGCGTCCACACTCGACCCGCCTCCGCCCGAACCGAGGCATCCTCGCTGCACAGGACCAATTCGACCAGCAGCGCCTCGCCAGAGTAACCACGAGGCGCATCCGGCCTCTGCGGCACATCGGGGGTATCGCTATCCTGTCCAGGCTCTCGCGCGAACGAACCCTGCTGACGACGCTTCTGCCATGCCTGGCGAGCAGCTTCGAGAAGAGCTTCGTCCGAGATCCCCAGCCGGCCAGCGGCCCCGCGGACCAACTTCTCGCGCACAATCGGGTCGGTCACGCCTGCCAGAACCTCAGCCATGGTCCGGGCGGCTTTCGTCGTTGCCGCCATTCGATCGCCACCGTCGGCCGTCCCCGAGGCCACGAGATCATCAAGATAAAAGTCGATCAGAGTGCCGCTCTGCTCGACCAGGGCCTCCATCGCCTCGGTCCCGCCGTCGCGCACCAGGCTGTCGGGATCTTCACCATCGGGCAAAAACACAGCCTTGGGCCAAAGATCGACCTCATCAACGCATATCGGAAAAACCCGCAGAGCCGCCCGACGACCGGCCGTATCCCCGTCGAAGCAGACAATAATCTCATCAGCAAAGCGTCGGGCCAGCCGCAATTGATCAGCCGTCAAGGCGGTCCCGAGCACGCCGGCCGCCTGGCGCAAACCCGCCTGCGACAGGGCGATTGCGTCCATATACCCCTCGACCAGAAGCACTCGCCCGCTCTCGCGAATCGCATCGCGCGCTGCGTCCAGCCCGTAGAGGTGACGCCCCTTGTGGTACAAGGGGGATTCCGGCGAGTTGATGTACTTGGGCCCCTCGGCGGCCCCCATGAGGCGACCGCCAAACGCGATCACCCGTCCACTCAGGTCGCGGATCGGGAACATCAATCGATCGCGGAAGAGTGGATAGAGGCCGCTGCCACGCCGCGATGCACTGGCAAGGCCAAGCTTGCGCAGGTCGGCCTCGGCAACACCGCGCCGCACCAGCGCATCCGCCCACCCATCGCCGGGGGCGTAGCCGAGCAGGAATCTCTCGCTGGTCTCCGCGTCGATCCCCCGTGCCTCGAGATACTCGCGCGCCGCAGCCCCGCGCTTTTCATCCAGCAAGGCTGCCCGGAAGAACTCGGCCACGGTGGCATTGACCTCACCGAGGCGCTCGATGCCTTCGTCGCGACGCCGCTCGGGCACCTCGACGCCCACCCGTTGCCCGAGGGTCCGGAGGGCTTCCGGAAAGGTCTGGCCGGTGACCTTCATCAGAAAGGTAAATCCGTCCCCACCCTCCTGGCAGCCAAAGCAATGGAAGAAGCCCTTGTCGGCGTCCACGTGAAAGGAAGGCGATTTCTCCTGATGAAACGGGCACAAGCCGGTAAACCCGCGCCCGCTGCGCTTGAGCGAGACGTGCTCCCCGATCAATTCGGCGAGATTCAGCCTTTGCTTGATCTCGTCAACAATCGGGTCGCGGGATGCAGACATCTGCTCGGGAGGGTCTCCGGGGGACTTGAGCGGCCCGGAACAGGCCGCCGGAAATGATCTGCCTCAGACTGAAGCCTGCGGCAACGAAAAAGGCCACCCCGGAATCCGGGATGGCCTTTTTTCTACATGGGTTTGCGTACGGTCCGTCGCACCGCGCGTTTTCGCGCAGCGAGGGCCTTTTTCTTACGCCGAACACTGGGCTTTTCGTAGTGTTCGCGCTTTCTGAGCTCGCTGAGAATGCCCGCCTTTTCGCATTGCTTCTTGAAACGGCGGATGGCGCTCTCGATGGGCTCGCCTTCTTTTACTCTGACTCCTGGCATGGAGGAAAATCACCTCCCCTCGATGGGAAGGATAGACTTTCGGCATTGGGGGGCCGATTTTCAAGCCCCCCTCCCTCTCTCTTCCTACGGAGTAGGAAGAAGAGAGAGGGAGGGGGGCGATCCGCCATCCCCTCCCCCAACCGAGGGAGTCCGTATGAAAACCGCGAAATCATTGCCGAACACCAACGAACGCCTCTGGCGATTCTCCAACTACTGGGGGCACCTCCTCCACAAAAAGGCCATCAACCGCTCGATCGTGATTGATTTCGAGGGGGCGGGAAGAGCAAACGGAGCATCCCGGGCCCCACGGCCTATTTTTCTGGGTGTCCTCAAAACCGGTTCCTATTGCGGGTACTTCATCGACGATCGCTTCCCGCAGCGCTTCCTGCGCAAGGCAAAAGGCGCCCTCACCGAGCGTATCAACGCCACCTCGCTCGATGTGCTGATTGGCGCCCTGGTCGAGCAGGCAGAAAAGGAGGACCGCGTGATTCTCCATTTCAGCCAACACGAACCGAAGCTACTCGAGCGATACCTGGAAGATCCGAACCTCATCGTTCGGCTCAAGGCCGTTCTGGCCGATGGCAAGCCCTTGATGGAGAAAGGCGTCCGAAAGCTCAAAAATTCGCCAGCCAAATCGCGAGATCTCGCATCCCTTGCGGGGGCCCTGGTTCCGGAGATCGCCGCGCAACAAAACGATATGCAGGTCGGCGACCTCACCCGTTCTCTCGAGAAAGCAGCGGCCCGGGGTATGTGGAAGGAAACCCACCTGCGCAAATTGCAGCAATTGCTCCACTACAACCGGCTCGATCTGGAGATGCTGCAAAAGGGGGTCCGCGCCGCACGCTGAACCAGCCGAGAATGCAGGCGAACCACACGAGAGGTCCACGCGAGAGGTTCACTCGAGCGCCGACGCGGAAGACTCAGCCGGCGAGCAACCGCGCGCGCGCGTCGAGCAGGCGCGCCGGATAATCGCTGATGATGCCGTCGCAACCCATTTTCGCGAGCTCGACGATCCGTGCGGGCTCGTTCTCGGTCCAGGTAAAGACCTGCAGGCCCCGGGCGTGGGCCTCTCCCACCAGATCGGCATCGACATGCCCGGCATAGGGATGCAGGCTGACCGCCCCCAGCTGGGCTGCCGCGTCAAAAGCGAGAGAATAGTCTTGGTGGTGCCACAGAACACCGATCCGGGCCTCGGGGGCGACCTCGCGCAATTCGATCAGGGCCTCAGGATTGAACGAGGAGAAAATCGTGGAATCCCAGGCCTCCCGACGACGCACGCTTTCGGCGGCCGCCAGCGCGAGGCGCCGGGCCTCCTCTCGGGTTCCCTTGCATTTCAACTCGAGGTTCAGATGCGCTGCCGGCAAGACCTGCGCCAGAGTTTCCTCGAGTGTCGGCACCTTTTCGCCAGCAAAAGCTGGATCTTTCCATGCCCCCGCCTCCAGCGAGCGGATCTCGTCCAAGGACAAATCGGCAATGGCCCCTGAGCCATTGGTGGTGCGATCGGCCGTATAGTCATGAATGATCACCACATGGCCGTCTGCCGTGAGCTGCAGATCGCATTCGATCATATCCGCGGAGGCCTCCAGCGCGCGCGCAAAAGCGGCATGGGTATTTTCCGGACATTCGGCCGCGGCGCCCCGGTGGCCCACACGCACAAAGTCCGCCGGTTTGATGGCAAAGGCACTCATGCCCCGCCCTCTACCACCGTGCGGCCCGGCCCGCCAAGAGCTGCTCCCTCTTCCGACCCTCTTTGCGTGTTCGCCACGACCCGCTAGGCTGCAGGCCGCAATGGCTTCCCGCCGCAAAAAAGACCCTGACTTGTGGACACACGCGCGGATCCCGGCCCCCGAAGAGGCCGAGGACGCGATCGCGGCCCTATGCCTGGAACTCGGTGCCCCGGGAGTCCAGACCGGCGCCAGGGACTTTCGCCGCGCACCCAAAGGCATCCGGCGCGCGCCGCGAATCCGGATCGAAGCCTGGTTCCCGCCGGCCATTTCCCGCGACAAGCTCGAGAAGGCTCTGCAAAACGGACTCGCTCGCATCCGCGCCTCGTTTCCCGGGCTGAACCCCAAAAGCCTGCGCGTCGCGGATTTCGCCGTCGGTGACTACGGTGCTTCCTGGCGCGAGAATTTCCCCCCTCTGAAGATCGGCAAGAAATTTCTGATCAGCCCTTCCTGGCACAAGCTGCCGACCTCGGGGCGCCATACTGTGGTGATTGACCCCGGCCAGGCCTTCGGGACGGGCCACCATTCCACCACACGCGGCTGCCTGCTGGCGCTCGAGGAAGAATTTGCCCGCACCGAGGTCTGCCGCGGACTCGATGTCGGGACCGGGTCGGGCGTCCTCGCCATTGCCATGCGCAAATTGGGCGCCACGCGCGTGGTCGCCATCGATAATGATCCACTCTCGTTGGCCGCAACCAAGGACGCGGTGGAGGTCAATCACTGCGCGCCACTGCGCATCGGCGCCAACCTGAGTGCGGCCCGAGGCGAATTCGATATCGTCATCGCCAACCTCTACTCGCGCCTGCTCGTCCGCATGGCAGCCAGCCTCGCCAATCGCGTGAGACCCGGCGGCAGCCTGATCGTCTCGGGCCTTCTCGAAAAACAGGAGGCCGAGGTCAAAAGAGCCCTGCAGGCAGAGGGCCTTCGCGTACGCGAGCGCCGTTGTCTGGCAACCTGGGTCACGCTTACGCTACGCCGCCCCAAGCCGCGCACCCGCCGGACCACGACATGAGCGCTCGACTCTTCGCCGAACGCGACCCGGAAGACAAAAATTCAGCGCGCTTGAACCCGGCCACCAGTCGGCATCTGCGCTCTCTGCGCCTGGAAGCCGGCGACACTCTGGAAGCAGTTCTCGGTCCGGGCGACCTCTGGCGCGCCACGATCACCAGCAGCGACACCGAAGGCACCAAGCTTTCCCTGCAGGAAAAACTACCCGCACCACCCGAAGACCCGGTCGCCCCCATCTGGCTACTGGTCGCCATCGCCGACCTCGGCCGCAGCGAAACGCTGGTGGAAAAAGTCACCGAATTGGGCGCGACCGATATCTTGTTCTTTCGCGCCGCCCGCAGCCAGACGCGCGAGATCTCGGACTCTCGCCTGCAACGCCTGCGGCGGATTGCCCTCGCTGCCTGCGAGCAATGTCGGCGGACATGGCCGCCCCGCCTGGCTCAAGCCACCAGCCTGGAAGCCGCGATCCAATCGTTACCCGACGATGTAGAAGCGATCGCCTTCGACCCGACGGCAACCGAGAACGTAGATCCCATTCCCGAGAGCATCGCCCTTTTGATCGGCCCCGAGGGAGGTTTTGATGCGGCCGAGTTGGCCTGGCTCGAACAGCAAAAAATCCACCGCTACTCGCTGGGGCCCCGCACCCTTCGATTCGAAACCGCCGCGATCGCCGCTCTTGCCGCCCTCCGAAAGTAACCCGGCTTCCTCGAACCAGCGGTTTCCCGCGCCTGCGCCTTGCATCGATGCTGTCTTCAGAGCTCGAGGAAATATGGTAAGGAAGCAACCATGAGTACCGACGCGACAGCAGATCTTCTGAACAAGGACGACGCCCCGGCCCACCTCACGGGCAACTTTGCCCCCGTGATGGAGGAATGCACGTCTTTTGACCTTCCTGTCGAAGGTCAGATTCCGCCCAGCCTGCATGGCAGCTATGTTCGCAATGGACCCAACCCGCAGAGCGGAACCTCGCAACATTGGTTCACCGGCGACGGCATGCTGCATGGCATCCAGCTCGAGGGAGGCCGGGCCAGCGCCTTCCGCAACCGCTGGGTACGCACCAGGACCTTTGCGGACCCGGAGATCTCTTTTATCGGGGAAGACTTTGCCGTCGACCGCTCCATCGCGGTAGCCAATACGAATATTGTCCAGCACGCCGGACGCATGCTTGCCCTGGTCGAAACCAGCTTCCCCACCGAGGTCACGTCGGAACTCGAGACCGTCGGGACCCACGATTTCGCAGGCAAACTTCAATCCGGCATGACCGCCCACCCCAAGTTCTGCCCCAAAACCGGCGAGATGCATTTCTTCGGCTACGGCTTCCTGCCGCCCCTGCTCTCCTACCACCGAGTGGACGCCAAGGGCGTGCTGGTGCAGACCGAAGAGATCGACGTGACCGGCCCGACCATGGTTCACGATTTCGCGATCACCGAGAACTACGTGGTCTTCATGGACCTGCCTGTCGTCTTCGATTTCGAACAAGCGATGGGTGTCACGGAAAATGAAAGCGGATTCCCCTACCATTGGAGTGACGATTATCCGGCTCGATTGGGCGTCATGCCGCGCAGCCAACCCGGCGCACCGGTGCGCTGGTTCGCCATCGAGCCTTGCTACTCATTCCACCCCTTCAATGCATTCGAGCGGGACGGCGAGATCATCCTCGATCTCTGCCGCTACCCCGAGCTCTGGCGGGAATCGTCGAGCATCTTCCAAATCCCTTCCCCGCACCGGTTCGCCATCAATCTGAAGGCAGGAACGGTTTCGGAAACGCCACTCGCAGAAGGGTTTGCCGAATTCCCCCGGATCGATGATCGCCTCACGGGCCTGCCCAATCGCTTTGGCTATGCAGCCCGCTCGAATGCGTTGCCCACCGATGAGCATACGCCGCCCGCGATCCTGAAATACGATTTTGAAAAAGGCATCCAGGAACCCTGGGATGCCCCGGACGGGTGTGTCCCGGGCGAAGCCGTGTTCGTGGCCGACAGCGCATCGGCCGGCGAGGACGAGGGTTGGTTGCTTTTCTACGCCTACGACGAGAACCGCGATACCTCCGACCTGATCATCCTCAACGCCCAGGAACCTGCCAAGGGACCCGTGGCTCGGGTCGCCCTGCCACAACGGGTCCCGTTCGGGTTTCACGGCAATTGGTTCCCCGCCCAAACCTAGAAAGCCCGGGAAGTCTGCAGCGCGCGGATTCCGAAGTGGCCGGCGGGCCGGCGGCGGCTCAAGCAGGATATCGAGGCGCTCACGACGGTTCCCCTCGTGCTCGCGTCCGGCTTCCAAGTGCTCGCACCAGGCTTCCAAATGCTCGCACCTGGCTTCCTGGTGCTTCCGCCGAGCAGGCTTGCAGTCCAGTCGAGTGCGCGCGAAGGTAGGAACGTGAGCAAGCGAGACCATAGCCGAGCGAGGGATTTCTGATGGCCCGGACTCTCCGGATTGCCTACCTGATGGACCCCCTCGGCGGAATCGATATCGAGAAGGATACCACCTTTGCCTTTCTCCTCGAATCCCAGTCTCGCGGGCATCGGAATTTCGTGATGGGTCCTGCAGATCTCGCGATCCGGAGGGGAATTCCCGAAGCACGCGTGCAGGAGGTCCACGTCCAGCGTGTTGCCGGAGACCACTACAGCCTCGAGGCGCCTACCCGCGAAACTCTCGAAAGCTTTGACGTGGTCATGCTCCGCAAGGATCCGCCGTTCGACATGAGTTTCTTTTTCGATACCCATGTTGCCTCGTTGATCGACGCGAAAAAAACGCTGGTCCTCAATCGTCCCTCAGGTCTGCGCGATGCGAACGAAAAACTCTATGCCTTGCGCTTCCCCGAGATTATCCCGGAGAGTCTCGTGACCGGCGATGCCGACCTTCTCAAGGAGTTCCTGCACGAACTCGGCGGCGAGATGATCATCAAGCCCCTCGATGGTTGCGGGGGCGCCGGCATCTTCCACCTGCAGCAACAGGACCGGAACCTCAACGCCATCCTCGAGACGGCGACCGACGAGGGACGTATTCGGGTGATGGCACAGCGCTATCTGCCCGAAGTTCGCGAAGGCGACAAAAGGATTATCGTGATCGATGGCGAGCCTATGGGTGCCGTGCTGCGAGTTCCCAACGAGGGCGACCACCGTTCGAACTTCCACGTCGGGGGCAGCGCGGTCCGCAGTGACCTCACCGATCGTGACCGCGAGATCTGTGCGCACATGGCAGACGACCTTCGCCGCGACGGGCTGATCTTCGTGGGCCTGGACGTCATCGGCGGCTATCTGACCGAGGTTAACGTCACCAGTCCCACGGGAATTCAGGAAATCGACCAGCTATGCGGCACCAATCTGGCCGCACATCTGATTGACTGGATCGAACAGCACGCAGGTGAAAATTGACCTTCGCCGGGACGTGCGTTAATCGCAGAGGCGGCAGCAGTGAGGCCAGGTAGCTCAGTTGGTAGAGCAGCGGACTGAAAATCCGCGTGTCGGCGGTTCAATTCCGTCCCTGGCCATTCACTTCACTCCCGGGAGGTTGAGGCCAAAGCCATGACCATTACCGAAGTAAATCGGATGGAGCCGTCCCTGTTGGCGGCTTTCGAGCAGCTGATGCCGCAGCTTTCGGCGAATCATCCGCCGCCGACCGCCGAGGACCTCGGCGCCTTGATCGAGTCCCCTTCCCGCCTCCTGATGGCCATCGGCGAGCAAGACGAGATCCTCGGCACGGCAACCTTGAGCGTTTTCCGAATCCCCTCGGGACTTCGATGCCGCATCGAGGATGTGGTGGTCGACCAGAACGCGCGGGGCCGGGGCGTCGGGGCGGCCCTCACCCGCAAGGCTCTTCTGCTGGCTCGCGAAATGGGAGCACCCGGGGTGGACCTGACCTCGAATCCACAACGAAAAGCGGCCAACCGGCTCTACCAGCGACTTGGGTTTGAGCCCCGCGAAACCAACCTCTACCGCTACCAGTTCTGAGAAACCCACACTTTTTCCACAGGCCTATCCCCCGGCGAGATAGGGGATTTCACCGAGACCACGTCCGCGCCACTTCAAGCCGTTCGCTCCCGAGTTTGGCCGCTTCGAGCGGGATTCGCGAATGTGGTTCCGCCTGCCCCCCGGTCTTCTCTGCACAGGTTTTCCACAGGCCTCGACGGGCTGCCTCAGAAAAAAACTTGACTCAGTGCGTTACTAAACGTATGTTTCAAACATGCGTTTGAAAAACCGAGGCCGCTCATGAGCGCCACAGGGACCCGCCAGGTGCAGGCGGATACCCGGGAAAGAGTGCTTGATGCTGCCGAAATTCTTTTTGCCCGCGAAGGCCTTTCCCGCCCCAGCGTGCGCCAGATCACCTCGGAAGCCGGGGTGAATGTGGCCGCGGTAAACTACCATTTCGGCTCCCGGGAGGGGCTGGTCGAGGCCGTATTCGAGCGCCATGCCAGCGCGGTCAACGCCGAACGCATCGAGAAGTTGGACGGCATTCTGCGCGATGCGGGTGGTCGGCCCCCGTCGTTGGCCGCCATTCTGGAAGCCTACCTCGAGGTTCGACTGCGCCAGCGCACCCAGCGCGAGGCCAATGCCCCCGGGCTCAAGCAGCTCTTCGGCCACCTTCTGGCCGAACCACCCGAGGTGGTGGAACCCCTGATGCAGAAGCACTTTTTACCGACTACCGAACGGTTCCTGGACGCTTTGGCCCTGTCGCTGCCCGAGCTACCGCGCGATGAACTCGAGTTTCGCTTCCAGATGGTCATGGCCAGTCTGGCAACAACGGCTACTATTAACGCAACCCAACCGAACCACCCGAATACGGACTCAGAAAACATGGACGACGCAAAAACCATTGGACGACTTGTGACCTTTTTGGCAGCCGGGCTCCGCGCCCCCTCGGCGGTGGCATCATGAAACGCTGGCCATTGAAGCTGGTTCTGCCTTTGGCGATTGTTCTGACCAGCGGCATCGTTGCGGTCTTTCTGGTGACCGCCGGAGCACGCGTCCAGACCCAGCCTGCGGAGGACTTCGCGCGACTGGTCCGCGCGGCTGCCGTGGAGCCCCAACCGCGGCGACTCGCGGTGCGCGCACAGGGCAGCGTCGAGCCCAGAACGCAGACCGATCTGGTCGCGGAGACCGCAGGCCGCATCATCGAGGTCTCGCCGTCGTTTGCGGCGGGAGGGTTCTTTGACGAGGGCGACTTGCTGATCCGGCTCGACGCGACGGATCAGGAAATTGCCGTCCGCCGGGCCGAGGCCAATTACACAGCCGCACAAAGTCGCCTGGCTCTGGCGGAGAAAATGTTCTCTCGCAGCGAAGCCCTGCGCAGCAGCGGCGCGCTCAGCGATCGAGAATTCGATGATGCCACCAATAGCGTGGCTCTCGCCAAAGCAGCCTTTATCGAAGCCGACGCCACTCGCAGTCAGGCATTATCAGACCT
>CBFHUR010000039.1:0-27207 GCA_965658895.1 Binatia bacterium
CTCACCGACATAACGCCGAAATCGATTCGGGCGATTCCAATCGCCTCGCTTGAAGGTGCGCACATCCGCTTCCGAAAGCCGCTGCGCGCCCTTGCTGGCGGGGCTCCACTTGGCCACGTTGGATTGGCCGGCAATAAACCAGACCTCCCCGACCGCAACCTCCTCGATTTCGATCTCGGAGGCGCCCGCGATGCGCAGAACAAGCTCGTCTCCCGGAGCCGTCGCTTCCTCCACCGCTGGCAGGGCCGCACGCCAATCGCCATAAGCATCCGCCACAACGGTCTCGGGGCCGCGGATCAAGCTGCCATCAGCTCGCTCGAGGGTGACGGTTACCGCGCCGCGACCATGGGGACGCGCGTATCCCCAGACTCGGATCGGTACCCCTCGCTGCAGAACCATACCATCAGCAAAGATCTCCGAGCCGATTCGCAAGCGCTCGGCCGGAACTTGATTGGATTGCGCCTGCACTCCGGAGGCGCCCAGACATAAAAACGCCACCAAAAGAGCAGCTATCCGGGCAAAGGAGACGACGGGGCTATGGATGGTTTTTTTCAATTGAGATCAGATCGCTGAGAGACCGCGGAAGCAGAACAGCTCCGACACGGCGTCCATCCATAATTTCTAGCTCATCAACTTAGACCCAGTAAGGGTTTTTTTTGATAAAATCGCTCACGAGTTCGGGTAAAACGGGCATTTCTGCACGGATTCGACCTGCGGGAAAGCTGGGGGTAGGATCAGGGAGTGCCCTCCCCGACCACGCGCAAGGATCACCGGAATCCGGAGAAAAAACCCTCCTGGCTCAAGGTGCCCATTCCCGGCGGCGAGGGCTATCGGCGCCTGCAGGGCCTGACGCGAAAACTCTCGCTGAACACCGTCTGCGCCGAAGCGCGGTGCCCCAACGTGGGCGAGTGCTGGTCGGGCGCTCAGGCGACCATGACCATTATGGTCCTGGGCGATGAGTGCACGCGCCGCTGCCGCTTTTGTGCTGTGCGAACCGTGGACCAGGCAGCCCCGCCCGATCCCGACGAGCCGGCCCATGTGGCCGAAGCGATCGCGCAGCTTGATCTGGGATATGTCGTGATCACCAGCGTCGACCGCGACGATCTCCCCGACGGAGGCGCCGGCCACTACGCCGCGTGTATCCGCGCGATCCACCAGGCGGCCCCGCCTGTGATCGTCGAAACGCTGATTCCCGATTACGTCGGGGAACCTCTCGAGACCCTGATGGCCGCTCGGCCCGACGTCCTTGCCCATAACGTCGAGGTCGTGGATCGGCTGCAACGCAAGATTCGAGATCCCCGCTGCAGCTTCGAGCGCTCACTGCGTACCCTGGCCGACGCCCGGCGTGCCCTGCCCCGTGCGATCACCAAATCATCTCTGATGCTCGGTCTCGGCGAGACCCGCGACGAGATCATTGAATCGATGGAACGATTGCGGCAGGTCGATGTCGAGATCCTGACCCTGGGACAATATCTGCGCCCCTCGCCAAACCATGCCCCGGTCCGGGAGTTCATCGAACCAGACGCATTTGCGGAGTTGGCCGAAATCGGACGGTCCATGGGTTTCGCCGACGTCGCCGCAGGACCTCTGGTTCGCTCCAGCTACAAAGCGGGCGAACTCGTCGCCGGCGAATTGGCCCGGCAGAGACGTGCCTGGCCCACGCCAGCCTGAGAACCGCCCCCGGCAACCACCTCTGGCCGCGGTGAACCGCGGCGAGCCTCAGCCCAGCTTCGAGGAAATGGTGCCCTGCTCTTCGAGCCCATCGAGCTCCTCGGTCGACAGGCCCAGAAGGGAGCCCAGCACCTCTCGATTGTGTTCTCCGAGCGTCGGTGGCGGGGATCCATACCACCCATCTGCGGCAAAGCTCGGCCGCCACGGGAGCGTCGGGTACTGCTTTGAGCCCGTCACGACATGCTCGAAATCCTCGAGAAAGCCGCGGGCCGCGAGCTGCGGATTGGGCAGAACCCGATGCGCATTCACAGCGATGCTCGCCGGCACCCCGGCGTCGAGCAGCAGTTGCTCGACATGCTGACTTGATTGGCCAGCCGCCCACAAGCCAATCTCGGACTCGAGAATCTCCTGACCCTCCCGTCGTCCTTCCACGGTCTGCCAGCGTGGATCAGTTGCCCAACCCGGTTTCCCGGCTGCCTGCGCAAACGCTTGCCATTGGGCATCGGTTTCCACCGAGAGAGCAATCCACTCATCATCGCTGGTGCGGAAACAACCCTGAGGTGTGCCCAAAGGTCCCCGATTTCCCTCACGCGGGATTTCGTGGCCGCGAGACGCTTCGATAATCAGATCGGCCCCGATCGTCAGACCGGGTTCGACCAACGGCACTTCCAGCAAACGACCGCGGCCGGTCCGGCGGGTATCTTCCAAAGCCATCAAAATCCCGCAGGTCGTATGCAATGCACCCACACTATCACAAACATTCACCGTGAGAGGCCGGTCTTCATAGCCGGAAATCCAGGCAAGACCACAACTCTGCTCGATCGTCATGGCGAAGCCGACACGATCGCGCCAGGGGCCGTCGAGCCCCCAGCTCGGCATCCGCACCAACGTCAGTCGCGGATTGATGGACTGCAAGCGGTCGAGCGTAAAGCCGAATTGCTCCATCACCCGCACCGAATAATTCTCGACCACGAGATCCGCCTCGGCGACGAGCTTCAGGAACAAATCCGCGCCCTCTTCGGTATCCAGAGCAATGGTGATGCCGCGCTTGCCCAAATTGGCGCCATGGAAGATCGACCCGGCTTCCCAGAAATTCTCCAGCGGCATGGTGTTGACGAATCGCATGCCATCGGGGCGTTTGCCGGCTTCTACCTTGATCACGTCCGCGCCGAGAGCCGCCAGCGTCGAGGTACACATCGGTCCGGCCCAGAAAGCCGAGAGGTCCAGAACGCGCACGCCCGAAAGCGGCTTGGCACCGTCCCGCAGAGCTGGTGGCACCGGAGCTCGCGGCGCAGAAAATTGAGCGCTCGGTTGCGGTTGGCGTGCCGGTGCCGGTGCCAGCGGAATGCGCTCCACGCCATGGAGACGGATCGGCGGGCGTGGCTGGAGAAAACCGCCGGGCGCTGACTCCAGCAGGCCGCGCGCGGCCATTTGTTCCATCTCCCCGAAGTTCGTACCATCACCCACAGGAGCCACCGGGATGCGACGAATCGCTGCGGCTTCAATGACCTCGGCCGTGGTGCGCGCGGCCATCCAGTCGATAATATCGCGGTGCAGGGTATCGCGAATCTTCATCCGTTCATCTGCCGAAACCAGTTTGGGGTTTTCCGCCCAATCCGGCCGCTCGACCATTTCGCAGAACGCCTCCCACTGCGGCGGCGTCACGCACGCAAGCCCCACCCAGCCATCACGGGTGCGCTCGATCGATGGGCATTCCACGTAGGCCGGTAAAAGCTCGGGGCGAAACTGACCGTCGAGGGTATGATATTGCGTCATGCAAAGAAGCATGGACTCGAACACCGAGAGGTCGACATGCTCACCGCGTCCGGTCTGACGGGCGGTCTGCCAGGCAGCGAGAGCCGCGACGGCCGCGCAGCTTCCAGCCGACCACTCACCAAAGCGCCCGCCGCAAGCAACCGGGCCCCGTTCCGGGTAGCCTCGCCGCGCGGTCATTCCGATCGACGCCTGCAAAGTCCATTCATTGGCCGGGCGCTCCGCCCAGGGTCCTTCATGCCCCCACCAACTGATCGAGACGACCGAGAGGCCGGGGTGGCGTGCCTGAATGTCCTGCAGACCGCGCCGGGCAAAACCCGCCGGGCCAAAGCTCTCGATCAGCAAATCGGCTTCCGCCGCGAGATCGCTCAGGAGTTCACGACCAGCCGAAGTCGTCAGATCGCAAGCGACACCTTCCTTACCGGCGTTCAGGAACTGGAAGAGCCCGGCGTCTTCGTCGGGACCCAGCTTCTGGTAGGAGGCACTCCAATCACGCAGAGGATCCCCGGAAGGCTCCTCCAACTTCAGGACCTCGGCGCCAGCCTCCCGCAAGACCCTTGCTGCATAAGGACCGGCAATGCCGGTCGAAAAATCCAATACCCGCAAGCCGCGCAGTGGCGCCGGATCCGAAGCCATCAATCCTGCTCAGGCCCAGAACTCGTCGACAAGGTATTGGTCATTGGGCATGGACCAAACCTCGGCAATTTTGCGGTCTTCCAGTCGGAGAAGCACAACGAATTGGATATCCAATTCCTTGCCGTACCGCGCCCCGGTCAACCGAACCAGCAGCGCCGTGCGCAGATCCCCGGTGAGCACATCCACCAGGTCCAGACTCAGCGAGTCCACATCGTCGCCGAGACTTGCGAGATAGTCGATCACCGCCCGGCGGCCCCGATGGCTTCCGGCGCGCACGCCGCGCCCGGACGCGTGCCAGACGACGGCTGCCGTGGAAACACGCGCCAGACTTTCCACATCGGCGGTCGAAACCGCTTCCCATGCTTGTTTCGCGATCTCGATTCTCTCTTCAGGGAGGGTGCTTATCATCCTGCTTCCCGTGTTAAGCCCGATGGCGTCGAATGGCAAATGCTCAGGCGTCGGGCAGGCCCAAACCTCTGGCAATCAGGACCTTCATGATTTCATTGGTCCCGGCGTAAATCGACTGCACCGCCGCATCCGCATAATCCTGCGAAATCGGATATTCGGCCATAAACCCGTAGCCCCCGTGCAGTTGGAGACATTCCGAGGTCAATTTCTTCTGCAAATCCGTCGTCCACCACTTGGCCATACTGACCTCGTTGACGATCTCTTCACCAGCCACATGCGCTCCCACGCAACGGTCTACGAAAGCCTGTCCAACCTCGACCTGAGTGGCCAGCTCGGCCAAAGTGAATTGATTGGCCTGAAACGAAGCAATCGATCGCCCGAATGCGGAACGCTCGCGACAATATTGCAGGGTGTCTTCGAGAGAACGGCGCGAGGAAGCAATCGACCCGATCGCGATTGTGAGGCGTTCTTGCTGTAATTGCTCCATCAGGTGGTAGAATCCCCGCCCCTCGGAACCCAGAAGGTTCGCGGCAGGCACACGACAATCCTCAAAATGAAGTTCGCTGGTATCCTGACCCTTGAGCCCGAGCTTGTCGAGGTTGCGCCCGCGCGAGAACCCCGGAGTACCCGCCTCGACCACAATCAGACTGATGCCCTTATGGCGGGGTTCCACCTCGGGATCGGTCTTGCAGACCACCACGACCAGATCGGCTAACTGGCCGTTGGAAATAAAGGTCTTGGAGCCATTGATGATATAGCTGTCCCCATCCCTGCGTGCGGTGGTGCGGATATTGGCCAGATCCGATCCGGTCCCGGGCTCGGTCATTCCAATGGCCAGAATCGTCTCGCCCCGCACACAACCCGGGACCCAACGCTGCTTCTGTTCCTCGCTGCCGAAATCGAGGAAGTACGGAAGAACAATATCGGAATGAAGTGAAAGCATCAGAGGATGAGCCCGGATCCGACCCGCCTCCTCGATCAAGATGGCGTCGAAAAGAAAGTCCCCGCCGGCACCCCCGTAGGCTTCGGGAACCGCCGCACCGAGATAGCCGGCCTCCCCGACCGCCTCCCAGGTTTCGCGATCGGTGATCCCGGCTGCATTCCAGCCGTCGATGCGCGGGACGATCTCCTTTTCGGCAAAGCGCCGAAAGCCGTCGCGAAAAATCTCATGTTCCTCGGAATAAAGATTACGTTTCATGCTGAGTCATCCTGTAACGCGTTCGGGTCGCTGGCGCTCGCTCCCGGTGCGCGATAGCAACCAACGACAATGGCCTCCGGAATCGAGAATTTCGTCGAACATACGTTTGCGCCCTTTGCCGACAAGCTCAACTCGATCATATTTTTCGGGATCGACGTCGGCGGTCAGGAATTCCCCTTGATCGTCGCATGGCTGGTCGCTGGCGCCCTTTTTTTCACGATTTACCTCGGTTTCATCAGCATTCGAGGGTTTCCCCATGCCCTGCGCCTGGTGCGCGGCGACTATAGCGACCCGAAAGCCCCCGGGGAGGTCACCCCCTTCCAGGCACTCTCGACGGCGGTCTCGGGCACGGTCGGAGTGGGCAATATTGCGCATGTGGCGATCTGCATTTCGGTCGGCGGGCCGGGCGCCGCCTTCTGGCTTCTGGTCGCCGGATTTCTCGGCATGTCGTCGAAATTCGCCGAATGTACGCTCGGGGTGAAGTTTCGTCGGGAAAACGCGGACGGCTCGATCAGTGGTGGGCCGATGTTCTATCTCGACCAGGGCCTGGAGTCCCGCGGGCTTCCGCGGCTGGGCAAGTCGCTCGCATGGTACTACGCGGTTTGCATCATTATCGGGTCGCTGGGCGTCGGCTGCATGTTTCAATCCAACCAGGCCTATGTCCAGCTGGCGAATGTCACCGGTGGTGCCGAAGGCATCCTCGGCGACAAGGGCTGGCTGGTGGGTTTGGGACTGGCCAGCATTGTCTTCATGGTGATCGTGGGCGGGATCAAGAGCATTGCACGCGTCGCCCAGACCATTGTCCCCTTCATGGCGCTGACCTATATCGGCACCGGCCTTTTCGTGATCGTGGCCAACATGGATCGGATCCCGTTTGCCTTGCAGCAAATTGTCACCGGAGCCTTTTCGCCCGAGGGCGTCTCGGGAGGCATGCTGGGCGTCATGGCGCTGGGCTTCAAGCGCGCTGCCTTCTCCAACGAAGCCGGCATCGGCTCGGCGGCCGTCGCTCATTCTGCCGTGCGCACTCACCATCCGGTGACCGAGGGTTTCGTGGCCCTGCTCGAGCCTTTTATCGATACCATCATCGTCTGCTCGATCACGGCGCTGGTCATCACCTGTACGGTTTACGATCCGGCAAACCCCGTCGGGACCGCCAGTGGCGTCGAGCTGACCTCCTCGGCCTTTGCCAGCGTCATCCCCTGGTTCCCCTATGTGCTGGCATTGGTGGTTTTCCTGTTTGCCTTCTCGACGATGGTTGCCTGGTCCTACTACGGACTCGAAGGGTGGATCTATATCTTCGGTCCGGGGAAACTGGCGCGTCATAGCTTCAACACGATCTTCTGCGTCTTCGTCGCGCTGGGCTGCGTTGCCCAACTCGAGGCCATCCTGGACTTCTCCGACGGCATGGTCTTCGCAATGGCCCTCGCAAATATTCTCGGCCTCTATCTGCTTGCCCCGGTGGTCAAGGCCGAGATGCAGGACTATCTCCAAAAACTGC
The DNA here is from genome assembly GCA_965658895.1 of Binatia bacterium. Taxonomy (GTDB): domain Bacteria; phylum Desulfobacterota; class Binatia; order UBA12015; family UBA12015; genus UBA12015. Next base: position 7,185 of record CBFHUR010000039.1, read on the forward strand.
GCGAGAAAAAAATCGTCCCCCATCGTCAGGGCGACGGCTGGTAACGCACCGGCGCGAGCTTTAAGACAGAGCTATGAATATCGGATTCTATCTACGCAATATGGGCCCATCGTCCGATCGGGCCTTGCTCACCGCGGCCACACAACATGCCGAAGCCGCCAATCTGGATGCAGTCTGGGTGGCCGACCATATTGCGATTCCACCAGATGATGCCGAAGGTTCCGAAGGCCGTTATCTCGATCCTTTGGCCACGCTCGCCTACCTGGCGGGTTGCACCGAGACAATCGGGCTCGGCACCAGTGTTCTCGTGCTGCCCTACCGGCCGGCGCTGGCAACGGCCAAATGGATCGCCACAATTCACGAACTCTCCGGCGAGCGACTGCTCCTCGGCGTCGGCGCCGGTTGGATGGAAGCCGAATTCAAGGCCACCGGCACCCGGCGGAGCGAGCGGGGGAAGGTCACAGACGCGACCTTGCGGTTTCTGCATGAATGTTTTTCGCAAGAGGTTGTGGAAGCCAACGGGCAGGAATTCATCTTTCGGCCCCGACCCAGCCGACCCAAAATCTACGTCGGTGGATCGGGCCCGCGAGCCTTTCGTCGCACAGTCGAATTCGGGGAAGGCTGGATGCCGATCGGAACCGATCCGAAAAAGCTTGCCTTGAAAAGCGCTGGTTTGCGCAAACTTGCGCACGACGCCGGAAAACCCGACCCCGAAATCGAACTCGTGACAACCCTGCCGCTACAGGACCCGGCGCGCGCCGAGGCCACGGCCCGGACGCTTGCCGAAGGCGGCGCCAGCGGCGTGGTGCACGCTCAGAAATACATCGATGAGCGCGAAGCGCGGGAAGCGATCGAAGCTCTCGGACGGTTGCGGGAAAAACTGGCCGATAGCCCCGATTGACCCTCAGGGCGCGGCAGATTTTACCGCCGGCGGAATCAACGCCGTGACCTTCATCGGGATCTCTTCGTCGATCGAAAGGGGATTGATCATCGAGTAGGGGCTGCCGACCTCAAAATCCATTCGGTTCAAGGTAAAGGCCGCGGTGATTTTCCGCGCCTCGCGATCCTCGATTCGAAATCGGATCGGCATGGTTTTCTGTTTTCCATGCAAGTCCAGAGCGACATCGGCATCAAAGACATCCCCACCTTCATAGCGAACGTTATCGATCACCACCGAGGCCGTCGGATACTTCTCGACATCGAAAAAATCCGGGTCCCGCAGATGATTGTCCCGCTTGGTATTGCCGGTATCAATGCTCTTGAGGTCGATCTCGAGAACGATTCGGCTGGCAGACGGGTTGGCTTCGTCCACGATGGCTTCCACGATACGCCATTTGTGGAAGATCCCGTCGGCCGTCGCCACCTTGTTCTGGGCCACAAATGTAATGGTGCCGGGGGCCTCGGCCGCCACCGCTGGCGTCATCGCCACACATAGCCCCACCATCGTCGCCAAAAAAACCGTCTTCATGAATCGCAGCCTCCTGGTTCAGTCGGCTGGCGAGCAACGGATCAAAAGCTGGTCCAGATCCCGGCGGCCGTCTGTAGAAAATGCCTGGATCTTCAAGCGTGTACTGCTTTTGCGCAAGACCCCGGAGGTTCGCTGCCGCAGGGGCACCGTCAACCTTTCACTTGCCGAGCATAACCCGGGCTGCAGCTGTTCGAAAGGCGAACCGTCGACCACCTCCATCGCAGCCCCGCCATCTCCGATCAGCCGAAGCCCGAAGGCACGCGTCAGCCGATCTTGCTCTCTCTGGCTGCCCAATCGCGGCGTGCGCACCCGCAGTCGGTTGATCTGCGAAGGCCCACAGACAAAATTTCGGGGATCATCGTTGCTCAGGCACAGCGCGACATCCACGCTGCAGGATGTTGGATCATCGGGGTCGGCGTCGCAGGAGGGGTCACCCGCCTGACAATCGATCCGATATCCGGGGCCGCCTCGTTTATCGTTGGGAGGTGTCGGCGAGATCCGCATCTCCATCAAGCATTCCATCGGAGACCTCACCTTACCGCCCAGCGAACAAAGGTTACTCCCCCCGGGCGCGTTGCAGGTCTCGAAGCTGGGCCCGGGATGCCGGAGGACCAGATGGCGATCGGCAGCCACGTCGGCAAACACCGATACGGCCCCGTCAGGCCACACCACCTGAAGCTCATCCACCACGCTGGCCGAACCCAGACCGAAATGAACCTCTGCCGGCGCGGCACTGGTCAAACTACTTCCGTTGCGGACCTCTCGAACTTGAGTCACACCTCCGATTGTGACCGCTACCCGCGCGCCCACGGCCTCCCAGTTGCCGCCATGACCGATCAGCTTCAGAACGAGGAAATGCTCACTGACTTCGAGGTCGTTTCGGTAAATAACTGCGGCGGCCCCGGAGTTCTGATTGAGAATATCCAGGTCGCCATCTCGGTCGAAATCAAACTGCACCGTGCCTCGACCGATGCCGAGATCCGCCACACCCAGAAGTTCTGCCTGCTCGGCAAAGCCGCCGGCACCATCGGCCACAAAAAGGCGTGCGGGGTCTTCCACGAAGCGACGCCACGCCTCGCCGTCCTCGAGCGTCCCCGCACCGTTGACGACATAAATGTCCAGATAGCCGTCCAGATTCAGATCCCCGCTGGACGCCGACCATGCCCAGCCTGCATCACGCACCCCGGCGTCGAGGGAGGTGTCGGTGAACGCGCCGCCACCTTCGTTCCGATAGAGCCGGTTTCCCGTCAGCACCGATGGATCCCCGCCGGAAATACCGTCGGGGTCGAACACGCCCGCCGCAAAGATATCGAGCCGCCCATCGTTGTCATAATCCCCGACAGCGGATCCGGTTGCATGGATCGGCGCCGGGACATCGGGCGTTTGCAACGCAAAGGTTCCATCTCCCTGATTGAGGAAGACACGCACACCGCCCTCGCCCGTGAGCAGAAGGTCGGGATATCCATCCCCATTGAGGTCGGCAAATGTCGGCGTGAGAGACCAATCCATCCCGATCACCTCGGGGTGGTCGCGATAGTCAAAACCCGCTTCGCGCGAGATATCCGTGAACCGGAAATCCCCTTCGTTGCGCCACATCAAGCCGCCGGGGGGCTGCAGCCCGAAAGATCCCCAGCGACTGATGAAAAGGTCAATATCCCCATCCTTGTCGATATCGGCAAAAGCGGGCGCGAAGGCGGTGCCGAGATCCAGAACAATGCCGCTTCCCTGAGTCGCATTGGCAAAGCGACCATTAGCCAGGTTCTCGTAAAGGATGATTGCCGAGTCTTCCGGATCCTCGGCAATATTGTGTACCACCAAATCCAGCCAACCATCGCCGTTGATGTCCGCAAAAAGAGGCCCCGTGAAGCGTCCCTCCTCGCGATCGAGTCGCGCCGCGGCGGTCACATTCTCGAAGGTACCATCCCCCCGATTGCGAAACAGGCCGTTGCCACCCTCGGGGCCGCCCACCAGATAGACGTCGTGCCACCCATCGGCGTCATAGTCCCCCACCGCAACCCCGCCGGCAAAGGTCTGCGGCCCGGCAATGCCGTCAGAACCCACGGGACCATGGACGGAATCCAGACCCGAGGCGGCGGTATGGTCGGTGAACGTCCACGTCGCATGGGCACTCGAGACACCGATGAAAATCATCGCGACGAGCAGCAACGCTCCCGGCGCCCGGCGCCTGGCCATGCCCCGAATTTGTTCAAAAAGATTCGCCTCGGATGTCTGCATCAACAGACGAATTTCACCACACTGCCCGCAAGTTAGGCAAGGTTTTTTCTCCGAGATCAGGCCCCGCGACTCTCGGTGCCGCGGTTGCCGGCGGTGGTCTGCCTCAGGCCTTCAGGATCCGAGCGATCGATTCCGCGCAATTATCCGGATCCAGCACGGTCAAGACCGGGGTTTTGCTCGGCATTTGGAGGGTCGAGTTGATATTCACCATCATGTCGACCTTGTCCTTGAACGGGGGGCACGCGATCGTGGGATGAGTGGAGTTCGCACCCACAAATCCGGAGAGCGCATTCGAACGGCCGGCAATCGTGACATAGACTATGCCTTTTGCATCGGCGTTCGCCTCCAGAATCGCGAGCACCTTGGTCGGTTCCTTGTGCGCGGAGGCAGCATGCTGCTCCCACGCGACACCGCGTGCATCCAGACCTTTGGTAATCTGCAGGGCCCATGGCTCGTCTGCGGTGGAACCCATGATCAATACGGCTTTCATGATTGTCTCTCGAGGTTGGCCCGTAGCCTCTCCGCTATCGGGGTATCAGAGTCGGGGAAGGAGAATTCCCTCCCGGTGATTTTCTCGTAAAGGTATATATAACGTCGCGACAGTTCGACGACGAGGTCTTCGGGAGCCTCCGGAAGCTCTGCATCCTTGTAGGGATCACAATTATCCTTGAACCAGAGTCGCAAAAACTCCTTGTCGATATTTTCCGGCTCCTTCCCGGCAGCCATCCGCTCCTCGTAACTGTCTGCAATCCAGTATCGGCTGGAATCCGGAGTATGGATCTCGTCGATCAAAAGGATATTGCCGTCGGCATCGCGTCCCATCTCGTACTTCGTGTCGACCAGGATCAATCCGTGTTCCGCGGCGCGCGCCTGACCGAACGCAAATAGCTCGAAAGCAATGTCGCGGCATCGCGTCCAATCAGCCTCGCTCATCCAACCTTCCGAGACAATTTCGGGAGGAGCGATGGGGCGATCGTGGTCCTCTTCCTTGGTGGTCGGGGTAATCAAATTGGCCTCGAGCTTCTCGTTCTTCAGCAAGCCCTCGGGCAATTCGTTCCCGCAATAGGAACGGTCGCCGTTTTTATAAACCGTCCATAGCGACGTACTGGTCGATCCGGTGATGTAACCGCGCATCACGAACTCGATGGGAAAGACCTCACATTTGCGCGCGAGCGTCATATTCGGATCGGGAATCGACAGAACCTGATTCGCAACAATATGTTCGGTTTGCTCGAACCACCATGCGCTGGTCTGGTTGAGCACCTGCCCCTTGAACGGGATTGCGGCCAGGACGCGATCAAAGGCGCTCTGCCGGTCGGTGGTGACCAGAGCGATCTGGTCACCCAGATCATATTGATCCCGGACTTTGCCCTGTTTCCGGACGCCTCGGGGCAAATCCGTTTCTACAAGACAATTGTTGAGTTCCTGGCGAATGCGCTCGGCATAGGAGGCGGGTGTTTCGATCGTTTGGCTTGGCATATTCTCCCTCAGAGCGAAAATTTTTACCATGCCGCGCCGGCGGGGCAACCGCTTGGACCTCCCTTGAGGCAAAGACCTCGAGAACGGGGTCTCCCGGCGACCGCTTCAGGCGCCCTCGAGAATCTCGCGCAGGGCCGGATTGCCTGATTTTGCCTCCCGGAGCGCGACAATACCCTCCCGAATATCGCTGTCGCGAACGTCCTCGATCGCGGCTGCATAGCTGGCTCGCGCACAAAGCCGCTCCCAATATTCGGCCACCAGCGGACGACGGCCTGCTGCCCAGAACAGAGTGTCCCAATCCGCTTCCACCAACCGATCGAGAATGACCACCCAGCTGACGTCGGCCAGCGTATAGTCGTCCCCGGCAATCCATGGGCCACCGTGGCTCTTCAATTGAGCGCCCAGAGAGTCCAGATGGGTTTCCATCGCCTCGCGACTCTCCCGGACCGCTGCCCGAAACAGCGGAATCCGCCAGAAGTTTTCAATCCCCAGGATCCGAAGCAGGAGAAAAGCAATCGGGCGCTCCTTGTTTGGATGCCGCAGGAGCCCTCCCAGAATTTCCGGAATCGGAATCCGGGAGACCGTCGTCGCAAACAACGGAAAGGTAAGCCCGGGAACACAATGCCCCGCACGCTCGGCCCGACCCCGCATCGGATCCCCAACCAACGAGGCTTTGTCGACCCACTGCTCGACGAGTTCCCGCTGCCCCGAATCTTCGGGCAGGAGTCGCTTGCCGGCGGCCCCGGCATGTTGCGCAGCATAGAGGATCTGGTCATGGCTCTCGTAGATCGGATGGCCGTCGTGCACCAGAACCGGGACCGTACCCCCGGGGTTGATCGCCAGAAATTCCGGGCTCACGTTCTGGTAGCGACCCGTCTCGATCAAATCGATCGGATGAGATCCATAGGGAAGATCCAGCTCCGCCAGACAGACCCGCAGCTTCTTGGAGCAAAGCGAGAAGCTATTATGGTAGAGCTCCCAAGGCTGCTCAAACGGCAGGCAGATCTCGGGATGGTATCCCCCGGTGACCAACGCGCGACTCACGATCCCGATCTTCCCTGTGCTGGCATCGCGCGACCACCGGTCGAACCACCGCAATGGTCTTCGGTAAAATTCATGAACGAAACCGTAGCTAGAGGGCTGCAAGAATCCAAAGTCGATCCACAGGTGGCCGCATCGCCGCCTTCCGTTTGCGTTTTGCGCGCCAATCAGCCGACCATGGAGATTGCTCACGGAGTGTTTTGAAGATGCGATGGGTCAAACGAATCATCATCCTGCTGGCCACGGTGGTCCTGCTGACCATTGTGGTGCCTGTAATCGGATTACAGCTCTGGCTGGCCAATCAATCCCCCCGGGTACAGGCAACGACCAAAGCAAGCCTGGGATCCTTTACCGCCGCACAGCAGCTGGTTCTGATCAGCGACTTCTTTTTCCCGCGAGAACTCAGCGATCATGGAAGTTTCGGCCGGCGCGAAACCACCGGACGAGGCCATGTCCCATGGGCCTTCCGCACCAGCCTCGACGGACGCCCCCGCATATTGAATCTGGCCCTCGCCCCCGAGGTATGGCTGGCCTATTCCACAGAAACCGCCACGATCTACCAATTCTGGCGCGGCGGCGTTGATCTCGCAGGAGCCGTCTATGATGCCCAGCACGGGAGCGAACCCCAAAGCTTCGGCAATCGATGGATTCCTCCATCGGACAACCCATGGGAGATCCTGAGCGAAGAGGGATGGCAACCGGCAAACATCCGCTGGGAAAGCTGGGGCATCGACCAGACCACCGAAAGAGCTTGGATTCGCTTCCGCCTCAGCGACGCCTCGGGCCGGAGTGTGGTTGTATGGGAGTCCCCGGAGGTCCAAGGTGCGGACGATCCATCCATCACTCTCGAGCGCAGGTTCCGGCGCCTGTCGGCCGGTGGACCGTCGGTCCGGATCGCCCTGCCCCCCGAGGCCGAACAGACCTCCATTGACGGCATGGCGTCTTCCACGCCGGCGTTTCTGGAACTCGCCGCGCTCACCGACCCCGCTGTCGACCGCGCGGCCGGATCTACCATCGAGATACACCAATCATTTTCCGAGCCGAGCGCAAAGATCGAATCCGTATCTTCAGACGTCTCGCTGCCCTCCTCGCCTCTCCTGCGCCACGGATGCCAGTCGTGCCACCATGAGAAGGAGCAAATCGTCGGCCCCTCCTGGCGGGCCATTGCCACCCGCTACGCCGAGGACCCCCGCGACCCGAGCGTGGTTCTCGACACTTTGGCCCAGCGCATTATTGAGGGCGGCGGCGGGAGCTGGGGGCAAGTCCCCATGCAGCCCCATCCGCAACTATCCCCGATCGAAGCACGCGCGCTGGTTGAGGAAATCCTCTCCTACGGCGAACAGGGCGAGGAACCGCTCGAGGGCGAATGGACGATCGGCTTCCCCACCGAGCCACGTCCCGAGCGCCTGCATCCTTCGCTCTCGGTGACCTCGATCCGGCCCGAGGAATTCACCCCCCAAACAGGCGGCATTACCTTGTTGGCCGATGGACGCCTCGGGGTAGCGACCTGGGATCGCGACGGGGCGGTCTACCTTGTCGACGGCTGGGCGCGCCCCGATGGCGACGTCCGGGTAGAACGCATTGCCGAAGGCTTGCACGAACCCCTCGGGATCGCGGCCGTGGGCGAACGCGTCTTCGTGATGCAAAAGCAGGAAATCACCGAATTGATCGATCGGGATGGGGACGGATGGAGGGAGGAACATCGCAATCTGAACGCGGATTGGGGCGCTACCTCCAACTTCCACGAGTTCGGCTTCGGGCTGGCCGCAGTCGACGGACACCTTTTTGCCGGACTCGGAACCTGTGTACTCGCCGGAGGCGATGCCTGCCCCCAGCAACACCCCGACCGCGGAAAAATCCTCAAAGTTTCGTTGGAAACCGGGGAAAGAGAATTTTTCGCGAGCGGTTTTCGCACCCCCAACGGAATTGCGGCGGGGCCGACGGGCCAACTTCTCGTGACCGACAACCAGGGGGCCTGGCTCCCCGCCAGCAAATTGATGCTGGTCGATCAGGGCGATGATTTTGGGTGGAGAGCACCCTCGGACACGGGCCCCGAACGCCAGGTCCGCCCGCCCGCACTCTGGCTGCCACAAAATGAAATTGGCAACTCACCAACCCAACCGCTGGTCCTCACCCAGGGGCCCTATGCCGGGCACATTCTCTGGGGCGATATCTTCAATGGCGGCCTCAAGCGAGGATTTCTCGAGACGGTTGAGGGACAATTGCAGGGCGCGGCCTTTCACTTCTCCGGGGGGCTTTCGGCTCCGGTCAATCGAATGATCGAGGCCCCTGATGGAACCATCCTCGTTGGCGAGATCGGAAGTCGGGGAAATTGGGGCATACCGGGCGAACCCTATTTCGGGCTGGAAGCTCTTCGGTTCGACGGGTCGAGCGCATTTGAGCCCCTCGAGGTGCATGCCACCGCTGACGGTTACCGCCTGGTCTTCACCGAACCGCTCACGGCAACGCCTACGCCCGACATGTTTCGGCTGCAACAATGGTCCTATCGACCGGACCCGTTTTATGGTGGTCCGAAACTCGGAAAGGTCGAACTCCCGGTCTCGAGTGCTGCGCTGTCGTCCGACCGGCGATCTGTCCATCTGGCCGTCGAAGGGCGCCTGCCCGAGACAGTCGTCTACATGCATATCGACCGCACTCTGAAGTCGGACTCGGGGCAACCCCTCTGGATCAACGAGGTCTGGTATACCCAAAACGCCCTCCCCCAGTCCGATGCGACTCGACCCAACCAGTTGAGCAATGAGGAAATTGAGGCCGGTTGGCGTCTGCTCTTTGATGGCGAGAGCTTTGCGGGATGGAAGATCTATGGCGCCGAGGACGATCAAGTCTCCGGATGGAAGATCGAAAACGGCGCTCTGGTATTTACCCGCGTCGTGTCGACCGCAGGGATGATCTGGAATCACATCAATCCCTTCGCCACAGGCGCACTCGATTTGATGACGATCGACAAATTCGGCGACTTCGATTTGCAGATCGATTGGCAGATCGCCCCGGGCGGCAATAGTGGGGTTTTCTACGCCATTCCGGACGAATCGGGATACCTCACCTGGACCTACGGACTCGAGATGCAGTTGCTGGACGACGACCGTCACGCCGACGGAAAGATCGACAAACACCGGGCTGGAGACCTCTACGACCTGCAGGCCAGTCCCGTCCGGGCCGCTCGCCCCCCCGGGGCCTGGAACCGGAGTCGCATCCGAGTCGAGAACAACCGGATTCAGCAATGGCTCAATGGCCAGCAGACCGTCGATATCGTGCGCGGCAGCAAGGCCTGGAACGAAGCGTTTGCGGCCAGCAAATTTGCGGATACCGAAAACTACGGCTTGGCACCCGAGGGTCATATCGCCCTGCAGGACCACGGCGATCGGGTCCTGTTTCGCAACATCAAGATTCTGGAACTGCCCTGACCCGCAGACGCGAAAGCGCGGCTGCCGGCACAGCCAGCGGACTCGGATTTTCTTGACTTGAGCGACAACCAATGTTGTTGTAGGGGCGCTGGTTTCGTCCTCCGGCTCCTTCCGGAGCCCCACCCCGCCAAAGCCCCTCGGGCGTTCCTTCCTCCAAAAAATCAGGTTTCGGCCAGACGCGCCGATGGATTCAGGGATTACTCTAATGGCCTACAATTTCGATCGATTATCCGCTCAGGATCATTCCTTTCTCGTCTTTGAAAAAGGTGGGGTCCATATGCACATCTCGGCGACTCAAATTTTTGAGGCCGGACCGATGCGCACCGACGACGGTGGGATCGATGTGGAGGCTTTCCGTCGCGCGACGGCTGCGGTCCTCCATCAAATTCCCCGCTACCGCCAAAAGCTGAAATGGGTACCGATCGAAGGACGACCCGTCTGGATCGATGACCATACCTTCAACCTCGATTATCATATTCGCCATACCTCCCTGCCGCGGCCCGGAGGAATGGAACAACTGAAACATCTCTCGGCGCGCATCATGTCGCAGCCTCTGGATCGGGCTCGCCCCTTGTGGGAGAGCTGGCTGGTCGAGGGCCTCGAAGGCGGCGACAAATTCGCTGTCATCACCAAGATCCACCACTGCATGGTGGATGGCACCTCGGGTGTGGACCTCACTCATATTCTGCTTTCCACACGCCCCGACCAGATTCCCGCCGAGCCCCGCCCCTATGTGCCGCGCCCCGAACCCAGCTCGATGGATCTGCTGCGCGAGTCCATGATTCGCAACGCGACGCTGCCCCTGAAGGCGGTCAGCGGCCTGCGCTCGCTCGCCCGCGAAACCAAGGATATCAGCCAGGAAGTGGGACTGCGCGTTCAGGCCATCTCCGACCTGATCGGTCTGGCCGTTCGCAGCGCCGATGATACTCCGATCAACGGACAGCTCGGCCCCCATCGTCGATTCGACTGGCTCTCGATGCCGCTGGATGATGTGAAACGGGTCAGCAAGAAGATCGGCTGCACGGTCAACGATGTTGTGCTGGCCACCGTCAGCGGCGCGATCCGTGAATTTCTGGTCTACCGAAATGTCGAGCCCGCGGGTCTGGAGTTCCGTGTCTCCGCGCCCGTCAGCATGCGTCGCGATGAGGACAAGGGGAAATTGGGCAACCAGGTCTCCTCGTGGATCATCCCTCTGCCGATCGAGCTTGCCGATCCTCTCGAGCGCGTTCGAGCCTTGAACGAAATCACCAAGGAGCTGAAAAACTCCAAACAGGCCCTCGGGGTCGAGATGATGATGGCGATGGCCGAGCTCAGCCCCTCGATGCTCCTCTCGCTGGGGGCTCGGGCGGCGTCGGGTCCGATCAACATGATCGTCACCAACGTCCCGGGTCCACAGATCCCGCTCTATTTGCTCGGAGCCAAGCTCGTGGAGATGTACCCTTTGGTGCCGCTGATCGAGAACACCGGGATCGGGGTCGCGTTGTTCAGCTACGATGGCAAGCTCTGCTGGGGCTTCAACGCCGAGTATCAAATGGTCGCGGACCTTCGGATCTTCGTGGAAGCCGTTGAATCTTCCTTCCGAGAACTCGCGACGGCAGCAGGCATCGAGCCCTCGGCTCCAAGTGAGCCGACCCTGACATCTGTAGCCGCAGCCGGCGGATCGCCGAAAACTCAGGCCTGAGGTTCCGGCGATCGAGGCTCGGTAGCCAGGAGCAGCGTCGCCACGCCGTGAGTCCGATTGCGCACGGTACAAACACGGGTCCCGGGTTTGCGCCCGGTCCGCACTCCCGAGAGATCCCATCCCGCCTCGCTCAAGCGCGCGTGCGCGAGATCAATTTCGGGCACGCGCCAGCAAATCCCCCAGAGCTCATCGGGCTTGGCCGCGTCAGGCGGCTCCTTGAGAGACGCCCCGATCTCCAGAACCACGCCATCGATTTTGAAAAAGAGCTGACGCGCGCCCCAGTCTGGGAATTCCCGATCCAGAGCCAATCGCAAGCCAAGCGTGTCGCGGTAGAGGTCGCGCGTGGCATCGGCATCCGCCGACATGATCACCACATGATCGATCCCGGCCACGCATCCGGAGCCACAGGGGCGCGACTCCGGCAACAACTCATCAGGCGTGAGATGCTCGATAATAAAGAGATGGATGCCTCGGGTTTCGTCTGCCGGCAGAAATACCGTTTGCCAGCGACGCTCGCGGCCGTCCGCCGTCGCACCGGCACCGTCCATCGGATCCGAAGGCGACAACCCCTTGTCGCGCAGGCCCGCCACACAGCTAGCGGCGTCCCCCGTGCGCAGGGCCACGGCAAAAATACCTTCACCCTTCTCGGCCAGATGTTGTTGCACACTGTCCGCGACAGACCCCTGACCTACCGCGGCCAGAAGCTCGATGTAGATCCTCTCGAAACGAAACAGGACGTTGGCGGTGCCATAGCCGGGATGCTCACCACGCCAACTGGGCTCCCGCCCCAGCAAACTCTGCAAGTCGGCGGACGCCGCCTCGAGATCCTCCACCGCCAGAACGATATGGTCTACCGCATTGATCACGGCCGCACGCCCCCCGGGTCAAAGCCCGTTACCGGTCCAGACCACCCACCGCTCTCGGGCACGCCCCAAAATCGTTCTCGCGCGATTCTCATTCAATCAGACTCCTCGTCGGTTCCGCCGGGCTGCTCTGCGGTGTCGCCGGCGATCGCATAATCTCCCTCCAACCAGGAGCCGAGGTCTGCCAGTCGACAACGCTCCGAGCAAAACGGACCGCGAGGAGCTTCTTCCCAAATGGAAGATCCACCGCATACCGGACATCTGACGGATCTCATGCGGCAATCTTAAGCGCGGAAGCATCCGAATTGCCAGTGGGATCGGTTGGCAATCCGGCGCTTCACTGACATAGGCTTGGCGGCATGGAGACTCCCGCCCCTGCCCGAGATCTCGCGGGCTGCCGCGTCCTGACTTTCGAGAGCCGCCGCGAGCAGGAATTTCGCAATCTTCTCGAGCGCCATGGTGCCACAGTGGTCTCGGCGCCGGCTCTGCGCGAGATCCCGCTGCGCGACAATCCGGCCTCTCGTGAATTTCTGACCCGACTGCGGGCCGGAGAAATCGACGCCTTGATCTGCCTTACCGGAGTGGGCACCCAGGCCCTTGTCGAATCCTTCGAGACAGGTGGCCAGAAGCAGGACGTTCTGGATCTCCTGCGCGGAATCCCTCTGATCGCCAGGGGGCCCAAGCCGGTAGCCGCCTTGCGCAAACTCGGGCTCGAGGCGAAGATCCGAGCGCCGGAACCCAATACCTGGAAAGAACTTCTCGGCACCCTGGATGAGCAATGGCCTGTTCGGGGCAAGCGTCTGGCCATTCAGGAATATGGTCGGCCCAGCCGGGAGCTCAACGAGGGCCTGCAGGCACGCGGGGCCAGCATCCTGCCGGTGCCCGTATACCGGTGGGCCCTGCCCGAAGATACCGCACCCCTGGCGGCAGGCTTGCGTCAGTTGCTGGCGGACGAAATCGATATCGTGGTTTTCACCACCGCGGTCCAGCTCGACCATCTGCTTCAGTTTGCCGGCGAAAAGCGCGGCGAGCTGCTCGAGATCCTGCGCCGCAGCGTGCAGGTTGCCAGCATCGGGCCGACCGCGACTGCCGCGCTCGAGGAATCGAGGATTCCGGTGGAAATCACCCCGATCCATCCCAAGCTGGGATACCTCACACGGGCGATCGTCGATCACGTTGCCGGCCGCCGGTAGCGCTTGCCTATTGACACCCTCTATGTCAAAACCCACGCTTCCACGGGAGAGAAATCGATGACCGAGACAGCCTCGCAGAATATTCTGACTTTCATGGGAGCCCCCGGGTCGCCCTATACGCGCAAGATGAGAGCCGTCCTGCGCTATCGCCACATCCCGTCTCGCATGATTCTGCAGATGAGCGCCGAGCATCAATCCCGTCCGCAGCCTCGCGTCCCGCTGCTGCCTACCTTCTATCTTCCCGACGCCGAGGGAACCGAGGTCGCCGTGACGGACTCCACCCCGCTGATCCGCCGGTTCGAGAAAGAGTATTCCGGCCGCAGCATCATCCCGGAAAACCCGGTGCTCGCCATGCTCAACGATATGCTCGAGGATTTTGGCGACGAATGGCTGACCAAGGCGATGTTTCACTACCGCTGGGCTTTTCAGGCCGACGTGGACAAAGCTGGGTCTATCCTTCCGCTATGGGCCAGGACCAACGCCACCGACGAGGAAATCGCGCCGCTTTCCAAGTATATCTCCGAGCGGCAAATCGAAAGATTGAGCTATGTGGGCTCCAACGCAGTCACAGCCCCGGTCATCGAAGCGGGCTATCGTCGCTTTCTGAAACTCCTCTCTGCTCATCTTTCGGGCTCTGCATTCCTGTTCGGCGACCGGCCCGCGTCCGCTGACTTTGCCCTCTACGGCCAGCTGACCTGTCTGGCGCTCTTTGATCCGACCCCCATGGCCATCTGCGTGAAGGAAGCGCCGCGCGTGTACGCATGGGTCGAGTACATGGAAGACCTCAGCGGGGTCGAGCCCTCGTCCGAGGATTGGGTGCAGCCCGAGGCACTCGGGCAAACCTTCCATGCCCTGATTTCCGAATTCGGCCGGGTCTACGCGCCGTATCTGCTGGCCAATGCCGAAGCCGTGGCCGCCGGCGCCGAAAAGGTCGAGGCCACCATCGACGGTGCCGCCTGGGAGCAAAACCCGTTCCCCTACCAGAAAAAATGTCTGCAGGTGCTGCGCGAAAGCCGCAAATCCATGACACCAAAAGACCGCGAGGCTCTGGATCAGATCCTCTCGGGCACCGGAGCCGAGGCGATTTTCGCCGAGTAGGCCCCGACCCTCTTCGGGAACATCATCGCGCCCGAGAGGCCCTCGCCGGGCGCCACCCGGCGGCCCCGAAAACGCCCCTTTGGGACTCGGCGCGGTTTTCCTTAGTATAAGTGGCGTGAGTCACGTTGAACTTCCTTTTGTTGCCGCCTGTCGCCGCCAGGCCGTTCCCCACACCCCTGTCTGGTTGATGCGCCAGGCCGGCCGATACCTCCCTGAATATCGGGCGATTCGGGAAAAAATGGGATTTCTGGATCTGTGCAGGACCCCGGAAGTAGCCGCCGAGGTGACCGTCCAACCCATCGAACGCTTCGGCATGGATGCCGCCATATTATTCGCCGACATCCTCTTGCCGCTCGAACCCCTTGGTCTCGGACTTTCCTTCGAGAAAGGCGACGGACCCGCTCTCGCGCGACCCATTCGCCAAGTCGCCGATGTGCACCAACTGCCTGCGGTCGATGTCGACGAATCCCTCGCGTTTGTTTTCGAGACCGTCCGCCAGGTGCGCCAACGCCTCGACGACAAGACTGCCTTGATCGGGTTTGCCGGCGCGCCATTTACTCTGGCTTCCTACGCCATCGAAGGCGGCGGTTCGCGGAATTATCTGGAAACCAAGCGCTTCATGTATTCCGAGCCCGAAGTCTGGCAGGAATTGATGCGGAAATTGGTGAAGGTCACTGTCGACTATCTCAACGGTCAGGTCGCCGCGGGCGCTCAGGCCATTCAAGTCTTCGACAGCTGGGTGGGCCACCTCGCCCCCGAAGATTATGAAACCGCGATTCTGCCGCATATGAAAGATCTCTTCTCCCAGCTCGACTCCTCGGTGCCGACTATTTATTTCGGCACCGGCACGCCCGGAATTCTGGAGCTGATCGCTGCGGCCGGAAGCGACGTCGTCGGCATTGATTGGCGCATTCGGATGAACGAGGCCTGGGCCAGAGTCGGCCACGACCGCGCGGTTCAGGGGAATCTCGATCCGCTTTTGCTCTTCGCCCCGCCCGAGACCATCCGTGCCCGCGTCCGGCAAATTCTGGAGGAGACCGAGGGTCGTCCGGGTCATATCATGAACCTCGGGCATGGCATCCTGCCGCAGACTCCGATCGACTCCGTGCGATGCTTTGTCGATTCCGTCCATGAATTGAGTGCCCGGTGACCGCGAACCCCAGCGACGAGTCCCGGAGCAAATGAGCGACACTCCCAAACGCGTGGTCATTATCGGCGGCGGACTTTCGGGGCTCGCCGCCGCCCATCGCCTCCACGAAGCAGCCCCCGGAGCACTCGAGATCCGCGTGCTCGAAGCAGGCGCGCGGCTTGGCGGCGTCATCCAGACCGAACAGATCGATGACATTCTTCTCGAACTGGGTCCCGACTCCATGATCACCGAAAAGCCCTGGGCCATGGATCTATGCCGACGGCTCGGAATTGACGGCGACCTCATCCCGACCGAGGCCCGCTTCCGCAAAACCCTGGTCGTACGCGACGGAAAGCTGATGGCATTGCCCGAGGCATTCCAGATGCTCGCACCCGGGAAAATCTGGCCGTTTCTCAAGTCGCCGATCCTCTCGCTGCGGGGTCGATTGCGCGTTCTGCTCGATATCATCCTGCCCCGCGGAGGGCCCCCACCCGGCGGAGACGAGACACTGGCCTCATTTGTACGGCGACGCTTCGGCAAGGAATTGTTGCAAAGGCTGGCCCAACCGCTGGTCGGCGGCATCTATACAGCCGACCCCGAAAAGCTGTCGCTTGCGACCACCCTGCCTCGCTTTCTGGATCTCGAGCGCAATGACCGCAGTGTTATTCTCGGCCTGCGCCGTCAGGCTCGACGCTCTGCCACGCAGGCGGCCAGCGGCGCCCGGTTCAACCTCTTTACCGCGCCTCGTCTGGGCATGGGCTCACTGGTCGAGAAGCTCGTCGCACAACTCCCGCCCGGAACCATCGAGAAGGAAACCCGCGCGACCGAGGTACGCCGGGAAGACCACTGGATCATCGAGACGGACAAGGAAACCTATACGGCTGACGGATTGATCATCGCTCTGCCCGCGCCCCGCGCTGCGGAAATCCTGCAAGAGATCGACCCCGAACTCGCCCACGACCTCGCCGGCATCCCCTACGCCTCGAGCGCGGTCGCCGGCCTCGCCTACCGCCGCAGCGACCTGCGCCATGACCCGGACTTTTTCGGAATCATTTCACCGGTGACCGAAGGACGGGGGATCGTCGCCATATCGGTCCCAAGCGTGAAATTTCAGCACCGGGCACCCGAGGAGATCGTAACCCTGCGGGTCTTTCTCGGCGGAGCCCTGGCGGCAAACCTGCTGGAGAAAAGCGATGCGGAGCTTCTCTCGATCGCCCGCAAGGAAGTCACCGAGCTGCTGGGAGCGCCCGCAGAGCCCCTCCTCGAGCGGTTGGCCCGCTGGCCTGACTCCATGCCGCAATACCACGCCGGCCATACCATGAAGGTCCTCCGCATCGAGGAGAAAGCCGCCCGGTACGGCAAGTTTGCACTCGCAGGCAACGCCTATCATGGTGTGGGCTTGCCCGACGCCGTACATAGTGGAGAACAGGCCGCGGATTCCCTTCTCGCGCAGGGAATCACCGGACGCCCCATCGCACGACAGGACCAGCCAGCATGAACCGCTTCCTGACGTTCGAAGGGGTGGAGGGTTCGGGCAAAAGTACCCAAACCACACACCTGGCCGAGGCACTCACGGAAGCTGGCTACGAGGTGATCACCACGCGCGAACCCGGCGGGACGGAATTGGGCCGCAAATTGCGCGCGATGCTGCTCGCAGCCGATGCGCAGGCGCCGGCGGCCGAGACCGAGTTGCTTCTCTATCTGGCCGACCGCGCCGAGCATCTGGCTCGATTGGTGCGGCCCGCATTGGAGAGAGGTGCCGTGGTTCTGGCGGATCGCTTTTCCGACTCCACACTCGCCTACCAGGCCTACGGGCGCGGCCTGGATCGCGCGCAGGTCCAGCGACTCGACGCCTTTGCGCGAGGCGGCCTGATGCCGTCGCGTACCTTCCTTCTCGATCTGCCCGTCGAACAGGGCCTGGCGCGCGCACGCCAGGTCGGCCCGGCCGACCGACTCGAATTGGAGAAAATCGAATTTCATAAACGGGTTCGCGCGGGCTTTCATGAACTGGCCGCCGCCGAGCCTGTGCGCTTCGAGGTCCTCGATGCGCGCGAAGACAGGACCGCTCTCGCAACGCGAATTGCCGAAGATGTATTCTCCTGGATCGGGGACGCAAAATGAAGCTGAGCGAAATCCTCGGACAGCCGCGGGCGACAACCCATCTGCAGAACGCGCTCGAGCAGGACCGGTTGGCGCACGGGCTGATCTTTGCGGGCCCGACCGGCGTGGGCAAGAGAACCACGGCTCTGGCTTTGGCACGCGCGCTTTTTTGCACAGCCGAGATCCCGGATGGCACCGGCGGCTGCGAGCAATGCGAGGATTGCCACCTGATCGAGGCCGGCACGCATCCCAACCTGCTGATTCAGGACATGGCCCGTGCTCGCGAAGAAAAATCCACGGCCAGTCAGATCTCGATCGCACAGATCCGGCGCCTGCGCTCGGATCTCGCCCTGCGCGGTGTACGCGGCCACCGCAAGGTCGCCATCATCGAACCCGCCGAAAAACTCACCACCGATGCTCAGAATGCTTTGCTGAAAACATTGGAGGAACCCCCGGCAGGCTCGGTGTTGATTCTGGTCACCAGCAACGCCGACGCCCTTTTGCCCACGATCCGCTCGCGCTGCCAGCGGATTCTCTTCTCGCCGCTGAGCCCCTCACATCTGGCGACCATCCTCGGGCGAGATGGCTACTCGGAAGAAGAGGCCTCGAATATCGCCTCGATCGCCGACGGCAGCCTGCACGAGGCCGCCCGTCTCTCCAGCGAGGAGAGCCAGGAGCAAAGCCTCCAGATCCGCGAACGGCTAAGCGGCCTGCAGACGCTCTCCACCCCCGAACTACTCGACTTCGCCGCCGAACTCGCCTCGGGCAAGGGCGAAGAACGACGCGATCGCATGGCTCTGCAAGGCACGATTTTTCTCGACTGGGCCCGTGCACGCATGGTCGAGGCCGCCGAAAACAATGATCCCGAAGCAACCCGGGCCTCGCTGAAGATTCTGAAACGAATCCATGGTACCACCCGGGACTTGAGCCACTATGCAAATGCGCAGCTGACCTGGGAGAGCCTTCTTCTCGATCTGCGCGAGATGCGCCCCTAGCGCCTGAGAATCCTTTGCAAGAAATCACCGAAATCTCCGACGATACGAATGCAACGCCCCCCACCGAGGTCGTCGATGTGCGCTTTCGCGTCCCGGGACGGGCGGCGGCCTTCCAGATCGGGGACCTCCCCTGCAAGCGGAACACCCCGGTGGTCGTCCAGACCGAGAGAGGGTCCGAGCTGGGGGAAACCATCGGTGTACCGCGCAGCCGATTCCCCGCCGAGCTCGACACTCGGCTTCCCCGCGTCCTGCGATTGGCTACCGATGACGATCTGGCGCGCGCCGAGCATAACCACGGGCAGGAAACGCAGGCGGCCAGCATCTTCCGGGATCTGGCCCGGGAGCTGGGCCTTCCCCTGAAACTTCTGAAGGTCGATTATCGCTTCGACGGCGGGAAGGCGACTTTCTATTGCATGAGCACCAAAGGCCGCGTCGAGCACCGCGCGCTCGCCCGCGATCTGGCACAAAAACTCCATACGCGCGTCGAGATGCGGCAGATCGGCGAACGCGAAGAAGCGCGGCTCACCGGCGGCATGGGTCCTTGCGGGCGGGAACTCTGCTGCAATTCCTGGATGAAGGACTTTGCCCCGGTCTCGATCAAACATGCCAAGGAGCAGGGCCTGTCCCTGAACGCCGGAAAGCTCTCGGGCATGTGCGGGCGGCTGAAATGCTGCCTGCGCTTTGAGTACGACACCTATGCCGAACTGCGAAGAGGGCTCCCGCGTGTCGGTAAAAAGGTCAATTCCATCCATGGCGAAGGCATTGTCACCCAACAATCCATCCTGAAACGACAGGTCGTTGTCCGGCGCACGATCGATGAAGTCCTCTTTGATTGCTCGCTTGAGGATCTGGTCGAGAGGAAAGAGGCGAAACCCGCAGAGCACAATTCTGCAGCCGGCGCGTCGCCGGAGACGACCCCGCCGCAACCCGCGCCGACACCGACTCCTGCAGGGGCTCCGAAGCCGGAGAGTGAGAGTCGGCCGGAGGTGAGCGAATGGGAAGCTGCCAGCACCCCCGACCCGCGCGCCCGCGAAAAAAGAAATCAGAGCGGATCGAAAAAGAGCGCTCGCCGTCGACCACGTAGACGCAAGCGCGGCGATCGAGACAAAAAGCCGAGCAAACCTTCGTGAAGAAAAACGTCTACATTTCGACTCCTCTTTACTACGTAAACGCCGAACCCCATCTGGGGTCGACCTACACCAACGTGGTCACCGATGCGTGGGCGCGCTTTCACCGGCAACGCAATCGCGACACCTTCTTCCAGACCGGCACCGATGAGCACGGCGAAAAAATCGTCGAGGCCGCCGAGGCAGCCG
>CBFHUR010000040.1:0-26571 GCA_965658895.1 Binatia bacterium
GCCGATTCTCAACGGACCATGTGCCAACTGTCATGGCGCTTCCGGGAATTTCGAGATTACCTCGAGCGCTGCAAGCGTGGTGGACGTGGAGTCGATCAACAATCCTGGCGAGGTTTACGTTGTACCCGGGAACCCCGGAGCGAGTTTTCTTCTGGCGGCTGTGACCAGCGACGCTGGGGGCAAAATCTACGCGCAGATGCCTCCGGGCGGGCCCTATCTGAATGAAAATGAAATCAATCTGATCACGGCCTGGATCCTCGAGGGTGCCAACCCGTAATCGAATCTCGAGGGACTCTTCGAGAAGAATCAGGGGCTGTCTCGTTAGAGGCGGCCCCTTTTTTCTCGACCCATTTCTCCGACCGGCCAAGCCTGTTACATCCGAGGGCCGTGTGGGGAAAACGACGCAAGCCGCAGCGGCCACCGCGCGATCGCGAGGAGGCCGAAAAGAGGGCCTATAACTCTGCCTGCAGGGCTTTGTCCCGACGCCCGCGAGGAGAGGCGGAATTACTCCAGTGGCTGCTGGATCGCGAACATGAGCCCGAGGTCGCGGCAGCGACCGTCGAGCGGATCCGGGACCTCGGCTATCTGGATGATGTCGAGGTCGCCGCATCGGTGGCGCGCGACGCCGAGAGACGACGATTGGGAAGCCAGCGAGCGGCCCGCACGCTCGCTCAGCGCGGGATCGCCAATGAGGATTCGACAGATGCCCTCGATACGCTGCGCGAAGGGGATCTGGTTCGAGCGCGGGCTGTCCTCGAGCGCCGCTATCCCGAAGGGGTCCCCGAGGACCCACGCGAGCGGCAGCGTGCCCTGCGCCGTCTGGTGACGCGCGGCTACCCCTATGGCATTGCCCGCAAGGCGGTTGGCCTCGATCGCGATGTCGATTTCGACTAGCCCGCCTCGGTGAACTCCTGGGTCTATGGAGTCACGATATTGAAGTTCGGATCCTGAGTATCGAGACTGGTGAGGAAGGAAGCCAGAGCGAGTCGGCTCCCCTCGATCGCAAACCCGTCCGAGAAGATCAGCTCCTGGAGCCCGACCTGGCCAGACAGCAGTTGCTGCCAGAACTCACGGGTCAGCGTGATGGTGGCATCGGCGGCCGGATCGGGTTCGCCTTGCCGGTGGTTGAGAACGGAATTGCGGATCTCGACCACATGGGTTTTGTCCAGATCGGTGAACGTGAAGTTGAAAATCATTTCCTTCCCGTCGACGTCTTCCGCTTGCAGCCGAACCGCCAACGCATCAAGGAATCCGGAGATCGGGATTGCCGCCAGGATGCCGTTGGCGCTGGAAGTATCGGTCAGGGCGCTCGGGCCGTTCTGGCGCAATTCCAGGGCACCGGTGAGGTAGATATCACGCCAGGGGCCGGACTCGGCCTGATAGCCCAGTTGGTCGTAGGTTTTCGCAAGCAGCATTCGAGCGGATTCGTTTTCGGGCTCTGCGAAAACCAGATGGCCGAGAATCCGGGCACCCCAGCGATAGTCGCCGTCTGCGTAGGCCGCCTCGGCGAGTTCCAGAACGCGCCCGGCACCTCCCATGGCCTCGATATAGCGGTCGGCTTCGGCCACCGGTGGAAGCGGGTTCAGGTTGGCGGGGTTTCCGTCATAGAAACCGAAGTAGCGCTGATAGACCGCGCGCGCGTTATGGGAAGTCGTGCCGTAGTAGCCGCGATTGGCAAACGTTCCGGCCAGAGTCTCGGGCAAATGAAGCATCTCGCTGATCTCGTTGGGCGTGAATCCCTGGTTGGCGAGGTTCAGGCTCTGGTCGTGCAGGAATTTGTAGGTATCACGCTGGCCTTCGAGGTAGCGGTGGATATTCTCCTGTCCCCACATGGGCCAGTGGTGGCTGTTGACCAGCGCGACGGCATCGGGAAAGAGCTCGATGGTTTCATCGATATAGCCGCTCCACTTCAGCGCATCACGTGCCTTGGCACCGCGCAGCGTCAGCACATTATGCATATTGCGCGAGACGACCTCGGCTCCGAAGAGGGCCTTTTTTGCCGGCAGGTAGAAGATGAATTCGGCGGGAGCCTCGGACTCCGGGGTATATTGGAAGATGAATTCGACCCCATCGATGATCAGGCGCTGACCGGTCTGATCAATGATGTCGGTGGGCGCGATGATCGTCCAACGCCCTGAAGTCGGTGATTTGCCCAGACCCGAGCCGACGTGCCCCGTAGGGGATCGCTCCAGACCAAATCCGTACATGAACGTGGCTCGCCGTGACATGGCGGCGCCGGCCAGCAGGAGTTCGCTGACCGACTCTTCCATGATGCCGGCGGGTGCCACGATCCGAATGCCCTCGGCCTCGACCTGCTCGCGGGAGGCCACCCCCTCGACGCCTCCGAAATGGTCGATATGACTGTGGGTATAGAGGATCGCTCGGACTGGTCGGTCGCCAAGGTGTTGCCGGACGAGCGCCATTGCCGCCGCGGCGGTTTCTTCGCTGCCGAGCGGGTCGACGATGATCCATCCGGTATCTCCTTCAATCAGGCTCATATTGGCCAGATCGTAACCGCGGACCTGATAGATGCCGTCCATGACCTCGAACAAGCCATGCTCGTTGTTGAGTTTTTCCTGACGCCAGAGACTCGGATTCACCGAGCCGGGTGCATCGCCGGAGATGAAATCATAGGAGCTCGTATCCCATAGCACTCGACCGTCGGTGGTCCGCACCAGCACCTTTTCTTCGGCGCCGATTTTCCCACGCCGTGCATCGGCAAAGTCTTGTGGATCATCGAGCGGCAGGGCGTCGGCCACTGCCTGATTGTGTCGCAATGTATGAACCGATGGCGCCGAAGCTTCCCCCGGATTTTGGCTTTCGACGGCAGCCAGCTCGGATCTCGGTGACTCGTCGGCCGGCTGACACCCGGTAATTCCACCTGCAAGAATAGCGAGGCTCAGACCCAAGGTAGGTAATAGGCGCATAGGGACTCCTTCTCAATTTCAGGGATACGGGATCCCGGGCCGCTGTCGACCGCGGGTGACGAGGAAGTTGGTGGCCTCCTGACGAACAAGAGGGTCTTCCCGCAATTCATGCCCCAGTTCGGGTTTCTGTACTCGCAGGCCGCCGGGGCCTCGACGGAGGTAGGGGGCAATGACACGCATGCCCAAGGCATCGCCGAGGCGCGTCGCTACCAGCGGATGCAGGGTATAGTCGTTACCCCCGGTGAAGAGCAGGATATCGGCCTGGCTGTAGGGTCCCGTGCGCTCTGTGGCGAAAGCCAGTGGCTCGCCACCCGCGGCCGCCCAGGCAAAGGGAAGGGTGAATTGTTCGGCCAGTTGGAAGAGGAAGGGGTCAACCCCGCATTGCCCCGGTGGTCGGCAGGCCTCAGTCTCGCCAAGACAGGACAGGCCGCTGTCGGGCCCACCGATACACGAGAGCAGTTTCGGATGGAACTTTCGTGGCGTGTGCAGCATCATCCAGCCGGGTAGATCGCCACCGGCCGCGAGAAGCACGGTGGTGCCAATCCTGGGCTCGATGGAGCGCGCGAGAATTCCGACCATCGCGCCCACCGAATACCCGAGGTAGAGCACTTCACGTGGGCGCCATTCCCATGTGTTGGGTTGGCGGAATCCGCATCGTTCGATGGCATCCACGAGAGCGACAACGTCGATGGCCGATTGCCGAATATGGCTGGCGAGGCCGGCCGGATCGCGAGGATCAAAAAACCGTTGGCCCTCGCCGCCGCGCCGGCCGTGATCGGGCAGGTCGATGGCGATCGCGGCAAGGCCGCGAGAAAGCAGATCGGCAGCATGCTTGCGCAGCGACCGCTCGCTGCTCCCTCCGTGGCCATGAACGAGAAGAACCAGCGCGGTATCGCGGCTGAAACCACGGGGAAGGGCAAGTCGGAAGGTCACCTCCGGCTCGCGAGCAAAGTCCGGATTATCGGCGTCGGCCCTTAGCGAGCGGATTCTCCCCTGATAGATTTCGCCGTCGGGCAGGTGTTCGATCTCCCTGCTGGCACCGGGTTCGAGCAGGATCGGTTTGCAGGATCGAGCCACCACCGCCTGCCGGACTTCGAGCAGGGATTGACGGTCATCTCGCGTCGGAAAGACAAGGATGCTGTCGTCGGGGCCGGCTTGTTTATAAGGTACGAACCGAAAGCGCAGCCGTTCAAAATCCGCGCTCTCCAGTGGCCGGGGCCAGCGCAATTGGAAGCCTGCGACGGTGGGTGCACCGGCTTCTCGGCTCTCCCGAATTGTATTTTCCATCTCGCGCAAAAGATTGGTCGCACCGATGCGGTCGGGTAATTCCTCGCCATGCCCGGGCAGCGATTGCACAAGGGGTAGCGCAAATGTGCCACGGGGGAGTCGCGTTCCTTCTGCGCTTGGACGGGGCAAGACGTTCTCGGAGGCGAACGATTTTTCTTCGGGGGTCGCCCCGATCAACTCCAGGGCATAGCTGCGCCCCATCCGCAGCGGAATGATCGGCCGCAATCGCAGGGTCTGTCCATCGCCCAGGAGGCGGACCTGAGCTGGAATGCGCCCCGATTGGATCAGGGACGTACAATGCCCCCGCGAAAAGCCGGCCTGTGCGGTTCGCAGGAGGTGAAGTGCTTCTGCTGTTTCGGTTGCGAGTCTTGCGCCACTGGCCCGGTCGGTCACCGGCGCATCGCTGTCGCGCAAGATGGTCGCCGCGCGATAGGCCTCCTGCAATCCCGCCGCACACGAATCCAACGAAGGCCCATCACAGTTCTCGAGAGCCTGATCCGCGGCCTCGCAGGCAGTGAGCTCGGCGGTGATTGATTCGGGCAAGCCGAGGGCCTCGGTAAATTTCCTGAATTCGCCGGTCGCCCACCGAATTTGTTCGCCGACGGCCTGGGGCGAACCGCGTGGGGCCGGATCGACCGCAGCCATCACCGTCGCGTCCCATGACAGGAGTGCGATGGCGACGAGCAGCATCGTTCTCGATGCCAAATCAGACCTCTGGTGCGTTGAGCTCGGATTGGACCGCGCGAGCCGAATCCTCCGTCGGGGTCTGATCGCTGTGGCAGGCATGCTGGTCTTCGACGACCGGGAGTTTTGCACGCCGTTTCTCGAGCAGTTCCTGCCCGTTCGAATCGACTCCGGGGCTTCGCTGGGCGCGTTGTTCGGGTTGGAAGCCCGCGTCCTTGCCACTGGCGAACTCCTGGATCTCCTTGGAGATCCGCATGCTGCACCAATCGTGGCCGCACATCGCGCAGAAGTCCGTATCGACCTCGAGATCCTCGTCATGAAGGGCGCGTGCCGTGGGCCCATCAAAGGCGAGGTCGAATTGCATCGGCCAGTTCAGGGCAGCACGTGCCCGCGAGAGGTCGTCATCCCATTGTCGCGCGCCATCCACGCCCCGCGCAATGTCGCCGGCGTGAGCCGCGATCTTGTAGGCGATGCAGCCTTCCTTGACGTCCTGCTCCCGGGGAAGTCCGACATGCTCTTTGGGCGTCACATAGCAGAGCATCGCGGCACCATGGCGGGCGGCCTCGGTGGCGCCAATGGCGCTGGTGATATGGTCGTAGCCCGGGAAGACGTCGGTCACGAGGGGACCGAGCACATAGAAGGGCGCGTCGTCACAAACCTTCTGCTGGACTTCCATATTGAAGCCGATCTGGTCCATCGGCACGTGTCCCGGGCCCTCGACCATCACCTGGACGCCCTTGTCACGGGCGCGATGGACAAGCTCCCCGAGGGTTTGTAGCTCGGCCAGTTGTGCGGCATCCGAGGCGTCTGCAAGACACCCCGGGCGCAGACCGTCGCCAAGCGAGTAGGTCACATCGTATTCCCGCATGATATCGCTGATCTCGTCAAAGAGTTCATACATGGGATTTTCGCGACCACGATGGATCATCCATTTGGCGAGCAGCGATCCGCCCCGCGAGACGATGCCGGTGGTTCGTTTGCCGACCAGAGAGAGGTGGTCCCGGAGCACGCCGGCGTGAATCGTGAAATAATCGACGCCTTGTTTGGCCTGCAATTCGACTTCGCGGAGAATATCGTCGTACTCCAGTTGCTCGATCGAGCGGTCGAGGATCATCCCGTAGATCGGCACCGTCCCGATGGGGATGGTGCTATGGTCGATGATCGCCTGACGGCAGTCGATCAAATTTCCGCCCGTGGAAAGATCCATCAGCGTGTCGGCGCCGAACCGCTCGGCCCAACGGAGTTTCTCGACTTCCTCGTCCGTGCTGCTCGAGACCGGGGACGCCCCGATGTTGGCGTTGATCTTGGTGGTCACCATGCGCCCGATTCCAAGCGGGTCGAGCCGGTTGGGTGCGGCTTGCCCGGTAGGTCGGGTGTCGGACTCGAGCTCCTTGCGGCGTTGTTCGCTGGTTTGATTCACCCAGAGCTTGGCGTCGGCACGGGCGCCGGGATGACCGAGAACAGGACGCCCTACCGTGGGAACGGTGCCGGCGGTTTCGGTGAGTGTCTGGCCGGCGCTTCCGGCGAGATGTCGGATATTGGCCGGGATGACCAGACGCCCGCGGGCCACTTCCTCCCGGATAAATTCCGGCGTTCGGTTTTCTCTCTCGGCCACGCGTTGCATGGATGGAGTGATGATTCCTTTGAGCGCGCTCTCGAGTTGGGTCATTGCAAAGCCTTCCAAGTGGGGAACGAGTCTGCCGGGCCCACTAATCCTGAACTTACGCCGGGGGTGCCGCGGGTTCAAGGCGTTCGCGGCGCCTGTTTTCCCGCTTTTCGGGTCTGGAGCCTCAAAAGAAACGCCCCGGATCAGTTCACGCGTCGTTTCTCGCCCCAATACTCCTCTCGGAGGCGGTACTTCTGTAATTTGCCGGTGGCGGTTCGGGGCAGAGATTCCAGAAATTCCACGGATGTGGGGCATTTGAAATGGGCCAGGCGACTGCGGCAGAAGGTGAGGACTTCTTCGTCGGTGAGTTTCTGGCCGGCTCGCAGGACAACCAGCGCCTTGGGCGTCTCTCCCCATTTGGGGTGGGGCACGCCGATCACGGCGCATTCCTCGATAGCTTCATGTTGAAAAAGGACGTCTTCAATCTCCGGGGAGCTGATGTTCTCGCCCCCCGAGATGATCACATCCTTTTTGCGATCCACGATATGGATGCTGCGGGTTTCGTCCCAGACGCCAAGGTCTCCCGTATGGAAGAAGCCGTCCACAATGGCCTTGGCGGTTTCCTCGGGTTGTTGCCAATAGCCTGCAAAAACCACATTGGATCGGGCGCAGACCTCGCCGATGCTCACCCCGTCCTGCGGAACTTCGGCCCCCTGGTCGTCGAGGAGGACCATTTCGACGCCCAGGCCCTGCACGCCGGCGCGTGCCCGCCGGGGCCAGTCTTGTTTCTCTGTCTGGTGGTCGGGCTTGGAGATGGTGAGCAAGGGCGCGGTTTCGGTGAGGCCGTAAATCTGCAGAAATTCCCAACCGAGCTCACTTTCCAATTGTTCGATAAAGGCCGACGGTGGTGGGGCACCCGCGACGACAAAGCGCGGTTTGGTGCGGACCTCGTGTTTGGCGCGGTCGGGGTAATCCAGGGTGGCTCGCAAGACGGCCGGGGCCATGCAGGCGAACGTCACGGACTCCTCGGCGATCAATCGCCAGATCTCGGCCCCATCAACTGCCCGCAGGACGATATGCTTGCCGCCCATCCCGGTCATGGCATAGACGCCTCCCCAGCCGTTGCAGTGGAACATCGGCAAGGTCCAGAGCTCCACATCGTCATGGTCGACGCGCATATGTGCAATCAGGTTATAGGCATTCAGATAAAGATTGCGGTGGGTGAGCATGACGCCCTTGGGGCGCGCTGTGGTGCCCGAGGTGTAGTTGATCGACACCAGATCGGTTTCCTCGAGTTCGGGAGGGACCGGTAGGGTCGTGGGCTCGTCGGCGATCAGGGTATTCCAGTCCACCCAGCCGGTTGCCGCCGGTTCGTGGAAGGGCTGGGATGCGCTGATCCAGTGCTCGACTGTAGTCAACTTCGTGCGGATCGAGTCCACGATCTGGGTATACTCGCGGTCCACGAGCACCGCGCGTACGCCAGCATGATTGAGGATATATTCGTGGTCTTCCGCCACGAGTCGGTAGTTCAGCGGCACCAGAACCGCGCCGATCTGGCTGGTCGCGTAAAAGCTCTCCAGGAAAAAGTGAGAGTTGGGGCTCAGGATGCAGACACGATCCCCTTTGCGGATCCCCAGTCCGGTCAGCGCGTGAGAGAGTTGGTTGGCGCGGGCCTGGAACTCGGCATAGGTGAGGCGGATCTCGCCGTCGACGATGGCCTCCTTGTCTCCGTAAAGCCGAGCGGCGCGTTGCAGGAACTCGTTTACCAGGAGCGGGACGTGCATGGGGGAATCTCTCTTTCTTCAGCTTTCAGGCTGGCGCGCGGAAATCGAGAGTAGCCGTGCCGATGACGTTACGTTCACCCGCTTCGGTCTCCAGCCAGAGATCGACTTCGCAACTCGTTTCCGGGTCGTTTTTTTCCGTGATCATCGCGTGCAAGGTCGCCTTCTGGGCGGCGACAACGAGTCCGCGGAAGGTGGTGCCTATGCGGGTGACGCGGGCTTGCGGACAACTGCGCAGCAGGAGCCGTGCGAGCAGTCCCATGGACATGACGCCGGGCAGGATCTGATCGGGCAGACCTTCCGCCTGCGCTTCTTCTCGAGAGCTGAAGCGACCCGCCTCCATGCCCAACTCCGCTGCATGGTTCCGTACAAAGTCGGCTGCGAGGTCGAGCGTTTCGACCGGCAGCTCATCCCCTTCGAATAGTTCGTCGTAGTTCATTTCATCCCTCGGATTCTGCCAGCGGCAGCTTCTGCAGGCTCCGGCAATCGATCAACGCCACCATCTCGCCGCGCTGGTTGACCAATTCATTGCGAAAGGTGACGAAAAACATCGAGCCGCTCCGTCCGGTTTTCTCGAACATTTTCGTGATCCGGGAGGTGGTCGTGATTTCGTCGCCGGGACGGACCGGGACACCGAGTTGGATATCCTTGCCGCCATCAAAGGTGGAGGTGTTCATCTCCTCGACCACGACCGGAGGCAGGTGATGCTGGCCGCGTAATTTGACGACATACGTCGGGTAGGCGATCAGTCCGCCGTGTGGGCCCGAGGCTGCTGCATCGAGGTCGATATAGTTGGGATCCTCGACGCCCAGAGACGTGGCATATCGGATGAGCTCCTCGGCGGTGACAGCTCGATGGGTATGGTGATCATAAGGGCGATCGACTTCGGATGAGGGAATGTCGCGAAAGGACATGCAGCAGATTTACCCACGCAAGCGCTTGCCTGCCAGTGGGGTGGGGCCAGAATCTTGCAGGATTTCGGCAAGTCGACGTTTATCGACCTTGCCACTCGCCAATCGCGGAAAATCGTCAAAAAACTCCAGCCGTTCCGGAAGCTTTCGCGTGTTGAAGCCGTCATTTTTCAGGCGCTCGGCGACCGCTTCCAGACTCATGGGGGCCATGCCTGCGGTTTTGCGGCCGCAGGCACAGGCGATTTCGCCACGAATCGGGTCGGGAAGCGCCACCACCGCGACCTCGCGGAACTCCTGGCAACTCGCGAGGATTTGCTCTTCGATCTCGCGTGCCGAGATGTTCTCGCCCTTGCGGACGATGATTTCCTTGAGGCGGCCCGAAATACGCAGGTATCCATCCGCATCGACGATGCCCAGATCTCCGGTCCGGAAGTAGCCGGCTTGGTCAAACGCCTCGTTGTCGAGTCGAGGGTCGACATAACCCAGAAAGCATTCCGGTCCCTGAGCGCAGACTTCGCCCTCGACCCCGGGCGGTAGTTCGTTGCCGGCGCTGTCCGTAATGCGCAGAGCAATGCCGCGCAGAGGTTTCCCTTCCGAATCGTGACCCCTTTCGGTCGCGTCGGTGGCATCGGTGGTCGAGATGGTCGGGAACTCGGAGGATCCATACACTCTCTTGGCGGTCAGGTGCGGGAGCTTTTCGCGGGCATCGGCCAGTAGCGGTGGCGCGACCGGCGCGCCGCCGCAGGAGAAGAGCCGCAAGGTGTGGAGATCGTGTTCGGCGAGATCCGTTTGGGCCAGGATCTCCTGCAGAAATACGGGCGCTCCGATCATGTAGGTAACCCCGTGGGCCGCGATGGCTTCGAGTGCGACCTTCGGGTCCCAGCGCGGTTGCAGCACCGCACTGGTCCCGAGCAGGGCTGGTGTGAGAATGCCGTGGATCACCCCCGAGATATGTCCGAGGGGCGAAGGCATCAGGACACGGTCGTTCGGGGTGAGGTCGTGTGCCTGGTGCAAGCTGTCGATTTCAGCTGTCAACGTTTCGTGAATGTGCAGGGCGCCTTTGGGCGCAGCGGTCGAACCCGAGGTGTAGATGATGGCGGCGGCGGCTTGGGGATCTACCGCCGGTGCCGGAGCAGCGGCTGCGCTCGACACGAGATTTTCGTAGGATCCTTTGCCGGACCATGTTCCGCGCACCGTTACCGCCGTGGTCGATGGCTGTTCTTTCAGCAGCCATTGGCGATGCTCCTCCACCCGTGGCGCGTTCTCTCCGTTGACGAAGTGGAGGCGCGGCGAGGTCTCTCGAAAGATCGCCCGCAACTCCTGCGCGCCCAGCGTCGAGACCAGAGGCACGAGGTGGGCGCCCAGGCGTGTCGCGGCGAGAAAAATCACCACGGCCTCGTGCCAGTTGGGCAATTGGTAGGCGATCGCACTTCCGGGACCGACCCCCTCGAGGGCCATGCCTGCAGCGAGGCGCTGACTTTCCTGATCGATTTCCCGGAAGCAGAAGCTGCGGGCGTCCTCGACCAGCATGGCGGCCTCGGGGCGGGCGCCGACGGTCGCGGCAAAACGTTCGCTCAACGATTGCCCGCACCAGAAGTCCGCCACCGAGGGCGCCCGGGCGCGTCGGGTCCGGACCCGCTCCCGTAGGCGCTCGGCGTAGGCCGGGGTTTCTATGGCGGTCTCGGTTGTTCGCATCGCTTGGCCGTTGTGGTTATCGAATTCGTTCCCGAATCCGAGTTTCCGAGGGGCATTTCGCCCGGTTTTGGCGGGAAGCGCAAATGCTGCTCTTCGGAGGCCCTCGGGGGCCTTTATGCCTGCCGGTTTGGTCTTTCGCTTGAAGGTGTGGGGACGAGGAGGGTAGGGGTTTCGGTATGGCTGATGTCGAGTTTCGAAATGAAAATGGAGTCCTCTGGATTACCCTGAATCGCCCCGAGCAGATGGGTGCGTTGACCTCGGAGATGCGCGACCAGATTGTGGACCAGATCTGGGCGGCCCGGGACGATACCGCCGTTCGGGCTTTGGTGATTACCGGCAAGGGAAAAGGTTTCTGCACGGGGGCCGACTTGTCCGGCGGTGCACCCCCGACCCCATGGGTCGGGCGGACGCGCTTCATGATGCGGACGGGGTCCCAAAAGCTCCTGCGCGCGATCTGGGAGATCGAAAAGCCGGTGATCTGTGCGGTCAATGGCACGGCAGCTGGATTGGGTGCTCATATCGCGTTTGTGAGTGATCTGATTGTGGCTGCCGAAGGGGCTCGTTTTATCGAGGTGTTCTCGCGCCGCGGGATCGCGCTTGATGCGATGGGCGGGTTCATTCTTCCGCGCATACTGCCGCTGGCCAAAGCCAAGGAGTTGGTGTTTTTCGGCGATCAGATCACCGCCGAAGAGGCCAAGGATCTGGGTGTGGTCAACAAGGTCGTTCCCGTCGACGATCTCGAGTCGACGACGCGCGAGTGGGCGGAGCGTCTGGCGGTGGGTCCCACCTTTGCCATCGGAATCTCCAAACGCCTGCTCAACCGCGGGACCGAAGTCGATTTGGAGACCAGTCTGGATGACGAAGCGACCATGCAGGCGCTGGTGGTCGGTTCCGAGGACGCGCAAGAGGGGATCAACTCCTTTCGGGAACGTCGCAAGCCGGCCTTCAAGGGGAATTGAGCCCCGCCATCCGCAGTTCCCGAAGCGGTTTGCGGCGCGGGCTCCTTGCTCTGGGCTGCCTGGCGCTGCTGGTCTCGGCCTATGGGCTGATCCGGCATAACAACTGGTATCTGGCGAGCGATCAGGCCGCGTTTCTGACCATGGCTCGGGATCTGCGGTCCGGAACAGTTTTCCATGATGAGACCATTTTTACCGAAACAGTCCCCCACCAGTGGCATTGGAAGACCTATGATGCGCTGCAGCAGACCTATTTCCTGCGCGATGGTGAGCTTTATTCGCGCTACCCGCCCGGATTTCCTCTTCTTCTTGCGGCAGCGGGTGCGGTCGGGGGCGAGACCGGCGAGCATTGGCTGAACCCGGCACTTTATCTCATCACCCTGGTGATTCTGGCCGCTCTGCTTGGTTCGGTTTGGCGCGACGATGAGCCGCTTGCGGCTCTGGGGGCCGGGGTCCTGTCGCTCTGGTTGGTCCTTCTGGTGCCAGCGGGCGTTCATCTTTGGGGGATCACGGTCGCACGCGATCTTCCCGCTCATGGACTGGGCCTGCTTGCGGTTCTGCTGGCCGTACGCGGCCGGGCTTTCGGCTCGGGGTTGGCCTTGGGGGCCGCGGCTCTGATCCGACCAGACGCACTGCTTTACGCCAGCTCTCTGCTGGGCGTGGCGGTTTGGCGGCCGCCTGCGCGTCGCGCCATCGTTTCGTGGGGCCTGGCGCTGGGGCTCGGTTTGTTGCCTTTGCTCGCCTACAATTTCGCGACCCAGGGCCACCCGTTCGCCTTCACGCAGGGCGGCGAATTTCTCGAGTTATGGAGCTGGGTTCTGCCCGACAACGCGCATGCCTCCGGGGAGCTGGCTGTGGCCGTCTCCGGCGGTGGTTTTCGTCTTTCTCATCTGGCGAGCACCTTGCCTGGAAACCTTCGTCTTTTGCAGGGGGCTTTCGGGGCTCTTCTTGTCCTGACGCTGGTGGGGTGCCTCTGGGCAGCGCGTCGCGCACCGGGGATTGTGGCAGCATTGTTGCCATATCCGCTGGTCGCGATCCTGTTCTATAGTTGCTGGGTTCACCCGGATTCTCGCTACCTCACGGGCGCGAGCCTCTGCCTGCTGGGCCTGACCGCGGTGGGCGGGGTGGTGATCGCACGCTTTTTTCAGCAACCGGCCCTTGGTTGGGTCGGACACGGCCTCGGGCTGCTTCTGGGCATTGGTTTGGTCTGGTGGGAGCATTCGGGTCAGATGATTTTCGCCATCGCCGCGCCAGGGCCTGTATTTACAAGCCTTTTTATCGCGGCTGTTCTGGTCGGGGTTATCCGGCGCTGGCTGCAGGATGCCGCGGGTTGGGCTGTTTTGGCACCAAGCCTTGCCCTGGCATTGCTGGCGATGTTGCCGATGCTGGTGAAATCTCCCGGTTGGGGCTCTTTTCGCCGCCCCGAGCAGCTTGCCGCGCGTCATTACGTCCGCGAGCATGTGCCGCCGGGATCATTCCTCCTCGCGGATCCTTCCTTGGGGCGTCCTGCGGAAAACCTTCGCGTCCATGCGGGCATCGAGGCCTTTTATCCAGCCGAGTTCGCCTTGATGGATACAAACTCGGAAACGGCGGCATTTCTCGCCCTCATCCACGGGCGGCGCGTTTTCAGGCTCGTGGACGGCCGGGATGTCCTTCCGCACGTCGCGATTCCGGGGATGGCGACCCAGACGCTGGTGGATTTCGTGCCGCAGTCCCGAGCCCGCGAGATCTTCGCCGATCCTCGGCGGGTCCCCTTCGGTGTGCGGCTTTATGAGTGGTCGGGGATCGATCCCGCCGATCAGGGGCCTTGAGCCCCGGCTTGCTGGATTGGTTCGAGAATCTCCCGCTTCACCCATTGGGCATCCCACCATTCAAGCGGGTCGACGTGGTGTCCACGCAAGGTCACGCTGAAGTGGATGTGGTCGCCGCCTGCCAGACCGCTCTCGCCACTGCGTCCGAGGACCTCGCCGCGGGCAATCTGCATGCCCGGTTCGACGTCGATCTGGCTTAAATGGGCATAGAGCGTCGCCAGGCCCAGCCCGTGGTCAATGAGGACGATTTTTCCGTAGATACCAAGCTCACCGACCCATTGGACCTGACCATCGCCGGCGGCTTTGACCGGGGCGCGGCGCACCGATGCCAGATCATATCCCAGGTGGGTTTGCTCATCGATGGCATCACCCTGGTAGGTATAGGTGCGATGTTCGGCAAAGCGCGACCCGACCTGAGTGCCGCGCTGCTGCTGGAGGGCCCGGGTGGTAAGCAGCTGTGGCGCGGATTCGGCCAGCAGTGCCTGCAATTCCTTCTCGCTTTCCTGGCGCATCGCGCGATTGACCGCGAGATAGGCTTCGGTCGGCGTTTCCGGGATGGGCTGTTGGTAGCGCGTCAGCAGGGGCTCGATTTTCGTGCGAATGAAGTTGTCGGAAATGCGTATTTCTTCGGCACGCGGCTTGCGTTTCCGGATGGCAAGCGGCACTCGGCGGGTCTGGCGGTTTCCGGCG
This sequence comes from Binatia bacterium, assembly GCA_965658895.1. Lineage (GTDB taxonomy): Bacteria > Desulfobacterota > Binatia > UBA12015 > UBA12015 > UBA12015. The sequence continues at coordinate 14,349 of CBFHUR010000040.1, forward strand.
GCATCCTCGGTATAGACGGCGGCGTTCAGGTCGCCGGGCGCATTCCAGGGTACGGAATAGAGGCTGACCCAGCGCTCGCCATCGGTGAAAGGCCCCGGACTGCCGGGGAACTCGGTCTGTCCGACCAAGACCCCCGAACGCACGGCATCCTTCCCGGTCTGGTAGACCATCAGGTCGGTTCCTCCCTGAAGGATTCGGTGGGGACCACTCAGAACCCGTAGATCGGGCGGTGTGAGATCAACGGTAAACGGGGTCTGCGTGATCGGATCCCCGCCTCCGAGACGCGACAAGGGCGCATGCCCCGTGGCCTGAAGAATCAACTCGGCGGTTCCTTCGGCGAGGCCGAGCTCGCGCGGGGCAATTTCGACTTCGCGCTGGATTCTCTGGGTACCGGGCTCGAAAAGGCCCCCGGCGGGAAGGTTTTCCTCCGCCAGAACAAAACGGTTCCCGCGCGCATCGCGAATGTAGAGCTGCCAGACGGCCAATCCGGCGTGGGGTGCTTCCAGGGTGAGTGAGATCGTTTCCTTCTCGCCAAGGACCTCCGGGACTCCCTGCAGACTTCCCGTGGGCTGCGCGGTGCCTCCGCGGAAAAGCCAGAAGGCCACAACGGCCAGGCCCGTCAGGAACAGTGCCGGGACGAGGCCTCTGCGGCGACGACGTTTTCGCGGGCGGAGGAGCGAATCGACCATGGAAGGACTTTACACGCTGATGCGCGTTGCGGCGAATCCTGCGGCTGCTTTCGAGATCTATTTCCGGCCCGGGAGCTCGGTTTTCTGCCGATCGTGATCCAGGCGTCGGGTGCGCGCCCGGTCCAGGGCGGCGAAAGCCTTCTGCAGGTTCCCCGAGAGCACCGGCGGCTCCACCGGCGTGGAGGCCAGCTCTCCGGGTTCGGCAGCGGGGGGCGGAAGTCGCCGATGTCGCGCACGAAATGGCGAGGTCCGAGTATCGACCGGCCCATGGCTGACCAGACGGATCTTCGCGATGACATCGCGGCCCAGTTCCGCGTTGATCCGGTCGCGGATCTCTGGGGTCATCAGGGAGAGTTCCTGCCTCCAGACGGCGTCCGGGACGGCAACAACCAGCTCGCTGGACTTCAAGGCGAGCGGCGTGGCCTGCGCGGCGATCCGTTCTCCGACAATTTCTTTCCAGCGATCCATCAGGCGTCGGATATCGCTCGCATGGCCCAGGCCCAGGTGGGCCAAGGTTTTCCCGAGGATTCTGTCGACTCTGTCAATCATGTAAATCAGATGCGTCCTGAATTTTTTGTCGGAAAAGCGTCCGAACTCCGTGCGATAGGTTTGACAATACCATATGTTGTGTGGCAGAACCGCCGCCCGCACAAGATAACGGGCGAGGGCGTCGGGGGCAGCTTTTTCGGGAAGAATACCGGAATGCTGAATTTCATACAGGAAAGCAGGGCGACGCCAAAGCCAGCACTATAGAATCCGGAGTCCAGCGGGATCGCCGGAGGAGTTGAGGGGAGAAGGCCGTGGGAACATCGACGTTGACGAGTCCAAAGAACAAAAAGTCCAAGACGAGTGGCAAGGCCAAGCCGGCAAAGTCGACGAGAGGGGTGAAGATCGAGAGGCTCTTCACTCTGGGCGCCGATGGTCAGCGGGTCGATCCCATGGAGAATATCGTCTGGGAACGTCGCGACGCGACGATCGCTGGCGAAGGCGGGACGGTCGTCTTTGAGCAGAAGGATCTGGAGATTCCTGCGGGATGGTCCCAGTTGGCGACCAACGTGGTGGCCTCGAAGTATTTCCGAGGCCCGATGGGGACCCCGGAGCGGGAAACCAGCGTCCGGCAGTTGATCGGGCGCGTGGTGGACTCGGTGCGCGAGTGGGGACTCGAACAGGGTTATTTCGAGGCCAAGCAGGACGCGGACCTTTTTGCCGACGAACTTGCCCACCTTTTGCTCGAGCAGAAGGCGTCGTTTAACTCACCGGTCTGGTTCAACGTGGGCGTCGAGGAGAATCCGCAGTGTTCGGCCTGCTTTATCCTCTCGGTGCAAGATACCATGGAGTCGATCCTCGATTGGTACCGGCGCGAAGGCGTGATCTTCAAGGGAGGATCCGGCTCGGGCGTGAACTTGTCGGGCATTCGGTCTTCGAAGGAAATGCTCGCGGGCGGGGGGACAGCCTCGGGGCCCGTCTCCTTCATGCGTGCGGCCGATGCCTCGGCCGGTGTGATCAAGTCCGGCGGCAAGACGCGTCGCGCTGCCAAGATGGTGGTCCTGGACGTCCATCACCCCGATATCGAGGATTTCGTCAGCTGCAAGGCCGAGGAAGAGCGCAAGGCTTGGACCCTGATCGACGCTGGCTATGACGGATCTCTGGACGGACCGGCCTATAGCTCGATTTTCTTCCAGAACGCCAACAATTCCGTGCGCGTGACCGACGAGTTCATGCAGGCGGTCGCTGACGATCAGGAGTTCCATACCCGCAACGTGACCGATGGCTCGGTTGCCGAAACGCATCGCGCACGGGATATCTTCCGCAAGATCGCGGACGCCGCGCACTTCTGCGGCGACCCGGGAATGCAGTACGATACCACCATCAATGATTGGCATACCTGCGCCAATACCGGTCGGATCAATGCCTCCAACCCGTGCAGTGAATACATGCATCTGGACGATTCGGCCTGCAACCTTTCCTCAATCAATCTGATGAAATTCGTCAATGAGGCGGGAGAGTTTGATACGCAGGGCTTCCGTCATGCAGTAAATGTTCTCATCACCGCGATGGACATCCTGGTCGATGCCTCGAGCTACCCGACACCGGAGATCGGGGCCACGGCGCACAGCTTCCGCCAGCTTGGCTTGGGCTACGCCAACCTCGGAGCCGTTCTGATGGAGCTGGGCCTGCCCTATGATTCCGAAGCCGGCCGTGAGTTTTCGGCTGCGGTGACGGCGTTGCTATGCGGCGAAGCCTATCTGCAGTCCACCCGCCTGGCCAAGGTCAAGGGAGCCTACGAAGGCTATGAGGAGAACCGCGAACCGCATCTCGCCGTGATCGAGAAGCACCGTGCGGCATCGATGAAGCTGTCTTCGACCCACGTGCCGCTGGACCTGCTGCATTCTGCCCGGACCGCCTGGGATCAGGCTCTGACCGAGGGCCGAGAGCATGGGTATCGGAACTCGCAGGCCACTGTTCTGGCACCAACCGGCACCATCGCCTTCATGATGGATTGCGATACCACAGGCGTCGAGCCGGATATCGCTCTGGTGAAATTCAAGAAGCTGGTCGGCGGCGGCATGCTCAAGATGGTCAATGGCACGGTGCCAAGTGCATTGGCCCGTCTGGGGTATGATTCCCGAGTAGTGCAGGAAATTGTTGAATATATCGACAATGAAGGCACGATTGAGGGTGCGCCGGGGCTGCAGGACGAGCACCTCCCGGTGTTTGATTGTGCTTTCAAGGCTCTCAAGGGCACCCGTACGATTTCGCCCGAAGGGCACATTCGGATGATGGGGGCCGTCCAGCCCTTCCTCTCGGGGGCCATCTCGAAGACGGTGAACATGCCCACCGATACCAAGGTCGAGGAAGTCGAAGACGCCTATCTTCTGGCTTGGAAGCTCGGGGTCAAGGCATTGGCGATCTACCGCGATGGTTGCAAGCGCACGCAGCCGCTGAACACCTCGGAGCAGGAGGCGGACAAGTCCGAGCTGCCGAGCGCGGAGGCGGTCGAGACTGCCGCGCAGGCGATTGCCGAGGCGGAAGCCCGTCCGGCCCGTCGGCGGATTCCCGCTGATTGCCGCTCGATTCGTCATAAATTCGATGTGGCGGGCCACGAGGGATATATCCACATCGGTTTCTATGACGATGGGGCGCCAGGCGAGATTTTCATCAAAATGGCGAAAGAAGGCAGCACGATCTCCGGTTTGATGGATACGATCGCGACTTTGACCTCCATGTCCCTGCAATACGGAGTCCCGCTCGAAGCCCTGGTGAATAAATTCAGCCATGTTCGCTTTGAGCCGTCGGGCTTCACGAAAAATCCGGAAGTGCCGTTCGCGAAGTCGCTCACGGATTACATCTTCCGCTTCCTGGGGGCGCGCTTTCAGGGAACCGGCGCTGCCGAGGAGGGCAGCACCGTGGCGGAAATTCCTCTCGGACCAGCAGCAGACGCGGCTCCCGCGGTTGAGGCCGTCCAGACACCGACCGCTGTGATCGGGATGCCGGAGACCGTCGCCTTTCAGCAACAGACAGACGCGCCTAGCTGCCCCGAGTGCGGTTCGATCATGATTCGTAACGGTTCCTGTTACCGCTGCTCGGAGTGCGGCGCGACGAGCGGTTGTTCCTGAAGAGAAATTGAGAGACCCGCAAGTCGCGGGAAAGCCTTGGCGGGTGGGGCGTATCCGGACCCATCCGCCAACTCAAGAGCAATGTGGCTGTGGTGGCTGGGTGTGGGGCTCTCGGTGGGTGTGGGGTATGCGGTGGTCCGGATACAGGTAGGACGGGGCGCTCTTGCGGGCGCCCCGTCCCTGTTTGTGCCACTACGCGCGAAGGGGAGGACCAGGCAACCCCGGCAGCGGCCAAGTCCCTAACTTGTCAAGGAAACCGCTTGCTGGTCAACCGCTAAAAGCAGACCGGCGCCGAAGGTCTCAGTTTTCGGTCCCGATTCGGTAGAGCGTATCCCCGGGCCGCACCATGTGGAGGCGCTGCCGGGCGAGCATCTCGAGCGCCTCATCGTCCTGATCGACTTGACGAATTCGTTCCCGAGTTTGGTCGATTTCCTGCATCAGAAGGAAGCTCGCCTGGTTGATTTCGGCCAGCTCGCTCTCGAGGGAGAGCCCCTTGGTGATGCCCCGATCTCCGGAGGCTGCCGATATGAACAGAATCCCCGCGACCAGCAGCATGCTGATGGCCAACCACGAAGCACGAAGCTCTTCCAGGAAGCTGCTCATGCGCTCTTCTTAGCAAAGTCGAGGGGGGCGGCAAAGCACTCGGCAGATGGCAAAACGGAGTTCTTCCAATTTCGCCGAGGCGGGGAGGAGAATCCCCTGAATTCGCCTTGCAGAATCCATTTTTAAAATTGTGTTCTTCCTGTTGACACGCTCAACCTGTCGTGAGTAAAATGCCGTTTATTGTGTGGTTGGGTGGAGGAGTGGCACCCGGCTCACCTGAGTGAAGATAGAAATCAGGGGAACCTAAGGAGGATCTGATGGCAATTGCCAAGAAGAAGAAGAAGGCTCCGGCTCGCAAGAAGAAAGCCGCTGCGAAGAAGAAGAAAGCTGCACCGAAGAAAAAGGCTGCAGCTAAAAAGAAGAAAAAGGCCGTAGCGAAGAAGAAGAAAGCTGCGCCTAAGAAGAAGAAGGCTGCTGCCAAGAAGAAGAAGGCTGCGCCCAAGAAGAAGAAAAAGGCTGTAGCCAAGAAGAAGAAGGCTGCACCTAAGAAGAAGAAGGCTGCTGCCAAGAAGAAGAAGGCTGCGCCCAAGAAGAAGAAGAAGGCTGCTGCCAAGAAGAAGAAGGCTGCACCCAAGAAGAAGAAAAAGGCTGCTGCCAAAAAGCGCAGATAGGCTGTAGTGCCCGGGCGAAAGTCCGGGTTTGGGAGTCGGACATCGGCTCCCCTGCTTCTCGAAAGAGAGGCGGTTTAGCTACCAGATCTCAGGTGAGTGCGGGTTTTTACCCGAAAAAGAAATGCCCCCGGTCTTTGGACCGGGGGCATTTTTACGTGGAGGGCGTTGCGACGGCGGCCCGCTTCGCCTCCGGGGGCTCTAGAAGGTCAGTTCCGCGACTGTCTCCAGAGCGTTGGGGTCGCCGCCGAGAATCAGGGTAGAGGCCGAGGTGGACTTCCACTCGTCCAGGCGATCCTTCACGCGATCGCGCGGTCCGAGAAGGGCCACGCTATCGAGCAGATCGTCGGGCACCTCGGCGGCCGCTTCCTTCTTTTTGCCGTCCAGATAGAGATCCTGAATCTTTTTGGCGGCATCCGGCCAGCCCTGCCGGGTGATATGGTCATTGTAGAAGTTCTTGCCACGCGCGCCCATGCCGCCAATATACAGGGCCAGCTGCGGCCGCAGCATGTTGCGGCACGCCTCGAGGTCATCGTTGACGATGGCGATGACCGTCGGCATGACTTCGAAGTCCGCGGCCGATTTCTCGCCGCCCGCTTTCGCAAGGCCTTTGTCGATATTTTCCTGGAAGGTTTGAAGACCGCTGGGTGTTGTCCAGATCGGAATGAAGCCATCGGCCACTTCGGCAGCGGTTTGGATTCCCTTGGGCGAGATGGTGGCTGTGTAGATGGGAATGTCGGCGCGACCATGGAGGATGCTCTTGAGCGGCTTGCCCAGTCCCGAGGCGCCCTCTCCGTTATACGGCATCTGGTAGAATTCGCCGTCGAAGGTCACCTTTTCTTCGCGGGCAAAGATCTGGCGCATGATCCGGATATACTCGCGAGTCCTCTTCAGCGGTTTGCCATAAGGCTGGCCGTGCCAGCCCTCGACAACCTGCGGTCCCGAGGGACCCAGTCCGACCAGCATGCGACCGCCGGACATCTGGTCGACGGTCATGGCCTGCATGGCGCACATGGCCGGGGTGCGGGCCTGCATCTGCATGATGGCGGTACCCAACTTGATCTTGCTGGTTTGCGCCCCGATCCAGGCAAGCGGGGTGATTGCATCATTGCCCCAGGCCTCGGCTGTCCAGACAGAGTCAAACCCGAGCGCTTCCGCCTTCAGGATTCGCTCCATGTTGATTTTGATCTTCGGGCCAAAGCCCGCTGCATTTACTCCCAGTTTCATAGGGTTTTCTCCTTGATCACGGAATTCCAGGTGTTCCGTGCCGGCCTGTTCCTGTGGCCGGATATCTGTTTGGTCCATCGCGGACCGAAGGGCTCTCTCATGGATTCAATCGGTCAGAAACTCTTTGCACCCGGCATCGTTCAGAATTCCTTCCAGCCCGGGTGCCTCCGCGACCTTAGCGTATTTGCTGCGGATCTCCCGTAGTGATTTGGCGTGGTACTTTTGAGGTCCGCCGACCGTTTGCCACCAATGCCGCCCTTCGTGTTCGAGCGTCATCTCCTCGGCCCCGGAGGCAATGGCCTCGGCATTGGCCTGTGACCATGCGAGGAAGAATCGGACTTCGCTGGCCAGCAATGGCAAAAGAGTTGGCGCGAGCTGCTCGAGGGTCTCGAAGTCTCCTTCGTCTTTGGGGTCGAGGAGGCGCTCGCTCCAGGCGGCGGTTCGGGGGGCCATCTCGCGCAGGATTTCTCCGGCCGTCGGATCAATCAGCGCCTGGTAGATCTGCGCGCCGAGGCCGAGGTCGGCAAAGGACGGGCGGCCTCCCAGAAGATAGGGACGGTTCTCCAAATGTTTTTCGAGAAGCGCAATGCCGTCCTTGAAACTATTTTCGATCAGATCAGCGGTCTTTTCGTTCGAGCCCACTGCGAAGCCGCGTCCACTCATGCGTTCGCGGACGTTGGTCGCCATGGCATCGATTTGATCCTGCGGCGCACCGGGCATCATTTCGGAAACCAGTCGATTCGCCACGGTTGTCTGATCGATTTCGCGTGCCCAGCGATAGTGGAACATCCATTTATTTCCCCATTCGTCGCCAAATTCTTCCAGAAGCTCGGAAAGAAATCGCAGAGCGGGGTCCTCGGGGTGGATGGAGGATGCGGCCTCGCGGCGCTCCATTTCCTCCATAATGGGCGTTGAATCCTGCAGGCCCTCATCTTCAGGCGTGGCGACGGCGGGCACGATCGGAAGGCGAGCGTACTTTTTGAACTCCTCCATCGTTTCTCCCGAGCGAAGAATCCATTCGTGCGGGATCTGCTTGTAGCGAAAATACGAGCGCACTTTGGTGGAATAGGGTGAATTTTCCGAACCGAAGATACGGTAGGGCTTAGACATGATTGAAACCTCCGAAGGGGTGCTAGCCGGTTTTTGTCCAATGCGAGAGGACAACTCCCGCTGCGAGTGAGAGTTGCAATCTCATTTCCGGGTGTCAAATTTCCCCGGAAAACTCGCGCTGGATTCCTTGCCTATCTTCTTCGGTTCTACAAGCCCGCCTGCCGTGAACCTTCTACAATTCGGGCAGCCCGCCGATCCCATGACCTGAATAGCCGTAACTGGTGACTGAGGGGTCCATCGATTGGGCGATCGAGACCAGGAGCTTTGCGTGAGCCTCTCTGTCGTATTGCAGCAGGCGTCCCCCGGAAAAATCGCGTCCGGCCCCCGCGAGGATAAACGGGACCCGATTGTGATCGTGCAGGTTGGAGTCTCCCAGCTCGGAGAACAGCAAGATGCGGGTATGGTCGAGCAGGCTCCCGTCGCCGCTGGGGTCAGGTCGGGCCTGCAGTTTCTGGATCAGTTGGGCGAATTGTCCGGTGAAAAATCGCTGACTCAGAATGAAATCCTGTGCCGTCGCGCTGTCGGGGTTCCCGAAATGGGACGCATCATGGTGTCGTTGTGAGGCGCCCGTCCACGACAGCAGAGTCGGGCTCACCGGATGTGACCACTGCAGCGATGCGACCCGAGTGAGATCGCAGGCCAGAGACTCCACGATCAAATCCATTTGCAGCGCGCCGACCGTCTCGAAGAACTCCTCGCGGTCGTAGCGGGGCGGGTATCCGTGCCACCCCGACGGGACCGTGAATCCCTGTGGATTCCAATTTGTCGGTCCGCATCCCTCCAGATTCGCCGAGGTCTGCTCGATTCGTTGCTCCACCAGTCGCAGGGCTTCGAGATGTTGCTCGAGTCGTTGACGCTCGACGGCACCGAGCCTGGATCGCATGGCCTGAACCTCGCCGATGGAGTGGTCGAGAATTTTCAGTCGCGGATCTTCGTCGAGGCTGGCCGGGGGGGCGTCTTCGCTGCCAAATAATCGGGTAAAGGCAGCAAGCGGGTTGTCTTCCGGTGATTGCGGTATTCCGGAGCGTAAAAAGGAGAACCCGCCGGATCCGTTCTCGTAGTTGGCGCCGACGCCCAGATAGAGCGAGCGAAACGGGCTCTGGGTACCGATGCGGTCAGCGAGAAAGTCATCCAGCGATTGAGCGGCATTCGCTGTCAGAACTTTGCGAATGCCGCCTTCGTGGGTCGGCCCTCCCTCGTACATGGTGAGTCCATCGAGAAAGGTGCAGTACTGACGCACGGAATCCAGCGGTTCTGTCATCGGGGCCAGCGAGAAATCGAATTCGCTGCCGGTGGGGTGAAAGCGGTCGGGGATGCAGCCGTCGGGAATGTAGAAGAAGATGACTTTCCTGGCCGCGGAATCCGCCCGTGCCGCACGGACCAGAGTAAATGGTGCCAAGGCGGCCGCGCCGGCGCAGCCGATCGTTTTCAGAAATGCACGACGGTGCATTCTCGCTTGTGTCCGAGAATTCTTCATGGGGTCACCTCTTCTTCCTGATGTCGCCGGATGAAGGACGGCAGTTCTATGAGTCGCAGCAAAAGTTCCTGCACATTGCCTCCCTGTGCGACGAAGTCGGTGCCGAGTGCTTCGATCTCGCACTCCAGTGCTGCTGTTTCGAGCTGGCCGCGGGACCATCGCCAGGCCTGGGTAGCCAGACACCTTTCGGCCGTCTCGCTTCCGGCAAGGATTCCACCCAGTTCCGTCGCTCCCGCGAAACTGAGCACCTCGGGGTCCTCGAGATCACGAAGGCCCCGAATTTCGCCCTGATCGTTGATCGGAAGACCGCTTTCGGCTGTCAAGGGGCCACCGGCCCCATCGAATTTCAGGAAACCAAAACCTACCCCGTCGATGTATTGATGACAGGATTGGCAAGCCGGGTCGGCGCTATGGGCCGCAAATCTCTCCCGGGTGCTGAGCGTCGGGTCGAGACCCGGAGGTGTGTTGTCGACTTCCGGCGGCGGGGGCGGAAGGTTCTGGCAGAGCAACCGCTGGCGCACAAATACGCCGCGCCGCACGGGTGAGGTGTCATTGGAGTGTGCGTGCGCGGAAAGGACACTTCCCAGGGTCAGAACCCCGCCGCGAGAACCGTCTGTCACTTGAACCGGGCTGAAGCCTTCACCGCCGGGCAGGGGGACTGCGTAATAAGCCGCCAGCAAGGGGTCGACCAGGACGGTGTCGGTATCAAAGAGTTCGGCAAACGAACCGGAGGCATCAAAAACGATATGCGAGATGAAACGATCGAGTTCTTCGAACTGACGTTCCTGAATTCCTTCGTTGAAGTCGGGGAAGGCGGCCGCATTTTTTTCGCCTGCCAGGAGCGGGTCGGCCCCCAGCCACTGTGAGGCAAAGATCCCCAGTTGCTCGCGCGCGCGCGCGTCGGCTAGAAGGCGTTCGGCCTGTGCGCGTCTGGCTTCGGTGGTTTGCAGGCTGCCCTCCTCGGCCGCAGCAAAGAGTTCGGTGTCGGGCATGGAGCCGATCGTGAGGTAGGAGATCGCACTGGCGATTTCATAATCGTCGAGCACAAAGGCTCCCTCGCCATCGGGGACTCCCAGCTCCGAGCGCTGCAGGAAGTGGGGCGATACCAGCATGGCCCAAATCGTATCCTGGAGGCCGACGTCGAATGTTGCAGCATCGCTGGAGAAAAATCCAAGGAGAGCCGTGACTTCGGCTGAGGCGAGTGGTCTTCGATAGGCGCGACGTCCGAACTCCGCGATAAACTCGGCGGCGCAAGCTTCCGGGCCGTTGTTCGGATCGCAGGGGAGGATCACATCACGCCTCTCGAGAACGGCGCGAGCCGCGAGGCTCTGCGCCTCGGCAAGATAGGCGTCCACGTGCCTGTCGGTCATTTCGAACGCTGCCGGCATGTTGTCGTAGCCATCGATTCGGATCTCTACCGGGAAGTCGTTGAGCGGGTTTGTGGTCTCCAGGCCCAGAAGGTCCTCCACGGTGGCGATATATTCGCGTCGCGTCAGTGGACGGACTCGTCTGGGTAGGGACGTCGGGCCGGAACTACAGGAAAGGACTCCCGTGGCTCGCTGCAACTCCCCCAAAACGTAGGAGGCAATGCGGCTGGCGCAATTTTCGCTGCAAGCGTCGGGATTCCCCAGAGGCATGGAGATGTCGATGCGCGTCGTCAGCGCTTCGAGCGAGGACCAGTTGGCCAGAGTTGGCGCGATGGTGGTCCCCGCGCCGTCATCGCCATGGCATAAATTACAGCTATGCAGCTCGTAGAGTTCGCGCCCGCTGAGTTCCGCGGGCGTCGGCGCGGGTGTTGCCGTCGGCTCGGGTGTCGGGGAAGGGGAAGGGGAAGGGGAAGGAGAAGGAGAAGGAGAAGGAGACGGTGACGGTGATGGGGTCGCTGTCGCGACGGGCGCGGGCGACGCCGTGGGCATTGGCGAGGGCGTCGGCTCGGGCGTGGGAGCCGGAGGAGGTGTGGGGGCCGGCGAATTCGTGGGAGCAGGTGTCGGCGGCAAGGGTGTCGCCGTGGGTGCCGGAGAGGCGGTAGGTTCGGGGTCTGCCGTAGGTTGCGGTGTTTCGTTCGGTGGGTTTGTCGGGGTCGGATCGGGATCTGTGGTCGGAGTGGCGCCCGGACCGTCCGGGCTTGCTTCGGGATCGGGCTGCGGTGCGGTATTTGAGGTGCACGCACGGCCATTGAGCCGGAAGGATTGCGGCTCGGCGGGCAACTCTCCCGTGAAGGCTGCCTGGAATCCAAAGTCGACAGACTCTCCAGCGGGGATCCTCCGATTCCAATGCTCGTTCTTTACCCAGAAGCCTTTTGCATCCTGGTTGGGGATTCCATTCCATAGATTGACGATGCTCTGTTGTTCGGGAAGCGGAAATCGAAGCGCCCAGCCGGCTTCGAGGTCGAGGTCGCGGGCGCCTTCGTTGAAGATCTCGACGCGAGCAATGAATCCGTCGGACCAGGAATTTGTGACCTGGTAGTCAACGTGGCAGGGCCTCTGTGCTTCGCAGGCCGAGATCAGTCCCATGCAAAGAGCGAGCACTCCAAAGCGAGAGACACGTCTTCCTCGTTCGTTTTGCCACATCCGAAATCCCCTTGTTGTTGATTTTACTGTGTCCGCCGAAACAGGGAGGGGTGGGTGTGGTTCGGGTGCGACGGAAGCCCCATTCCATCCGATTTTTCGAGCTTTGGAAAGAGGGCTGAGGTTCCCACGCATGGCGCAATAGATCTGCATGGGCATTTGATATTGGCGTCGGACCAACACTTCTTGATTTTAGCGGGTTTCGGGAGGGTGGGGGCGCCGGCCTGAAGACATCACTGCGTCAAGCGGTGGTTTTCTATGACGCAGTGCTCACAGAGGGGGATCGAAATCCCCCCCTGTGAGGATACGCTCCTGGTCAGGTCAA
>CBFHUR010000040.1:26606-26868 GCA_965658895.1 Binatia bacterium
TTCCGGATCAGGGGGCCGAAGGCGCCACCGGAGTCGAGGGATCTTCCAGATTGAATCCCACGGGGTTGCCGAGGGAAACCATGCTCTGGAAATACTCGATGACGCCCGAGTCCGAGACATCCAATGCCGGCCACTGCGGCCAGTCGAATGTATCGTTCATGAACGGCTCCATCTGATCCCATCCGAGCACCGTGAGATGGTTGATGTCGTGGTTGATGGCAACGCCCTCGATGGACCGGAAGCCATGGGTGCGCCCATGCAT
>CBFHUR010000041.1:0-24246 GCA_965658895.1 Binatia bacterium
TCGGATTACGCGCGCCCAGCGCATCGAGCTGTGGTTTGCCCAGCCAGAAGCGGCTCCGCATTTCGGAGCCGTCGGCCGTGGCGCGGATCTGATGGACCAGATGTCCGATGGTGATCGGTGCCTGCTGCAGGCCCACGCGGCCGCAGATCATGGCGGTGGTTCCGTTTTCGGCGAAGCGATCGGGATTGGAGAAAATTGTGGCCGGGTCGCTGAAGCTGATCGTGATGTCCTCGCAGCGATCCCCGATATACTCGGTCACATAATGCGTGGTCATGTATTTCTCGCGATCACTCAGGTCCGGATCGTCGCCGCGCATCTCGCGGGTGCCGTTGGCGACGTGTGACCTGGGATGCCAGAGCTTGTAGCGCTGGTGTTCCATATAATGCCAGCCCATCCACCACTCGAACATTGCCCCGGTGACCCCGGGCATGTCGGTGCGTACCGCTACAAAGATCTTGCCATCGCGTAGTTTGGTAAATCCGTTCTCGAGGGGAAGATAGCCGGGCTCCAGCAATTGGTCGGCTTCGTGCATCGGAAAGCCCAACCGGCCAGCTTCGCTGCCGTGCAGGACGGCGGCGGCCACGTGGGGTTGGAGCGGTCGCATCTCGGGGTTCCAATAGGCAGCGTAGGGCTTCCCTTCGAGGTCGCCGGGACGCATGCCGAGATAACGATCTGTCTTCATGGAGACTCACTTCCTTTCGACGCCCGGATCCGCAGGGTGCCGAGGTCGTCTCTTTTAGATCAAAGGAACTCTGCCTCGCGCAAGGTCGTGACCCGGAAGTGCCGTTTTCACGCAATGGCAAGATCTGGCTCCCTCAGGATTTCGACTTGAAGGACCGAGGCCAAACGCGCTATTGCCTTGGAGTACGGACTGGGGAGAGACCTTATGAGTATCGACAGGCGAACGCGGCTCTACAAGGACATTCGAGATCTTCAGCGGGATGAGATCTTCGATACGTTGCTCCCCGCCTGCCTTGCGAAAAACGCGGCTCTGGCCGGACGTGGTCTGGTGCATAAGGAGCTTCCTCCGTTGGCTCTCGAGGATGCGGGACGGTCGGTTACGCTCCGCGTGCGGCGCGGGGATATGATCCTTGAGGAAGGTGCGGCGGCGGACGCGTCGGTGGCCGCTTTGCAGCCCGGGGCTCTCTCGGAACTCGTTCAGGATCAGCGCACGACGATGGGCCTGGCCATGATGGCCAAGGTCAAGATGGCGCGCGGGGAGTTCGCTGATTTTGTGGGCTGGGAGTCGGTGTTTCGGGCTCTGCTTGATGGGCGTCCCGTGTATGAGGCGGGGCAACTGACCTTGCGGGATCGCGATGGTGGTCCTCTGGATCTCGGGCGCCGGTTCACCCTCGACGATGATCGGGACGAGATCGCGCACTTCTTTCAGGAAGCGGGTTTCCTGCATGTCGGAGGCGTCTTTGAACCTGACGAGATGAAAGCCGTGGGCGCCGATCTCGACGTCGCTCTCGCTGCCGCCGTTCCCGATGATGGCATGTCCTGGTGGGCGGGTACCTCCAAGGGCGAGCAACTACCGGTGCGTGTCCTTTCCTTTCACGAGAAATGCGACGCTTTGGGAAAGCTTCTCGAGGATGAGCGCCTCGTCTGGCTTGGCGGGATTACGGGCGACCGGCACCTGCCACCGTCAGGCGCCGAGGGGTTGATCAAGCCTCTCGATATCAAGACCGGCCTCTCGGATCTGCCCTGGCATAAGGACTGCGGCCAGGGCTTTCATTCCTATATGTGCAACGCGATGACGGTCGGGATCTCGGTCACCGGTGCGGATGAAGATAGTGGTGCACTGGGCGTGCTCCCCGGGTCGCATCGCGCGAGTCTGCAGGCCTCGGGCCTGGATCCGACGTTCGATCTGCCGTCGCGCAAACTGCCGACCGAAACCGGAGACGTCACAGTGCATTGCAGTGACACGTTTCACCGAGCCTACAGCCCGCGAAAGCGCCCCCGGAAGGTCGTCTATACAGGGTTCCGGCAGCCGAAATTACCCGGGGACGTTCTGCCCGAAGTTTCGGTCGACAAGGTCAAGGCGGATCGGGCTCGATTGACGAACGTTCAGGACCGCATCGCGGCTGCTGAAGGCTAGACGCGCGGGCGTGCCCTGTCCGCGGCGATGCGCTGTGACGATATGCATCATGGTGCATGGATCACAGCGAGGGCACGGACCACCGCGGAGTTGATTTCGCTGGTTTCCGGCAAGCTTGTGCCTCAGGCCGGGTTGGACCGGGTCTCGCTTGCGGCCGTCCCCGCCCGGGCTTGCTTCGGTGATCGCCCTGGCTGAGGAAAACTGAGCTTTTTCAATATCTTCGGTGATTAATCGGGGCGGGCTGGAGGGCTGGTGCGGACGGCATTCCTGAGCGGCATTGGTTTCCGACCGGTCGATCGCTGTCGAGGCGCGCCATATTGACTTGCAAATAGGCAATATCTAAAGGCTTTACCGGCCTTTGTGGTTCGCAAGCGAGTTTTCCATCTTGCGATCGGCAAGCGCCGTATTTGAAAAGGGCTCGGGGACCACGACCGTTATTTTCATAGCGGACAAGATCGAGGTCTGGTTGTCTCCGGAAAGCGGAGAGGGCCGGTGGGAGCGACTCGCTGTGATCTCGCCGAAAGCAAAAGCCTGCAATTCCGTATGAGTAGAAAATTCTGTCCGACAGAATTCAAGGAGAAAGATTAGAATGTCACGCTATACCGGACCCAGACTTCGTGTCATGCGAGCGCTCAATGTTGAGCTGCCGGGCCTTTCGCGCAAATCCCCGTACCGCAAGCCGTACCCGCCGGGAGAGCACGGAGCCAAGCGTCGCCGGGCCGATTCTGTCTACGGAGTTCAGCTGAAAGAAAAGCAGAAGCTGAAGATGAACTACGGTGTGACCGAGAGCCAGATGCGACGTCTGGTGAAAAAGGCTCGTAAGTCCAAGATTGCTGCCGGTGTGCGCGTGCTCGAATTGCTCGAGTCCCGCCTCGACAATGCGGTCTTCCGCGCGGGCTTCGCCTCCTCGATCCCGGCCGCTCGTCAGTTGGTCAACCACGGGCACTTCATGCTCAACGGCCGCAAGACCGACGTGCCGTCGGCTCAGGTAAAGGCAGGCGACTCGATCCAGGTGCGTTCGCGCAGTTTCAACCTTGCCGTACTGAATGAGTCTCTGGCTCAGCCTTCGCTGTATCTGCCGGATTGGATCACTCTCGACCTCGAGAAGAAACAGGCGGCTGTGACCTCGAACCCGACGGCCGAGTCGGTTCCTTTCCTGATCGATGTGCAGCAGGTCATTGAGTACTACAACACTCGAATCTAGGCAGTTGCTCTGACCATCGTGTCAGCCGAAACGTAAAAGAAGCATCGCCGGAACAGGCGATGCTTTTTTTTTGCGACAAGTCTGCCGAGGCGCTTCCGCCCGTGAGAGGCCCCGTTGCTGCCTGCGGTCGGCCCGGCGGGCCCGGTCGGGAGGATCTTTTGCCTGCAAAACGAGTTTCTGATTTAGCAGACGTTGAAAGGCGGAAGACCCATTTTGAGCGCTATTCTTCACGCTGATATCGACAATATTCTCTGGTTGCAGGAATTCCAGACGCCGGGGTCCTATGCCCTGTGGACGATCTTCACGAATTTCGGCGGGACCTATTACCTCTATATGGTCCCGGCGTTGTTGTGGGTGGTCGATTACAGGCTTGGTTTGCGTGTCCTGGTGATGCTGACCGCGACTCTGATTGTGAATTCGATTCTCAAGGAACTCTTCGCACAGCCGAGACCCTTCGAGTTTGATCCGCGAGTGGTCTCCGACGGCGAGATTGGCTACGGGCTGCCCAGCGGACATGCGCAACTCGCAGTCCTCTTCTGGGGGGTTCTGGCCGATTGGGTTGATCGCAAACCCTTCTGGATTTTTGCCCTCGCCATGATGTTCCTGATGGGGATGTCGCGGATGATTCTTGGCGTCCACTTCCCGACGGACGTTTTTGCGGGCTGGCTTCTGGGAGGCTTGATGCTGTGGGCCTACCGGCGGTATCGGGCTGGTTTTGAGGCCCGGCTGGCCGAACTGGACTCTCCGCGCCTGTCGTTGGAGATCCTGATGGCTGCGGGTGCCAGTTTTGTAATTGTCTGGATGGCCGGGACCGACCTGGCTCCTTTGGGCGCCGGGGCTGCCGGCATGATTTTGGGCGTCGGTTTTGGGGCGGCTGTCGGCACGCGCTTCCTGTCGTTTCAGGGCCACGGTCCCTGGTGGCAAAGGATATTGCGCTATTGTCTGGGGCTGGTGGTATTGCTCTTTTTTCTGGCGACGATCAGCGGGGCAGGAATCCCCGAAGGTGGGCTGGGTGCCCTCGTTCTGGCCGGAGAGCTGGCATTGATCGGTGGCTGGTTGACATTGGGGGGGCCGTGGCTGTTCGAGATGTTGTCGTTATCCCGGCAGTCTGAGGCAGTCTGAGGCAGTCCGAGGCAGTCCGAGGCAGTTTGCGGTCGTCCGAGGCGGCCTGAGCCGGACCGGTTTCGGAAACCTGCTCGGTGGCCTACCTCGTAGCGGTGTGAACGCAGTGGTTTGAAGGAGTTTGCGATGAAAGTTCTGGCATTAGGCGGTAGTGGAGGCATGGGCCGGTTTGCGGTGCGAACGGCCAGCACGTTTTCGGGGGTCGATTCTCTTGTGGTGGCGGACCTCGAGGCTCCCGCAGCGGTAGCCTTTGCGGCAACCTTGCCCGACCATGTTCGCGGGATTGGTCTGGATGTGACCGATGGGAAGGCTTTGCGTGCGGCGATGGCGGATGCCGATGTCGTGCTCAATACCACCGGTCCCTTTTTCAAGTTCGGGGTGCCGATCCTGCAGGCGGCAATCGACTCCGGATGCCACTATCTGGATATCTGTGACGACTGGGAACCCACGCTGGATATGTTTGCGATGGATGAGGCGGCGCGCGAGGCGGGGATCACGGCGATCGTCGGCCTGGGTGCCAGCCCGGGGCTGAGCAACTTGCTCGCGCTGGCCGCGATGCGCGAGCTCGATACCGTCGAGGAAGTTTATACTGGCTGGGATATGAGTGGTGCTGTGCCCGAGGAGGAAAGCTCTCAGAGTGGCCTCAATGCGGCGATGGTGCATGGGGTGCAGCAGCTGACCGGCAAGGTGCGTGTCCAGCGCGGAGGAGCGCCCGAAATGGTGCGTCCCCTCGAGAAGGTCGCGATCGATTATCCCGGTATCGGTACGCGCACAGCTTATATTTTCGGGCACCCCGAGGCCGTGAGCTTTCCGCATCATTATCCCGAGGTGCATACCTCGCTGAACGTCATGCATGGGGTCGAGGGTCAGGTCTGGATGCTCAAGTTGATTCGGGGCGCCATCGACAGCGGCCTGATGTCGTTGTCGCGCGGTGCGGCGATTCTCGGCTGGTTTGAAGGGCTGGGGGCACCCGCAACGCCCGAGTCTGTCATTGACCCCGATGGCCTCCCGTCAATCTATGGTCTCGCGGTGGGGACGAGGGAGGGCGCGAAGGCATCGGTGGCGGCCTGTTTCGGAAGTATCGGTGATGTCAGTATGGGCTTTGTCACCGGAGTGCCGCTCGCTTGTGGATTGGAGTTGTTGCTCAAGGGATCGTTGACGCAGCACGGCGTCATGGCACCTGAGTCCGGGGCGATGGATCCCCACGAATTCTTCACGGCCCTTGATGCCAAGGAGGGCAGCGGTGGCGGGATTGGTGGTTCTTCCGCCGAGATGCTCGTCTTGACGCGCTCGTGGGATCCGGATGCGCGCAAGAGCTACCGGGAAAGTCTCGCGAAGGCACTCGCCGAGTAACGAGCGGCCGAGGTGGCGCGCCATGCAAGCTGCGATTTCTCGACCGACCCTTCAGCTAACGATGGTTTGCCTACTGCTTTTCGGCGACGATACGCCAGTTCAGATCAGCGATTTTGGCTTTTTCGGCTGTCGTCCACGCTTCCCCACCTGACTGCAGAAGGTCGAGAGATTCCTCGACCCATGGCGGCAGGATCCGAATCGCCTCGAGGGCGCGGATGAAGCGTCGACCCATCATGATCAAGTCGCGTTTCTGCTCGCATAAGGGCCACGCCTCTCCCTTGGAGGGGGCCGAGACGAGGACCTGAAAGCCGGCGCGTTCAAGAGCAGCACACACATCGGCCGGGTACATGGACTGGGTTGCCGCCAGGGTGGGCAGGAACATTCTGTGCAAGGCGACGTGCTCCTCGTTGTTCCAGTCGAAATGCGGCGTGAGGAGATACTCCGAGCAGGCGTAGCGGGCCCCCGGTTTCAGAACCCGGTACATTTCGCGTGCATGCGCATCGAGTTCCTCTTTTTTGAAAAACGGCCAGACGGCCTGAAAGGAAAAGCAGCCGTCGAACGCTTCGGACTCGTATTCCAGAGGTGCATGGTGGTCGCCATACTTGAAGTGCAGCCGGTCGCTCATATTGCATTCGGCAGCCCAATCATTCCCGTTTTCGACCTGGTTGGGATCGATATTGTAGCCCGAGACCTGGCCGCCGGTCATGGTGGCAAAGTGATGGGCGATGCGTCCGCGTCCGCAGCCCATATCCAGCAGGTGTGATTGCGTTGGATCCTTCAGGGCCAGCTCGGGCAGGATCGCTTTCTCGATGAGGATCTGGTTGCCGTAGAGGCCTTGTTTTTCATCCAACTGCGGCGGGATGTAGAGCTTCTCCAGATCAAAGACCGAGAGCATATTGTTGAGGACCTTGTAGTAATCCGCGACAGCCTTGGTCTCGTCGGCCGTTTCGGTCTTCTCGCCAGCCTGCATTCGCTGGAAGAATTTATAGGCGTCCACGCAGGCCTGCTTGTCCTCTGCGGGCAAGGTCGCCAATCTTTTGAGCCCGATGAATGAAGTCTTGATTCTGTAGGAGTTCAATTTTCAGTACCTTGTTTGTGGAAGCGTCAAAAGCCGATCGGGCGGGCCGGGGACGGCCACTTGACGCGCCGCCATCTTGTCCCGTCACCCGAAGGGTTACAAGGCAAACGGGCCGGGTGGGCCGCTTTTCGCCGGGATTCAGTTCGAGGAATCGTTTCCTTTGGAGGAAGACGCCGGGTTGTTCGCCTGCGCGCGACCCCCTCGTGCTGGCCCGCCCTGCGTCTGGCCGTGCGAGGGCGCCAGTTGCGTCACCAAACGTACACGGACAGGGATCGCAAAGTAGCTGCGCGCTGTTGAGCGCAGATGGCCCGCCAGCCCGGCCGGCGCCAGTTCCGTGCCGAGAATACGCAGGTTCAGTTGTGTGCCGATCTCGTCATAGGCAAGGCCGATGCTGTGGAGTTGATAGTCCTCGCCCAAGGCGCTTTGCAGTGCTGGAACCAACCCGGCGGGAAGCGCCTGGTCTGTCGATCGCACATCGGGCTTGATGCTGAGAAAGGCACCCAGCACCAACACCGAAAACATCACCGCATTGACGATCAGCAGCCGCCAGCGAGATGCCTTTTTGATATTGCGAAGGCCGACGGCCCAGAGGCTGGTCATCGAAGCCAGGACGATCGTGAACATATTGATCAGAAAAAGCAGAAAGGCATTGGTCGCCAGCCCGAAGTCCCCCAGAGAAAGAGCAAGCCCGGAGGTCGCGATCGGCGGCACCAGAGCGGCCGCAATGGCCACGCCCGGCAGTGCGGCCAGGAGCCCGGGGCGTGACGATGCGTAGGCTGCGGCGAGACCTGCGGCAAACGCCACAAACAAGTCGAGGAGTCCGGGGCCGCCGCGACCAAGCATCTCGCGCGTCGGTTCGTCAAAACCCGGCGTGGCCAGGCCGACCAGGGCACCGACCACCAGGGAAACAAGGACACCGAAGCCGATGGAACGCAGCGAGATCCGGGAAAGTACGGGGTTGCCCTGAACCAGCGCGAGGCCCAGCCCGACGAGAGGCGTCATCAGGGGAGCGACCAGCATGGCACCGATCACGACCGCGGCCGAGTCCTGAATCAGGCCGATCGCGGCCATGAAGGTCGAGAGAAACATCAAGGCAAAGAAATCGAAATCCCATTGCGAAGAGGATTGGATCCGATCGACCAGTGATACACGGTTTTCGCGATCGATCTGCGGCACGAGACGTTCCACGAAACCCTCGGTGAGCCCCAGGAAACGGTTGCGAATCGGTGAGGCCGAGCTGACAAGAGCGAGTGTCGGTCGCGTCTCGCCCCGCGAGAGCTTGGCACCTACGCCCGCGCCGATATGACTACCGAGCAGCCCGAGCCGCGACGCGCCGAGGACAACCAGATCAAAGCGTTCCTTCTCCCATAGTTGGCGCAAACCGCGCGCTGTCTGATCATCGACGACAACCCGGCGTCGTAGTTCCGATAGATCCGGGCCGAAGGATTTTTTCAGCAGGGCCTCGAGTCGGCGTTGACCCACGCCCTCGGAATCAGGGCCGATGCTCGGATTGACCCGCGCTGCGGTGAGCGGGGTCTTGCTCTCTGTGGCCAGATCCCGGCCGAGCCGCATGGCCGAGCTGCCATGAGATCCGCTCGAGATGCCCACCAGAATCTTTTCGAATCGGCTTTCTGCGTGCAGTCCGAAGCAGAAAACCACTTCGCAGGGGGCGAAACGCAGGAAGAGCCGCCGTTCCTTGATGTAGTCCGGATCGGTCGTGTTCATCTCGCTGCGCGCCGCCGTCATCAGCGGGAGCTTTTCCTTCTGCACATCTGCCAACAATAATTGTCGGAACGAAGTGAGGCTCTTCAAGGGAATCTGCTTGCAGCGCAAATGAATGGTTTCGGGGTCGTCGTCCGATTCTTCGGTCTCGCGGCGTCCCGCGCGGAGATGCGGGTAGGCCTCGATCACTCCCGAGATCTCGCGAACCCCGGCCGCGCCATCCCCATCAGCCTCGTCGGTCAGGTTTCTTTCGACGATCTCGCCGTCCTGGCGGTCGACCTGCTGGTAGATCAGAAGATCCATCTGACGGGCTTCCGCGAGTCGAATAGCCCACCGAAGTTGCAATTCGATAGCGAGATCGGGACCCAGCAATACTCCAATTGAACCTTTTTTCATCGACCTTGCCCTGATGAATAGCCGACGAAAGCTTCGGGGTACAATCGCGCAACAACTTCGCGGGAGCACTGGACGAGACAGGCCCTATGCCCCTATGATGACAGCCAACAGGATTGATCATGCAGATTCAGGAAGCCATTCACTCGCGACGAACAGCTCATTTGTGGCAGGACGTGCCTGTCCCGGAGGAAGCGATCCTCAGGGGGCTCGAAGCGGCACAGATGGCCCCCTGCCACCGTTTGACCTGGCCGTGGCGGTTCACGCTACCCGGGCCGTCGGCGCGGAGCCGTCTGTATGACATCGGGGTGGAACTCAAGGCGGCAAAAGCTGGAGTTGAGCCAAGCGAAGAACTGCGCGAACGCATGGTCGCCAAGATGCGGCACCCTGCATTGATTGTGGTGAGCCAATTGGTTTCCGATGACCCGGTCCAGTCGCAGGAGGATTACGCCGCTTGCGCCTCCGCGATCCAGAATCTCTCGCTCTCGCTTTTTGCCGACGGCTATCACAGCAAATGGTCGACCGGCGGTATCATGCACGACGAACGCACCTACGAACTTTTGGGGATCGCACCCGTCGAGGAGAGTATTATCGGTTTTGTCTGGGCGGGTGTTCCGGTCCGTGCCGGCGCGACTCCGCAACGTCCCGATCTCGCCGCTCAGGTGCGGCGTGTACCCTGAGGCTGGGGGGCAGGTCATGACGGACCTGTCGGCGTAATCGGTTTGGACTGGTATACTGCGGCCGAGTATCCTCTGGCGTTCTCGCAGCTCTTCCTGGCCATGCTGGGAATGGGCGCGACCTTGCAGCCCCGCGACTTGTCCGCTGTTTTTTCGGCCCCGCGTGGTTTGCTCACCGGACTGGCAGCCCAGTTGTTGCTGATTCCGTTTCTGGGGGCCGGCGTCGCTCTTGGCGCGGGTTTCTCGCCGGGGCAGACCATCGGATTGATCCTGGTGGCCGCGGTGCCCGGCGGCACGCTCTCAAATGTGGTCTGCTATTTGTCGGGAGCCAATTACGCCCTTTCGATCGCCTTGACCGCATTGTCGACGATCGGCTGCCTGGTGACCACACCGATGATCCTGCAGCTCTTCGCGGCCGATTTGTTGCCTGAGACCTTTGCGATGCCGGTTGCGGGGATTCTTTTCGATATCGGTCTGGGGCTGCTTTTGCCCCTGGGACTCGGCATGTTGCTGCGAACCCGCCTGACGGAGCCTGCGGCCGAGCGTTTCACAAAGATCTGTATTCGGCTCAGTCTCACGCTGGTGTTTTTCATGGTGGTGGGGTCCAGCGGTAGCGGGCGTATCGATGCGGCCGCGCTCGCTTTCCTGCCGCCCTGGTTGGTTCTTTTCGCCAGCATCTCTCTGGTTCTGACGATGGGCTTGGCAGCCTTGGTCGGCTTGGGGCGTAATGACAGAATGGCGATCGGGATCGAGACGACGCTGCGCAACACCAATCTGGCCTTGCTGCTCAAGGCGTCGCTCTTTCCGGCGGCCGGGGCCGGCATGGATCCTTTTTCGGATGCAGTCCTGGCGGTGGTGCTTCTGGCCGGCGGTCTGCAGGCGGCACCCCTGTTCCCGGCGGTGCTCGGGTTCCGGCGCGGGTGGTTTTGAGAGAACCGGCTGCGGGAACGGAGACCTTTGCCATGAAGAAGAATCTTTTTCGAGCGACCCTTTTGATGACCGGAATTTTTTTCCTCTGGGTTGTGGCGGCCGAGTTGTTCGAGCCCGCCTATGAATCAGAGCTCGAAAGCGGTTTCGGCGATCTGGTCGCGGGGATGGAGGAGGCCGAGGGGAACCTGACGGGCTGGCTGGCGATGGCGCCGCCGCGCGGTGAGCGACGCTTGACCGCGGGGTACGGCTATTTGCTCGGGCATCTCGTCCGGATCGTGAATGCCGAGTTGGACAACAATCCCTACAATCCTCATTTCGAGCGAGCGATTACGTTTCTCAGCAAATGGACAGGGGACAATCCCGACAACGCCTATCTGGTGGCCCCGATCGACGGGAATTTTGACTACCGGGTGACCGGCCGGATTCCTTATTATCGTGGGGGGCCGGTGACCAAGCTTGCCGAGATCGCCGAGGCGCCCGGACTGGTCTTGTTTCAGACCATCACAGAACTGATCGGCGATACGGGTTCGCTCGAGGAGTTGGTCACTTGCCGCAACCAGACGTTCGCCGATCTCAACAGCTTCAACCTGCAGGTCGAGCCCGATGGCAGCTTCGAGATTCTCCTCGCCGGGGAGCGACCCGATGGCTACGAGGGCAATTGGATGGCCACGCGCGGGAACCTCGCTTGCACCGATCGAGAAGGAGTGACCACGCGGGCCGACAAGGTGGCCAGCTATTTCGTGGTGCGCGAGATCTTTATCGATTGGGAGGAGGAGCATCCCCTCGATCTGGATATTGTGCGCTCGGGTTTCGAGGGGGTGCCGCCCCCGAGCGTCGACGCCCGGCAGCGGGCCGCGCAGATGCGCGCCGCAGGAGAGAAATTGCCCAACCAGATCAGCTTCTGGAATTGGGTCATGCAGATCGGACTGGAAGCCTGGGGGGATCGCAATCTGGATGGTGAGCGACGTTTGCCGGTAAACCGGATCAACGCGCCGGCGCCGCCATTTCTGGCCGGCGGTACCGCCGGCTCCAATCAGCTCTACGCCAGTGGCATGTTCGAACTGGGTCCCGACGAGGCGTTGTTGCTGTGGTTGGATGTGCCTGTGATGCCTGACTATCTGGGCTTCCAACTCGGCGATGCCTGGATGCAGTCATTGGATCAGGCAAATTTTGCCACGAGCAGGAACCAGAGCCAGATGTTCTTCGGGGAAGACGGAAACAGCTACCTTGTGCTGGCACAGAAGGATCCGGGCGTTCCCAATTGGATCGATACCATGGGCCTGGCCTCTGGCCAGATGACCTTTCGCTTCTGGTATCGGGACGAGCCCTCGCCCGACCAATACCCGACGATACGCGCCGAGAAGGTATCCGAGGCCGACCTTGCCGGAGCGCTGTCGGGCCGGGCCGGCCCTGAGGTTGATGCGGCTTCGCGCCGCGCAGAGATCGCCACGCGGCAAAAACATATGCGCCTGCGTTTCCGCCAGCACTGACGGCGGGCCTGCCAGGAAGCGCCCGGATCCGCCG
This sequence comes from Binatia bacterium, assembly GCA_965658895.1. Lineage (GTDB taxonomy): Bacteria > Desulfobacterota > Binatia > UBA12015 > UBA12015 > UBA12015. The sequence goes on from CBFHUR010000041.1 coordinate 12,102, forward strand.
GGCTCAATTTGCCGAGGCTCCCGCAGGCAGGGAGGTTTTTGCGGCTCCAAACCTGCAGTATCTCTCCCGCGACCTCAATTCGGAAGGAATTGGTTGTGATCCAGCCGGGTCCGTGATTTTTGGTTTACGATGACGATCGCTTCCTACAGGGCAAGGGTTACAGGTTCTTCGCGCTTTTTCTTCGGGCTCTTTGTGCTCGGGGCGCTCTTCGGATGCGGCGGTGATGGCTCGTCGACGCCGATCGTCGCGCCGCCTGTCGAGCCCGTGATCCCCTCGCCGGAGCCGCCGCCGCAGCCAACCCCCGAGCCCGAGGCCCCGAGTTGCGAGGTCGAGTACGAAAATACCTACGACGCGATTCAGGAGGTCCTTTGGGATGGGATGGATTGCACCAATGGCGTTTGCCACAGCGAGGCTGCTGCCGGTGGGCTCGATCTGCGAGCCGGCGTGAGCCACGAGAACCTGGTCGACCGGCTGGCCGCGAACGGCAGCATGGATTTGGTCCGCCCAGGCGAGCCCTTGTTGAGCTACCTTTATCTGAAACTTGCGGCCCGGACGGCCCCGGAGTTGATGGCGGGCCAGACGGTGGCGGGAAGTGCCATGCCGCTGGGTGGTGCCGAGCTGACGCCGGATCAGTTGGATGTCGTTCGTCTGTGGATCGAGAAGGGTGCTTCCGCCGTAGGTGTCTTCGGCGATAACGCATCCGGTAGTGCGGCCCTGGTCGCCGAAAAACTTGGTGTTTGTCTGCCTGAGGCGGATCCCGTACAGGCCGTCGCCTTGCCCGCACCTCCACCGGGGGATGGCGTGCAGTTGGTCATGCCGCCGCATGCGATTGCGGCCGGGTCCGAGATCGAGATCTGCTACGCGTCGTACTATGATTTCCGTGGACAGGTACCGGATCGATATCTGGACGAAAGCGGCGACTACTTTTTTGCGCGCAAGGAGATCCGGCGGGAGGATGCCAATACCCACCACCTGATCGTGATGAAACCCACAACTCCGCTTTCGCTGATTACCGACCCGTCGTATGGCGAGTGGGTCTGTGCCAGCGGACCGCAAGCCGGCGATGCGTGCGACCCGCTGGACACCGACAGCTGCGGGGAGAGCATTTGTCGCAGCCGCATCGGAGACAATACGGCCTGTTTCGGCTTCGGCCCCGATGAGGGTCGTCCGAGCGGTGGTACGAACTTCAACGAGACCTTCTTTATCCCGGACACCTCTGTTCCGGGTTTTTATATCAAGGTGCCGATCCGGGGTCTGGTCTACTGGAATTCGCATAGCTTCAACCTGACCGGCGAGGATACGATGCATCGCGCGTGGCGAAACTACCTTTTTGCCGACGAGCGTGAGGTCAGCATGTGGCAATGGCATGACTTTACCCACATTGGAGCCGGGGCGGGGACGCCAGCTTTCACCAAGCAGACCGTGTGTCGCGAGCACACCTTTGAACAGGGCGACGGTCTGTTGATGCTCACATCGCATACTCATAAACGAGGCGAGCTTTTCTGGGTCAACGATCCCGACGGAGAGCGGTTCTACGAAAGCCCCTTCTACGACGACCCCTTCTATCTGACGTTCTCGGAGCCCTGGGTATTCGATTCCGAAGACCCCGCCGAGCGGACTCTCGAGTTCTGTGCCCTCTACAATAACGGCGTGAAGCGAGATGGTTCGCCGGACCCCTATACGGTAACGCGTCTGTCGCGGCGCCCGGCTGGCACCACATGTGTGCCGACGCATTGCGCCGAGGGCCTGGTGGGCGAACCATGTGCGGGGGCGGGTGACGATGCGACTTGTGACACGACACCTGGAGCCGACGACGGCCTTTGCGATGCCTGCTCGATCACACCCGGGGTGACCACGGACGACGAGATGTTTGTCCTGATCGGTGGCCTGGCGGTCTACGGAGCGCCTTAGCGCGGTTCGCCCGGATCAGAGTCGATTGAACCCGGCGATGAAGTGGCCGGCCGTCGCGCCGTTGTCCACGGGCAGCTCCACGCCGGTGATATGCATCGCGGCATCCGAGGCGAGAAAGACCACCGCATCGGCAATGCCCTCGGCCGGGGCACCGCCCGGAATCGCACGATCGTTCTGGTAGGCGATGGTATCGTCGAGAAAGGGCAGAATTTCTTCCATCCACGGCTCGTACATCTGCGGGTTGCCGCCCCCGCTGGCGATATAATTGACCCGAATCCCGTCCCGGCCGAGTTCCAGCGCAGTTGCCTTGGTCAAGCCACGGAGCCCGAATTTGGACGACACATAAGCGCTGAGCCCATTGGTTCCAATCATGCCATCGATGGATCCGACATTCACGATGGACCCCTGACCTTGTTCGGCCATGGATGCTGTCACCGCATGAATACCCAGAAAAGGGCCCGTGGTGTTGACGTCGAGCACCCGGCGGAACGTTTCGGCGCTTGTGTTCGCGATCTTTCCCAGATGCAGGATCGCTGCGTTATTGACCAGAATATCGAGACGGCCTTCGCGGCTGCGGATATCGTCCACCAGGCCGGCCCATTGGTGTTCGTCGGTGACGTCGAGGTGGACGAAACGTGCCGTATCCCCGATCTCGGCGGCAACCTCGGCCCCCAGATCCTCGCGCAGGTCCGCCAGGATCACACGGGCCCCGGCTGCGGCCATCTTTCTTGCGATCACGGCCCCGACCCCGCGGGCGGCGCCAGTGACGATTGCGACCTTCTCGCCAAGTTGCATGGAGGTAAAGGTGGCCCGCCTGTGGTGGGAACGCAAGCAGAGGGTTGCCTGCCATGGCGGTCCAGCGATCGAGGTATTTTTCGCTCGGAGAGCTAGACTCCACGTCTGTGGGAGGGCAGTATTCGGAATCCGGCCTGTGGGGGAGGGCGTTTCCTGTCCGGAACCGTCCCTCTACACGTCGCCTCTTACATCCCATAGTCCTCGGAGTTCAAAAGCAAGCACATGGATAAGTCACACCCGAAAACAACGGAACGAGCAAGGCCCGCAGTACAGAAGGCCAGCGGTACCACCATGTTCTACTTCGGGTCGGGCGCGATTGCCTCCGGCATCAAGAACACTCTTTTCGCCCAGTTCATCCTGCTCTACTACAATCAGGTCCTGGGGATGGACCCCTCCCTGGCCGGCACGGCACTGGCTCTGGCGTTGGTGGTGGATGCGGTTTCGGATCCTCTGGTTGGCGCTTGGTCGGATCGGGTGAAGTCCCGGATCGGCCGCCGTCACCCGTTCATGTACGCCAGCATTCTTCCGTTCTCGCTATCGGTCTACTTCATCCTGCAGCCGCCGGCCGATCTGCCGACTGAGGACCTGTTTGGCTATCTGCTCGTGATGACGATGGCGGTGCGTTTGTCGATGACCTTCTACGAGGTGCCCCGACAGGCTCTGGGGCCCGAGTTGACCAAGGATTATGAGCAGCGGACGTCTCTGGTCGGCATCGCGACGGCGTTTGGTTGGCTGGGCGGCGCGGGCATGGTCACTTGTATCTACGCCTTTTTCTTCCCCGAAACAGGTGTCTATACAGGCTCCAATGCGCTTCTGAATCCCGAAGGTTACGAATCGATGGCGCTCGCGGCGGCGATTGTCATCTTTATCTCGTGTTCCTTCTCGACCCTCGCTCTGCAAGGCAAGATCGACCACCTCTATGTGCCGCCGGAGACTGGCCGGTTCAATTTTCGCGATTTCCTCGCTGAGGCCAGACAGACGCTCGCCAATCGTTCCTGGTTGGTGATTTTTCTCTCCGGTCTGGTTTTCGCGCTCTTTGTCGGACTGCAGTCTGGTACCGATCAGTATTATAACGTCTATTTCTGGCAGTGGGTGCCTGCGCAACTCACCGCTTTCCCTATCGTGCAGGGATTGACCGTGATTACCGCGGCACTGCTGACGGCCCGGCTCGCACTGGGCCGCGACAAGAAGCGTCTTGCCGTGGGGCTCTTTTCGGCCACCATCGTGATTGGACCATTCCCGGTAGCCTTGCGCCTGCTCAGCGAGGCCACGGGGATGCTGCTTTTCCCACAAAACGGCACCGACCTGCTGTGGTGGATTTTGTTGATCCACGGGTCCTTGATGGGGGCGATTGCTGTTGCCGGATTCATCCTGATCGGGTCGATGGTGGCGGATATCGTGGAGCAGAGTCAGGCAGCGACCGGGCGGCGTAGCGAGGGGCTGCTTTCGGCAGGACCGGCCCTGGCGCAAAAAACCATGAGTGCCGGTGGGGTCTGGATTCTCGGAATCCTGCTTTCGGCTTTCGGGTTCAACGATGCCGAGCCCACACTGGAATCGATGCGCGAACCGGTGCACCAACTGGCCCTTTTCCATCTGGGGCTCGGGATCACCTTCCCCTTGATCTCGACCTGGCTGGTCTCGAAATATACCATCACGCGCGAGTCGCATCTCGAACGACTGGAGACATTGGGCTATGCCGACGGACCGGGCGGACCTGGCGCACCTGATGCACCAGAAACACACGGGAAATCTCGGGAAGACTGATCTCCCGTCAATTTGTTTCCTTCGGCTTGGACGTGACGAGCCGGAAACGGTTAGCGAGAATATTGATGCCGCTTCAACATATCGTTTGGTTAAAGAAAAAAGAGCAATGCTCGGATGAGCAGATGGCCGCCCTGCTCGATGAGGTCGTCGGATTGGCGCGGGTGATTCCCGAGATTTCACGCATCAGTTGCGGGAGGAATCTCACCGAACGCGCCAATGGCTTCACCCATGGACTGGTTGTGACCCTGACCGACCAGCAGGCATTGCAGGGATATATCAGCCATCCGTCTCATGTGGAGGTGGCCAAAAAGCTGGCCCAAAACGCAGAGATCCTCGCGATGGATTACGAGTCCTGAATCCGATGACGTGTCTCCCGGCGACGGCCTGATGCAGGATTTATTGGAGAAACTCGCCGAAGCTCTCGATCCGAAGGCCCTTTGTCTCGGTGCGGATATCAGCGAGAAGTACCACGCCGATTGGAGTGGTGCGGATCCATGCGCGCCCCCGGTCTTGCTCAAGCCGGAGACAACTGCCGAATTGTCCCAGATCATGGCCTTGTGTTTTGCCCACGACCAACCGGTGGTGATTCAGGGTGGTTTGACCGGGTTGGCCGGTGGTGCCACGCCCTTGTCGGGGGAGTTGGCGATCTCGCTCGAGCGGATGCAGGGGATCGAAAATATCGACGCCTCGGCCATGACCATGACTGCCTTTGCGGGAACACCCTTGCAGGTGCTGCAGGATGCGGCCGATGAGCACGGCCTGTCGCTGCCTCTGGATCTGGGTGCTCGGGGGAGCTGTCAGATCGGCGGAAACGTCTCGACCAATGCCGGTGGGACCGAAGTGATTCGGTACGGCATGACACGCTCTTTGGTGTTGGGACTCGAGGCCGTCCTGGCCGACGGCACCGAGATCAATGCGATGAATACCCTCATCAAGAATAATTCGGGATACGACCTCAAGCATCTCTTTATCGGCTCCGAGGGAACCCTTGGCATCGTGACCCGAGTGGTTCTGCAGCTTCAGCCCAAAGCGCGCAGTACACATACCGCCCTGTGTGCGGTGCATGATTACGACTCGGTGATCAAGTTATTGGTCGAGCTCAAGCACGGTCTTGGCTCGGGGCTGACCGGGTTCGAACTCATGTGGGATAACTTCTACGAAAAAGTGCTCGAGAAGATGCCGGCACTTTCGAGCCCGCTGGATCAGCGATCTCCGTTATATCTCCTGGTGGAGTATCTGGATAATGATCAGGATCTGGGGGCGGACCGCTTTGCTTCCCTGCTTTCACGACAGCTCGAGTCGGGTCTCTTGCAGGATGCCGTGATCGCGAAATCGCATCAGGATGCCGAGCGATTCTGGGCCATTCGCGACGGGATCGCCGAGTTGTTCCGCGTTCTGGGGCCGGTTTCCAATCAGGACGTCAGTCTGCCGATCGCGGAAATCGGTTTGTTCGCCACGGAACTCGATCAGCAACTCAAGGCGACCTACCCGGATATCGAGGTTCTGTTGTTCGGCCATATCGGCGACAACAATATGCATATCTGTGCCTATACGGGCCGCGAAGAAGACAAGACCCGAATCAGCCATGACATCATGCACCTGATCGGCAAATACGGGGGCGCGATCACCGCCGAGCACGGGGTTGGCGTGCTCAAGCGCGACTATCTGTCCTTGAGCCGCAGTCCCGCCGAGATTGCCTTGATGAAGACCCTGAAGCACGCGATGGACCCCAAGGGGCTCCTCAATCGAAGTCGTGTGATTCAATAAGCTCGGCGCTGATAAATGATCACCGAGGTTTGAACCACATTCCCGGGGAGGTCTCCGCCAATCGACAGAGCGCGGATAGCGACCGGGCCGTTTTTTTGAGACAAGGAGTCCTTATGAGTGATCCCGACAGAAGACTAGCCGATCCATGGTTCGCGCAATGGACGAAAACCGACTCCTATATGGCCTCGGATGGTCATAGTAATCGAATCCCGCTGCGTCTGGCGAGCACCAATATCGTGCTCTATGGCAAGGCGAAATTATCCGAGGTTCTGAAAGAATTCGAGCACGAAGACCATCGCCCGGTCACTGTTGGTGGCGACGTACCGGTGCAGCTCTGGTGTAATAATTTCGTCGATACGGATTGTGGTCCCCCCGACCGTCAGAACCCGTATCTCGAGACGTGGTATTCGTTCCCGGTGACGCCGAAGTCCGCACCGCTCGATCTCCCCTACGAAAGCCCGTTTTCGTACAATGTCGAGGCCCCCGAGGCACTGGTCTGGTGTCATCGCGTGTTATGCGGCGCCGCCAACGATGGCTACAAAGTCGGTGCTGTCGCCGCGATTGCCGGCGGTCGAGAGGTCTGGGGTTTCCCCAAACACCCCGACCCCGCGACGCTGAAGTTCGTATATCCTGGAGATGAGACCGTTGTCTTTGAGGCGGCACACCAGGGACGCAAGACCTTCGCTCTGCAGATCAAGCGCCCCGAGAGTATCGAGGGTCATGTTGCGGTGCCTCTGGATGTGCAGACGGGCTCCGATACGTGCATTACGCCCCGTCAGCACCCATCAAAAGCGACCTTTGTGGCCAAACAGACTCGTTACGGGCAGGCGTTTGCGGCGACGATGAACTTCGCGCCCTGGGATCCGAACACCGACTCTCTCACCATCTTTGATGAGGAAGATTATTTCGGTGGCCTTCTCGGAAGCTGGGACTTCCAGCCCGCGCTCAAGATGCATTGTTCGGATTTGAAAATCGTGGCCTTCAAGCCGGCGGGTTGGGGCGCCTGAGGCTGGTCTACTCCTGAGGTCGGTCTACTCCTGCGCGGCGAGAACCGGCCCTGCATTGCCGATCGGCGCCCATGCCAACAGGGATGCGTCGCCGGCGAACGTGCTTTTGACCAATTCGATCCCGGCGCTGTCGGCGACCTCCTTGTATTGCATCCACGACATCACGGCGGCGATCGGGGTTCCGACGCCTTCGTCAAATTGGATCGGTCCGTAGAGGTTGGCGCTGTAGATCAGGTTTTCGTCGCCTACACGTTGGGTGGATTCGTGACGCGCGCCCGCTGGCTCGTAGAACCAGACTCCCGGGCCGTAGCCTTCTGGGGGACCGGCGCGGTACCCGATGCGGCCATGTAGTACCATGAAATCAGACGCACCCAGATGGTAGTGGGGGCCCGCCACGCCGTTGTGCTGCACGATCAGGGAGGTGATGCCGGTTTCTTCACTCACGCGAAGTACCTTGAGTCCCACGTCGGGTACATTGGGATCGATCACCCAGGGAACCGCGCGGGTATCGATGAAATGGGGATGGACGGCGCGACCGACGTCGGCCGCAATCCCCTCGGCGGCTACCACCAGCGTGGTGCCATCGGTGCTGTTCATGGCCAGTGGCTCTGCCGGGCCCTGGTAGGCGTCCGGGCGTTCCTTCATGCACTCGGCCAGAGTATTGGGAACCAGCGTCACGCCGCGCTCGCGTGCGGCGGCGACGATATCCAGGCTCGTCAGGACGCCGGCTACGCCTTTATGGTCTGCTTCGAGAAACGCGACCGGCCCGTAAAAATTCGCCAGAAACTCGACATCTTCGAGTGCCACGAGGCGATCGATGCGGGCATTGGCAGGAACGTAGCCCCAGGTCCCGGGTTCGAGGTCACCGTTCATGGGGCCCTCGGGGTAGGACATCGTGCCCGCCATGACCATCATGTCCATCGCCCCCAGGTAGACCAGACCACTGAGCTCGGTTCCCTTGCGCAGTCGGACCACGACGGTGAACACGCCGGTCTCGATGCTGGCCCGCAGCGGCTTGATGGCCATGCCGGGCGCCTGGGACAATTCGATCCAGGGAAGAGCGTTGGTGTCGATCCCACCTTCAATTCCGGTGGGGTTAAATTCTGGGTTATAGCCTTCGTTCATTGTTCTGGTTCCCCCTGATCGTTTGCTCGGTGTCCGTCCCGCGCTTCAGCTTCGCGGTAGCTGCATTAGAACACTGTGGATGACCCCGCCGTCAATCGCGATATTCTCCCCACTGATGTATCCTGCTTTGTCCGAGGCGAGAAACAGGGCGCATTCGGCGACATCGTCGGCGCTGCCCAGACGTTTGAGCGGGACGGCATTGGAGCGAAGCTCGCGTACCTTCGGGTTTTCGAAAAAGGGGCTTTGCATGCCGGCATCGATGAATCCCGGAGCAATGGAGTTCACCCGGATATTATATTCGCCCCATTCCATGGACATTTGTTTGGTCAGCGCGATCACGCCGGTTTTTGCGGTTGCGTAGGCACCGCAATTGGTCGACGGGTTGATGCCGTTGACCGACGACATATTGACGATGCTGCCGCCGCCGGATTCCTTCATGCGGCGCGCCGCGATCTGGGCCACGATAAAGACGCTGTTCAGATTGACATCGATCACGTGTCGAAAATCCTCCACGCTATGGTCCAGAAGGGGCCCCGTGCGCAGGATGCCGGCGTTGTTGATCAGGACATCGGGTGTTTCGCCAAAGTCGGTAAACGCCGCCTCGATCGATGCCACATCGCTCACGTCGGCCACCAGCGCGACACCGCCGATGGCCTCGGCGACCTCTCGGGTCGGCTCGGGGGCCAGATCCAGGACGCCCACCCGGTAGCCGGAACGGGCTGCGTGTTCCGCAATGGATTTCCCGAGCCCGTTAGCGGCGCCGGTGACAATCATGGTTGGCATCTGGTTTCTCCCAATTCTGGTTGTGGCCAAACCGCGCTCCGGCGGCCGGTCGAGATCGGCGGTGGTAGGCTATTTCTTCTCGCCCTGAACAAAGTCGTAGTTCAGGATCCTGTCGCCATAATGGCTGACCCGCCATCCCGGAGGATCCTTTCGTTCCGGCAGGATCGGGTCGATCGGCTGGGGGATGCCGCCGATATATACTTGTTTGATTCGCTCGCGTTGGCCCAGGACGGTGATATCAGCGAGCGGATCGCCGTCCACCACGAGGATATCGGCAAGCCGGCCGACCTCAATCGCTCCGGTTTCGCCCTCCATCTGCAGGGCGAAGGCATTCTCGCTGGTCGCGGCCTGAATGGCCTCGCAGGGGGTGAGGCCGATATCGTTCACGAAAACTTCGAGTTCCCGGTAGTGCCAATCACCGTAGGGCGTAATCGAAAAGCCGCTCTCGGTGCCACAGAGCAGTGGTACGCCGGCATCGAAGGCGCGTTTCAGCATCACCGAACTGGCAGAGATCTCGCGTTTGAATAGATCCTGCAAGGAGGGGGAAGCCCCAACTGTTTCGCCGTGGTCAGCAAGGTTGGCCTGAAACGTGAACGTCGGTGCGATCGGAACTTTGGCCGCAACGACGGCTTCGAGGCCTTCCTCGTCCATATGGGTCGCATGCAGGATCAGGTCGAAGCCCGCTCGTGCGGAATCCCGAATACTACTGGCACCCCGGCAATGGCCCACGACCCGTGTGTCCAATTCGTGGGCGGTATCCACCACGAGTTGCAGCTCCTCAAAGCTCCATACCTGCAATTCGCCCTGAGATTGCATCCGGGGGGAAAGGCCGGTGACATGGACCTTGATCCAGTCGACACCCATTTTGACCTGTCGGCGGACTTCCGTGACGATCTCGTCGCGACTGGCGACAATCTTGCCATAGCCGCGCCTGCCTTCATCCGGCAGAAGTCGCCCGGCGGTCCCGCCCACGGAGGTGAGCAGGGCATTGCCTCCGACCGACATCCGCGGTCCATGGAGAATACCCGCTTCGATCGCGTCGCGCAGGTCGATGCTGGTTTCATATAGGGAGTCGGGATCCATGAAGCCGGTGACACCGGCCCGAATCAGCTTCTGGACGTTGCGTGCGGCAATGATCGCGGACAAACCCTCGCGGCGATGAAAAAAGAGCTCGTCGTTCGAGCTGGGTTCATCGAAACTGATGTGGCAATGCGCATCGATGAGCCCCGGCATGATGGTCTGACCGCCCACGTCGATATGCTGGATCCCGGCGGGAATTTCAGCGGCTTGTGATGCGGAATCGATGCGGCGGATCCGACCACCCTCAACCAGGACGTTGCCCTCGAAGGCGTCATTTCCCAGGCCGTCGATGATCCGGCCGTTGCATAGAATAAAGTTCGTGCTGGCATCATTGCTCATCGGGGGCCTCCGGATCTTTGCTCATGAACTGACTCGCAATAGCCGACGCGCGTTGTCAGCCATCTTTCGGGTGCGCGGCGCATCGGGTTTGACTTCATGGGGCTGGTCCCAGCCCGAAAAGTTGGTCCCCAAGACCATATGCTCGGTCCCGACGTAGCGCTCGACCAGAGGCAGTGCCTGTTCGTCATGGATGTGGTTGTCCAGCCAGAACCGTGCAAGCAGGGCTTCGAAAGCGCCGTCAGGGCGCAGATAGTCGGGGCTCCAGGGCCGGCGCCGCGTCGCATCGGCCAGTCGCTCGGCGACGGCGGCAATCGCACCGCCGCCGTGGCTCAGGCAGACATCGAGAGAGGGGTGACGTGTCATGACGCCCCCGAGAATCAGGGTGGCAATCGCCAGCGCCTCCTGCGTGGCGAAGCCCAGCATGATCTCGAGTTCGAATTTTTGCAGCCGTGCATCGCCGATCGGTCCGTCGATGCCGGAGGGGGCTGGGTGAATGAAGAGCGGTACGTCGAGTTCACAGACGGTCGCGTAGAAATCGTCGAGTTCGGGGCTATCCAGCCCGATCGGGAGGTCGGATCCGATATAGGCGCCCAGCATTCCCAGGTCGCGCACCGCACGTTTGAGTTCCCGGCAGGCCGCGGCCGGCTCTTGCATGGGCAGGCTGGCCAGAGCCGCAAGTCGGTCCGGGTGGCGGGCGGTCAGTGCGGCGAGTTCGTCATTGTGGCGGACGCAATAGGTGGTCGCGAGATCGGGCTCGACGTGATGCAGGTAGGTGAGGGGGTTTGGCGACAGGATCTGGAAATCGATCCCGGCCGCTGCCATCGCGGCCAGTCGGATGTCTGCGTCCATAAAGGCACTACCGAGATAACGCACGCCCTCGAGTTTGTAGTCTCCGACACGGAACCAGGGTTGGCCCTGCTCGTTGGCGCCGATCTCGGGTCCGTAGCGACCGGCGGTACCCATTGTGCCGGGCAGAACGGCATGGGCATGAACATCTATGGAGCGTGCCGATTCCATGGTCATTCGGCTTACATCGCCGCGCTGACCGCACCGCCGTCAATGGGCAATGTCGTTCCGGTGACATAGGAGGCCCTGGCCGAGGCAAGAAATGCCACAACATCGGCAAACTCATGGACTTCCCCGATGCGCTTGCTGGGGATGGCCGCAATCAGGGACTTCTCGATTTCCTCCGGCGAGGTGCCCGTCTCTTTGGATCGTGCTTGCAGCAACTGGTCGACGCGACCGGTACGCGTCCATCCCGGGCAGACGTTGTTGACCGTAATGCCGTCGGTGGCCACTTCATTGCTCAGGGTTTTTGCCCAGCCAACCACGCTCATTCGCACGCTGTTGGAGAGCACCATCTGGGGCATCGGTTGTTTGACCGAGTAGGACGTAATGTTGATGATGCGCCCCCATTGCTGGCTGCGCATATGGCTCAACGCCAGGCGTGTCAGGCGCACGGTCGACATCATGGTCAGCTCGAAGGCCTGCCTCCATTGTTCGTCATCGATGTCCTCGGAGGCGCCGGGTGGGGGACCGCCGGCATTGTTGATGAGGATGTCGATCTCGATATT
>CBFHUR010000042.1:0-23536 GCA_965658895.1 Binatia bacterium
CCTAGCGTGTTGTATGCCGGCTGCTCCGCTGCTGCCAATTCGGGACCGATCCAGTTCACGCCGGACCGATAGGACCAATCGATGCGAGGCGTCAGCCATCCGCGCAGGGGCCCGACCCAGGCGCCGTCTACAGGCAAGGAGTACTGCACGGCCATATAGCTCTGGATGGGCATGGCAGCGGGTAACCTCTGACCGGAACGATTGATTTGTTGCCCATTGATGTTGTCGATTCCGACCGGGAAATCCGTATAACGCGCATCGAGCAGCCCGAGGCTTCCCTCGACCCGCCAGCCCCTAGCGGGCCTCCAGTTAAAGTCCAACTCGACGCCCCGGTTGACCGATGCCGCCGCATTGAGCGTCAAGGAAAGGAGGGTCTCCAGTTCACCGGCCTCGTCATAGACCGGCTGAAAGGTTCGGACCTGGATGTCATTATAAAGCGCGGCGAATACCGAGAGATTGACGGTCAGGGTACGGTCGAACGCCACCGTCTTGAGCCCGACTTCAAAGTTGTCCAGCGTTTCGGGCCCGAAAGAAAGGAACTCATCCGATTCGTCCGCGGGATTGATCACCGCATTGAAACCACCGCCTTTGAACCCCTGCGACCAGCTGACATAGCCCATCAAGTGATCGAGAGGGCTTTCATCGAGGTATTGCTCGGGTAGAGTCATGGCCACATTGACCATTGGCGTCCATGCCTCAAAGATTTCACTACCCTTGCCCGTCTTGGTGATCGCCTGGACCTCACCGGTCTCGGTGAGCCGCTTGTTTTTCTGCCAGGCGCCTTTTTTATCCTGCGTGTAGCGCAACCCGACCGTCAGGCCCAACCATTCGGTCACATCCAGCGTACCTTGACCGTATACGGCCCATGTCCAGTTGCGAAAACGGGTCTCATTGAGAGTCCGCTGGGAGATCGGCGGCACAATGGTGGCGTTCCCGCGCTCCGCTGTCTCCCAGAACCCGAACAGACCTGACACAAAATTGAGCCGACCGTCCAGTGTGGATGCGTTCATCTGCAATTCCTGCTGCACCTGTTCGGATTGACCGGGCTTGCCCAGCAGGAACCCCGGCCCCCCGCCGTCGCTGGCGAGGATCAGCATGGACACGTCGGTCATATCGAGGTCGGTGACGGCATGGTTGTTCTGCCCCCGCCAGGCACCGATATATTTGAGACTCAGATCCTCCAGAAAGCCCATCTGCCCAGGGCTCCAGGCCAATGTTCCCCAAGTTCCCCAGTTTCGGCCTCCGCCGTTTGAGCGGCGGTTGGCTGAGTACTCATAGGGTCGTGTCGCACGGCAGGCCGGGTAATAGTCCGGGTCGCCAAGCCCCAGGCCCTGCTCTTCCACGATCACGCACTCCCCGACTCCCTGGACGGCGCGATTCTCAAGCCACGACCCCGAAACGTCGAGTATCAACTCCGGCAGAATCTCCAACTGCAGAGACCCGAGAAAACTCAGGTTGGCCACGGAAGACGTGTAACGTGCCGGCTCTCCGCTTGTTGGATTGGTATACCGAGTCGTGTCGAATCCATCACGATTTTCCGAGGCAAACGCGATCCGCGTTGCGAGCCGGTCCTCGAACCAACCGATATCGATCGGAATATTCAACATGACCCGGCTTTCGACCCGGCTTCGATTACCGACGTTCAGCCATGCCGACGCCTCCAGGGTGTCGCTCGGTTTCGCGGTGGTCACATTGATGGCGCCACCGACCGTGTTTTTCCCGAACAGGGTACCCTGCGGGCCTCGAAGGACTTCGATCGCGGTAATATCGACCACATCAAAAACCAACACATGGGATCTCGGAAGGTAGATTCCGTCAATATAGAGACCAACCCCGGAATCAAAGGCGGCACCGGTCTGTGCCTGCCCCACGCCCCGAATATAGATCCTTCCGTTGGAGTTGTTTCCCAGAAACTCCATGTTGGGCACCAGATTCTCGATCTCGCTGAAGCGGGTAATATTGGCTTCGCGCAGCAGGTTCTCGCTCAGCGCCGTAATCGAGACCGGCGTATCCTCGAGTAATTCCGCTCTCTTGCGCGCGGTGACCACAATCTGCTCGACCCGATTCCTTGCTTCTTCAGAAAGGCCGGGAGCGCCGGCTTCGACCTGCGCCTGTTCGGCATCGACCTCGTCCATCACGCCACCGGCATCGGCGGGCTCCTCCACGGCTTCGATGTAAGAAGAGGGTGCGGCAGGCTCCTGTGCTGATACGCCCGCCGCAAGGAGGGAACCAAGCAGCAAGCCCATCAATACCGGAACGGCTTGGATTCGGGATTTCGGCATCCGCCGTGCCTATCCCATCAGGGCGCCGGGTTTCAATCATCGAGCGATCAGCTCGCCAGGGGAACCCGGCGAAGGCAGGGCCAAGTCGTTTTCAGTACAGGATCGGACCGTCCACCATTGCGCCGGAGGGAGACGGAGCCGGGCATCCACTCAGGTCAGCCGTCGCATAATCAGCCACCCATTGGTCGTTCGAGGTCATGTTCACCGAATCGTCCTGATTCCAGACAAACAACACGCCGCTGGGATTATCTTGCCGTTGCAGCGACACGGTCTTGGGATCCTCTGTGAACGACGCTTTCCAGACGATGCAATTTGAGTCATCCCAGAAACGGGTCCAGCAAATACGATAGAGAAGCTCATCCGCTGTGGAAACATTGCCCCACCGGTACTCGTTGTCCCAGGTACAGCTCTGGCCGCGAGGGAACTCGAGTATCGCCGTTCCGTCCGCACGAAAGATGGCGGCACCGGGACTTGCCTCCAGGCTCCACCGATCCACAATCGGATCCGGTAGCGCTTCTGCGACAATTGCGTCTCGAGCCGCATCACTCATCGCACCACCACAATCACTTCCGAGCGACGGATCCTTGGATTGCGATTTTGCTCTCGTCCGGTTCCATGTGGTCACGAATTTCGATTCACATTTCGCGTCAGACGCCACGGTATCCACATACTTTCCCTTGGCGACATTCGCGTCACCCCGGGCCAGGCACGATTGGAACCGTCCTTTGACGAGATAGGATTTCGAGGCGCATTTTTCCTGCTCGGCAACAGCCGCCGCGGAGCCAGATGCAACCATCAAGCCGATCGCCATCACGAGAGAGAGAGTCATTAAAACGATTCGTATGTTCATGGGGGTACCTCCAGGGTGTCAGGTCGAAAATCAACGACAAGAATTTTCCTATGAGGGTGGCCGAGTTGAGACAAGACCCTCCACCGAGGCTTTTCAGAACGCACGTGATTTCTTTCGGCGGGTCGGGCCCGATGGGCCGCTGGCCGTATCGGAGTAGCGCTCGGTGAAGCGCGACTGGTCGATACCCGGCGATCGAGGATTCAGGCACACCCTTGCTGGATCGGGGACTTCGGGTCTCCTTCTATTGGCCTTTTTTCGAGGATGGGCGCCCCTGGTGGAAGTTTCGGCCAAGGCTACTGACATAGGTTCGGCCATGTCGTAAAATCGGACCAAGACAAATTACTCAAGCGGACCCCAAGCTCCCGGATAGAACCAATGCCTGTCAGCAGAAACCCCAGTGTCGCCTATTCCCACGTCTTGAGCTGCGACCTGAACCTTGGCGAGAAAGATCAGACGGTTTTTGATCTGCGCCATCTATCTATCGGGGAATATGACCGGCTATGGCGGCGCATGCAGGCCTGGGAAGGACATCACGAACACGAACGGCAACAACGCCGGGACATCGAGGTTCTGCGGCTGGGGCTCGTCGGATGGAAGAACCTGAGATCTCCGTCGGGTGGTACAACCGAATTCCAGGCGCGTCGCGTCTTTCGTCCGGGGCAAGCGGGAACCCAGGAGATTACCGATGCAAGCCTGAGCGTGCTTCTGCCGGAATGGCGCCGGGAATTATCGCAGGTGATCCTGCAAGGCCCGCCATCGCCCGCGATTGGCCGGAATACTTCATCTGGGTCGCCCCCGCCGCCTCATTTCAACTGGAACCCCCCGAGCGCCAGCGGACAAACTGAGTTTCCGGTGGGGTTCGACCCCGGAAGTAGCAGTCCTTTCGGCGGAGGAAATTCGGACGACTCTCTGGACGTGCCGCCCCATGCAGGGCTGCACCTGCCAACGGTCTTTCCCATGCCGCCACGGGTGGAACTGACGCCCGCGGCGGGAGAGGAGAGCGAACCGGCTTCGCCGGCGGAAAATGCAGGTGAGGCGATTCCCCCCGAGTCCCACGCCCCGGGAATCGCTGTCGCCAAGCATTTTCCGGGCGCAAGCGGCTATGGGCGCGACCAATTTTTGCCACCCTCTGCCCTGGTCTCCGCACTCTACCACCTCTGGCTGGAGCAGCCGGTAGCCGAGCCCCTGCAAGGCCAGCCTCAAGTGGAGATCATGAAAAGCCCACGAACTCTCCACCCGTCCGTGTTCGATGGACCGGACCTCCTGCTGGGCGACTGCAAACCTGACGGCCCTCTCCACACCTACGACTCTTTTGGGACCCGACAGTCGGAGAGCCCCACAGACTCAGGGGGAAGAAGCCTCCCAAAACAAACCCCTGCACAACTCCCCGAACGAAGAAAACCCCCGCAAAGCGGAGGTTTCCAAAGTGGAGCCGAGCGGGGTCGAACCGCCGACCTCTTGACTGCCAGTCAAGCGCTCTCCCAACTGAGCTACGGCCCCAGACACCGCTGTTGTTACGGGACAATGGTGCTCGGTGCAATGTCTAACCCAACAGCGCTTCGCCCAACCGGGAGAGGTCAGCCAGCCTTGGCCGAGCGCCGTCGGGCCGTTTTCTTGCGGGAACCCGCCCGCGGCGTTTTTTTGGCGCCTTTGGTCCGGGTATCCGCGCCGCGGCGAAGCATTTCTTCCGCATGAGTTTCCGCGTGGACACCCCCACCGCCAAGCATTCTGGCTAATTCGGCACGGCGGGCCTCCCCGTGGATGGGATCCACCACAGTCCTCGTACGCCCATCTCGGCTGCCCTTGGCGACAGCGTAATGCGCGTCTGCGTAGGCAGCGATCTGGGCTAGGTGTGTGATGCAAATCACCTGATGGTCTTCCGCCAGCCGCGCCAGACGCTCGCCCACTGCTTCGGCTGTGGTGCCGCCAATCCCTGCGTCGACCTCATCAAAGACCATCGTCGGGACGCCAGGCCCCCCGGCCACATTGCGCAATGCCAACATCACACGGGACAGCTCACCACCGGAAGCAACTTTTCCCAGAGGCGATTCGCCCTCTCCCGGGTTGGCCGCCAGCAGAAACTCGATCTGCGACCGGCCATCGGGGCCGAGCGAGGATCCATCCCGGTACAAGACGCTCGCCGGGCCGTGTGGATCCTTGCCCGGGATCTCCGCAAAGCCGACCGAGAAGGTGGCTCCCTCCATACCCAGGGCCGCGAGTTCTTCGATTACCGGCGGACAGAGAGCCTTGGCGCCCTTTCGCCGCTTCTTTTCGAGCTTGTCGGCTGCCTTCCAGGTCTTCTCGGCCGCAACACTCAGCTCGCGACGCAATTCATCGGGGTCTTGCGCGTCACGGGTGGCCGCCTCCAGTTCGGCTGCCATCGCATCGCGATGCGCGAGAAGCGCCTCGAGGCCCTGCACGCCGTGTTTTCGCTCAAGCCGAGCGAGCAAGGCGAGCCGATCCTCAACCTCCTCAAGTCGCTCGGGGTCATCGCGCAAGCCTTCAGCATATCCTTGCAGGGCCCGGACGGCTTCCTGCAAGGGAAGGGTCGCCTGTTCCAACGCATCGGCAACTTCCTTCAGGTCGCCGTCGAGTTCGGCCATTTCGCTGACCCGCTGGCACTGGCGCTCCAGGGCTGCGAGGGCTGGTTGCTCTCCCAGATCGAGTTGTTCGAGGGCATCGGCGGCGCCTCCGCGGAGTTTCTCTCCATGGCGCAAGCGTTCGCGTTCGCTGGTGAGCGCGGCCTCCTCCGCCAGATCCTCGAACCCGGACTCGATGATTTCTTCGAGCTCCCAGCGAGTCAGCTCCAGACGACGCTCATGTTCGGAGAGCCCTTTCTCCACGGCCTCTACACGAGCAATCAGCTTGAGGAGCGCACCGAAGCCGGCCCGGAACTCTTCTGCTTCTGCCAGAGTGCCGCAAGCCGCGTCGAGCATTTCGACGTGGGCCTCCGGTTGTGCCAGACGCAGGGACTCGTGTTGCCCCTGCAGGTGTACAAGAACCCCACCCAACTCGTTGAGAGTTGCCAGCGTGACAGCTGTGTCATTGATCGACACACGCGCCTTTCCTGCCCGCGGGATCGTCCGGCGAACCAATAGCTCGTGGTCCGGGACAGGCACGCCAATCTCGTCCAGACGGGCGAGCAACGAGCGGGCCTCGTCCGGCGCCTGAAACGTCGCTTCCACTCGTGCGGTATCGGCTCCCCGCCGCACAACCTCGCTACTGGCCCGATGCCCTGCGGCCAAGGCCAGAGCTCTCTGCAGCAGGCTCTTTCCGGCCCCGGTCTCGCCGGTCACAATATTGAGCCCGGGTCCGAACTCCAGATCCAGGTCTTCGAGCAAGGCGAGATTCGTGACCTTCAATCGCAGCAGCATTGACGATCCTAGGGCCTGGCCCAGCCGAGTTTTCGGCGCAGCAACTCATAAAAGGAGATATCGGGCGCGGTGACCAGACAGGCCTCGAAGGTCGAGCACGAAATCCGGATCGTATCTTCCGAGCTTACCGGCACGGTCTCCTGCCCGTCGAGGGTCAACAGGAGTTCTTCGCGCGACGATCCCAGGCGCAACTCCAGCGTCGAGGAATCGTGAACCACGATCGGCCGCATATTGAGCGCATGCGGGCAGATCGGCGACAGGATCATCACACGCACCGTCGGATGAATCAGAGGTCCGCCAGCCGAGAGGTTGTAGGCCGTCGATCCGGTCGGGGTGCCGACGATCAACCCATCGGCATTGAATAGCGCCAGAAACTCATCATCGATTCGTGCCTCGAGGTCGATTGTTCTGCCCATCGCCCCTCGACTGAGCACGGCATCGTTCAGCGCCTGATGCTCGCTCGTTTCCCCCGTGGCGCGCACCACGGTCGCACGCAACATACGCCGCTCCTCGACGTGCGCCTTGCCGGCCAAGGCATCGGCAAGCACGTCGGTCAGCCGCTCGAGCGGAGTTTCCGCCAGAAATCCGAGGGTCCCGAGATTCACGCCGATGATCGGTGTCTTGCGGGCCCCGCAAAGTCGCGCTGTGGCCAAAAGAGTGCCGTCGCCGCCGAGCACAACGATCGCCTCGGCCTGCTCGAACATGGCATCTTTGGTCATGGCCGCAATTCCAAGCGCTGCGGCGGTCTCGGGTTCCGTGGCGGTAGCGACGCCCTGGCGTTCGCACCACGCAAGAATCGGGCGGGCGGCCTCGACCGCCTCGATCGCCCCCAACTTCAGAACCAGTCCCACAGTTGCCATAGACACGAGATTGGGCGTTTCTGTCCTCCGGTGCAAGCCTGCTGGCATAGATCGTTGTTCCGTGAGAAATACACTCGTGGCTGAAGAATTGGAGTTGTTTCCCGTAAAACCGCCCCCCTCCGACCCGAACGACGCCGGACGGGAGCCGACGGCCGAGGCACCACTGGCCGAAAGAATGCGGCCCCGAAGCCTTCAGGAGGTCCGCGGGCAGGACCATCTCCTGGGTCCCGGGAAGCTCCTGCGTTCCATGGTCGATGGCGGACGGGTATATTCGCTTCTATTCTGGGGGCCTCCGGGCACCGGCAAGACCACGCTGGCCCGCCTCCTGGCCGGCGAAGTGGATGTCTCGTTTGTTGCCCTTTCGGCGGTGCTGGCAGGGGTAAAGGATATACGCTTGGCCGTGGAATCGGCCCGAGCACGAAAGGATACCACCGGTCGGGCGACCCTCGTGTTCGTCGACGAGATCCATCGCTTCAACAAATCCCAGCAGGATGCCCTGCTGCCACATGTCGAATCCGGCCTCATTACCCTGATCGGTGCAACCACCGAGAATCCATCTTTTGAGGTCAATGCGCCCCTGCTCTCCCGAACCCGCGTTCTCACGCTCGAGAGCCTCACCGCTTCAGCCATGCGCGAGATTCTGCAAGCAGCTTGTGCGGACACGGAACGTGGTCTCGGCCTCAGCCCGGATCAACTTACCGAGGCCGCGGCCGACGGACTCATTGCCCATGCCCAAGGGGACGCCCGGATCGCCCTGGGCGCGCTCGAGATCGCCGCCGAAGTCGCCCGCGGTCAGGACAACTCCCGGATTGATCTCGAACACGTACTCGAGGCCGCACAACGAAAATCGCTACGCTATGATGCTCAAGGGGACCAGCACTACGATATTGTTTCGGCCTTCATCAAAAGCATGCGGGGAAGCGATCCGGATGCCGCCCTTTATTGGCTCGTCCGCATGCTCGAGGCAGGAGAAGACCCGAAATTTATCGCGCGGCGGATGGTCATCTTCGCCGCTGAAGACATCGGCAACGCCGATCCCGAAGCCTTGCGAATGGCGCTCTCGGTAAAAGATGCGGTTCATTTTACCGGCCTGCCCGAAGGCCGCATCCCCCTGGCACAGGGCGTCACCTATCTCGCGACCGCGGAGAAATCGAATGCGAGCTACAAGGCACTTGGGAAGGTCATCGAGGAGGTCCGGGAAAGCGGCGCATTGGGCGTCCCGCTGCATCTGCGCAATGCTCCGACGGAGCTGATGAAGGACCAGGGCTACGGCAAGGGCTATCAGTACCCACACGACCACCCCGGACACCACGTTGTCGCCGATTACCTGCCTGAGAGCCTGCGCGGGTCACGTTTTTACCAGCCCGGTGACCAGGGATACGAGAAAGAGATCGCGAAACGCCTGGACGCCTGGCGGCACCCGGAACCGCGGCGACCTGACGAAGAGCCTCCCGGCGATACGGATTAGAACCTATACCTTAGCGCCGCGCCCGATGGCCCGGCCACGCCGGGCTAGACCGCGACCGAATCGAACTCGGCCAGAACGCCGGGATCCTTGCGACCCCGAAACGCGCGATCGGCCTCCTCCCGGAGTCGGTCGCCCTTGCCCTGATAGCGCGAAGAATAATGGAAGACGCGCAGACGTTCAGCTTCCGCCAGGCGCCCCAGAGCGCCGGCTTCTGCGGCAGTCAGGTGATAGCGCATGGCGGCTTGATCCCGGTCCTCGTCCAGAAAGGAGGCCTCGCAGTAAAGAGTGGTGGCTTTCCGCAGAAGCGGCAGCAGGACAGCGAGATTATGGGGGTTGAACCGCGTGTCCACGACGTAGCCGATTTTCTGCCCCGGTGTGACAGTCACCATCGATTCGAGATCTTTGAGGCGGCAGTCCCGGACCTCACCATCCTGACGAGCCGGCTGCAGGAGGGTCTCGGGTCCCGCCCCACTGCGGAGCGCGGCTTTCAATTCGGCAATCCACCTCCCGGGCAGAAAACCGCGGCGCGCGATCTCCTCGTTATCCAGGTTCATATGAGTCGGTTCCTCGAGGGCAAAGGAGAGGCAGGGAATCCGGTGGTCGGTGATGCCCGCGCGAACCCGGAATTTACCGTTATCAACCAGCAAGGGCGTCAGCGGCGGGGAATTCTCCTCGGCGGGTTCGTAGTCCAAGTCCTCGCGAAGAAATCCTGTGGCTGCGCGAAATTGCCAGCGCTGGGGCCCATCTGCGCGAATCTCGGTGACATCAAAGACCAGCGGGTAGGATTCCGTCAGGTTCCAGACGTAGCCGCGCAGTTTTCCGGCGACGCAATCACCGATTCCTTCGGGCCCGTAAAGATAGACCCTCTTGTCGCGATTCAGGAAGAGACGCAGGACGCGATCGAAACCGATGAAATGATCCATATGCGTATGGGACACGAAGATATGCGAGGCCCGGAGAAGCTCGGAGGCCGGAAGCCCGTCATTACGTCCCAGATCAAAGACCGCTGCCTTACCCTCCCACCGCATCCCGACAAAGAGTCCGGGATCGCCGAAGGGCCCATTGATCAGGCGGGGCTCAAAAGATGTCGCCATAACTGGACTCTAGCAAAATTCGCTCGCCAAGGGCACATCTTCCGTTTGCCGCCATTCGGGGGGGACAGATCCGGACGATCTCTCGAGGGAGGAAAAGAAAAAAACTCAGCTATGCTCGGCGATCTGCTCGTCGAGTTGGGCCCGGGAGTACACCCTCAACTTGCAGACGAAGCTGCACTCGGGGCAGACCACATTCTTGATCACGGGAAACGAGAGGTAGCTTTTCTCGATGATTCCAAGCTCTTTTGTCATCTCTCGATGACAACAATCCCACAGCTCGGTTCGCAATGCGGTTCGTTCACTTGCCTTGGCCATTCTGATTCCGCTCCAGATTTCCTGTCCTGCTCAGAGTTCTGTTTCTTCCGGGCCACGCTTGGTCGCTCCGGATCGTTCACGCATCTGATCCACTGTTTCGGCCGCGTCGCCGAGATTTCCCTGATGCATTGCCTGCTCAAACCGCGCGGCGACCGTTTGCATGATGGCCGCCTCTCCCGGGTCCATGCGACTGGCTAACTGTACCAACTCGCGCATCGCAAGTGTGATTGAGGCCAACGCATCCGGAGTCCTCGCATCGGCCTGTGCATTGAGTGCTTGCTGCAATAGTTCTCGGACCCTGTCGAGACCGGGGGCTGCCTCAGCTCCCAGAACTGGCGCCAGTCCGTCGAGTCCCTGGAGGAGGATTTGGAGGTTTTCCGGGGCCAGAATCAGATCATCCGACGCCATCAGGGCCTCCTTGCCGCAATGGCGACTTCGGTCGCGCCCGCGCGCTTTGCTTCGTCGAGAATGAACACAACCTCGCCGAGGACGATATCCCGGTCACCCTCGAGCACTACGCGCTTGGCCTCCGAGCTCGCGACGGCCAACCGAAGCGTCTCCTGCAGCGCGTCACGCTCGACGGCGGTCCCGTCCACGTAGATCGCAGCCTCGCCATCTACCGTAACGACGACCCCGCGACTCTCGCTGGTCGTATCGGCGGCTTCGGGCAGGTTCACCTGCGGGCCGGACTCGACCATCGCCGAACTGGTGACCATGAAGATAATCAACAGGACAAGGAAGATATCCGTAAGCGGCGTGATATTGATCTCGGCGACAATGGCGCCGTCATTGTTGCCCTCAGGTAGCCTGCCGACGGCCATCCGACCCCCCTGCTGCACAAAGTGCCTCAATGAACCGCGCGATTCCGACCTGCATCGTCGTTCCGAGTTCGCCCAGGCGCACCTGGAAAAAGTTGTAGAGGGCAACAGCGATAATGGCCACGGCCAGCCCCAAGGCTGTTGCCACCAACGCCTCCGAGATTCCCGAAGCCACCACAGCAAACCCACCAGTTCCCGCAATGGCCATTTGATGAAAGGCCCGCATGATCCCCACGACCGTACCGAATAGTCCGATAAAGGGGGCCGAGCTGCCGATGGTCCCGAGAATCCAGATGTTCCGGCGCAAGCTCTGGGCCTGTTCCATGCGGAATCCGTCGGCGAGCACCAGCAGGTCCTCGACTCGGGTATCCCCGACTCTGGGAAGCAAGTTCAAGTAGATCTGCCCCAGCGGCAAATCCCCTGCATCCCGGCGAATCAGCGCCGCCGCACCTTCGGTATCGCCGTGCTGCAACATGACACCGATCTGTCGCGCGAGGTCCATCATCTTCTGGTCAAGGCCACGCAGTGCCCAGATTCTGTCTGCCGCGACCGCCAGCGCTATAATCGAGCAGGCGAGCAGCGGATAGGTCGCGTAATAACCCTGTTGAATCAGGTCTAGAAGAGTTTCGGTATCCATCATAGATCTGTGTTGAACGTACCGAATTTCGATTGCTTTCGAAACTCCCCGCCTCGAACACCCTCTGGACCTGCCGGGCCGCCCGCGCTAGGGCTTGGACTCTGGTTATGCGGGCCTTCCCAAACAACTCCCTGGCTGGTCTCGGACTGGCGATGGCCCTCAACGGGATTGCTTGCAGCACCACGAGCCCGGACACGATGGGCCCGAGGACAGAAAGCCGTCTCGCCGGAAGTATCGTGCTGGTGGATCAGACCAGCCGGGCGCTGGAGCTCGTGGACAAGGGGTTCCGCTACGAAATCAAGGTGGCTCCGGGAGCTACGATCCAGTCCGGCCGGACCCCAAGGACATTCGAGAACTTGAAGCGCGGCGACCGCATCGTCGTGGTCTCGCGCGATGAACAGCAGCGGGCGACCTGGATAGCTGTTTCAGGCCCACCCCTGAAGCGCCCGGTTGACGGCGCAGGAGAATGGGAATGAACCGGGTGCACGGAGAACTGCCATCCTTTGATTTTGAGGCTCGCCGCAATCGGTTATTGACGTCGCTGGGCGACGGGTTGATGATTCTCCGTGCGCCCTCGTTGGCGCGGCACGCCAACGACGTCGAGTATCGCTATCGTCCCAATGGCGATTTTTTCTATCTGACGGGATTCACCGAGCCTGAGTCGGTAGCCCTCTTCGATGGCAACGCCTCCGAGGAAAAGTTTGTTCTCTTCGTGGCGCCTCGAGATCCTGAACGCGAGGCATGGACCGGCCCACGCGCCGGCGTCGAGGGTGCCATGGAGCGATACGGTGCCGACGCTGCCTATCCGCTCGAGGAGCTCTCGAGTCGCCTGCCCACACTGATTGGCAAATCAAAGTCTCTGCATTATCCGCTGGGAAGTGCGCCGGAGTTTGATGCCGAGCTGATGCGTCTTGCTGCCGACGGTTGGGCGCGGCGACCCCGATCGGCTGCCGGCGCGCCCAACTCGGTGCTCGATCCCCGACCCATGATCCACGAGATGCGTCTATTCAAATCCGGAGCCGAGGCGGCCTGGATGCGCGCGAGTGCCACGATTGCTGCGGAAGCGCACCGTGAAGCCATGCGCATCACATCGCCCGGCCTTTCCGAGTATGAGGTTGAGGCGCTGATCGAGTACACCTTCCGTCGCCGAGGTGCCGAGGGTTGGGCCTATCCTTCGATCGTGGCCGGCGGCGCGAATGCTACGGTGCTTCACTATATCGCGAATACCGAGAAACTTTCCGATGGAGATCTGCTTTTGATCGATGCGGGATGCGCGCTTGGAGCCTACTGCTCCGACATCACGCGCACCTTCCCCGTGGGCCGGGATTTCAGTGATCCGCAGGCCCGTGTCTATGACCTTGTTCTCGCAGCCCAAAAGGCCTCTCTGGAGCAAGTAAAACCTGGGTCCACCGTCGAGCAGGTCCACGAGGCCGCAGTCGAGGTGCTCGCCGACGGCCTGCTGACTCTGGGCATCCTTGAGGGAACCTTGAACGATGTCCTGGATCGCTCCCTCTACCAACCCTGGTACATGCACCGGACGAGCCATTGGCTCGGCATGGATGTCCACGATGTCGGAGCTTATGAAATCGAAAAGACGCCGCGACCACTCGAGCCCGGAATGGTTCTCACGGTGGAACCAGGCCTGTATTTCTCGCCCTCGACCGCCGGCGCCCCGCCTGAGTACCAGGGGATAGGGATTCGGATCGAAGATGACGTTCTCGTCACGGAGAAAGGCAGTGAGGTGCTTTCATCTGCGGTCCCGAAGGAGCGCGATGAAATGCAGGAGCTTCGCGCCGCTGCCTTCTAACGATTGGCCGAGATCTCCTCCACGAGGCGAACCAAAGTCCCGACGCCCCAGCCTACCGCGCCTCGCGGCACGCACGGCCGGCTTTTCTCCGAAAATGCGACGGCTGCAATATCGAGATGCGCCCACGGTAGCCCGCCTGTGAATTCCTGCAGGAACAGCCCGCCGAAGATCGAGCCCGCCGTGCCGTCGCCAATATTCTTGAGGTCAGCGATCGGGCTGGCCAATGCACCACGATAGCTATCGACAAGAGGCAGCTCCCAGAGCGGTTCGCCAGCTTGCTTGCCCGCGTCACGCAGGCGCTCGATCAGATCCGTATCCGATCCCATGACAGCACCAATGCCGGTACCCAAAGCGACCGTGGCCGCTCCCGTCAGAGTGGCCAGATCCACGATATACCGCGGTTTCACGCCCGAGCCGCAGCCGTTGGCTGCGTAACCGAGAGCATCAGCCAGCACCAACCGGCCTTCGGCATCCGTGTTGAGCACCTCAATCGTCTTTTTATTATACGTCTCGAGAACATCTCCGGGCCGACAGGCATTACCACCGGGCATATTCTCGGCGCACGCAATCAAGCCACGAACCTCGACCGATGGTGCAAGCGCTGCGATCGCCTTCATCGCGCCGAGCACGGCAGCTCCCCCGGACATGTCTCGTTTCTGGATCTCCATTCCCCGGGCGGTCTTCAACGACAGGCCGCCAGAGTCGAAGGTGATTCCCTTGCCGACAAGGCAGATATGATCCGCCGCCGGTTTCACACCACGCCGGCCCTTGGGCTTGTAGACAACCTCGATCAAACATTCGTCTCGCTCGCTGCCTTGCCCAACGCCCAGGATCGCCCCCATGCCGAGTTGGCGCAGCTGTTTGGGTCCATGCAGCGTGACTTGAAGTCCTGCCTTTTTGCCCATCGCCCGCGCAAGAGCGCCAAACTTTGCGGGATGCAGGACACCGGCCGGGAGATTAATCCAATCCCGGGCATCGCGCGTCGCCACAGCGATAGCCTGTCCGCGCGCTTGCGCCTCCCGGGCGGCGGCGGATTTCTTGGCGCCCAGGACCAGACATCGCGAAGGTCCCTTGGGCGCGGGCCGCCGGCGGATCAGTTTCGGTTGATAATCGCTCAGCATCAGGCCTTCGACGGCCGCAGCCAAGGCTACCTCCGTGCGTTCCGCCGCAGGGGCCGCGTGCAGAGAAATCGCCATCAGACCAGCTTTCACCGAACCCGCCGCCGAACGCGCTCGACCCGCAAACTCGCGCCAGGCGGTTGCTCCGAACAGTCCCTGGTCGTCCGGGGCACCCATGCCGATCAAGGCGATCATTTCCGCCGGGTGTTGTCCGTGACTCTGGTAGATAAAGACCGATCCAGGAGCCTCCGGGACCGATTTGCGGCGCCGGGCCTCGGCGATCAAGCGCCCGCCGGTAGCGGCATCAAGCTCCTCGAGCTCCTCACTGAGCTTCTCGCCGCTGAATAACGGTATCGCCAGGAACTCGGTTGCATGGCGACTCGCCCGTCCGGTCCCGGTTTGAACTTCCATTTCATTAATTGGCATGATTCATCCTGAGTGCTTTTTTAGGTAATTAAGTACAATCGTGCGTTGCGCTGCCGGCAAGGGGGCCCACCCCCTCGCCCGCCGAAACTCATCCATGCGGTCCACCTGAAACTCCCAACTCGCATACTTCAGAGCACTGGGCGGCATCGCGACGTGACAACTGCCACAGGCTTCAAGATAGACCCGCGCGCCGGGTGTGTCGATGGCCGGAAGCTCCGGAGCACAGCCATTGAGGAGTGCACCACACACGACTGCAACAGCCAGGCGGGCAGATTTTGCGACGGCATCCGACACCGCTCTGAATCCTAGCCTTCAAATCCGCTCGTTGCATCATCAGATTACAAGCGGCCTCAGGAAAACGGATGTTCCGCACGGAAGCCCGAGCCCGCTGTCAGGTCGAGTGCCAGCATCCTTTCGCCGCAGGACAGCTCACCCTTCCCGGGTGGGGAAATGACCAGACAGTCCGCGTGCGAGAGGGAGTGGAGCGCTCCCGAATTTTGGCTTCCTGCGCGCCGGGCAAGGACCTGACCGCCCTGCACGCTTCTTTTGCAACGGACGAGTTCTTCAAAGCGGTCCGTGGTCTTGATGTCCTCGCCCAACTCCACCTCGATCGCCGGTCGAAAAACAGCGGTCTGCCGCAGGATCGCCCGAATCGCAGGCGCCACATACAGCTCGAAGCAGACCATCGCCGAGACCGGATTGCCGGGCAGCCCGAAAAACAGCGCCCCGCCTGAATGTTGGCCGAAAGTCACAGGTTTCCCCGGCTTTTGAGCAACCTTCCAGAAAAGGCGATCTACCCCGAGACCATCGAGAACCTCTTTGACGTAGTCGAACTTCCCTACCGAAACACCGCCAGTCGACAGCACCAAATCGTACCCCGTGACACTCTCGAAGGCCGCCTCAAGAGAGGCCCGGTCGTCGCTGATAATTCCCAGACGTGTCGGGACCGCGCCAGCGGCTGCCGCTGCGGCTGCCAGGACGTAGGCATTCGAATCATGTATCTGGCCAAAACCGAGGGGTTTCCCCACCTCGACCAATTCATCGCCGGTGCCGAGGATAGCGACTCTGGGCGGCGCCGAACGCAACACCGTCTCGCAGCCAAGAGAAGCGAGAAGCCCGATATCGGCAGGACGCAACACACGCCCGCGTCGCAGAACGGTTTCTCCCCGGCGCAGGTCCATACCGGGTTGTCGCACGAAGGCATTCACACCGGGATTGGTGGTGAATTCAATCTTGCCATCGGCAGATCGCGTATCCTCGACGGGTACCACAGCATCGGCATCGTCGGGCAACGCAGCACCCGTCATGATCGGAATCGCACCCCCTGGCAGCAAACGACCGGGCTCGTCGGAGCCCGCGGCAACCGTCATCCCCTCCTCGAGGCGGACAGGCGTGTCGGCAGACGCACCCGTGAGGTCCGAGGCGCGAACCGCAAAGCCGTCCATCTGCGAATTCCGGAAGCCGGGGACATCCGCCCCTGCACGGAGATCCTCGGCAAGGGTAGACCCGCAGGCCTCGGACATTTCCACAGATTCAGAGGCCCCTGCGCGGACCCTTCCCAAAACCAGCTGAATCGCCTCCGAGATCGAGATCATTAGCTTTACTCGCCTGCCAGCGTCGGGCGGTCAAGTCCTTGCTAAGAGGTAACAAAATTCACCAATTTGTTGAATTTTCCCGCGCCACTGGACGTGCGGGTGTATAAGTTTTAGGCAATTGCTCATGATAAAGGCATCATCTGATCTCCTGACTCGCGAATGGTTAAATGTTCTCGAGAGCCTCGACGACGGCGTATTCGTCGTCGACTCCGCTGGCACCCTGGATTTCGTCAACGAGGGCGGTGCCGAAATGTCAGGCGTGGCAGCCCATCGCGCGATGGGGCAACCCATCGAGAAAGCCCTGGCGGCAAATCCGTGGATCATCGAACTTCTGGAGACCACCCTCGATTCCGGCGTACGGAATGTGCGGGCCGAGGGCGTCCTGCGAGACAAGCAATCGCCATGGCGTTCCACGCCCGTGCGAGCAGCGGTCACCTTGCTCGACAACGGTCACGGCGCCCGGGTGGGCACACTGCTCACGTTGCAGGATATGAGCTACCAGCGCGAGCTGGAATCCCGATCGCGGGAGTCCGAGAGACTCCAGCACCTCGAAATTCTGGTGGCGGGTCTCGCCCACGAAGTCAAAAATCCGCTTTCGGGAATGAAGGGCGCCGCCCAGATCCTCGAGGCCGAGATCGCCGACAGCCCGCGCACGCGCGAGTGCACCGGAATCCTGCTCCATGAGATCGATCGGCTGACCAATCTGATCGGTCAATTATTGGACATCGCCGGCCCGTCCCGACTCGACACCAAAGCGGTCAACATTCATGAGCTGCTCGACCAGGTGATCCTGACCCTCCAACCCGGCCTGGCTTCCACGATCGGCATTGCGAGAGTCTTTGACCCGAGCCTTCCGCCCGTCCGGGTGGATGTGAGCCGACTGATTCAGGTCCTGATGAATCTCATCCGTAATGCCGCAGAAGCCGGCGGGGATTCCGCCACCATCACGTTGCGCACCAGAATGGAGACCTCCTATCGAGTCGGTGGTCAGAACGGTCGCGAACAGTTCCTCTCCATCGATATCTGCGATGAGGGACCCGGAATTCCGGAGCAGGACATTCATAAAATTTTCAATCCGTTCTTCACAACCAAAGATGATGGCACAGGCCTGGGCCTGGCCATCAGCCAAAGGATTGTGAGCGAGCATGGGGGCGTGCTGCGAGTACAGCCCCAGAAACAAGGAGGGGCGGTATTCACCGTCACACTCCCCGTAGAGAGGGCTTCATCCCATGAGTGACAATAGAATCCGAATCCTGATTGCGGACGATGAACGTTCGATTCGCTGGGTACTGAAGGAATCGCTGACCGGAGC
This sequence comes from Binatia bacterium, assembly GCA_965658895.1. GTDB lineage: Bacteria > Desulfobacterota > Binatia > UBA12015 > UBA12015 > UBA12015. The sequence goes on from CBFHUR010000042.1 coordinate 17,957, forward strand.
CGGCCACGAAGTTGTCGAAGCCGAGAACGGCTCGAGAGCGCTCGAGATTCTGCGCGCAGGCCAGGTGGACCTGGCATTCCTCGACATTCGCATGCCCGAGGTCAACGGACTCGATGTCGTAACGACCGTGAAAGATGAGGGACTGGCGACCACTCTGGTTGTGATGACAGCTCAGACCACAATGGGAAACGCCGTCGAAGCGATGAAACGTGGCGCCTATGACTACCTTACCAAGCCGTTTGATCTCGATGTGGTGAAACTGCTGGTAGATCGTGTCGCGGAAGCCCGCCGCCTCAGCACAGATGTTCATATTCTCAAAGGCGAGCTCAAAAAGAGGTTTGAGATCGGCGTCGACATCATCGGGGCGTCCCCCGCGATGCAGGCCATCTACAAACTTCTGGGCCGCGTTGCTCAGAATGATGCGACCGTGCTGATCCAGGGGGAAAGCGGCACCGGCAAGGAATTGATCGCCAAGGCGATTCACTTCCATTCGCCGCGCTGGGAGGGGCCGTTCGTAGCTATCAACTGCTCGGCGATCCCCCGCGAACTTCTCGAGAGTGAGCTCTTCGGCTATGAAAAAGGTGCATTCACGGGTGCCAATGAACGCCGATCAGGTAAGTTTGAACAAGCCGCCGGCGGGACGCTTCTCCTGGACGAACTCGGCGACATGCCGCTGGAACTTCAGGCAAAACTCCTCAGAGTTCTTCAGGAAAGAGAATTCACTCGGGTGGGCGGGCACGAAACCATGGCGAGCAACGTGAGGATTATCGCGGCCACCAACCAGAACCTCGCCGAAGCCGTCCGCGAGAACCGCTTTCGGGAAGATCTATTCTTTCGACTCAATGTCGTACCTCTCCGCGTGCCGCCTCTGCGTGAACGCGCCTCGGACATTCCCGACCTGATCCGACACTTTCTGGCCAAGATCAACCGCGATCTGGGCACAGACAAAACCGGCATCGCCAAATCAGCCGAGAAAATGCTTCTCGACTACGCATGGCCCGGAAACGTCCGGGAGCTTGAGAATGCGCTGGTGCGAGCTGCCGTGGTCGCTCCCGACACTACCCTGATGCCGGAGGATTTCTCGCTCAGCCCACGGGAACAAGCTGACCACATTGCCACGGCCGGATCGTTTCAGGAGGTCGTGCGCGCCGAGGTGGTGGCTCGATTTGATGCCGCCGGACCCGCCGACCCCAGAGAACTCTATGATGCGTTGCTCGCCGAGATGGAAAAGCCGCTCCTGGAGACAACTCTCGAGCGCACCGGCGGAAATCAGGTTCACGCGGCGCAGATTCTGGGGATCAACCGCAATACTCTCCGAAAGAAACTCCTCTATCTAGGATTGGCGAGTCGTCATCGGACGGGGGCTACCGGCTAGCTGGCTGCCGTTCTGGGGACGCAAATTTTGACTTCGGTGCCAAAGCCAAGCCGACTCGAGAAGTCGAGCGTGCCATGGTGGGCAAGGACAATGTGGCGCACGATCGACAAGCCCAGACCGGTTCCGCCCGCTGCGCGCGAGCGCGCCTTGTCCACGCGATAGAACCGCTCGACCAGCCGGGGCAGCTCCGACTCCGGTATGCCGATGCCGTTGTCGACCACGCGCACGGTGAGCATGTCCTCCTCCGTGGCCTCCCAGGACACCAGAATCTTTCCTCCGCTCGCTGTATATTTGATCGAATTGTCGACGAGATTCACAAAGACCTGCACCAAGCGATCGTGGTCGCCCCGAACCCAATCGTCTCCGGCGCCTTCAACTTCGACGAGAACTCCCTTGGCCCGAGCGGCCTCCTCGAGTAATTCAAGGACCTCCTCCAGGACGGGGCCCAGTTGCACCGAGGAGAGTTGGAGAGGAATACGACCCAGTTCCAGATCACTGATCACGAGAAGATCCCGGATCAGCAGACCCACGCGTTCGCTGTTGCGGTTGATAATCCCCAGGTAGCGGCGCACCGTCGACGGGTCGGAAAGGTCGGAGCTCAAAAGGGTGTCGGCAAAGCCCTTGATCGCTGTAAGCGGCGTCTGCAGCTCATGGGAGACGTTTGCCACGAAGTCGGTGCGGACATGCTCGAGACGTCGCTGCTCGGTCAAGTCATGAAACACCAGCACCCAGGCCGTCTGATCACTTGTCGGACCCACCGTGAGGCCGAGATGACGAGCCTCCTCGCCAATCAAGTCGAACTCACCACTGGCGGACTGGCCATCGGCCATCGCCTCGCGAACAATACCGTGCAACTCGGTATCTCGGGTCAGATCCCAGATCGACAACCCGATGGGATCCGTGCCCACAGGCAGCGCCAGGAGCGCCTCCACCCGTTGGTTTGCACGCACCACCAACCCTGCCGTGTCGACCACCAAAACCGCCTCCACCATCGCGCTGAGAACAGCCTCGAGCCGATCGCGTTCCCATCTCAGGCCCGTTTGCGTACTCAGCGTGTTCGTCCGCACCGCCTCCAGCGATTGGCCGAGCAGATCAATCGAATCCGGAGCGGATGACGAGAGCGGAACCGATTTATAGTCACCTTGTATCCCGTCGATCGCCCACTTCCGGAGAGCCCGAATCTTCCGTTCTCGGCGAATCTCTGCAGGAGTCTGCAAGGCCAATCCAATGGCCAGAGCAACGAAAAGCTTCTGTTCGGCGGGACCGGGCCAGAGATATCCTCCGACCAGACCGGCGGCAAAGCTGCTGATTATCCGCAGGGCCAGCCCCCAATTGCCCTTCACGCGCTATCCCGTCTCGGCAACTTCCCGATCATCGAACATATAACCGACGCCACGGACGGTCACGATTCGAGAGGGTGAGGAATCATCCGCCTCGACGTGTTTTCGCAAACGGCGAATGTGCACATCGACGGTACGGGGCTCGACATGGGTCTCGCTCCCCCAGACCAGATCGAGGAGCTGCCCGCGATTATAAACCCGGTTCGGGTGGGTAACGAAAAAGCGAATCAGCTCGAACTCTCGCAGAGACAGCTCAACACGTCGATCACGCACCCGAACCTCGTAGGTGTCGAAGTCGATCCACAGACCGCCCTAGTCGTAGCGGTCCGTTTTTTGTTCTGGCACCCCCGTCGCCCGGGACCGCCGCAGCAAAGCCTTCACCCGAGCCGTCAACTCTCTGGGGCTGAAGGGCTTGATCACATAGTCATCGGCCCCTACTTCCAGGCCCACCACCTTGTCGGTCTCGGTAGCCTTCGCGGTAAGCATGAGGATCGGTATGGCTGCAATTTCGGGATCTGCCCGGATCTCGCGGCAGATATCGAGCCCCGAAACCTTGGGCAACATCAGATCCAGAAGAATCAATGACGGTTTCTCGGTTCGAGCCATCTGCAGGCCCTGCTCTCCCGTCGCGGCCGAGATAACCCGAAAACCGTCGGCCTCCAGAGTGACCTTCAATAGCTCTCGGATGTCCGGCTCGTCTTCTATGCTCAGAATTTCGATGCCTGAATCCACTTGATCCTCCTCAGATACTATCGGGCAACGCGGTGTGGCGTATGCTCTTTCCCTTGACCATGAAAATTACCATCTCTGCGATATTGGTCGCGTGATCCGCAATTCGCTCGAGGTATTTCGAGACGAAGAGCTGTGCCAACCCCGGATCGAGTAGCGCCCCGTCTTCGCGGATCTTGTCCAGAACTTCGTGAAACATCGACGCATGAAGAGCATCGATTTCATCGTCTTCCTGACAAACTTGCAGGGCAAACTCGGGATCTCCCCGAACAAAGGCATCCAGCGACCCGCGCAACGCTTTCTGGACCAGCGCCGACATTCTGGGAAGATCGACCATCAGGTCGGACCCGGTCCCGGAAAGATCAATCGTGCGCTCGCAAATATTGACGGCCATATCTCCAATGCGCTCGAGATCGGTGGTGATTTTCAGGGCGGTTGTAATAAAGCGCAGGTCACCTGCGGCAGGTTGGTGAAGTGCCAACAACTGGAGGCACTCCTCGTCGATCTCCACGTCGTAACGATTCACTTCGTGATCCCGTTCGATCGTACGCTCAGCAAGCGCCCGGTCCGCGGAGGCCAGAGAATTTGACGCGTCACCGATCTGGCGCTCGACCAGGCCGCCCATCTCCAGAATATGCTTGCGCAAAGTTGCCAACTCTTCCTCGTAACGCTGGTCGGTATGTTGAGCCATTATCCCCCCTCCGGCATTACGTGATCCCGCCGATTCCCCGAAGTTTCGACTCCGAAGAGGCCCGTCGTGCCGGTCTTCTCTCTGTGGTACCCCGTCGGGGCCCGCTTTCAGCCAAAGCGACCCGTTATATAGTCCTCGGTTTCCTTCTTGCTCGGGTTGGTGAAGATTTCGGACGTCTTGCCCACTTCAACCAACTCGCCAAGGTAGAAATAGGCCGTCGTATCCGAGACACGAGCGGCCTGTTGCATATTATGGGTCACGATCACGATGGTGTAATCGGTCTTGAGCTCGTGAACGAGCTCCTCGATCTTCGCTGTAGCCAGCGGATCCAACGCGGAAGCCGGCTCGTCCATCAAGAGGACATCGGGCTGCACAGCCAGCGCTCTGGCGATACATAGCCGTTGCTGTTGACCACCCGACAGCGAAAGGGCCGAAGTATGCAATCGTTCCTGCACCTCGTCCCAAAGTGCCGCCCGCCGAAGCGTATCCTCCACGATCCCGTCGAGCTCGCTGCGCGAAGAGACTCCGTGAACGCGTGGACCGTAGGCCACATTTTCGTAGATCGATTTCGGGAAAGGGTTGGATCGCTGAAACACCATGCCGACACGACGCCGGAGATCCACCACATCCACGGATCGCTCGTAGATATCGCTACCGTCGAGAAGAACCTTTCCTTCCAGCCGCGCGCCGGGGACGAGATCATTCATGCGGTTCAGGGTCCGAAGGAACGTCGACTTGCCGCAACCCGAGGGCCCGATCAATGCCAGAACGTGACGATCGGGAATCTCGAGGGTGACTTGGGAGAGAGCTTGCGTATCCCCGTAGAAAAAGTCAACGTTCTCAGCCCGCATGCGACTTTCCGGGGCATCCGGAGACTCGGAGATCCTGGCGAATTCGGAAACCCCGGTCGCGACCATCAGTTTCCCGGATCCATTTGGTCGAGAATCAGGGCGAACACATCCGAGGACACCCCATAGGATCTCTGAAGACGTCTAATATCCAGAATATCCGCTGGATATCGCTGCAGGTGGCGGATCAGGTCCTCTTCTGGGCAAGTCTCGGATCGGTCTGTCACAGGGTACCTCTAGACCAACTGCCCATGAGATCAACCATTTGAATGTTACGAGCGCGTGAAATCCCTTGAAAACCTAGGGTTCCTGGACCATTTCGTCGCCGGCTGCGGCATTGCCGCCGTTGTAATCCAACGACATGATCCAGTCGCGCATGGCCACGATCTGCTTGTCCTCATCGCCATCGAAGATGTCCTCAGGCCCTCCCGGGTAGAAGGCAGGCATCTTGGTTCCAGGCATCTGCGACTGCGGATCGGCAATCCAACGGATGATCCAATCCGGATTCAAACGCTCATGCGCATAGGCCAGATTAGGCGCCCAATATTCCATGGGTCCCCCGGGGGTCTTGTCCCCCATGACGTGGCAGGACCAGCA
>CBFHUR010000043.1:0-21964 GCA_965658895.1 Binatia bacterium
CTCCCCTACCTGCTCCAGCTTGGCGTGGCGATCGCGATCGGCGCGGCGTCCGGATACTGGGCCCTGGGATTCAGCTATTGGGTCGGCATGATGAGTCATCCCGTTCAGGGCTGGATCATCAATTCCTTCGGCCACGCCGTCGGCGGACGGAATTTCGAAACGCCTGACAATTCCCGCAACAACCAGATGGCAGCCTGGTTGGTTCTCGGCGAAGGATTCCAGAACAATCACCATCGGTTCCCGGCGTCGGCAAAGTTCGCTTTTCATCCAGAGGAAATTGATATGGGATACGCGGTTTGCCGATTGCTGGAGCGCCTCGGTGTCTTGCAGATTTATCGCGAGGGATTGATCCCGGCACCCCGTGACTTTACGTCGGATGCGGGATCCTTGGGGGGGATTCGCTCGGAAACTCTTGCTTCCTGACTTGGCGGACAGGCAAAAGACCTCGCGGGGCCGGCCGCGGTTGGCGCTCAGGGGCGGCGCAATTCCCGGAAGAGATTGGCATAGGCCTCTCCGGAATGAGACCAGAGGTGGCGTTGGGCAAGATCGGTCCCGGCGTGACGCATCTGGTCTCGGGTCTCGGTATCTTCGAGGACCGCTTCGAGGCCCTCGGCAATCGATTCCGGGTTGAGCGGGTCGACAAACCGACCGGTCTCGGGCGGGTAGATCTCGCGGAAGACGGGGATGTCGCTCAGGCAGACGGGCGTTCCGCAGGCCATGGCCTCCAGCGGAGGGATGCCGAATCCCTCATAAACAGAAGGGTATACAAAGACGCTGGCGGCATTGTACATCAGAGCCAGTTCCGCAGATGCCGAGATGTAGGGGATGGCACGAACTTCGCGCCCCATGGTTTCCACCCGCTTGCGGAGTTCGGCGTTTTTCCAGCCATCATCGCCCACCAGAACAAGAGGGTAGGCCTCGCGGATTCGTTTCGGCAAAAGGCTGAAGGCGTCGAGGAGGCGGAGCAAATTTTTCCGCGGTTCCAGAGATCCGACGCAGAGAATGAACTCCTGGGGAAGCTCGTAGTGAGCACGAAGCCTCTCCACAGCTTCGCCCTCCCGGTCCCGAAAAACAGAGCGGTCCACGCCACAGGGAATCACGCGCAGCCGATCGGCGTGGATCTCGGGATGTGCCTCGAGAAATCGGTCCCTGGTGAACTGTGACACGGCGACGATCACGTCGGAGCGATGAATGTTTCTGGCGAAATTCTCCTTGAAATAGATCGTGCGTTCTCGAGGATGCCACTCCGGATGCTCACTCCAGGACATGTCGTGCACCGTCGTTACGACCTGGCGTGCGGCAATCGTGTCGAGCGGGATGAAATTCGGCTCCCAATACAAGTCGTAGGCTTCCTCGGATGGCCCGAGTTTCCGTTGCGGGCCGCGCAGGATTCGCTTGATCTGATCGATATAAGGGACTCGATGCAGGATAGGGTGCGCAATCTTCTTGAACCAATTTTCCGGAGCCGGAGACCCGATGGCGTCGATCGCGTCATAGGATCCCTGCGGAGTTGCGAAGGTGAGATTGAAATCGTCACAGGCCTCGAGTTCGCGCGAAATCGCCGCTGTCACCTGTCCCACGCCGGTCAGGTTCCCGAGCAGAGGTCGCGCATTCACAACGACGCGATACGACGAGGATTCCATAGGCGATATTTTGCGTGCGGCATCCATGGGAACGGCGATCGCCTAATAGCTCAGCCGCCGTCGCCCATGCATCAGCGTGAGGCGATTACCGGAGGGACTTTTCTCCGTATGGCCGATCTGTGCGGCGCGGATGCCGAAGCTCTCGGCGCAGGCGATGACGTTTCGGACCTGCCGCGGGGGGCAATATACCTCCATCCGGTGACCCATATTGTACACGCGGTACATTTCTTTCCATCCCGTGCCGCTGGCGCGCTGGATTGCTCGGAAAATCGGTGGAATCGGCATCAGCGAGTCCTTGATATAATGCACGTCCTTGCCGAAATGCAGGCATTTGGTCTGTCCTCCGCCAGAGCAATGGACTAGTCCCCGAACGGCATCGGGGTGGCTCGCAAGCAGCGCGGAGATCACAGGCGCGTAGCTCCGTGTGGGGGACAGAAGAGCCTCTCCGACCGTCATGGACGAATCGGGGAGCGAGTCCTTCAGCCGGTAGGGTCCGCAATAGACCAAATCCTTGTCGATCTGTTTGTCGAACGTTTCGGGGTAGTGCTTGCGATAATAGGGACTGAGCATGTCATGCCGGGCACTGGTCAGACCATTGCTGCCGATACCGCTATTAGGCGCGGTCTCGTATGCGGCTTGCCCGTCGGAGGCAAGTCCGACAATCGCCAGCCCGGGTTTGATGCGTCGGCCGGTGACGACGTCTTTCTTCGGCAGGATCGCCGTTGCGCAGCTATCCACGACCACGGTGGGCGTCAGGTCGCCGACGTCGGCAGTTTCGCCGCCCCCGCTATGGATGTCGACGCCGTGACTGCGCAGTTGCGCGAGCACCTCTTCGTTTCCCGCGATCAACTCGGCGAGAACCTCGCCCGGGATTCTTTTCGCGTTGCGGTTGATTGTGCTCGAGATCAGGATGCGGCCGGTGGCGCCTACGCAGAGCAGATCGTCAAGGTTCATCACAATGCTGTCCTGCGCGATGCCGCGGAATACGGAGGGGTCGCCCGACTCGCGATATTGCAGGTAGGCGAGAATCGATTTGGTGCCGCTGCCGTCTGCATGGATCAGATTGCAGAGGTCGGGATCTCCGGTGAGGAAGTCCTCGGTGATTTTGCAGAAGGAGCCTGGAAAGACGCCCTTGTCGATGCCGGCGATGGCTCCATGTACCTCGGATTTCGTTGCCGATACGCCTCGGGCAGCATAGCGCACGCTATCTTCGCCTTTGCGCGAGCGACTGCTTGCGGTCGGTTTCCCGCAGACCTTGTAGGCGCTGCGCTGACCGGCTTGCACAGAGCCAGCTGTTTCGAGACTTTTGTAGGCCTTGGCGACCGTATTGACCGCGAGCCCCAAGTTGGACGCGAGGCTGCGCAGGCTGGGGAGTTTTTCTCCCGGCTTCAGCTTGCCGGTTTGGATGGCGAAGCGGAGCTGATCTGCAATCTGGCGGTGGACCGGGGCTTTGGCGTCGGGGTCGATTCGGATCTTCATGGCTGTATTACAGGTGTAATACAGTTTACCTCATGCGTCAACCCGAAGGAGCAAGCCTCGGCTCAAGGTGTCTCGATCTCGACGGTTTCGCTGCCGGCGGGCAGGCGGATGGTCATATAATCTTCTCCCAGGACGACGTCGACGACTTCGCTGTTCGCGTGGCGCAAGAAAAGCCAGGAGCGGAGGAATCCGGGAAGCGGCGGCACGAGATGGTTGAAGACGACGGTGTTGACCCCGGACTTCTCTGCAGAAACGACCGCTTCGGCCGGGCTTGTGTGGTAATCGAGAACATCGGCGGCCAGCGTTTGCTGCCGGATGCGGCCGGACTCGCCCAGCATATCCGACATCTGTCCGATGATATCCTTGAGAAGAACCTCGTGAATCAAGACGTCGGCACCTTTGGCGTTAGCCTCCAGATTCTCGGATTTGTCGGTGTCGCCGCTGATGACCACCGAGCGGTCCTTGTAATCGAAACGATAGCCGACAGCGGGCTCGACGGGTTTATGGTCCACAGCAAATGCTGTGATGGTGAGGTCTCCGTCTTCCAGAATGACAGTCCCGGGGCCATTGGTGTAGGGGACAGTGTGCGCGATCCATTCGCCCGCCGAGCGCGGTAGATTGTTCTCGCCGTGGTGCGCAATCCGGTACTCGTCATCGATTCGGTAGGCTTGTCGGAAGCCTTGGGTGATCTCCTCGACGCCTTGTGGGCCATAGATATGCAATGGGTGGCTCCGTCCGGCCAGCCAGCTTTGGGTCGCCCATTCGCCCAGCTCGCCAATATGGTCGGAGTGAAAGTGGGTGAGCAAAATCCCCGCGAGTGCGGCCCTTGGCATCTCGCCGATTTGCGCGACTTCCTGGGAGCCCGGCCCGACATCCACCACGTAGAGCTTGCCACCCGCAATCACGACGGTGCACGCGGCGGCTGCCGTGGCGTCTGGCAAGGGAGAGCCGGTGCCGCAGAAGAAAATATTGATCGCATCGTCGGTGAGGAGCAGATCTCCGTCACCGCCTTGCTGGCGCTCGACAGCTGCGCTCAGGACCCTTTGGATTACGGCGTCGCAACCGGCAGTGCCTAAAAGCAGGAGCGCGATGAGTGCTCGCGGCAAGACGTGGCTTTTGAAGATCGGGAACATTGTTGTGACTCTCCTCGGTTGCGTGGGAAGGCGGTCATGAACTTCAGCTTGTGAGCAGGCTCCGCAGAGCTTCCTCGATGGAGCGTTTCGCTTCCGCAACGGAGAGCTTTTGGTTGTCACGGAGCTCGGCCCAGTAATTATCCGAAATGATGGCGCGCAGGTTTTGTTCACGTCGGTTTCGGGCCGAAGCTTTCATCGCTTTGAATTCAGGGGCGAAAGATTTCTGGAGTTGCTCGGCAATGACGGCTCGTTGCCAATCCTGAAAACTCTGCAGCAGCTTCGAGAAGGGGAGGGAGAGGCGCGTGGATCGCCAGAGCTCCTCGCTATGCTCGAAAAAGGTAGTCCAGTGTCGGGAAAAAGAGCGAATCCGGGAATCGAGATCGCCCGATGTCTCGATAGGAGGAATGAGGGGGGCGAGGGTATCGAGCTGGATCTGCGTTGCTTCGAGGAAAAGCCCCTCCATGTTCTCGAAATGCCGAAAGACGGCTCGGGTCGACACGCCTGCGCGCTTGGCAACCTGCTGGGCCGAGGGACGCAGGGCGCCGTCGCGAATACAATCGATCATCGCTCTGGCGACGGCCGCGCGCGTGCGTTGTGAACGTTGCTGGCGTCCATCCTGCATTTGATCGGAAACTATTGTCATTTGTTGTGACGGCATCATATAACGAGAGCCATGGAAAGTGCGAGCGCGGAAAACAGGGAGGCTCCGGTGCCTTACCGGCTCTATGGTCATATCGGCTCGCCATACTCCATGAAGGTGCGAGCCTTGTTGCGATATCGCCAGATACCGCATGTCTTTCTGGGGCAAAAAGAAAGCTGGATGCAGGCGTTTGCCAAGGTTCGTGTTCCTGTGATGCCGGTGCTCGAGTACCCTGACGGGACTTTTCATAACGATTCAACCCCGTTGCTCCTCGATCTGGAGGGCCGCCACGGGGGCCGCTCAATTGTCCCGGATCGGGAGTCAGATGCCTTCTTGGCCTTTCTCCTCGAGGATCTCGCAGATGAATGGCTGTCGAAGGCAATGTACGCCTATCGGTGGGCTTACCCCGAGCATACGGGATGGACGGGGCGATTGATTGCGTACGATCAGGACTTTGGCGGCGGGTTGGCCCATCTCGAAGCTGCTGGAAGCGCTTTCGAGACGCGTCAGGTAGGGCGCAATGGTTTGGTCGGCTGTACGCCGGAGAACTTGCCGACCCTGATGGAAATTGCACGGCGGGTGCTCGATGCGATGGAGACAATGGTGCCGCAGGGAGGTTTCCTTTTCGGCTCACGTCCGTCCCTCGCAGACTTTGCCATTTTCGGGCAGATCTCGCAGTTCATCGTGGACTTTGCAGCTTTGGAGCCGTGCCGGAAGCGCGCCCCCTACACCATGCGTTGGGTGCAGCATATGCACGACCTCTCCGGGCACACAGGGCAGTGGCGCGAGGATGGGCAGGCGTTGCCGGACGCTGTCTCGCAACTGCTTGCACTCGCAGGCGAGGCCTACCTTCCCTTCCTGTTGGCTAACGAGAAGGCGATCGCGGATGACGCCGAGGCGTTCTCGCTGCCTGTGGGGGGGCGAATCTATACTCAGGCGCCCTTCAGGTATCAGGCGAAGTGCCTCAACGAACTACGCTTTCGCTTTGCGCAATTATCGCCCGAGGCTCGCAGCGCCGTGACACCCCTTCTGGCAGAACATCATTGTCTGAGCCCCCTGGAGAAGCCGGACCAGAGAACTCTTGTCTCCTGAGCACGGACGAGGAATGAATCGTTTTCAGCGGCACGGGCCTTTGAGTGATTTGATGAGGCCGTGAAAGGAATTTGCAGATGAAAAAAGGACTCAAGTGGATCGGCATTGTTGCGGGCATTCTGGTGATTTTGGGCACTCTTGCCTACGTCAACCGGGCGACCGTTGCCTTGAAGCTGGTGAGTGTGGCGGCTGGAATGCGAACGGTGGGGCCATTTCAGGAGGTTGCCTGGAGCACGGGCGCCGATCCCGCGGGGCGGGCGCCCGAGGATCGTCCACCCAATATCATTCTGATTCTGGCCGATGACCTCGGGTGGAACGACCTGACGTTCCAGGGCGGTGGTGTGGCCGGGGGCACGGTGCCGACGCCCAATATCGACTCGATCGCCGCCGATGGTGTGAACTTCATCAACGGGTATGCCGCCAATGCGACCTGTGCGCCGTCGCGAGCGGCCTTGATGTCGGGCCGATATGGTACGCGCTTTGGTTTCGAGTTCACGCCGACGCCACCCGGCATGATGGAGGTTGTATCGATGACGCGTGACTCCTCGGGGCTGAGAGAGCCGGTGCTCGATGCCGAGGCCGAATACGTACATTATGACGATATGGGGATGCCGCCGTCGGAGATCACGATTGCCGAGCTGCTGCGTGACCAGCAATACCACACCGCGCATATTGGCAAATGGCATCTCGGCCGTAGCGGCGGGATGGGAGCCCACGACCAGGGCTTTGCGGAAAGCCTTTTGATGTCGAGCGGACTTTACCTGCCCGAGGACCACCCGGATGTGGTGAACTCCAAGCAGAGTTTTGATCCCATCGATAAATTTCTCTGGGCTGCGATGGCGTTTGCGGCCTCCTTCAACGGAGGGAGCGATTTTGCACCGGATCGCTACCTGACCGACTATTATACCGAGGAAGCGGTCAAGGTAATCGAGGCAAACAAGGACCGTCCTTTCTTTCTCTACCTGGCGCATTGGGCTCCCCATACGCCTCTGCAGGCAGCTCGTGAGGATTATGAGGCCTTGTCGCATATCGAGGACCACCGCCTTCGCGTTTATGCGGCGATGATTCGCAGCCTTGATCGCGGCGTCGGCCAGGTCCTCGACGCGGTGCGGGATAACGGTCTCGAGGACAATACGATTGTCATGTTTACCTCGGATAATGGCGGCGCACATTATATCGGAGTCCCTGACGTCAACGAGCCCTTCCGCGGGTGGAAGATCTCTCTTTTCGAGGGGGGAATCCACGTTCCTTTTTTCCTCAAATGGCCCGGACATATCGAGCCGGGCACCGTTGTCGAGGAGCCGGTGCATCATTTTGACCTCTACAGCACCGCGGCGGCCGCCGCGGGTGCGCCGGTGCCGTCCGATCGGGTTGTCGACGGTGTGGATCTGGTTCCTTTTGCCACCGGTGAGCGGACTGATGTGCCGCATGAGGCCTTGTTCTGGCGAAGCGGGGCCTCCCAGACAGCGATCGTAAAGGGTTGGAAGCTCAATGTCAGCGACCCTCCCGGCCGAGATTGGCTTTTTGATCTTTCGGTTGACCCCAACGAGCGCAACGATTTGTCGGAGGCGCGCCCCGAGAAGGTGGCCGAATTGAAGGCTGCGCTGGCAGCTCATAATGCTGAGCAGCTCGAACCCTCCTGGCCCAGTCGCGCCTCGATGCCCATCAATATCGACAAGGATCTCACGCAGCCCGATGCCCCCGACGACGAGTTTATTTACTGGTCAAATTAGGTTCGTCGGGCAAGGATTCCGCCAGCCGTTCCGCTAACCGTTGCGTCAACCGCTGCCCGCGCGACCTCAGTCGGTATAGCCGAGGGCGCGCAGTTTTGCGGCGGTCTCGGGGTCGACCGAACCGGCTTCCCGAATCGACACCGCACGTTTGCGCGCGTCGTTGCGCCAGAGCTGGTAGCGTTGCGTCAGGCGTTGGCCCTTTTTTCGCAACTCGGGTGTGAGCAGATTGTTCTGCTCGGCCAGGTCGGTTCGTAGATCGTAAATCCGGGGCGTGGCTGCAGGATCCTCATAGGTAATGTACCTGTGCGAATTGGTGCGGGCCACAACGCTTTGGAAGCCCGGTCTACGGCTTTCCGCGAAAACCGCCTCGCGCGCGGGTTTGGAAGTCCCCCGCAAGAGTCCGAGCAGAGAGACGCCATGCCAGCGGCGTCCAGTCGGCGCGCTGGCCGCACTGGGGGGGACTACCATCTCGAGCACAGTCGGCAGGATATCGACCAGAGATACAACGGGTTCGATCTTGATCCCCGGCTTGAATTTTCCCGGAGCGCGGATCAATAGCGGGACTCGCATGACCGATTCGAAAGGCGTTTGCGAATGGCCAATATGGCCATGGAGTCCGAATTCCTCTCCGTGGTCCGAGGTGATGATGATGATGGTGTTTTCCGCGAGTCCAAGGGTCTCGATCTTATGCAGTAGTTTGCCTACGATAGCGTCGGTGTAGAGGACCTCCCCGGCGTAGGCATTGATTTGGGTAATGGCACGTCGTGCGAGACTGTCTTTTTTGGTCCCCGTCAGGTCGGATTTGAAGACGTCGTATTCCGGGGGCGGCCGGTAGGGGCCATGGACCTGATAGGTGTGCAGGAACAGAAAGAAGCGCTCGTCTTTATGCTCTTCCAGCCATTTGGTTCCGGCGGCAAAGGTCTTCTCGATGTGGCCTTGCGCTGCGCTGATTCCCAGCGCGCGTTCTTCCCGGTAGAAATCGAATCCGCGGGAGAAGCCGGCGGAAGCCGCGAGCATTGCGTTTTCGGTGACTGCGGCTGTCGCGAAACCTCGATCGGCGAGAATCTCGGCCATCGTCGGAATCTCGGTGGATAGGGTGACGCCCGGGTGGTCGGTATTGTGTGCGATCGGATAGAGGCCGGTCATGAGGCTCATATGGGATGCGGTGGTCGAGGGGTAGGTGGTCATGGCCTGTGCAAATACCGCGCCTTGCGCCGCAAAGAGGTCGAGGTTCGGTGTCAGATCCCGACCGTCTCGGGTGGCGCCGACGTGGTCGCCACGCAGAGTGTCGAGGGAGATCAAAAGGATATTCTTTGGTTCTGTCGGCGCAGTCGTCCGATAGGTCAGAAGCGGTGCCCCGATCAAGGGTGCAGAAAATCCGCCTTGCGCGCGTGGCCAAGGTTCGGCTTCAAAGACGAGCGTGGTTGGCTGCCCGGCGAAGGCTGCCAGCGGGATGGTGTGTGATTGCCATTCGGCGGGCTGTTTATTGTCGATGATTTTCTGGAATAGAAGCTCCCGCGGGGCCGTCCCGACCTGGGCGAAGACTTTGACGCGACTGGATCGCGCACCGGCACGGATTGCCTCCGGCATGATGGCGAGGTCGAAGGTCAACTGGCTCGACGCCAAGGGCCAGACCGGACGTGTTCGCCAGATGGCAGGAGAAGAGAGCATGGGGCGGACGCGCAGGATGGTTTGATGCCTTTTGTCCTTGACGCGTTCGTTCTGGACCTTTCGATTGATCCGACCCGTGCCCGGGGGCACCAAGAACGGCGGCAAGGGAATCCAATCCGCGATTTTCGGGATTTCGATCTGGCCTTCGATCAGCCCGTAGCTGGTTTGGAGAACTTCCGGGCGCTTCGTCCTGATCCGCAGAGTTCCCGCGGCGGCGGTTCTTAGCGGGCCTGCGAAAAAGCGTTCCGATTCATTGCATCCAAATGCGGGCCGACGGACCTGGCCGACTTCACAAGTGCCGATGCCGGCTGCTCGGGTGAGCATATGTGGTCTCCAGAGGCGTTGTTGGACCGCCGTCTCGGAGCCAATGCCGGTCGGGTCGCCCATCTGAGGGGTCGCGAACGGAGGGGGAAGTTGGTCGCAGCCAAGCATTGTGGCCACGAGGACTCCCGCGAGTGCCTTACCCTTGCGGTTGCGCCTCGGCGCGGCCAGCGGCTCCTGCCTCGGCATGGGGCCAGGTCCAAACAGCCCTGCTGCTTTGGTCACGAATCTGCGCATTGTCGTGCCCCGACGCTCAAGGATCCGAGAGCTGTTGTCAATCCACGACGTGCAATCGCAGACTCCGCCTACGTGCGGTCCGGAGCCTCCGCGGATGTGTTTTGTCTCTAGGGGACTTCGTGGCCAAGAGCTGCGGTGTAGATCTCAAACCAGGTCTGTCGGTCCATGCCAACCTGAAACGCATCGTTGAATTTTGCGATTCGATCGAGGTTGTTGGTGCCCATGACCGGAATGATATGAGCCGGGTGAGCCAGCAGCCAGGCCACCGCTGTTGCCGAGGCGTCGTGGCCGGACCTTTCGCCCACCTCGGCAAGCTTGGCGTGCAGGGATTGGTTTTCGGGATCGAAGAGCTTTCCGCCGCCCAGTGGCGACCACGCCATGGCGGGGATGTCGTGCTCCTGCAGGCAGGCGAGGTCGCCATTGGTGAATGCCTCATGGCGGAGTACGCTCAGCTCGATCTGGTCGGTGACCAGCGGCTGGTCCATGGCGGACTGCAGCAAGCTGAGGTCGTGGGGGCGGAAGTTCGAGGCCCCGACGCTGCGCACCTTTCCCGACTCGACCAGCCCGTCGAGGGCCTCTCCGGTGTCACGGTGGTCCATGAATGGGTCGGGGCGATGAATCAGCAGGGTGTCGATATATTCAATCCCCATCAGTCGGAGGGAGTGGTCGACCGAGGCCCGAAGATGTTCGCCGCTGGTATCGTAGTATTTGACCCGCGCATCCGCGTAGCGCCCCATCGGGGCCAGGATGTCGCATTTGGTGACGATCTCGATCTGGTTGCGCAGGTCGGTGCCTGCCAGGGCCGTGCCCAGCATTTCTTCGGCAGCGTAGCCTCCATAGATGTCGGCTTGATCCATGGTGGTGATGCCCTGGTCCAGACATGCCTGAATCTTGTGGCGGATATGTCCGGGGCTGGTGTCCCTGTCGTCGCCGACGCGCCACATGCCATAGACGATCCGGGAGAAACTCAAGGTCTCGGTGATGTTGATGCGTTCCATGGATGTTCTGTAGGCATCTGTGTACGGCCGTGCCACATGCTGGTTGCGACCTCCTGTTAGGAGGGAGAGGAATTCGATGAAGGCAATGGAAGTACGAGAAGGCGAACTTTGTTGGTCGGATCACGCTGCGCCGGCGGTTGGGGCGGGGGAGGTCTTGATCCGGGTCCACGCCACGGCGGTCAATCGCGCGGACCTGATGCAGCGCATGGGGTTTTATCCGCCGCCAGCGGGCGCGAGTCCGATTCTGGGGCTGGAATGTGCCGGTGAGGTGTTGTCATTGGGCACGGGTGTTTCAAATTTCGCTGTTGGTGATCGCGTTTGTGCTCTCCTTTCCGGGGGAGGGTATGCCGAGGAGGTAGCCGTCCCCGCGGGCCAGGTCCTCCCGATGCCGCCGGGGATGGATTTCGAGATGGCCGCTGCCATTCCCGAGGTATTCGCGACGGCGTACCTGAACCTTTACCGGGAGGCCGCACTGCGGCCCGGGGAACGGGTACTCCTGCACGCAGGTGCCAGCGGGGTGGGGACAGCGTCGATTCAACTCTGTCAGGCTTTCGGGAATCCCTGCTTTGTGACGGTCGGCAGCGCCGAGAAACTCGAACGTTGTCGAGCTTTGGGGGCGCAGGATGGTTGGAATCGGCATGGCGGCAGTTTTCTCCCCGCGGCCGCGGCATGGGCTGATCCCGATGGCGTCGATGTGATCCTCGACCCGGTTGGGGGTGCCTACCTCGAGGATAATCTGATGTGTCTTTCCCTGGAGGGGCGACTGGTTCTGATCGGTCTGATGGGAGGCGCGGATGCCCAGCTGTCGCTGGCGCAGTTGATGATGAAGCGGCTGCGCTTGATGGGCTCGACCCTGCGCGCCCAGTCGGTGGAAGCAAAAACCGCATTGATGCAGGAAATGGAGCGACGCCTTTGGCCGCTATTTGCGACCGGTGAGCTGCATCCTGTTGTCGAGGTTGCCTTGCCCATCAAGGAAGCATCCCGCGCGCATGCCCTTGTCGAGGGAAATTCGACGTTCGGGAAGGTTGTTCTGCGGGTGCGCTGAATTCTCGCGTGCCCCCGAGACCGAGACCGAGACCGAGACCGAGACCAGCCCCTCGCGATCGACGCCGGGCATCCAAAGCCCGGCGCACGGTTGATCGATGCCGTTCGAGTTATGCCTGCTGTCCTGCTGGCGAAGTTGGCCCAGTCGGCTCGGCGAGGATCCGCAGGGTATGTTTTCCAGCGGCGTCCCAGCCTGCCGTCGCCCGGCGAATGCGCAGTCCAGCGCGTTTCAGATGAGCCCGCAGGTCGTGTTCGTCTACGCAGAAGCGGGCGCTCGGGTGAGCATGCCTCTCCAGATTCTCTCTGGTTGGATGGACCAGAACCAGAAGTCCGTCGGGGCTGAGGAGATTGCCAATGTCCTGCCAGCGCTCGTCGGGCGGAAGAAACCAGCTGCAGAAAACGACCGCGAAGGGGCCAGGCGGCAGAGGGTCGCTGTCGAGATCGATGATTTCCGTATGCAGGGAGAGGCCCGCGGCTGCGGCAGCATCCCGGGCGATGGCAAGGCCCGCCGGTGCGACGTCGGTCAGGGTCACCTCCAGCCCCTGTCGGGCCAGAACGAGTGCATGCCGACCACTGCCCCCGGCGAGGTCCATGGCGCACCCGGTGGCGGGAAGCTGGTCAAGAATCTCGTCCAGAAAGGGGTCGGGGGGACCGAGCGGCTCGGCCGTTCGCTTCCGGTAGCGCTCCTCCCACTTTTTTCGATCAGCTTCACTCATGGGTATTGTCTTCTAACGACTGGTTGCCGCCGATGCTCGGATGCCCGCTTTCCCGCACCCGCGTTGCGATCCCTTTGTTTCCTTGCCATCCATAGGCCGGTTGGTGGTGACAGTGCCACCAGGGGGAGAACGCTTTGCGAGCATTACGAGTGCATCAGATCGGGGATCCGGCAGAGGTTTTGCAGCTGGACTCCCAAGTCGCGATTCCGGAGCCGGGGGCCCATCAGGTGAGGATCCGTGTGGATGCGGCCGCATTGAATTTCGCGGACGATTTGATCTGCCGCGGTAAATATCAGGAGAAGCCTTCTCTCCCGTTCACTCCGGGACTGGAAGTCAGCGGTGAGGTGGTCGCCGCAGGAGCGGATGTAACGATTTCCCCGGGAACCCGCGTCATGGCCTTTGCCGCGCTGCCCCATGGTGGACTTGCGGAAGAAGCTCTCGCCAACGAGGTGATGACCTTTCCGATACCTGAGGGCTTTCCCGCGGACCAGGCGGCCGCGATGCTGGTCACCTATCAGACATCTTACGTCGCGCTGCATCGCCGCGCGCATTTACGTGCCGGCGAGGTCCTTCTGGTGCATGCGGGGGCAGGGGGCGTTGGTTCCTCGGCGATTCAATTGGGCAAGGCTGCGGGCGCGCGCGTGATTGCGACCGCTGGCGGTGCCGAGAAGGTGTCGATCTGCCGGGACCTGGGCGCGGACAAGGTCATCGACTATCGCAAAGAGGATTTTGTGGCCGAAGTGAACGGATGGACCGATGGGCGCGGGGCTGACGTGATCTATGACCCGGTGGGCGGAGATACTTTTGACCGCTCCCGAAAATGCATTGCCTGGGAGGGCCGCATTTTGGTGATCGGTTTTGCCAGCGGCCGCATTCCGGAGGCTCCGGCCAATCATGCCCTCGTCAAGAATTACTCGATCTTGGGGGTTCATTACGCGCGCTACAGCCTGATGAACCCGGACTACTTGCGCGAGGTCCATGCCCATTTGATGGAATTGCATGCTCAGGGCAAGGTTCCGCCGTTGCTGCGCCAGGAGGTGTCGCTCGAGGATGTTCCCGCTGCGCTGGGAAGTCTGGTTTCCGGGGGAACTGTCGGGAAGGTTGTCGTGCGTCCCTGACCGGCGGTGAGCGGCGCTGACAGGTCCTGTCGGAGGGGTTCAGTCCAGATCCTCAGGAACGGCTTCTCGGGCGGCTCGCAGGCCGCGCACCAGCAGGCTCTGGTCGTTGGCGATATTGACGAACCGAAATCCGGACCGAACTCTTTGGGTCGCATCCTCGGGGCTGCGAGCATAGATGCCGGCCGGCTTGCCGGCGGCCTGTGCGGCTTGCAGGATCCTGGCGATAGTTTCGACCAGGACCGGGGCCTCGGGGTCGCCGTGCACGCCCAGAGCAGCCGAGAGGTCGGCCGGTCCTACAAATACGCCATCGAGTCCGTTGACGGTCAGAATTTCCTCGATGTTCTCGATTGCCTCGGTGGTTTCGATCTGGACCAGAACCAGAGTCTCCCGGTTTGCCTGCGCGAGATATTCCTCGAATTCCAGGCCGTACCCATGGGCCCTCTGGGAGGCGATGCCGCGTTGGCCATCCGGCGGATACCGGCACGCCGAGACGACTTCGCGGACTTCGCGAGCGCTGCGGATCTGGGGCACCAGGACGCCTTCAAACCCCATGTCGAGGACGCGCTTGAACAGGCTGGTATCTGTGGCGCCGGGAACGCGGATCAAGCGGGTGCAGGTCTCGTGTTGCGCGTGCGGGATAAGCGCGATGGCGCCTTCTGTATCGAGAATTCCGTGTTCGGCGTCCATCAGGATCCAGTCAAAACCCAGCGGACCCGCGACGCTGGCGGTCACCTCGCTGCCCAGAACCGCCCAGATGCCGAGTGCGGCCTGACCGGAGTCGAGCTTCTGTTTCAGGTGGTTTTTTCGCATGAATTGACGCCTTGGGTGCTCATCTTCCGCATAGCCTGCATCATATGCCATCTGCCCCGAGAATCGAGCCTTGACAGGGGGACGATCTGTTTGTACTAAACGAAAACGAATATCAATATCATTATCAAAACCGATCCAGGCGGAGGGGGGCTCCGTATTGCGATTGAAATTTGAATCATGGAGATCGCAGATGAAGCTCAAGATAGTCAGCAAAAATAGACTTTTCCCGCGAAACCTCGCGCTGGTGCTGGTCGCGGCTTTGGGGCTCGCCGCCTGCGGCGGAGACTCGAAATCGCCTAATCCGGAGGTCCCGGTGGAGCCGGATGTTCCCGTCGAGCCCGACGTTCCCGTCGAGGTCCCGGAAACCTACAGCTTTGACAGCCGCTTCGAGGCTGGCGAAAGTTCGGTTTCCTACAGCGGGCAAACCTTTCGTCAGGTTTTGATCAAGGAACTGGTCGCCTACATCTCCGGTCTTACCGAAGAGATTGACTCCGGCAACTTTGTCCCGGATTCCGGTGACGTCGTTGCCGAGCTGAACTACTTCTTCGAGTTTGATAGCGACACCTCCGGAGATGACCCGCTCACGATCTCGACGACCCCGGATCTGCTTCAGGTGACCTTTAACGACATCTCCAGCGGCAAGGATCTCGTTTCGAAAATCGCCGGCCGGGACTCAAAAGGGCAGCATAAGGATTGGTCGACCGAGTTTGCCGGTTGGTCCGGCGCGGGTGGCGATTCGCCCGAGAACTTTGTGCGAGCGCTCTTCGCCGAGTTGGATGCTTTGGCGGTCGCCCGCGCTAACGGAGAAATCCCCCTTGGCCCGACGGGTGCTCCGATCGCCAACGTCTATGTCACGGCCGAAGGTCAGGATCTGAAGCAATTGATCGAGAAGTTCCTGCTGATGGCAGTCAACTACTCTCAGGGAACCGATGATTACCTCGATAACGACCTCGAGGATCACGGGATCAACAGTCAAAATACCGAGCCCGGAAAAGAGGGTGCGGTCTACACCTCGCTCGAGCACATCTGGGACGAGGGTTTCGGCTATTTTGGAGCCGCACGTGACTATGCCGACTATACGGACGACGAAGCCGCAGGCAAGGGCGGACGCGACGGCTGGGAGACCGGACGCCACGACACCGATGGAGACGGTTACATCAACCTGAAGTCGGAGTACAACTTCCACGCTGCGGTCAATGCCGCCAAGCGCGATCGGGGCAGCTCGGATGAGGACCCGACCGACTTCAGCCAGCTGGCAATCGATGGATTCCTGCTCGGCCGTGCCATCATCGATGCTGCCGATGGGGATCTTTCGCAAGACGATATGGAAGCCCTGGTAGCAGCCCGAGATCAGGCGGTTCGTGCCTGGGAAGACGCGATTGCCGCCACGGCCGCCCATTACATCAATGATGTTCTGGGTGACATGGGTAATTGGGGAACCGAGGACTACAGTTTCGGTGATCATGCCAAGCACTGGTCCGAGATGAAGGCTTTTGCGATCGGCTTGCAGTTCAACCCGCGAGGGCAGCTGAGCGACGCGGAATTCGTCGCGGTCATGGATCTGATGGGTGACGCTCCGGTCCTGCCGGGTGAACCCGAAGCGGAAGCCTATCTTGAGGGACTTATCGAGGCGCGCGAAATTCTCGGTGCGGCTCATGGTTTCGCGGAGTCCAATGTCGAGAACTGGTAAGTCCGCTATTTACGGACGGAATGCTCGCGGAGCCAATCCCCTTGAGCCGCGCCCGTGCGTGGTTGGGCGCTGCGAGTAGACGATGACAAATTTTTGCTTGAGGAAAACCGCAGTCGAGGGGCTGCGGTTATTCCTTTCGGGGCCTTTTCTCTCTTCCGTTTCGGGTTACGGTGGAGAGGTTATTTTTCGAGAATCGCTTGTGGTGGGTCGCTCATGAGCGGGCGAGAAGTGTTGCAGGGCCGCCAACGTGAAGGTCAGTGAAATAGGTAATTTCAAGAGCTGCTGGAGTGCAGCAAGGAGTTCGATCTCAATGTGGTTTCCCACGAGAATTTCGCACACATTTGTCGCCTGTTTGATGGTCAGCTGCTTGCTGTTCCCGGGCTTGGCATCGGCTCAGGACGCGGATACCGGCAACCTTGGAATTCCGGCCCCTGGTTCGGTCCAAAGTGGGATCGGGATTGTCTCGGGATGGAAGTGCTCGTCGAACGGGCTGACCGCACGATTCGATGGCGGAGACCAATTGCCGATCGCCTACGGGACGCCGCGCGGCGACACCCTGGGGTTGTGCGCAGACCCCGAGCAGCAAAATACAGCCTTCGCCTTGCAATGGAACTACTCCAACCTTGAGGATGGCGAGCATGTGCTGGAGATTCTGGACGGAGGCGAGGTTTGGCGTTCGGTCAATTTCTCGGTCCAAAGGCTGGCGGGCCAGAGGTTCCTTCGCGGAGTCGAGCGATGTTTGGGGCTTGAGGGCTTTCCCGGGCCGGATGAGATGCAGCATGTGGAGTGGCAGCAATCCAGTCAGTCTTTTGTTCTGGTGAGCGGTTGCGATATGGCGAGCGCCAGCAATGCAGCCGGCAGTTTGGCAAGCGTGCGTCAGGTGGACTCCATCCCGGGATCATTGGAGAATCCGGGCCCTGGCGCAAAGATGAGCGGCATCGGGATTGTGTCTGGCTGGCGATGTGAAGGCAGCCGGATCACGGCGCAATTTGACGATCGGGATCCGATCGAGGTGGCATACGGAACGCCTCGCGGGGATACCCGGGGACAGTGCGCGGATCCCGACCGCGTGAATAACGCTTATGTATTGCAGTGGAACTATGCGCTTCTGGGCGACGGGGAGCATACGCTGAGGCTGTTTGATGACGGGATGGAGTTCGCCTCGACGACCTTCAGCGTTCAGACGCTGGGGGCTCCGTTTGTGCGGGGGCTCGAGGGGGAATATCTGATCGAGAGCTTCCCCGAGGAAACCCGCAATGCGGTGATCGAATGGCAACAAGGCAAGCAGGGCTTCGGGGTCATTCTCTCCGAGCCCATTTCCATGCCCGAGCCGACGCCGACCCCGGGACCCACCGGACCTTTCGATCGTAACGTCCTTCTGGGCCAATTCGCAGACGCCATGGTTCTGCCCGCTGTCCGAGATTTTGCGAGCCGTGCTCAGGGCCTGGCGAACGCAACCCGCACCTGGGCGGGGAGTTTGAGCGCGTCGAGTCGCCAGGCTGCTCAGGCTGCCTGGACGGACGCGATGGAAAGTTTTCAGTTCCTCGAGCCGATGCAGTTCGGGCCTGCAGGTTCTGCCACTGCCTTTGCTGGCGGTCTGGGCATTCGAGACGAGATCTACTCCTGGCCGACCGTCAACTATTGCGCAGTCGATCAGGTCACCGTGGACGGTGATTTCGACGCCGGAGATTTCTTCCAATCCAGTCTCGTGAACGTTTACGGTCTGGATGCATTGGAGCTTCTGCTCTTCCGCACGGAGGCGGAAAATGCCTGCTCTTCGCGCATTGATATCAATCGCAACGGAACGTGGGATGATCTGGTGGGGGCCGGGCAGTTGGTGCGGCGGCAGGCCGACTACGCTGTTGTGCTCGCCGACGGAATTTTGTCTCAGGCCCAACGGCTGCAGGACGCCTGGGAGCCGTCAGGCGGAAACTTCGCTGCCGATCTTCGCAACGCCGGCCAGGGAAGTTCCGTTTACGGTTCGGCAAAGGAGGCCATCGACGAAGTTTTTGCAGCATTCTTTGTCGTGGATACGAAGATCAAGGATCTGAAGCTCGCAATTCCTGCGGGGATCAGTCCTGATTGCCCCTCCGAGGTTTGCCCCGAAGATGTCGAACTGCCCTATTCCTTGAGCTCGAAAGCTGCTCTTGTTGCCAATCTGGACGGTCTCTTGGCCGTGTTCTCGGGTACGGGCGCCAACAATGGGGGATTTGTCTGGTACCTTCAGGATGTGGGTGCCAGTGCGTTGGCGATTCGCATGTCGAGCCAGTTGGACAAGACTCATGAGGCTCTGGAGGCGATTGAAGGCAGCCTGTCTTCGGCCTTGGTGGAGGATCCGGCAACTGTGATTCTGGCGTACACGGAGATTCAGTTGTTTGCGACAGATATGAAAAGCGAATTCGTATCCATCCTCAATCTTGCTGTCCCGCAGGAGGGGGCCGGAGACAACGACTGACAATTCGATGGGTGGTTACGAACAGGGAACTCCGGCGGGTCAGCCTACTGCCGGGAGCATTCTAAGTCGCCCGGTGGACGCGGCAAGCCTCGCCGCGTTCCGAATCGGATTCGGGATTCTGCTTGCCGCCGGCGCCCTGCGTTTCATGGCCGAAGGCTGGGTCGACGTGCTTTTTGTCGAACCTACTTTTTTCTTCAGGTACTACGGCTTCGAATGGGTTCCGGTCCCTGGTCCGGTGCTGTGCTACGTTCTCTATGGGGCTTTGTGTTTTCTCGGGATCGCTTTCGCAGCGGGTATCTACTTCCGTTGCGTCGCCTTGCTCTTGTTCGTCGGCTTCTCCTGGGTGGAGCTTGTCGATGTCAGCAACTATTTGAACCATTATTATCTGGTTTCGCTGCTTCTGTTCCTGTCGATTTTTTTACCGATCGGATCCACCTGGTCGCTGGATGCCCGCTTCCGTCAGGGGCTTTCCCGAGTGACTGTGCCTGCCTGGGTTCTCTACCTGTTCCGTTTTCAAGTGGGGGTCGTCTATTTCTTTGCGGGTCTCGCGAAGCTCGGCGCTGATTGGTTGCTCTACGCGCAACCCTTGGGGATCTGGCTGGCGGCGCGAGATGAAATGCCGGTGCTTGGCGGGCTGTTTGGTTTGCCCTGGGTGCCGTATTTGGCCAGTTGGGCGGGTTTCGTATTTGACACAAGTATCGTCCCGCTTCTGCTGTGGCAGAGGACTCGTGGGATCGCTTTCCTGGCGGTGGTGGCCTTTCACTTCGGGACGCACCTTCTCTTCGATATTGGTTTATTCCCCTTTCTCATGCCCCTGCTGGCGACTCTCTTTTTCTCTCCCGATTGGCCGCGACGCGTTTTGGCTCGCTTCGGAAAGACGGGTTCTGGCGCTCCTGTCCCAAGCCGGCCTTACGAGGTGCCGTCGCTTGTCAGGCGGCGGATAATAGTGGCGGCCGTTGGCGCCTACGTTGCATTGCAGTTGATCTTGCCGCTACGGTCATTCGTTTATGGCGGGGACGTGCTCTGGCACGAGCAGGGAATGCGTTGGTCGTGGAGAGTCATGGTGCGAGAAAAGAATGGATCCATCGTTTACCGCGTCCGAAATCCGGAAACCGGCCGCGAATGGCAGGTCGGCCCGATGCGTTATTTGACCTGGCGGCAAGCCAACGAGATGACCGGCCAACCAGATTTGATACTCAAGCTCGCTCATCATATCGCTGAAGACTTCCGGGAGAGTGGCCCGGTCGAAGTCCGAGTCGATGCGCTCGTTTCTCTCAACGGCCGGCCGGCAGCGCGGCTCATTGATCCGAACACGGATCTTGCACGGGTTTCCGACGGGATGGCGCCAGCCTCCTGGATCCTGCCTCGCGGGGACACTCCGCCATTTTCGATCGCTGGTTCCTAATGCTTCTCAGGCCGTTTGAAATGAATGAATTCCACTATCGTCTCGTTGCGCTGATTCTGACCGTGTTGGCCCTCCTCGCCGGTCCGGCGCAGGCCGACCCTTACGTTACAGCCGATCCGTCATCTTCGGATACGGCCGAGACCGCAACGCAAACCGCGCCGCCGTCGGCCCCTTCTGCGGCAGCCTCGGTTGATACAGGCGCTGCGGCCGCAGAGCCTCCGGAGGTGCGAAAGCCGCCCCGACGAATCGAAGAGGTCCGTATTGTCGGCAAGAAGATGGATGCCGCAAGGATCGCCGGCTCGGCAACCGTCATCGAGCAGGAAGCGCTCGAGCGCTTCGAGTACGACGATGCGCACAGCATCTTCCGCATGGTTCCCGGCGTCTATCTGCGCGAGGAAGACGGATATGGTCTGCGACCGAACATCGGAATTCGAGGAGTCAACGCAGAGAGAAGCTCGAAAATCACCTTGATGGAAGACGCTGTGCTCTTTGGTCCGGCGCCTTATTCTGCGCCTGCAGCTTACTATTTTCCGATGATGACCCGGATGGTCGCGGTGGAAGTTTTCAAGGGGCCGGCAGCGGTTCGGTTCGGACCGCAAACCATCGGAGGGGCCGTCAATTTCGTGAGTCGCCCGATCCCGATCGAGCCGACGATCGCCCTCGACGGCGGGGCCGGAAGCTATGGCTACGGAAAGTTCCATGGATGGGCTGGCGGAACTTGGGAAAATTTGGGCTTGCTGGTTGAAGGCGTCCATCTCGAGAGCAGCGGTTTCAAGGAACTCGATGGTGGGGGCAATACGGGCTTTGACCGAAACGAGGTCACGATCAAGGGGGAGGCCGGCTTCGAGCTCGGCACGGATCTTTTCTTGATGAATTCGATCAAGCTCGGCTATTCGGACGAGGGATCGAACGAGACCTATCTGGGAATTTCGGATGCGGACTTTGCCGAGAATCCCTACCGTCGCTATGCGGCCAGCCGGCTCGCTCGGATGGAGTGGCATCGCCAGCAATATCAATTCTCCCAAGTTCTGAGCTGGAAAGACCGGCTGGATCTTCGCTTGACGGGTTACCGACATGACTTCAAACGCAAATGGCGCAAGCTCAACAGTTTTGCGAGAGGAGCGCCTTCGCTGCGGGATATCTTCGCGAATCCGACGGGAATCAACGCGGTTTTTCTGGCGGTATTGAAGGGCGATCAGGATACGAGCAATCGGCTGGAAAGACTCCTGATCGGAACGAATGATCGGGAATTTGTTTCTCAGGGGATCCAGTTGGAAGGGGATCTGGATTTCGAGACCGGCCCGCTCGTGCATACGCTCAACGGCGGCGTGCGACTGCATTATGACCAGATTCGCCGAGATCATACCGAAGAGCCGTATGAAATGTTTGACGGTCAGCCCGAACCTCTCGGCGGGCCGCCGATCCAGATCGTGGATAGCGTCGGCAAGGCGAGGGCGTGGGCGCTCTACCTCGAAGACGAGATCGAGTGGCAGAGCTTGCTCGTCACGGCCGGCGTTCGCGTGGAACTCATCGAGACCTGGTTCAAGGAAACAGCGGGGGAGGGGCCTGCTGCCTTGAGGAATAATCAGCAAGTCGTGATTCCCGGAATTGGTGCTGTCTACTTCCTGACAGACTATTGGAGCGTTCTGGCAGGGGTGCACAGGGGTTTCAGTCCCGTGGCGCCCGGGCAGTCGCAGACGGCAAAGCCGGAGGAGAGCGTCAACTACGAATTTGGCGCTCGTTTTGTCGCCGAGCAGGCGAATGCGCAGGTGGTCGGGT
>CBFHUR010000044.1:0-20605 GCA_965658895.1 Binatia bacterium
CAGCTCCCGGATATTGCCCGGCCACGAGCGCTCCTGCAGACAGGCCAGTTGCCCCGGCTCGGGCCGACCCACCGCACCCGCCTTCCCGAAGCTTCGTCGGGCCAGGACCCGCAGCAGCTCAGGCAAATCCTCGATCCTCTCGCGCAGGCCCGGGACCGCAATGCGCAATACATCCAGCCGGTAGAACAAATCCGCACGAAACAAGCCGCGCGCCACCAGATCCGCCAGACTCTGGTTGGTGGCCACCACCAGCCGCAAGTCCACCCGGCGCAACCGATCCGAGCCCAAGGTACGAAACTCGCGTTCCTGTACCAGACGCAGGAGCTTGGCCTGCTGGGCCAAAGCGAGGTTTTCGATCTCGTCGAGAAACAGAGTCCCGCCTGCGGCAGCCGCCACCAGACCGCGCCGTGAGGCCATCGCCCCGGTAAAGGCACCGCGTTCATGGCCGAAAAGTTCACTCTCGAAAAGCGACTCGGCCAAGGCCCCGCAATCCACCGAGGAGAACGCCCCCGCCGAACGCGGGCTCTCCTCGTGGATGGCGCGGGCCACCACTTCCTTGCCACTGCCCGTCTCGCCCTCGATCAGGATCGTGCCATCGGCTACCGCATAGAGCTTGATCGTATCGCGCAGCGTTGCTGCCGCCGAACTCGATCCGACAATTCTTCCAATCCCCCGCCGCATGAACGGGGCTTACCCGGAGCAGTTGCACGACGAGATGGCATCGAGACCAACCAGCCTCGGCGGATCCCTCCAAATTGCCCCCGGAACAAGGTTTTTTCGCCCCCAAAGCAACCTTTCCCTTCAGGCACGGGGTGGTTTGGTCGAAGAACCTCCAGATGCCCTCCGCGCGCCGCTTGCATGCGACCGCAAAGGATTGCATCCAGAAGGTATGACGGCTCATGGTGACGCAACTCCCCCAAGAAGACCCTGGTATAAAAACCCGGCGCTCGGCGCGGGACTCTTTCTGATGGCACTCGGCATCGGCAACTGGATTACCGGCGAGGCCAACACCTCTCGCCACCAGGCCGCGTCTCTCGGCCTGGCCTCCCGGCAGATCGGCCGCACCCCCAGTGCCGAGGAAATCGAGATTGCGCGAACCCGTATGGATTTCTACCACGTGATCGCCAC
Source organism: Binatia bacterium (assembly GCA_965658895.1). Taxonomy (GTDB): domain Bacteria; phylum Desulfobacterota; class Binatia; order UBA12015; family UBA12015; genus UBA12015. Next base: position 1,129 of record CBFHUR010000044.1, read on the forward strand.
CGGCGGGCGGGCCATGACGGCTCTGGGCGTGGTGATTGCCACGTTTGGAGTTGCAAGACAGCTCCGATCATAGGCAAGTCCATAGAGACCACGATCCTCAAACAGCAGAACCCCAATCGAAAATGAAACCAACCGAACCCGAAATCCTCTTCCCCGCCGGACGCTCCCTTCGCGGGAGCCCGGAAGGCTGGCCGCTGCCGCGCGCCAAACGCGTCATTCTCGGCCGAGCCGCACCCACCAGCATGCCGATTTTGCTGCTCCGGGCGACGGGAGACTGGTTCCTGCGGATGGCCGAGGCCATCCATCGACAGAGCGGGCGCGACCATTTGCTGGCGTTTGATCTGGGGCAATCCACCACAATTACCTGCCCCGAGGACGCCCTGAGCAAAAGAGCCACATTCGCACTCGATGGCATCGAGAATTTGGGCCTGCCGGCGCAGGAAGCCTTGCTCGACGATCTCACGCTGCGACAACCGCGACTGATCAGCGGCAGCGGTCTCACGCTGGACGAATTGCGGGATCATATGCTGCCCGAGTTGCTCTATCTTCTGGGAGCAATCGATCTCGACGCCCCGGCAATCTCTGCCGACTCGGAAAATATGCTGCTTGCCGCCGAGGAGCGCCTCACGACTCTCGCCCACGACTTTTCTCGAGCGGCACCGGCGCTGGCACCATCTGCCCGTCAGGCATTGGCGCAGCACGCCTGGCCCGGCGAAGACGCCGAACTCGATGGAACACTGGCCCGCACCCTGCTGGCCCTGCCCGACCGGAACCTCATCGAAGCGGAAGATCTGGTCTGGAGTGCGGCCGGACCCCTGACGACCGCCCCTGCTCCAGCACAACGAGAAGCCAAGCCCGCGCAGCCGACAGCCGAGCCCGCCCGAGAGGAGCGGCAATCGGCAGAGCCGCCGCCCGCAGAGCCATCCCCAGCCCGGACCAGACCACCGCAGACCATGCCCGAGGCCCGAAACCAGCCCTGCGCTGACGTCGCCGACCAGACCGCGACTGCTTCCGCGGGACAAACCACAGACGCCGCGCCTTCGGCAGGAGCCAACGGTCGACTTCCGCTGCCCCAAACCGAGGCAGCCGGGCAAAGCGCGGTTGAATCGATCGCCGTCGAACTCGCCCATCATCTGAAAAACCCGCTGGTGACCCTCAAGACCTTTGTCACCAACGCCAGTCGCCTCGGCGAAGACCCCGAGAAGATGGCTCGATTCAAATCATTGGCAGAGGAATCGATTGGCCGGATGGATGCCACTCTGGACGAATTGATGGACTTTGCCCGCCTGCAGGCCGAAAAGCCTCGTTCGGTCGATGTCCTCGGGTGTTTTCGTGCGGCCCTGCGTGACGTCTGGACGGGTCTGGATGCCAAAAAGGTTCTCCTCGAGGGGCCGGAAGATCAGGGGTTCCGATCGGCTCTGCCGCCCAATCACCTGACTTTCGCCTTCCGCACACTCGCACGTTATCTGGAGGAAGCGGTCGAACCGCGCGGGACTCTGACCATCGCCCAGCCTCGCGAGACCAGCCTCGAGGTCCGATTCCCCGAGGCGCAAAGCCAGCGCCACCTGCGCGACGCCCTGCTCAATGGCGACGACAGTTTTCCTCTGTCCCTGTTGCTGGTAAGAGGCGCACTCATACAGGGCGGCGGGACGTTTGCGGTGGAGCGGACCGAATCCGAGCTCTGCCTGCGGATGGAATTCCCCCATCCTTAGGGCGACTGCAAAACCAACTCGCCGCAGCAATGAAGGAACTCAGGAAATTGGCACAACCGGCGAGATCAAAGGAAAACCCGACCACTCCCCCCCGCGTCCTGATCATCGATGATGAGGAAGGCGTCCGGGAGTCCCTGCAGCTTCTTCTCGAGGAAGATTTCAACGTCTCGACCGCCGCCTGTGGCGAAGACGGGCTGGAATCCGCCCGACTCCAACGCCCTGACGCAATCTTGCTCGACGTGGTCATGCCCGGCATCGACGGCCTCGAGACTCTCGAGCGGCTGCATGCGGCCTGCCCCGAGGTGCCCGTCATCATGGTGACGGCCACCAAGACGGTGAAGACCGCGGTCGAGGCAATCAAACTGGGGGCCTACGACTACGTCCAGAAACCGTTCGAGATTGAAGAACTGCGGATTCTGCTCAAAAACGCGACCCATACCGCCGAGCTCGAACGCGAGGTCGATGCCCTGCGATCCGAGGTCGGTCGACGCTACCACCTGGGCAACATCATCGGGCACTCGGCCGGCATGCAGAGCGTCTTCAAAAAAGTAGCCCAGGTCGCGCCGCTACCGACTACCGTCCTGATCATGGGCGAGAGCGGAACCGGCAAGGAGCTTATCGCCCGAGCTCTGCACTACCAGAGCCCGCGCGCCGAACGTCCCATGACGGCACTGAACTGTGCGGCGATTCCCGAGACGCTCATCGAGAGCGAACTCTTCGGCCACGAACGCGGTGCGTTCACCGGCGCGGACCGACAGAAACAGGGCCTGTTCGAGTCGGCCGATCAGGGAACGATCTTTCTCGACGAAATCGGAGAATTGGAGCCAGCGATGCAGGCCAAACTCCTGCGGGTGCTCGAGAGCGGCGAATTCCTGCGCGTAGGCGGCCAGACGCCCATTTCCGTCGATGTCCGGATCATTGCCGCCACCAACCGCCAGCTCGAGCAGGCAATCGAGGATGGCTCCTTCCGCCAGGATCTCTACTACCGGCTGAATGTGGTCTCGCTCGAGTTGCCCCCGCTGCGCGAGCGGCGCGAGGACCTGAGCCTCCTGATCACGCATTTTGTGAACCAGAAGGCCGAGGACCTCGGTGTCGAGCCACGCCAATTCAGCCCGGAAGCCATCGAAACCATGATGCGCTACCGTTGGCCGGGAAACGTCAGGGAACTCCAGAATCTGGTCGAAAGACTGCTGGTGCTCTCCTCGCCCGGCCCGATCGCGGTCGCGGAATTACCGACAGCCCTGGCCGAGCAGCGCCCCGCCGAAGATCAAAATGCTCGTCAGGAAGTCCTGATCGGCGAAAAGACGCTTTCCGATGCCGTGGACGAGTTCGAACGCGGCCTGATCCAGGAAGCCCTGCACCAGGCCGAATTCAACCAGACCCGGGCGGCCGAGATCCTCGGCACCACCCGAAGAATCCTGAAATATCGTATGGATAAGCTGGAAATTGCCGACCGTCGCTGAGGAAAGGGCGCTCTGGCGGCTCGTCTGCCTGACTTGACTCGGAGAAGCCCGGGTACTAGCGCGAAGGATAGATGGCGCAGGGGAATCCGCAGATCCAGACGGGCGGCCTGACTGCTTCGAACTGGCAGCCACCAACACGAGCAGAGGCGATCCGAGGCCTATCGGCCACCGGCGACGAACTCGACCACCTGCTCGCCGATGCCCGCGCCCTGCGAGATGCCGGCAAAGGGCGCGTGGTCACCTACTCCCCGAAGGCATTTTTCCCCGTCACCAACCTCTGCCGGGATCGATGTGCCTATTGCACGTTTCGCCGGGATGAGGACGAGGCCGGCGCGTGGACCATGCAGCCCGACGAGATTCGCAGCTGGTCGGAACGGGCCCAATCCCTTGGGTGCATCGAGGCTCTGATGTGCCTCGGCGACCGCCCCGAAGACAACTCGCCTCGCTACCGAAGCTGGCTGAAGTCCGAAGGCATGAGCTCCACGATCGATTACGTGGCACGAGCCTGCGAGATCGCACTCGAGCAGGGACTGTTGCCGCATTCGAACCCCGGACTGATGGGCCCCGAGGACTACGCCTTGCTCAAACCGCGCAACGTCAGTCTGGGCATGATGCTGGAATCGCTCAGCCCCAAACTGCGGCAAAAGGGCGAGGTGCATTATTATGCACCGGACAAGGATCCCGAAAAGCGGCTGCAGGTGCTCGAGGATGCCGGTGAAGCCCGGGTTCCCTTCACCACCGGCATTCTGCTGGGCATTGGTGAATCCCTCGAGGATCGGGTGGACGCCCTTCTGGCCATCGCCGATACGCATCGACGTCATGGCCATATTCAGGAGATCATCGTGCAGAACTTTCGCGCCAAGCCCGAGATCCCGATGGCAGGAGCCGCCGAGCCGGACACCCTGGATCTGGTCCGGACGATCGCTGTCGCACGGCTGTTGACCGGCCCGGAGATGAACCTGCAGGTGCCACCGAATCTCTCCGATGCCAGCTCCCTGCCCCCGCTGCTCGACAGCGGCATCAACGACCTTGGCGGAATCTCTCCTCTTACGCCCGACTACGTCAATCCCGAAGCCCCCTGGCCCCATCTGGGCGCTCTCGCACGAACCTGTGCTGACGAGGGCTTCGAATTACGCCCGCGCCTTCCGATTTACGAGGAATTCGTGAATCGTCCGGGATTCCTCGACAAGAACCTTGCTGAACCGGTACGAATACATCAGAGGGCCGTCGCCGAAAGCGGCTCCCGCAACGGCAAAGAAGGGGAAGCAACATGAGTTCCATGGCAGATCAAATCCGCGAGGTCCTGCCCGAGGATACCTCGGTGGCGGCCCATCTGACCGCGTCCTCACCGACGATTGGCAAAATTCTCGAAAAAAGCCTCGAGAAAAAGCGTATCTCCGAAGAAGAAGCGCTCGCGCTCCTGCACACCGAGGGCGACGACCTCAAAGCATTGATCGCGACCGCCGACGCCATCCGCAAAGAGGACGTCGGCGACGAAGTCACCTACGTCGTCAACCGGAACATCAACTTCACCAACGTCTGCTTTGTGGGGTGCCAGTTCTGTGCCTTCAAACGCCAACGCTGGGAAAGCGATGCGTATTACCACGACGACGAAACGCTGCTGAGCAAAATTCAGGAGGGCATCGATCGGGGCGCCACCGAGATCTGCATGCAAGGCGGCATCAACGCGCAGATGAAACCCGACACCTACAAACGCCTCCTGACCGAGATCAAGACGGCGTTCCCCGACCTGCACGTCCATGCCTTCTCGCCGATGGAAATTCTCTACGGCGCTCGTCGCGCAAAGCAGACCTTCGAGGAGTTTCTGGGGGAGCTCAAGGCCGAGGGCCTCGGCAGCATTCCCGGAACCGCCGCCGAGATCCTCGACGACGAAGTGCGCGAGATCCTCTCCTACAAGAAAGTCGACACCCAGCAATGGATCGACATTGTCACCACAGCCCACCGACTCGGCATCCCCTCGACCTCCACCATCATGTATGGCCACGTCGAGAAACCGCATCACATCGCAGCCCACCTGGCCCTGCTGCGCCACCTGCAGGACGAAACGGGTGGTTTCACCGAGTTCGTACCGCTGCGGTTCATCCACGACAACACACTGCTGTTCCAGCGCGGTCTGGTCACACCCCAGCAGCACGGAATTGCGGACCTGCGCATGTATGCTCTCTCCCGGGTATTCCTGCGCGGGTCGATCGACAATATCCAGACCTCCTGGGTCAAGCTCGGACATGATCTCGCGGCAGCCTCGCTGGCCGCAGGCGTGAACGATTTTGGCGGCACGCTCATGGAAGAGAGCATCTCGCGCGAAGCGGGTGCCGACGCGGGCGAATTCACTCCGGTCGAGGAGATCGAAAGGCTGGTCCGCGAAGCCGGTCGCACCGCGCGACAGCGGACCACGCTCTACGGTGAGGTTCCCGACACACTCGTCGCCTGACGAACATCGCTGCTGACTCCGGAATCCAAGACCATGACCAGAACCTTACTCCTGGCAGGCGGCGTGGGCGGCGCGCGCTTTCTCCGCGGCCTGGCAGCGGAGGTCCCCCCCGACCACCTCGACGTCGTGGTCAATACGGCCGACGACGAAACCTTTCATGGCCTCCATATTTCGCCCGACGTCGACACCTTGCTCTACACCTTGGCGGGCAAGGTCGATCCGGCACAGGGTTGGGGCCTGCGCGGCGACCGGTTTGATACCATGGATGCGCTTGAAGCTCTTGGCGAAGACGTCTGGTTCCGTCTCGGCAACGAGGACCTGGCCACGCACCTCTTTCGCACCGCCGCACTCCAGCGCGGCGAGACGCTGAGCAAGGTCACCGAGCGCCAGCGCGAAGCTCTCGGTGTCCCCGTTCGGGTGCGACCCATGAGCGATGATCGGGTTCGCACCGTGATCCACACCCCCGAGGGCAAGTTGGCCTTTCAGGAGTATCTCGTTCGCGAGCGCGCCCGGAGTCATGTCGAAAAAATCACCTACGCCGGCATTCGGCAGGCACGCCCCGCGCCGGGCATCCTGCAAACCATTGCGCGGGCAGAGTTGATCCTGCTTGCACCCAGCAACCCCTTTGTCAGCATCGGGCCGATCCTGGCATTACCGGGCGTCCGCCGCGCTCTGCGTCGCAGCAAGGCGCCGATCATCGGCGTCTCGCCCCTGATCGGGGGAAGAACGGTAAAAGGCCCGGCTGATCGCATGATGCGCGGACTCGGTTTCGAAGCGTCACCCCGCGGATTGGTCGAAATTTACCGGGGCCTGCTCGACGGACTGCTCCTCGACCAACAAGACGAAGAACATCAGGCCGCCCTGAACCGCAGGGGGATCGCTATCGAGTGTTTGCCGATTCTGATGAACACAGCCGCCAGAAGCCGGCGTGTCGCCCGCGCGGCTCTCGCCATGGCGGACCACCTCCCCAAGACCTCCCGAAAGGCGGTTTGAAATGCCCATCATGATTCTTCCGGTCCCGGGAATTCCCGCGATCAAGCCGGATGCCGACCTCGCCGCCATTCTGGCCAAGGCCATCGACGAGTCGAAACTGGGAGTCAAACAAGGTGATGTTCTGGTCGTCTGTCAGAAAATTGTCTCGAAGGCCGAGGGACGCATCGTCGCACTCGATGAGGTGGAGCCGTCGGATCTGGCAAGGCGATGGGCAGAAGAGCATGAGAAAGACCCTCGCCTGGTCGAATTGGTGTTCCGCGAGAGCAATCGTATCGTCCGGATGGAGCGCGGGAATCTGATTGTCGAAACGGGCCCCGGCTGGATCTGCGCAAACGCCGGGATCGACCAATCCAACGCGGTCACCGAAGGTACTGTCACCCTTCTCCCTCTCGACACCGATGGCTCGGCGGCGCGTCTGCGCGCCGGGCTCAAGGAACATCTGGGCGTGGATTTCGCGGTGATCATCACCGACACCTTCGGACGGCCCTGGCGTGAGGGACAGGTCGAGTTCGCACTCGGCGTCGCCGGGCTCAATCCGATCGAGGATCTCGGCGGCACCCCCGACCTGATCGGTCGTGAGCTGGGCATCACGCAAATCGCTGCAGCCGATCAACTCGCCAGCGCGGCCGGTCTGGCCATGGGCAAATCCGACGGCATGCCCGCGATCCTGATCCGCGGGTGGACACCTGCTCCGGACACCCGTCCGGACGAATCGGGTCGCCCGACCAATGGCACGCGCCTGATTCGCCCGACCGAGAAAGACCTCTTTCGATAGGGGGCCTAGCTCTCGTCGCGATCCCCGGGCATCGCGAAATCCGGACGAACCCAGGAAGGATCCCTGCCGGGCGGCACCGGGACGCGCTCGTGCTGGCGCTGAGCCAGCCGTAGAAGGACTTTCATCGATTTCTCGAACTCTTCCATGGGCCGTGTCTCAAAGCGCCCGTCAGCCACCATCTCGTCGAAGAATTTCTCGGACCGCTCCGTGCGCAGGATCACGATGGTCCAGTCCATCGTTCCGACGCCGCCACACGAGATATCGGCCAGCTCACCGGTAAAATCGCCACAATGGTGACATTCCGGCCGGGCGTACTCCTGAGAGCGCTTCAGGGGCATATCCACCACTTCGCCATCTTCCTTGTAGACGAGCACCTTGCCCTTCACGTTGAATTTGGTGACCTCGTCGAGGGGTACGCCCATATCCTCCTGGATCTTGTCGACCATCAGGCCCTGATAGGTGAAGACCTCGGAGCATAACAATCCGATATTCCAATCCACCCGCGCTCCGTGATCTTTCAGGAATCCGGTCTGCTTGGTCACATGTGCGGGCTTCTTCTTGCCGTTGTCGAGAAAGGAAGGGTCGGCTTGCTGCATCTTGCGAATCGGGGTGATCTGGCAAGGCACCCCGACGAAGGCGACTTTCTCGCAGCCCTTCTCCTCGGCCTGCCGCAACGCAAGGTTGTTCGGGCAGTAGGTATACCAGGACCCGGCGGTCTCGAGGACTTCTTCCCGGCTGGTAACCAGCGCCGGCACCGGATGCGCCGGCAACTCGGGATCCCGTGCGGATACCGCCGCGCCATCAATCATGCCCTTCTCGAACATATAGGCGAGCATGGTCGTGACGACACCGCCATCCTGACCGGAGTCCAGAATGCCCTTGTCCGACGACCGTGCGACCAGGATCCGCCGATAGTTTCCAAAGATCCCTTCGTAGACAGGCTTCTCGTCCTTGAAGACCTCGGGCGCGAGCTGGAAATCACGGGGAAACAAACGCGGACAGACCTGCGCACAGACATCGCACCCGATCCCTTCGCTCATCCCGCAAAAATCGAAGGCCGCCGATTCCTTGGCCACCTGCTTCGGCTTGTCGTTGATGTAGTCAATGACGTTATGCGGGCAAACCAGAACGCAGGAACCGCATTCGCAGCAACTGCCGTAGTCCACGACCTCATTCATCATCTGCTTGAAGGTCGATCGTATCGGGGTATCAGTGCTCAATCGTCGTATCCAATCAGGGAAAGGACAGGCACAGGTTCCAGTACCTTGCGGCCCGGAAGTGCAGTCAATTCAATTACGAAGGCGGCCGTCACCACCTCGACTTCCAACTTGCCGAGCAACTCCACAGCCGCCCGCGCCGTCCCCCCGGTGGCCAGCAGATCGTCGACCATCAAGACGCGACTTCCGGGCGCAAAGGCATCTTGATGAATCTCGAGGGTGTCGCTGCCGTATTCCAGATCATAGGTGATCGCATGAGTATCCGAGGGCAACTTGCCCGGCTTCCGGATCAGATGGAACCCGACGCCGAGGTCGAGGGCCACGGGAGCGCCGAAGATAAACCCTCGAGATTCGATACCCACGACGCCATCGACCTTGCCGCGAAACGGGTCGGCAAGTTGACGCGTCACTTCCTGAAAGGCTTGGGGATCGGACAACATCGGCGTGATGTCCTTGAAGCTGATCCCGGGCTTGGGGAAGTCCGGGACCTCTCGGATATGTGATTTCAGATCTGCCATGTTTTTTCCTTTTCAGCTTCCGGACTGTGTGTCGAGACCTGCGGACTCAGCCACCGTGCGCGGAAGGTATTGCATCGGATCGCGAGCCTGATTGCGCCGCCTTACTTCAAAGTGAAGGTTGGGAGCGACCGCCCGTCCCGTCCGTCCCAGCAAAGCAATGACATCCCCTCGGCGCACGCTTGCACCCTCCTTGACCTGATTTTTCTGGTTGTGCGCATAGATGGTCGTCAGAGCATTGGGATGCTGGAGGATAATGACGTTCCCGTACCCCGGGAGAGATCCCACGAAAAGCACCTCACCATCGAGAGCCGCGCGGATCGGGCGTCCCTCTTCGCCGAGGATGTCGATACCAGCGTGATGGTCCGCCCCACGGGGGCCGAATCGCGCAGCGACCGGGCCCTCGGCCGGCCAGATCATGGCGTAGCTGGGCAGGGAAATACCCGGTGGGGGACGCCGCGTGATCGCGCCCGTCTGCTCCGGCACGCAACCGGAAAGCCAAACTATCGAAACTGCGCCGAGAACCAAGGCGCGCATCCTCGAGATCCGCCACATCATCGCCACCCAACATCCACCACCACGGAACCGGGCCAACCCCGATCTCCCTGCGGATCCTACCAGATCTGGCCAAAACAGGCCAAGCCGAGGATCCTTACCCTGCCTCCGGGAGCACGTGGCTCCCGGAGGTCGGGAAAGAGTCGGGACGGCCAGATTTGAACTGGCGACCCCCTCTACCCCAAAGAGGTGCGCTACCAGGCTGCGCTACGCCCCGAATCGAAGGGGTCTTTAATCGGCGAAGGTGCCGGGAGCAAGTTCTGCGCAAGCCCCTCATTTCAAAGTGTCTCACCGTGCGAAACTGTCGGAAAATAGGCCCAAGGCGAAAAACTTGCAGAAATGCCCGATTCAGCGAGAAGCGAGGGTCGCAAAAAGCCCAAGAAATGAACGTTTGCCGTCATATATTTGGGCACGACTCTTGCGAGTAGGGTTTGGACATCCCAGCGCAACTTCTTCCCGCGCATACGGACATTCCCTAAAAGACGGAGAAAATTCAATGCTCGCCCTCACAGATCCAACAGCCACAATATGTTCCGCAGTCGTTGCAGGTTTCGCTTTTGGCCTCCTGATCCTTGGCAACCGCCGCTCTCTGAGCACCCGCCAAAGCTGAAACGACCCCCGTTCCGGGAATGTTCCCGAATTCTCAATCAGGAGGAATTCTATTCATGAAAACTGCCAACGAAGCGCTCGCCCCTTCCATGCCCCCTCAGACGGAGACCACGGAGGCTTATTCAGGCCCCGACGTCATTCTCCCCGAACAGCATTTCGACAGCAGCGGCCTGGAAGAAGTCGCTGGAGAACGTGCCCTGATGCTGGCCGTTCTCGAAGACGGAATCCGATGCTACCAGGAGCATCTGCACAGCCCGCGGGTTCGCGCACGCCTGCTCGCCCGCCAATCCGAACGCTGGATTCGCTCCGACGACTGGGAGTGGCCGTACTCGTTCAACAACATCTGTGACTCGCTCTCGATCGAACCCGAAGCGCTTCGTCACAAGCTTCTCGAGACGACTCGTCCGGAGAAACCGGCGCGCAGCCGCGCCTCGACCCATCGGGTCTACCGGCTGACCCCGAGGGTCCAGCCAGCTCGCAAACGCTAAGTGCCGGATTCGGCGGGAAGCTGCGGGATCCGTCCTCGCGCACCCGCCGGATTGGCCTAGCGATTCACTTTTGCCTTGAGCAATTGGCTCGGGCGGAAGGACAGCACCTTGCGGCTGGAAATCGTAATCGATTCTCCGGTCTGCGGGTTGCGGCCTCGTCGAGCGCGCTTGTCATGCACGATGAAGTTTCCGAATCCGGAGAGTTTGACGTCCTCGCCACTCTCCAGAGTGCTTTTGATTTTCTCGAACACCAGATCCACGCACTCGGCTACGTCCTTGCGCGGTGCGCGCGATTGCTGCTGAATCTGTTCGACAATTTCCGCTTTGGTCATAGCTGATCCCTCGCTCGGCTACCGTAGCTCGAACTGATATTTTTCGGCAAGCCCCTTCAGAAGAGTGGCTTGGGCGGCGCTGACTTCCTCATCGGTCAGGGTTCGGTCCGAAGCTCGGAACGCAAAACTGAACGCGAGACTTTTCTTCCCGGCAGGCACCCCATCGCCGGCGTATTCATCAAAAATCGTAACGGTCTCCAGAAGCGGCTCGTCCGCTGCCTGCAGCCGCGCCAGAAGGTCGCCCGCAGGTAGATCCGTGGCCAGCAGCAACGCGACATCACGACGTACCACCGGGTGACGTGCCAGCGCCGAGAATTGCGGATAACCACCGGCGAGTTCCTTCCAGAAGTCCAGATCCAGCTCCGCCAACCACACCGGTGCATCATCGAGATCCAATTCACCCGCGATCCGTGGATGCAGCGCACCAGCGACGCCCAGCCGCCGATCACCGACAAGGAGCGAGGCAGCCTGCCCCGGGTGAAAGGCGGCCGGCAGCTCGCCGGGCACACAGCGCGCCTCGAGGCGGCCCACCTGCTCCAGGGCCGACTCTACCAATCCCTTCCATCCAAGAAATGTAATCGGGGCTGCTGCGGCACCCACCGGCACCGGGGGACTGCCTGCCACCACCATGGCCACCGCCCGTCGCTCTTCAGCCATCGCTTCCGCTGGCGCCGCAAAAATCCGGCCGGTCGTGAACAGGGGCACAAAAGATGCGTCTCGAGAACGATTCAGGCGTGCGGCTTCCAGCAATCCGGGAAGGAGGCTGCGTCGCATCTCGCGGGCAACGGTTGCCAGGGGGTTCCGCATGGCGACACTCTCGACCGGCTCGGTCCAGATACCCGGGAATCGCTCATTGGCCGAGGGCTCGGCAAAGCTCAACGTCAGGGCCTCGGAGAGCCCGCGCCCGCAAAGGGCGGTCCGCACCACATGAACGAAATCCCCCGTGCGTTGGCGTGCTCGGGTCTGTACCCGGGGGAGTGTCGTGGGAATCCTGTCAAAGCCCCGCAAGCGCGCAACTTCTTCGACCAGGTCGGCCTCCTGCTGCCAATCGTTGCGATACGAGGGGGGCCATACGGTCAGCACGCCCTCCTCCACCGAAACCTTGGCCCCCAGCGACTCCAACGCAGACACCGTTTCGGACTCCGAGATATCCACGCCCAGCAACTGCCCGGGACGGCTTGCCGCCAGCGTAATCGCAGTCGCCTCCGCGGGCTTGTTGCCCGCCATCACACAAGGCCCCGCGGCTGCCAGCCCGAGCGCGGCGCCCAGCTCGGCCAGAAAATCGATGGCGTGAGCGGCTCCTTGCCCGTCGACTTCCCGCTCGAAGCGGAAGGATGCTTCGGAGTGCACACCCATACGTCGCGCCGTGCGGCGAACGCTGCAGGGGTCGAAAACCGCACTTTCGAGAAGGATTGTGCGGGTCGAGTTCGAGACTTCGGCTCGAGCGCCCCCCATGACTCCGGCAAGAGCCACCGGACCCGCCGCATCGGCAATCACCAATTCGCCGGGGGTCAGTTCGATCTCGCGGCTGTCCAGAAGGAGCATTTTTTCGCCCGCCGCGGCTCGCCGCACCACCACGCCACCGCCCTGCAAACAATCGAGGTCGAAAGCATGCATGGGTTGGCCCAGTTCGAGCATGACGTAATTGGTCAGGTCCACCAGCGGTGACAAGGATCGGACGCCGGATTGTTCCAGGCGACGTCGCATCCAGAGAGGCGTGACCGCGTCTCCGGCAAACGAGAAGGCTTGCGCGCAATACCACGGACAAAGCTCGCCAGCTTCGATCGCGACGTTAATCGAGACCGTGCCCTCCACGGCTCTTTCGGGCATCGCTGTGGAAGCCTTTAGATCCAGGCCAAAAATTGCTGCGGCATCCCGCGCAATCCCCAGAACCGAAATACAGTCGCCCCGGTTCGGCGTAATCGCCACATCGAGCACCGTGACCGCCGGCAGCCGTTCGCATAGCTCTTCGCCCGCAACCAGTGCGCCACCTGTGCGGAAATCGGCTGCGGAAAGAACAAGGATCCCTTCCTTGCCCTCGCCCAGCTCCAATTCCTTCTCCGAGCAGATCATGCCCTCGGAGCGAACACCGCGCAGCTTGCCCTTCTTGATCTTCATGCCGCCAGGCATTCGGGTTCCGGGCATCGCGACGGGAACGAATTGCCCGGCAGCCACGTTCGGGGCGCCGCAGACGATCGTCGCCGGCGCGTCTCCGCCGACATCCACAGTGCAGACGCGCAATCGGTCAGCATCCGGGTGAGGGTCGACCTGGACCACATGGCCAATCACCACATGGGCGGGCACCTCGGAGGTGCGGATCTCCTCGATCTCGAGCCCCGCGAGCGTCAACCGCTCGGCCAGCACCTCGGCGTCGGGCAGACCCGGCAACCGCTCTTCCAACCAATCCAGAGGGAGAAGCATTTTCTAGAATTGCCTCAGGAAACGAAGATCGTTTTCCACAAGAAGCCTCATGTCGTCGATCGCATGGCGCAGCATGGCCAACCGCTCGACGCCGACACCGAAGGCGAATCCCGAAACGCGGCTGGGATCATAACCAACCGAGAGAAGAACGTTGGGATGAATCATGCCGCTACCAAGAATTTCCAACCACCCCGTGTTGCTGCAAACTCGGCAACCGCTTCCAGGGCCCGCGCACATGACACAGGCGATATCGACTTCGGCACCCGGCTCGACAAAGGGAAAATAGGAAGCACGGAAGCGTAGACCGACCTTCCCGAAGAACGCGCCGAGGAACTCCTCGAGCACACCCTTGAGATCGGAGAAGCGAACATCCGTGTCCACCAGGAAGGCCTCGATCTGGTGAAACATCGGCAGGTGGGTGGCATCATCATCGCGACGATAGGTTGCGCCGGGGGCGATCACCGCCAGCGGCGGCTTGCGCTTGCGCATTTCGCGAATCTGGATCGGTGAGGTGTGCGTGCGCAGCAGACGCCCATCCTCGAGAAGAAAGGTGTCGGCCATATCGCGAGCCGGATGGTCGGGCGCAAAGTTCAACGCCTCGAAATTATGCTCGTCGTCCTCCATCTCGGGGCCATCGGCGACTTCGAACCCCATGCCCTCGAGAATGGCAATCGCGTCGGCCATCGATTGGTGAAGAGGATGAAGGTGGCCGGTGGGCCACCGCGCGGCCGGCAGGGAGACGTCCACCCGCTCGGCCTCGATGCGTTCGTTTTCCGCCTTCGCACGCAGTTCGACCAATGCCGTATCGATCGCAGCGCCAAGCGCGCGCTTGGCCGCATTGGCACGATCGCCAAGGGCAGGACGGTCCTCGGGCGCTACGTCCTTGAGGCCACGCAGAATCCCGGTAATCGCGCCCTTGCGGCCGAGAACTTCCACCCGCAGCTGCTCGAGGGCCTCTTCACTGTCCAGCGTCGGTACACGGATCAGGGTCTCTCTTTCGAGAGAGTCAATCTCCTTGCCGACCGACATGCGCAGCCCTCAAGTGCCGATCAGGCCGAAAGAGCGCTCTTTGCCTTCTCGGCAATGGCACCAAAGGCGGAAGCATCGGACGCGGCGATCGCCGCCAAAGCCTTGCGGTCGATCTCGATATCGGCCTTGTTCAAGCCGGCGATCAAGCGGCTGTAGCTGATGCCCTCGGCCCGAGCCGCTGCATTGATGCGGACGATCCAGAGACGACGGAAATCCCGCTTGCGAACCTTCCGGTCGCGAAAGGCATAACCAAGCCCCTTCTCGACGGTTTCACGAGCGGTTGTATAAAGCTTGCGTCGGCCACCGACAAAGCCCTTGGCCAGCTTCAAATATTTTTTACGGCGGCGACGCGCCTTGAACCCACGTTTGACTCGCGGCATCGATCTACCCCCCTATCCGTTCGGCAACAGGCGCCGAAGCGACGGAGAATCCGCCGCGGTAACAATGACCCCGCTACGCAGCTTGCGTTTCTGCTTGGTCGTCTTGGTCCGCATCTGGTGCCGGGCGTACCCGTGGGAACGCTTGAATTTACCACTCGCCAAACGTTTGAAGCGCTTGGCAGCGGCTCGATTGGTTTTAATTTTCGGCATGATGCTTCTCGTTTTCTCTCGTTCAATCCGATGTCGAGGACAATTCTCTTGTTCGACTCGGGAGTTCCGCCATTTTCGCCACTCGTTGCACAAACACATCGAGAGGCTCGGCTTCCATATTTTTTTCCCCGCGAAACCGCGGTGCTACAGACCCCGCCTCGGCTTCCTGGTCTCCGACAACCGCCAGAACCGGGATTTTCTGCAATTGAGCCTCTCGGACCTTGAAACCCAACTTCTCGTTCCGCTGGTCCAGACTGGCCCTGACACCGAGTTTCTCCAGTGATTTAACGACTGTGCGGCCATAATCAACCACCCGGTCGGTGATGCTTAACACTCGGACCTGCTCCGGCGCCAGCCATAAAGGCAGCGCGCCCGCCGTATGTTCCAGCAAGATCGCGATAAATCGCTCCAAAGAGCCCAAAACAGCCCGGTGGAGCATCATCGGGCGGCCTTCCGATCCGTCCGGACAGGTATATTTTATCCCGAAACGGTCAGGCATCGCGCAATCAAGCTGAATG
This sequence comes from Binatia bacterium, assembly GCA_965658895.1. Taxonomy (GTDB): domain Bacteria; phylum Desulfobacterota; class Binatia; order UBA12015; family UBA12015; genus UBA12015. The sequence goes on from CBFHUR010000044.1 coordinate 16,798, forward strand.
GTCGACAGCGTCCAATCCCGCTTGAGCACGTCCCGAAAGTTGAACGCAACCTTCGGCCCGTAGAACGCCCCGTCACCGGGACTCACCGAGAAGGCAAATCCGGCACGCGTCAGCCCGTCGGCCAGAGCCTTCTCGGCCCGCTCCCAAAGCTCCAATTCCCCCAGGAACTTCTCGGGCCGGGTCTCGAGCGCCACTTCGACGTCCTCGAACCCGAAATCCTCGTATACCTCGCGAGTCATCTCCAGAAACGAGGCGAACTCCTCGTCGAGCTGCTCGGGGGTGCAGAAGATATGCGCGTCGTCCTGAGAGAACCCGCGCACCCGGGTCAATCCTGCCATCACGCCCGAGCGCTCGAGGCGGTGCAAGCGCGAGAAATCGGCCATCCGAATGGGCAGATCCCGGTAGGATTTCTTGCCCTGACCAAAAAGGTAGACATGCCCCGGGCAGTTCATGGGCTTTACGCCATATTCGTCATCATCCGCCTGGAGCAGGAACATATCATCGCGGTAGGAATCATAATGACCGGAGGTTTTGAAAAGGTCGGTTTTATAGAGCAGCGGCGTGATGACTTCGTCGTAGCCGTAGCGCCCGTAGAGGTCCCGCACATACGTGACCAGAGTGTTGAACACGATGGTACCGCGCGCATGAAAAAACGGCATGCCCGGGGCAATCGGGTGGAGGGAGAAAAGATCCAAAGCCGGACCAACCTTGCGATGGTCGCGCTTGCGAGCCTCCTCGAGACGCTCGAGATGTGCCTTCAATTCCTTTTTGTCGGCAAACGCGGTTCCGTAGATCCGCTGCAACATTTCGTTGTTTTCGTCTCCGCGCCAATAGGCTCCCGCAACATGGGTCAACTTGAAGGCAGCCAATCTTCCGGTCGAGGGCGCATGCGGCCCGCGGCAGAGATCGATAAAGTCCCCTTGCTGGTAAAGCGAGATCGGCTGGTCGCCGGGGATCGACTCGATGATTTCGACTTTGTAGTCCTCGCCCATCGAGCGAAATCTCTCGACCGCATCCGCGCGCGACTCCACCGATCGTTCGATCGGGAGGTTCGCCTTGGCGATCTTGCGCATCTCATCCTCGATCGACTCGAGATCTTCCGGGGTAAAGGCACGCTCGAATGCAAAATCGTAATAGAACCCATCCTCGACAACCGGACCGATGGTCACCTGGGCTGCAGGAAACAACTTCTGCACGGCCTGCGCCATGAGGTGTGCGGTGGAGTGGCGAATCAATTCGAGCGCGTCGGGGGAGTTCATCCCTACCGGCTCGATATCACCATCTTCGGGCAGCGGCGTGACGAGGTCGAAGAGCTGGTCTCCGCAGCGGGCGCCGATCGCCTTCTTGATCGCCTTGGACGTCCTCCCGGAACGCGCAAAGGCCTCACCGGGGGTCTCTCCAGCTCTTGCACCGACGGTGAGGCGCTCCTGTTCCTGCAAAGACTCGTCCACTATCCGTTTCCAGCCAATAAAAAATAGGCGCGGGCGGGATTGAACCGCCGACCCCTACCATGTCAAGGTAGTGCTCTGCCGCTGAGCTACGCGCCTGAAAAAAACCAACAAAAACCAGCGTATCGAGGTACCAATGGCCCTCCGCAGTGTCAACTCGGGGTGATCCGAGCTCAGGGCCCGGGCAACCAGCCGCCCAGCTGGCCTCGGGCAAACGCAATGATCGTTTTGGCATCGGCGATCTCGCCCGCCAGGATCATCTCGCCCACGCGGGCCACCGGCAGCGCTGTGACCTCGGTGATGACCTCGTCCTGCTCGAGCTGCTGCTCCACCTCATGCAGGCCTCGGGCGAGAAAAAGATGAATTCTTTCGGTGGAATAAGCCGCCAGCGGCAAGCAATCGCCCAAGTCCACGTAGTCGTCAGCGACCACTCCGGCCTCCTCGGCCAGTTCGCGCCGTGCGCACGCGATCAGCTCCTCGCCTTTCTCGCGGGTACCCGCAGGAATCTCCCAGATCTCACCGCCGGCAGCGTGCCGATACTGGCGCAGGAGAAGGATCTCTCCGGCATCGGTCACGGGAAGAATCGCTGCCGCGCCAGGGTGGACAATGACTTCCAGACGGCAGTCCACGCCGTTGGGAAGCTCCACCTCGCGCACTTCGAAGTCAAAAACACGCCCTGCGTGGATTCGCTTGCGACTTTTGAGTTTGGCGGCACTCATGCCGAGCCACCGGCAGCCTGATTACTCGCTGAGAACCTTGAGAGTAAAGGTCGCCTTGACGTCCTGCTCGATCCCGACCGTCAACCGGTAGGTGCCCAACTTCTTGATCGGGTCCTGCAAGTCGATACGCCGACGGTCAACTTCGACACCTTGGGCGGCAAAGAGCTTCTCGATGTCCATATTGGTCACCGAACCGAAGAGCTTGTCTTCCTCGCCAGCGCGAACCTTTGTCTCGAGGACCAAACCCTCGATCCGATCGGCCTCGGCCACGGCCGCCTTGCGCTTGCGCGCACGACGATCCTCGACCAGACGCTTTTCATGGGCGAGCGACACCAGATTCTTGCTGTCGGCCAGAACGGCCAGACCGCGGGGGATCAGATAGTTTCGCGCGTGGCCGGGCCGCACACGAACCACGTCCCCCATCTCACCGAGGTGCTCTACATCGTCTCGAAGAATCACTTCCATTGGTCATACCCTCGGTTGGCCGGCTCAGGCCTGCGGCTCGGAAGGAGCCTCGGTGGCGGCTTCCGCGTCAGCGGCCGCCTCGGCAGCCGGAATCGCTTCTTCCCCGGCAGGTGCCGGAGCTTCTTCGGTCTCGCGTCGGACACCCGAGAGTTCCAGCGGCGGACGGTTCGGGTCCACGGCGATCGTCAGATAGCGCAGGCATGGATCGGCAATGCGCAGGTTGCGCTCGAGTTCGGCGACAGCTTCGCCCCCGCCATGGAACTCGACTACGAAAAATTGCGCGCGTTTCTGCTTCTGGATGGGATAGGCGAGCTCGCGCATGCCCCATTCATGAACCTGAATCTCGCTACCACCGCTGCTGGTGATGACCTGCTGGGTCCGTTCGATCTGTTCCTTGACGCCATCGGCCCCCAAATCGGGGTGGTAGGCGATTGTGCACTCGTAAGCTCGCATGTTTCCTCCGGAAGAACATCTCTGGCTAGCAATCGGGCCGCGGCCTCTCAAGGCGCTTTTCGGCGGACATTGACGATATTCATGGCGGATTCCGTGCCGCTTTCGCCCCAGGCCTCAATTGCCCCGACTCCGGCCCCGGTCGTTTCGGAAATCTCCTCCAATTCCGGAGCGGAATAAGGCTCCAGAACAAAATCGACGACGGCCATCTCCTCTGGTGGGCGCCCGATCCCGACCCTTAATCGCGGAAAAACGTCGGTGCCGAGGCTCTCGATGATCGAATCGAGCCCGCGATGCCCCCCCGTGCCCCCAGATCTCTTGAGCTGCAGACGGCCGGCCTCGAGATCGAGGTCATCATGGATCACCAGCATCGATTCGGGCCCCAGGGCCTCGCGCTCGAGCAACTCCGCAAGAGGCGGACCACTGCGATTCATGAAGAGCTGCGGCTCGACGAGAACCAGTTCGTTTGCGCCCAAGGAGGCCTTGGCCGTGCGAACCCCGCGATCGACCGGGCTCCAGGCGCCTCCCTGGCCGGCGGCAAAACGCTCCAGAATGAGAAAGCCGATATTGTGGCGGGTGGCAGCATAACGGGCACCGGGATTTCCCAGCCCGGCCACAACCGCGCCAGCCACCCTCAGGACTCGGAAGGAGCGTCTTCGGCCGGTGCCGCGGCAGCAGCCTCTTCGGCTGCTGCAGCTGCTGCTGCTTCTTCCTCTTCCAGACGAC
>CBFHUR010000045.1:0-20597 GCA_965658895.1 Binatia bacterium
GCAGCCAATGGCCTGGGTGCTGGGTCTGCGGCGAGCGTCGCAAAGGTGCTCAAGGAGGCACGTGCGAGCCCGAGCGCAATCGCGCCGAGGCTCATGCCGAGCATGGTGAAACGCGAGAAGCGGTAGAGCGGCGTATCGATTTGCCCGGGGTCGAGAAGGGGCAGGCTATGCTCTTGCGGGACGAAAACGTCTTGCGCGCGAAAGTGCGTGCTGCCGGTGCCGCAAAGACCGATGACGTCCCAGGTTTCCAGCAATTCGACATCCTCGCGTCGCAGGAAGGCATAGCGGGGGCCGCTGGTCTCTCCGGGGACCATCGTGCCGACGCCGATCCAGTCGGCATTCCACGACCCGGACCCGAAGGCCCATGTGCCGCTGATCCGGAAGCCGCCGTCGCAGGGCTCGGCTGTACCCGAGGGTTCGAAGACGCCAGCGAGTCGGGCCCTCGGCGAGGCGAAGATCTCGCGTCGCGCATTTTCGGAAAGTGACGAGAGCGGCAGCGTCGAGGTGATGCCGATGAAAATGCACCAGGCGACCGAGGCGTCTCCCTCCGCAAGCGTCTCGATCACCCGCATCGCATCTGCGGGAGGGGCCTCGGCACCGCCGACATCCCTGGGTGCCCAGAGTCCGTAGAAGCCCTCGGCGGACAGGCTTTCGGCGAGATCTTCCGGAAGCCTTCCTGCCGCTTCGGTCGCCGCTGCCCTGTCGTACAATTCTTCGCGGCGCTCGCTGGCAACGCGCAGGCAGTCTTCGGCACTTGGAGGATTCGGGGTCATGAGATTGCCTTAGCGCAGTCAGATCGTCTCGGCCAGAAGTCGGCCCGAACATTGCCGCGTTCCGGGGCGGCCAGAGAGGCCAGGGTGCCGCTTTCCCCTCACCCCCGTCGTCTGGAGATTGATCCCCGGCTCGAGATTCTCATCGAAATTGCGAACCCGGGTATCGATTTCTGTCAGCCCGCTAAAGGGCCTTCATGTTTCCTACCGTCTGCGCTGCGGAACAAAAAAGAGCTTTACTCGCGCCGAGGAAGTGACAACCCTGAGGCATGTTCAGGGGCCAGAAAGATGCGGCTTTCGTGATCGGGATGATCGTGATTGTCATCGGGATCGGTTTCGATGTCCTCAATCCGCTATTGATTTGGCCCGCCCTCGCTTGGTGGGGCTTTTGGTGGACGAGCTTTAGGAGGTCCAGCGGATGATAACCGAGAGCGCGCGTGTCGAAGAGCTGCCGCTCGTCCTGCCGCTCCGGCCTCCCGACTTCTGGAACCCGACGTTCATCGCCACGTTCGTCTGCCTGCTGCTCAACGCCGCGATCCCTGCGGCCAGCCTTGCGCTGCTCCGGAGCCGCGGCATCGAATCCGAAGGCCTCCTCTGGTTGTTCTTCGCGGACCTGGCGCTGCTCGTTCTGTCGCCACTTCTCTGGTTTTGGCTCAGGCCACGGACGGCGCCTCCGATCGAAGTGACGCCCGACGAGATCCACCTCCCGCGCTCCGACCTCTTGCGGCGTTCGATGCGGGTTCCCATCACGAGGGTCTTCTCGGCACACCTGCTAGGCCGAGGAAAACGACGATGGGTAATGCTCGGCGTCGCAAACAGGCTCCCCAGCCGGATTCGCGCGAGCGCCTTCACCGAGGAGGATGCACCGGAGAAGCTGATACGAGCCGTGCACACGGCGCTCTCCGAGCAGCCCGGGGGAACGGAGTACGCGGCCGCCTTCCGTCGTAGAGGCACCGTCGCCGAACGCGCGCGGAGCGGCGTCCCATGGGTCTCACAGCTCGCGGCGGCGAGTCTGGTGCTCGTCTACGTAGCCGAGCTGGTGCTCGGTGCGCCGGCTTCCCCACTGCGACTGCTCGAAATGGGCGCGATCAGCGGGCCCCTGGTTCAGGACGGAGAGTGGCATCGCCTGGTGACCGGAAACCTGCTGCACGGTCCCTGGTGGCATATCGGGATCAACGCATCCGCCCTGATCATCTTGGGCTGGCTGATCGAACGCTTGATCGGGGGGTGGTTGCTCGCCCTGATCCTGCTCGCCAGCGGAATCGCGGGCGCCACCGCCTCCGCGCTCCTCGGCGAGCACGTGGTCGCCGTGGGTGCGTCCACGGGCATCGCCGGCCTCTTGGGCGGCTTTGTCTGGCTGCGCTTGCGCTACCGGGACGACCTCCCGCCCGCGTTGATGCTGCCCGGCTGGTGGTGGTTGCTCGTGCTCGTTCCGATCGCGCTCGCATCCGAGCTGTTGATCCCGAACGTCGACAGCTTCGGGCACGCCGGCGGCGCGGTTGCCGGGCTGGCGATCATGGCCTTGGCCAGCGCGCGCAGAGAGCTGCTGGACCTGCATCGAGCCCCCGGCCTACGCGTCGCGGTGGTCGCGTTAGCGGGCGTCTATCTCGTCGCGGGGTATCAGGCCTTCCGCGCGGGTGTCCTCTATGGCGAGACCTACCCCGAGCGATCGCCGGAGCTGGTGCAGCTGCTGGGTCGCGATCCCTACTGGTCCAACAACTTCGGGTGGACGATCGCCGTCGACCCCGACGCATCGTCCGAGTCTCTCGAGACCGCGAACCAGCTCCTGGAAAGAGCGAACGAGCTGGCTCCGGAAGACGTTGCGTTCGGAGACACCTACGCCACGCTTCGCTGGCGCCTGGGAGACGTGGACGACGCGATCCGCATCCAGCGGGAAGTGGTCTTGGGTGAAAACGACCGCTTCAGGATCTCCCAGCTCGCCCGCTTCGAGTGGGCACGCTGGAAGCGAGAGGGCGGCCCACTCTTGGTGGGTGCGAATCCGATTCCGGAGGCGCGCGTTCACCTCGACGCCGCGACGAACCGGGAGCAAGGCCCTTCGGCGCTGGTCGTCACACTGCCGGAGAACTACCAGGGCGCTCTCGAGCTTCACGCGATCGCAACGCGAGGGGACGAGCTGATCGGTCACCTGCGGTTCTTCCGGGGAGAAACCGCACCGCACTCCGTGCGGCTCACGGGAGAGAGCCGCACGCACCACCCGTACGGCGACGACGTTGAGCTCCACGTGGTGTTGATCGACACCGACGTCTCCTACCTCGAGGCCGACCAAACCTGGTGGTACCTCTGGGTAATGGACCCCGAGGTGGCAGCGCTTCCTTGAGGATGAGCTCGTCCGTGCGGGCCCAGAGGTCGTCCAGTAGCGCCGCCGCGGGCGGGAAGGCGAGTCGGAGACTGCTGGTGGCGGGATTCGGCTTGACGAATAGAGCGCCGCTTCGGGCAAAGAAAGGTTTCATGTCTTCTACCGCCCCATGATACGGAGTGAGTAGGGAATCGGGAGGGGGCATGATGAACATGCGATTGCGGGCTTTGTTGTTCACTCTGGTCGCCGGCTTGGCGTTTGCCGGGCCGGTGGGTGCCGTCGATACCACCCTTTCGAATGCCAGACTGCTGCTGTCCTACGATAGTGCCGATGAACGAGAGACGCTCAGTTTCCGTGCGAGCGGTGGGCCGTATCTCCTGCCCGGCGCGGATCTGGCGGGCGACCGTTTGGCATGGGTTGGCAAGCTCGAGATCATCACGCGGGAAGGTGCCGATATTACCCTTCTTGATTTCGGCATCTATGCAGGCGGGGATTGGCGGCGTACCCTTTCTGGCGGCTGGCAATTCCGGGGCGGCAAGAGGGACAAGATACGAAGAATATCGATTTCCCCGAAACGCATCACGATCATGTTGCGGGAGGGAGCCCGTGCTGCGACTGGCCAAGCGGGGTTCGTGGGGATGCGGTTCGAGGTCCAGGTGCTCGGTGGTGAGGCTTGGCGCGTATGTGCTCGTTTTTCCGGCGACGAAATCTTGCGGGACTCCGAGGGGCGTTTGCTGGCGCGACATTTGCGTTCGAGCGACCTTGCTGATTGCGACGATGCGGAACTTTACGGGGCCTGCGAGGAGCTCGCGGCGGGCGAAGGCGATTGCCGTGGTTCCTGCGGCAAAGGGCGGCGTCACGCAGAGAAAAGACTTCACACGAACGTTCATTGCTGAAAGAAAAAGACCTATGGATGTCGCTTCTCGCTTCGCGAAGGCCCTCCCGGGGAGACTCATTTTTCCGGCTCTGCTGTTCTGGAGCGTGGTCGCCGTTTCTCTTGCTTATCCGACGGCTGCGGCGGCCGAACGCCTTCCTGCCGAAGCCTTTGCCCAAAATGGCAATCTGACGGCGCCTGCTCTTTCGCCGAACGGTAATTTTATCGCCGGGTTTGTGCACCATGAAGGCCAGAACGTGGTGATTGTCTGGAACCTTGCGAGTGGCGAACGAAAGGGAATTGCGCGCCTCGACTCGAGCAAGCGATATCTCCACAGAATTCTCTGGGCCAACGAGGACCGACTGCTGGTCGTTACGAGTCAGCCAAACCACCAGACTTTCGGGGCTGGTTGGAGGGGGCGCACTAGCTGGCTTGTGGGAGTGGATCGTGAAGGCGGCAATCAAAAGATCTATGCGCATAAGTGGCGTCGATTCGGGGGCGGAGAAACATCACGTGATTCGCGCGTCGGTAAATCTCTGCCTCTGGTTCGGTCGGGTGCAGATGTTCTGAGCATGCTCGATGACGATTCCGATGGGATCCTTTTGCAAATCGACAGCCTCTCGAGTGGCGGTTCTTCAGCGTATCGGATGGACACGAAATCAGGTCGCCTCGCCCGGGTGCAAAAGACGGAGCCCGGAATTATTCGGTGGTTTGCCGATCATGACGGTGTAGTCCGGATGGGCTATGGCGCTGAGTCGAGACAAGGGAGCCGGTGGTTGATCGCGCGAGCCAATGCCGAGTCGGAGTTCCGCGAGGTCGCCCGTTGGGATGTGCTCGCAGGCGAGGCTCCTTTGTTTCCTCTGGGTTTCAGTTTTGATGGTCGTACCGCTTACATGGCAGCACCGACCGGGAAGGGAACTCGCGGCGTCTTCGAGTTCGACCTCGAGGCAGGCAAGATCGGAAAACTTTTGTTTGCGCACGACCAATATGATGTGGCCGGCCTTCGCTTTGATCGCAGCCGGCGTATTCTTGAAGGGGTGCGCTGGATTGGGGACACTCAGGAGATTCACTTTCTCGACAAGGCAGCAGCCCAGGAGCATGCGGCCTTGCAGCAAGCGGTGGGCAAGGGGACCCTATGGCTCGCTGACGAGAGTCGCGACACCTCGAAAAAGCTCTATATGCTTGAGTCGGGAGATCTGGCGCCTCGGTACTTTCTTTATCACCGCAAAGAACGAAGACTGGAGCCCCTGTATTTGCTCCTGCCCCAAATCACCAATGCCGCCACGGCTTCGGTGAAAAAGATTAGCTACGCGGCACGGGACGGGTACGAGGTCTCGGGTTATCTGACGCTCCCGGTTGGGCGTAATCCCAAGAATTTACCGACGGTCGTTTACCCGCATGGGGGCCCGTGGAGTCGCGACTTCGATACGTTTGATCGGATGGCGCAATTCCTCGCCAACGCGGGGTTTGCGGTCTTCCAGATGAACTTCCGCGGATCCACCGGCCTTGGTTCTGCGCATGCAACCTCAGGCTATCGACAATTGGGCGAACGGATCCAGAATGACATTACCGACGGTGTGAAATGGATCATCCAGCAGGGAATCGCGGATCCGAATCGCATTGCAATCTACGGTGCGAGCCACGGTGGCTACGCCGCGCTGATGGGTCTGGCTCGGAATCCCGAACTCTATCGCTGTGGGGCAGCACTGGCTCCGGTGACCGATCTGTATGCCTTTGTCGATTCCGCGCGGTGGGCGAACTACACCGCGGAACACAGGGTGCTTTGGGGTGATCTGAGCCAGCCAGGCGAAGCCGAACGATTAAGGAAGAATTCTCCGGTGAACCTAGCCGCAGAGATCCAGGATCCCGTCTTTCTCGCGCACGGTCGACATGATCTGGTGGTTCCCTACCGGCATACCGACAGGATGGCAGCAGCCTTGAGAACCGCGGGTCAAGAGCCCGAGGTTGTCTTCTATGAGGACTGGCATGGTTTTATTCACCAGCCGAATCGTATCGATTTCTTCAAAAGGTTGGAGCGCTTTCTGGCCGCTTGTACACGGAAATTGCAGCCGTGAAAGGCGTCCAGATTTCAGGCTCGGCCGGAAAAGAATTCAATAAAACCTCATGAAGACGATCAGGCTGAGCAAAACCCTGAACTTCAAACGAGCCCTCCTTGTGGCCGCCAGCCCAACTTTGCTGCTTGCGAAGCAAAAGTTGTTCGCCAGACGAAAAAATCCGTGAAGGCCTGCGGCAGCGTCCATCACGGCGATCCTGCGGCGCACGAAGCTGGAGCCGCCTCGCCTGAATGTTGTCTTTCTGGCTTGGCTTCGGCTGGGGTGTGGTTCGGTGACGGATTCTCGTCTACGGCGTCGGGAGTCTCAGTCCCGACCTCTTCCCTCGCATTGATAAACCGGCGGCGCAGGGGCTAGTTGAACCGATAGCTGATCTCGCCGCCAAAGGTTCTTGGCTGTCCATAGACCGCCGATACGAAACCAAAATAGGGGACCAAATTCTGCGCGTAGTTCATGAAGGATACGTCTGTCAGGTTATTGCCGAACAAGGCGATCTGCGCCCGATCGTCCATGAAGTCGTAGCTGAGTCGCGCATGCAGGAGGCTATACCCCGGCTGGACGGCTTCGGTGACGGCCTCGGCGTCAAAGTGAACCGCACTTTGGTAGTACCAGTCCACTCGCGGCGTGATGTAGCCGTTGAGCCATTGCTGCTCGAAGACCTCCACTGGCAGCGGTGCCATGATCGAGATATGGGCTTGCGCTCTCGGGGCGTTGTTGAAGCTCTCTCCGGAGATATCGACCGTCTCACCCGGGTCTCCCACCGCGAGCGCCGGCGGCGCATCCGTGAAGCTGTCGTACACCGTATCCAGAAGGCCCAGCGATCCGGTCACGAAAAACGGTCCGAAGGGCCGGCCACGGAGTTCCAGCTCCAAACCCCTGCCGGTCGCACTCGCCGCATTCTTGATGACCTGAGTCGTCTGACAGGTTGTCGGATCGTCCGGATCCGTGCAGGAACCCTCGACCGCCAGGACCTGCAAGTCCTCGTATTTGTACAAAAACGCCGAAAGATTCACTTCGAGACGCCGATCAAAAAAGCCTGCCTTCGCCCCGACCTCAAATGAATCCAGAGTTTCCGGGTTGAACGGATTCAATTCGAGCGGGCCATTGGCCGTCGAATTAAATCCACCGCCACGAAAGCCCTCGGAGAACGTGAAATAGGCCATCAGGTGATCGACATCCGTTCCCGCAAGAAGATCCTCGGGCATCGTGGCTTTGATACTCGCCATGGGTGTCCACTTTTTGAATTTCTCGGATGCTTGCCTGCTTCCGTCAACCAGAATATCGCCACTGCGATTCTGATTTCGATATACGTCCGATTTCTTGTTCTCCTGCGTCCAGCGCAGGCCGGCGGTGAACTCGAGCCACTCCGTCAGGTCGATACTGACCTGTCCGAATCCGGCAATATCCGTATTGTCCACGTTCGCGATCGTCAGCGTCTGCTGCGTAAAGATGCCGACATCCGCCAGAATATTGGTAGGCAGCTTCGAGCGTTCGTTGAACCAGAAGACCCCGACTACGCCATTGATGCGCTCATCCCATGCCGAAAAATTCGACTGCGCTTCCGCAACGTAGGTGGTCCCCTCGGTCGGAGCCGCGACGTATTCATCACTCTCGGCGAGGAGTACGGCGATCACGGGCAGGTAGGTGCCGTCAAGATCTTGTCTGGTTGCAAAACCGCCCGAGCGCCAGGATCCCTTTACCGTGAAACTCAGTTCGTCCAGAAGCCCGACCGGCCCGACGTCCCAGTTCGCGGAGCCCCAGACTCCATAATCTTCGCTGGAATAGATCTGGTTCACATCCGCTGTACTGATGCGTGGCGTTGTCTCGGCACAGGCCGCCGGCAGGTCCGGGATCAAAGTCGGGCCAAAAGCTGGCTCGGCGCCAGGTTGCATGATGCAGCGAGAAGCCTGTCCCCGCTGATGGCTGTTGCCATAATTACCCATCACATCAATCGTGATGTCATTGGTGGGCAGAATCTGAACGCTACCGAGGAACCCGATGGTGTTGGTGTCGAAAAGTTTTTCCTTCAGATAGGTATTGGAAACCCATCCATCGGAGTTCTTGCTGATAAAGGTGGCTCTGGTTTTCAACCAATCTGTGATGGGAACGTTGATCGAGGCGCGCGTGTCGATCGACCCGAAGTTCGCAAACCGTACACTCGCAAAGCCCTCGAGGTCGGGAGACGGCTTCACCGAGGTGATGTTCAAGGCACCGCCGACGGTGTTCTTGCCGAACAATGTGCCCTGCGGGCCGCGCAAGACCTCGATCTGCGCGACATCCACCAGGTCAACGATCGAGCTAAGGGTCCGAGTCATGTACATGCCGTCGACGTAGACCCCCACGCCGGGATCAAAACTGGTTCCCACGCCAGCGGTTCCGATACCGCGAAGGCGGATGTTCGAAGACAGTGGTGTCGAGACAGCGCTTGTCGCAAACTGCATGTTGGGGACAAGATCCCGGATATTGCGCAAGTCCGTAATCCCGGCCTCCGCAAGAGCGTTGGCATCGAGCGCGGTCACCGAGACCGGAGTTTCCTCAAGCAGCTCGTTGCGCTTGCGAGCGCTGACCACAATTTCTTCGATCTGCTGCGCTCTGGGTTCGGAGAGATCGGTTTCCTCTCCCGCGGCGATGGCCTCGGCTTGCGCGGGAGCAGCATCGACCTCACTATCGAGACCTCCCACACTGGCTTCCTCATTCAGGAGTGCGTCAAGAGACTCCGGCTGAGCCGATGCCGAAGGGGAAATTCCCAGCGTCAGAAAAAGAACAAGAGTGGCTTTTATCAAGGTACGCATGGTTTGGAGGGCTCCCCTTCAGGCAAATCATCAAGGTTTTGTCACTCAAGATGACGGAATTGGGACAGCTTTCCACATCAAGGATCGAAATCCAAACAGATCGGCCGGAGGATCTGAGCCCTGATTAGTTGACCTTGACCGGGCTACTTCTGTCTGGGTTCCGGCGGCGGGAGCGGGGCGTCGCCGGATTGGAAATCGCTGAGCGGTTCCTCGGTTTCCATGGGGCGGGTCAGTTTCACGCTGGCGAGATGGCGGCCGAAGCGTCGCATCACAAACTCATGCAGAACGGCTTGCGTGTTGCGGTAGATCCACCAGGGCAGGCTCGGCTCGAAGTCATGGACGGTGGCCAACAGCGTGCGGCCCGTGCCGACCTGGCGGAACTCGAGACGGCCATGGCCGGGGCGTCGCGACAGGAAGCCGCCGGTGACGGTAAAGATCTGGCGGTCGGGCGTGCTGCGCTCGCTGGCATGCTCGAGTTTGAGCAACACGCGAGCGAGTAGCGGCGAGTAGAACTCGACCTCGTCGGGGCTTTGACCGGATTGCACGCGCACCAGAGGCTTCATCGCGACCGGCAGCCAGCGTAGATATTCACGCGCGGCCCAAATCGAATTCGCGCCTTCGGGAAGCTCCATGCGAGCCACCGAGCGGGCGACGGACGGATTTCGCCCTTCGCTATATCGTTGGAAGGCTCGTGGCACCGCGCGTTTGGCAACGGGCTGCTTTTCCCCGTCGGCACTTTTGCGGGCGGCCTCGGCCAGCATATCCTCGATGGAAGTAGGCGCGTATCCGGGGATTTCCAATCGCGCGCTCGGTCGCACAACCATTTCGTGCTCGAGGCTTTCGATCAGCGGCGCGATCAACGAACTCGGCGCGCCGGTGGTCATGGTGACCCAAAGGCTCGAGAGCCGGGGGGTGATCAGCGGCACGGGAAGCATGATGCGTTTTTTTCCCATCGAGGTGGCCGTGGCCGACATCAATTCGCGGTAGCTGAGTGCGTTGGGGGCGCCGAGATCAAAGGTGCGCGTCTTGGGCGAGGGGTTCTCGAGCAGATGTCCAATGGAGGTTACCACATCGCGCAGGGCGACCGGTTGCATGCGCGTGCCGGTCCAGCTCGGACAGACCATGATGGGGAGCCGGGATACCAGCCGTCGGATCACCTGGTAGGAGGAGCCCGAAGCACCGACGATCACGCCAGCTCGCAATGTGGTGACAGGGATGCCGGTTGCGGCGAGCGCTGCCTCGACTTCGAGGCGGCTCTTCAGGTGGTCGGAGAGTTCTTCGATATCCGGCACCAACCCGCCGACATAGATGATCTCGCGGACGCCGTTGCGCGCGGCCGCGCGCGCGAAATTATTCGCACAGAGAAGATCCATGTCGCCGAAATGGCCGTGCATGAGTCGGGCCGAGGGCAGCATGCTGTGCACCAGATAGATTGCCCGATCAGCTCCCTTGAGGGCTCGATTCGAGTCGCGGAGCGAGAAAAGATCGGTTTTCTGAAAGCTCGTATAGCCGCCCCCGGGATCTCGCTCCGAGCGTGAAAGCCCCACCAGTTCATAGGAACTGCCGAAGGCCTCCCCCACAGCGACACCGAGAAACCCCGAGGCCCCCGCCACAACCACCCTCTCGGGAGACGAGGTCTCCGCTGAGTGCTCCCGCGATGCTGATCCGTCCGACATACAAGAGTTCTACCACGGGGGGCCGCTCACGAAAGGTTTTGCACAGGTAGCTGCCGCTGCTCGGGACGGAGGATGGTCGGGTCCCCTTGCCATTCGCACAAGACTTCGGCCCGAAGACTCCGGAGTTCTTGACGAAGATGCCCGGAAACTGAGACACCATGACCATGCAATCAAAACCCTTCTGGAAGAGTATTTGGTCGGTATGGACCCTTGGATTTGTGCTGGTTCTCGGAGCCTGCAGCCAGCCGTCAGAATCGCCGAGCGCATCAGGGTCGGACGCGACGGCAGACGCCCCGGCCGAGCCGGCCCGCCCGCAAACCGAATCGGTTTGCGACGATGGCATTGATGAAGACGGCGATGGAGCGACCGATTGCAAGGATCGAGATTGTGCTCCGTTCGAAGTCTGCCAGATCGCCCGATGCCAGGAGGTTTGTGCGGATATCATGGCGTGCTCGGATATCACGGACGCCTGCTCGGATCGCGAGCTCAAAGGGGTCCTGCAAGGGTGCCAGGCCAGTTGCAGTGACTCCAAGGTGCGCGGGCAAGTCGTGATGGCCGACGGGGTTCCCTGCATGATCATCGGCAGCGTCTTCCTCGGTCAGGTGCAAAGCCAGAACCTGTGTCTGGGTGATGAGGCCCCCGTAGCGGAGCCAGCCGTCGCGCCGGCCGGGGATGCGATTGCCGAGGAGGCCGCCGGAGCAGAAAGCGCGGCAGGTGCGCCGGAGGCGCCGAGTGCACCGCAGGCACCTGAAGCGCCGCAGGCGCCGCAAGCACCGAGCGGCGGAAATTAGACGCATCTCGTAGCGCCGCCTACCGTCAAAGAGCTACCAATCAAATAATAGGGAGTCCCCATGAAAGCTGCCGTGATGCGCGCCAATGACGCGCCGCTGGTTTTTGAAGAAGTGACGATCGACAAGCCCGGCCCGGGAGAAGTGCTGGTGCGTACGGCGGCCTCGGGCATTTGTCATAGTGACCTCACGGTGGTCGAGGGCGGATTGCCTTTTCCCGCCCCCTGTATTCTTGGTCATGAACCCGCAGGCGTGGTGGAAGAGGTCGGACCTGATGTGACGGAATTTCATGCCGGCGATCATGTCATCGGGTGTCTGAACTCGTGGTGCGGGGTCTGTCGTTTTTGTACTCATGGGCGTCCTTATCTTTGTCCGACGCAGTTTGAGGGGCGCGATCCGGCGCTCCCGCCGCGACTGAGTGCTGCCGACGGCGCGCCACTCGGGCAATTCGCAAACCTTTCCTCGTTTGCCGAGCAGATGCTTTGCCCCGAGCGATCGCTGGTGAAGATTCGCGACGAGATGCCGCTGGACCGAGCCTGCCTGATCGGGTGCGGCGTCACCACGGGGATTGGCGCGGTTCTCAATACCGTGCATGTGCCCGCGGGTTCGAGTGTCGTGATTCTGGGGCTTGGTGGAGTGGGGCTTGCCGCCTTGCAGGGCGCACGGATTATCGGGGCCGGACGCATCATCGCGATCGATACCCAGCCGTGGAAATTTGAATTGGCCAAAAGCCTGGGCGCGACCGATTGTGTCGATGCCAGCAGCGAGGATGCGGTGGCCGCGGTTCACGAGTTGACCCAGGGGGGGGCGGATTTCGTATTCGAGAATATCGGCCGCGTTCCGACAATTCAGCAGGCTGTTGCCATGACCGGGCGGGGCGGGACAACGGTTCTCGTCGGGGTGGTCGGCATGATGGAAATGGTCCCGCTGCCGGCGGCCGATATCACCCTGCAGGAAAAAAAGGTCGTCGGGTCGTTCATGGGATCCAATCGGTTCCGGTTCGATATGCCGCGCTATGTGGACTTCTATCTTGATGGCCGCCTGCGGTTGGATGAGATGATTTCCTCGCGCATCCCGCTGACCGGTCTGAACGACGCTTTTGAGCATCTGCGACAAGGGGATGTAGCCCGGCAGGTGGTTGTCTTCGATGATCCCTCCTGATGGGAAGCTCGAAACCTGAAAATTTGCGATTCGTGATCATCGGCGGCGGGATGGCCGGTATCCTCAGCGGTGTGAAGCTGCTCGAATCCGGTTTCGAGAACTTCACGATCTACGAGAAGTCCGATGGGCTCGGTGGTACCTGGAAGGCCAACACCTATCCGGGGCTGCAATGTGATGTGCCATCGCACTTCTACAGCTACTCGTTTGCGCTGAATCCGAACTGGAGTCGGCGTTATTCCGGAGGCGCCGAGATTTGTGACTACTTCGAGGATGTGGCCGAGCGCTATGGCGTCAACTCGCGTGTCGTCTTCAACAAGGAGATCGCTACCGCCGATTTTGTGGACGGGCGATGGTATCTCGAGACGACCGACGGCGATCAGGACACCTGTGATTTTGTGATCGCTGCGACCGGGGTCCTGCATCATCCCAATATCCCTGCGTTTGAGGGTGCAGATTCATTTCAGGGGGCGACTTTTCACAGTGCCGCCTGGGATCATACGGTTCCGATTGCGGGGAAGCGGCTCGGCGTCGTGGGCACGGGATCGTCGGCCGTCCAGATCTGTTGCGGCGTGACCGACGAGGTCGATCACCTCACGCTCTTTCAACGCACGCCACAATGGATCATGCCGACGGAGAACCCCACCTTCACTACCGAGCAGCAGGAAGCGTTCCGTGCCCGGCCGGAACTGATGGAGGCAACGCGCGCAAAGGTGGCTACCGCCTATACCGACGGGTTCGCCAACATTCTATCGGATGCGGATTCGCCGATCCTGAAGGCAACCCACGATATGTGTGTGGCGCATCTGGAAGACGTGGTGGCCGATCCGGAATTGCGCGAAAAACTCCGTCCAAACTATCGCGCCGGTTGCAAACGGCTGGTCCTGGCAGAAGGCTTTTATCAGGCCCTGCAGAAACCGAACGCATCGGTGGTGGCGTCCGGGATCGAGCGCATCGAGCCCACTGGTGTCCGCACCCGTGATGGAGATCTCCACGAACTCGATGTTCTGGTGCTGGCAACCGGATTCCAGGTAGATCAATTTGTGCGCCCGATGCGTGTGCGCGGCCGAGACGGCGTGGAACTAGATGCCGTCTGGGATGAATCTCCGTCGGCCTATATGGCCATTGCCGTGCCGGAATTCCCCAATTTCTTCATGCTCAACGGC
Organism: Binatia bacterium; assembly: GCA_965658895.1. Lineage (GTDB taxonomy): Bacteria > Desulfobacterota > Binatia > UBA12015 > UBA12015 > UBA12015. The sequence goes on from CBFHUR010000045.1 coordinate 13,614, forward strand.
CCCAATGGTCCGGTGGGCAACTTCTCTCTGATCGAAGTTGTCGAGATGCAATTTGCCTACATTCTGCAGTTGGTGGATCGGGTCGCGGCGGGTGAATGTCGGTCGCTGGCGCCGTCTCGGCAGGCGATGGATCAGTTCGACGAGGAGCGAAAGGTCGCTGCGGCCAAGACCATCTGGGGTACGGGTTGCAAGAGTTGGTATCTGGACCAAAGCGGGCTGCCGACGGCGTGGCCGTGGACGTTTGATCGCTTCCGTGAGGAAATGTCCCGGCCAAGGATCGAACATTACGATCTCGGCTAGGGCATCTTGCTCAAAATAGTGATAGGTTTTCCCTGTGTCGACGTTTGAGAGCCTGCTGCACGAGTACGGATACTATTTTGTTTTTGCGTGCGCGTTTCTCGAAGGCGAGTCTGGTGTCCTCCTGGCCGGGATCGCGGCACATCGCGGTTATATGCATCTTGGCGCGGTGATCTTGATCGCGGCACTCGGGGCGGCCCTCGGTGATCAGCTCTGGTTCCAGCTCGGTCGCTCGCGGGGCAAGGCATTTCTGCAATCCAAGCCGCATTGGGACAAGGGCCTCAAACGGTTCGAAGCCCTCTCCGAGCGGTGGGGGACGCCTCTGATTCTGGGTTTTCGTTTCCTCTACGGGATGCGCATGCTTGGTGCCGCCGCGCTGGGAGTCTCGGGGGTCTCGCAATTGCGCTTTACCGTACTCAACTTCGTGGGCGCGTTTATCTGGGCGGTGTTGACCGCGTCGCTCGGGTTCTATTTCGGCAAGGCGGTCGAGAGCACGATGGGGGATATGGCGAGCTACGAGCAATGGATCTTTGTCGCGCTGCTTGTCATCGGGCTGGCGGCGGCTTTTCGGCATTGGATGGCAAATCGCGAGGTCGCTGATTGAGCCTGCCTGGTGTCGATGGGCAGCGATCGTCGGCGGCTGTCGGTGTCGCAGATGATCCTGCGGGCTTCCGACCGTTCCCGCGGACTCTGGGGAACAGCTCCGTTGGTGAGGCGAATGATTCTGATTTTCTCCTTGCCGTAGCGCACGAGATCCAGCTAACTTCCTGAAGTGATTCGACGTGTCCAGAGAAAGACGGCATCCGTGTGACGAGTGCCGTCTATAGCAGTTTCCTGGTGTTTTCCGCGGGATTTCTGGCACTTCTCGCGCTTCGTCTCTGGAAGAAGGCGCCGTCTCCCGCGCCGGGTGCGGGCGCCTTTGTCTGTCAGCTCCTTTCGGTATCGCTCTGGTGCTTCGCCTATGCTCAGGAGCTACTGTCGACATCTCTTCCCGACAAGCTCTTTTGGGCGCAGATTGCCTACCTCGGCATCGTTCCGGTTCCGGTGACCTGGTTCATTTTCGTCTCGGATTTCACGCGTGGCTGGGGACGGATCTCTGTCCGCGGTATCGCTGCCTTGTTGCTGGTCCCGATTTTGACGGTGGTGGTCGTCATGCTCAACGGGACCGATGGTTGGATGTGGCAAAACGTCACGCTCGTGCAGGCCCCCGGTCAGGATCCCGGCCTCAAGTGGGCAGCCGGGTTCTGGTACCGGTGTTGGACCATTTACGGTCTGAGTCTCTACGCAGTTGCGACAGTCTCTCTTCTTCGCGCAGCGCTCCAGGCACAGCATTTCCTGCGGCCGCAATACTTCATACTGCTGCTGGCCGCCTTTCTTCCCGCGATCGGCAACGTTCTGTGGCTGTCCTCGCTGGGCCCCGCGCCCATGCTGGACCTCACCCCCTTGGGATTCGGTTTCAGTGGTCTTCTGATCGCCTGGAGTCTTTTTCGGTTCGGCTTTCTGGAACTTGTTCCGGTCGCCCGAGAAGCAATCTTCGAGGAGTTGGATGCAGCCGTGATGGTTCTTGACGGGCAAGGCCGGATCATCGACATGAACGCAGCGGCCGAGAGGCTTCTCGAGGCACCAGCCCGAGAGGTTCTGGGAGAATCCCTGCAGGATGCGCTTCCTCGAGTCGCCACGAATGTACAGAAAGCCCGGGATAGTGCGGGTGGGGAAGATGCCGGGGTAGAGGTTTTTCAGGAAGAAGACGGGGCGCACGGGTGGTACGAAATGCGCGTCTCCGTCCTGCGCGATCGCCGTCGTCGCCATGCGGGAGAGTTGGTGGTGATCCGGGACGTGACGGAGAGGACAGATGCCGCGCGGGTGCTTGCCGAGGCTCGTGACCAGGCGCTCGGGGCGGATAGAGCCAAGAGTGAGTTTCTCGCCACGATGAGCCACGAGGTCCGGACGCCGATGAACGGGATCATCGGGATGACCGATATCCTTCTCGATACCCGACTGGATCTGGAGCAGCGCGAATTTGCGGAGCGCGTTCGATCGGCCGCGGAAAGCCTGCTCACGATCCTGAACGACATTCTCGATTTTTCGAAAATGGAAGCGGGGCGGATGGTTCTCGAGGAGCGACCTTTCGAGATTCGCACCTGCTTTGAGGATGCAATCGACCTGGTAGCGGCAAGCGCCGAAGAAAAAGGCCTGATGCTGGCCTGCGTGATCCCGGGCGGGGTCCCCAAGATGGCGGTGGGCGATTCCGGGAGGATTCGACAGATCATTCTGAACCTCCTGGCGAATGCCGTGAAATTCACCGAGGCCGGCGAGATCGTGGTAAGTGTTTCCTCCGAGTCCGCGGATGAAGATTTTTTGATGCTGCGCTGCGAGGTTCGCGATTCGGGGGTGGGGATTCCCGAGCAGGAGAGGGCGCGACTCTTCGAACAATTCTCGCAGATAGGACGGACCGACTCGAGCGGGTTTGGCGGCACGGGTCTGGGCCTCGCCATCGTCCGTCGACTCGTTCATCAGATGGGTGGGGCCGTCGAGGTGACCAGCGAGGTAGGCAAGGGTAGTGTCTTCTCTTTCGCGGTTCGTATCGGTCGCGGTTCCCCGTCCGAGGAAAAGCTGTCCGAGGGACACTCCCGATCTGTGATGGCACTGGAGTCGCATGAGGCAACCCGTCGACAATTGCAGGAGCAGGTGGCCTATCTGGGTTTTGCATGCTCGGCTTTTCCTGATCTGAAAAGCGCTCTGACGTCTCTCGAGCAGACAGAGAAAACAGATTTTCTCACCCTGCTTGTCAGCGAGGAATTTTCATCTGCGGAATGCCGGGATGATCTGAACCGATTGAGGGCCGCGGGAGGAGGTGTCCCGGTGATCGAACTTGCCTCTGCGGGGAAAAAGGCCTTGGAACCAAGCCAAAGCCCCGAGCTTCCGGTTCTCTACAGGCCCATCCGTCTTTCACATCTTCGCGATCGACTTCTGGCGCTCCTCGACCCTCCGGCATGATTTCTCCGACCGCGGCGTCGTCCTCGGGCCGCGCCCGGCTATGGACTGCGCGGCGGTCGGGCGAACAGTACCAACCCCAGCGCACCTGAGCCGACAATCCCCGAGAGCATCAGGAACGCGGCATCAAAAGACGTCGTCGCATCCGTCAGCCAGCCGACCAGAAACGGAATCAACACGCCCGAGGCGGAAAAAAAAGTCACGGCGATTCCGGTGGCCGCACCGGCTGATTTCGGGAACAGATCGGTACAGATCGAGTAGTAGGGACCGTTGGCGGACATCGAAAACCCGATGCCCAACGTAAGCCAGAAGACAGCCCAGTCGGCGGACGTCACCGAGGCCAGCGGAAGGAAAGAGGCAGCAGCGAGAAGTTGCAGGATCCAGATCGGATGAATCCGGGCGCGCCGAATATCGCCGCTGGCCCGGAACAGTCGATCCGAAAGTGTGCCGATAGACACCATCCCGACGATCGAGAGCGCCCATGGCATGGTCGTGAACCAGCCGATGGTGCCCAGTTTTGTCTGGAACTCATGCTCGAAGTATCCCGGGATCCAGGTCACCCCAAAAAACAGGATGGCCCCGAAGCCGAAAAATGACCATGCCGTGGCCAGCAGGGTGGGGTTGCGCAGGACGACACCATATTCGGCCAGCGTGGGTGGGGCGGCGGCGGTGGCTTTCTCGGGCTCGCGGTAGAGCAAAAGCCAAGTCGCGAAGATCGCAAACCCGGCCACACCGAGTGCCATGAAGGTCTCGCGCCAGCCGAACTGATCGATGAGCGAGCTGAAGATGGGCCCGCCGATCAGCAGCGCGCCCGGAACGCCGAGCAGCGCCAGTGCGGTGGCCTGGGTGGCCTTCTCCTGTGGGACCCAGTCGGCAATGGCTCGGTTCATTGCCGGGAAGTTCACGCCCTCGCCGATACCCAGCAGTGCTCGAAAGGCGAGAAACAGCCACCAGTATTCAATCCAGCCCATCAGGAACATGGTGGCTGACCAGACGAGCAGGCCAATCGCCCAGATTTTGCGAGCACCATAGCGATCCAACAGAACCCCCGAGATCCCGTTGACCGCTAGCGTACCGGCGGCAAACAGGCTCATGGCCAGGCCGAAGCTTGCGTTGTCGATTCCGAAATCCCTTTGGATCGGGCCGATCGCGTAGGAGATCACCACCCGGTCGAGGTAGTTCACCAGCCCCAGCGCAAAGGCCAGGCCGATGACCAGATTTCCGGTGCTCGGGGTTGTTGCGCGCGCGTCCGTCATGGCGAAAACAATAACGGGTTTGGGCTTCAGGTCCAGCAAGTCTCCCCGGGGCAGACTTGTTGCGTCGGCGGTCATTCAACGCCATGGTCTGCGTCATGAATGACGATCAAATCAAGGGTGCGTGGTCGGTGATCAAGGGCAAGGCGAAAATGGCCTGGGGGGACCTCACCGACGACGATGTGTTGCGTGCGGAGGGTTCCGTGGACCGTCTCTACGGGATCATCCAAAGGAAGTTTGGCGACACCAAGGAAGTGATCAAGAAGAAGCTCGACGACGTCAAGCTCCCTTGAGGCTTCCTGCCCGGCCGTGCGGCAGGCCTTTTCGGCAAAAATCGGCAGAACCGGATCAATCGGAGAACCCACCATGTCCAATCAAGAAAATGCACTCGACCGATTCCGCGAACTCGATGAGCGGATGCAATGGTATGTCGACCAGAAGCTCTTTGGCTGTTTGGCGACCGTAATTCTGCATGGCGATGAAGTCGTCCATCGCGGTCATCATGGATCGCTGTCGGCCGAAGCCGGTGGCCCGCTGCCCGAAGATGCCATCTTCCGGATGTACTCCAATACCAAGCTGGTGACGTCGGTGGCCTTGATGATGCTGCACGAACAAGGTGCCTTTGCACTGGACGATCCGATCGAAAATATCCTGCCCCAATTTGCCAACCCCAACGTGCTGGCACCGGGCGCGAAATCCATCGAGGATGTGGTGCCCGCCGATGGACCGATCCGCATCCGTCACGCACTCAGTCATAGTGCGGGATGGTCGTATGGCTTTGTCGAACCCGAATCGATGATCGACCAGGCCTATAGTGCCGCCAGTCTCAATCCGCTGATGGCGCCCGAGATGACGCTGGCTTCCTTGAGTGACGGGCTTGCGACATTGCCGCTTTGCTTCCAGCCCGGGACGGATTGGCGCTACAGCTTTGCGACAGATGTTTGTGCGCGTCTGGTCGAGGTTCTGTCGGGACAGTCGTTTGATGATTTCCTGCAGGAGAGGATCTTTGAGCCGCTCGAGATGGTGGATACCGCCTTCTGGGTGCCGGAAGAAAAACGCGAACGGTTTACCACCATGTATGGTGTGGCGAATTTCTTCGACCCGATGGAGCCCGGCCTCCCGCCGGGTGATGATCCCCAGACCGGCATGTATGCGCGGTACCCCAGTTTTCTCTCGGGTGGCGGGGGTCTGGTCTCGACCATCGATGACTATACGCGGTTTTTTCGCATGATGATTGGTGGTGGTGTGGTCGATGGCATTCGACTGCTGCAACCCGAAACGCTGCAACTCATGCGGACCAATCAACTGGCCGAAGGCGTCGAGGTCCGTTTCCCGATGTGGGCGATGCCGCATACGGTCTTCGGTCTGGGTCTGGCGCTCAAGACCGCCCCCGGCGAGGGCGAAACCGACGCCGCGATAGGCGAGTATCATTGGGGCGGGATGGCCGGCACGCATAGTTGGGCCGCGCCGGCGGTTGATCTGGCCGGGCTCTGTTTTGCCCAGCGGATGCCGGGCTTCTGGCATCCGTTCTCGCATGATTTCAAGCGCCTGGCTTATGCGACCCGCTGAGTCGTTCGTGCCAGCTCAGGCGCAGGCTCCCCGGTAGACGTCCGGGCGCACGGCTGGTCGAGGGCCTCAAGCCTTTCGCACTTGAGTCTCAGGATGTGGCGCGACGCGGGAATCTGGAAAGTCTCTCACTATGTGGGATGATCCTTAAAAACATCCTAGGGAACAGGGTTGTTCGTGTTAGGATCAGACAATTCTACCGAATCCCCTTAGGGAAAAACCTGTCCTAACCCTCAATGCCGCGCCAAAACGCAGCATGAAACCGCCTCCGGAGCATCACCCCTCATGTCGATCCAGAACGTCCTTGCCTCCCTGTCTTTTTCCTTCGCTCTGCTGATTGGCACCCTTTCGGGATCGGCGCCGGCCCATGCGGCCGAATTCACCGAGGCTGATGCCTACGGCGTGATCACCATGAATGACGACGGTAGCTATTGGGCCGCCGTCCTCGATACCCTGGATTACGATGCGGCCGTCGCCGCCGCTCAGAACTTCACCTACAAAGGCGCCGTCGGGGAGCTCGCGACCGTGGACAGCGCTGACGAACAGGCTTTGGCTGCAGGCGTCGCCCCCAGTATCCAGGCCTGGATCATTCCGGGTGGCAGCTACGACAACTACGCCGCGAGTCAGCCGACGGCGGGCTCCCACGCTACGTTCATGAACTCCAACCAGCTTTGGTACGGAGGCACCGATACCCAGACCGTTCAGGGCTACGTGATCCGCTTTCCGGTGCCGGTGGACAACACGCCTGTCACGGCGAGCAAGACATTCACTGAGTCGGACGCCTATGGCGAGATCGCGATCGGTGGCAACGGGCACGCATACGCGACCGTCCTTGAGACGCTGACGTGGGCCGAGGCCGAGGTGGCGGCACAAG
>CBFHUR010000046.1:0-9732 GCA_965658895.1 Binatia bacterium
TAGCCCAAAGGCTATCCCGAACGAGAGTATCCCATGAGCAAAGGCCAATCGAGAAAAGAATTTCGCAAAGAGATCAAGCAACCCGATGAGTTCGTCGTCCAGAGCAACCGAATGCTGGGCTGGGCGGAGGAAAATCCGGACAAGCTCAAGCTCTGGGGCGGCATCTTCGTCGTCGCCCTGGTCCTCATCGGTGCCTATGGCTCCTGGACCGAATCGCGCAATCAGGACGCGATCTCAAGCTTCTATGCGGCCGCGGAGATCTACCGCGGCGACCAATGGGAGCCCGCTCTTGCGGACTTCGAAACCATCGCTGCAGACTTCGACGGCACGACTTACGGTAAATTGGCCAACCTCTATGCCGGCAGCAGCGCGCTGCATCTGGAAAAATACGCCGATTCTGCGAAATATTATCGCCTTTACCTGACCGACGGGCTGTCGAGCCCGGCGATCGAGCAGGTCGCCCGGATGAACCTGGCTGCAGCGCTGACCGGCGCGGGCAAGTCTGCGGAGGCGCGAGTCGAGCTGGAGAAAGCCGCCCAAATCGAAGGTCCGGCCGGACCCGAGGTCCAGCTGGCCCTGGCAAGAAACTTCGAGGCAGGCGGGGAGGCCACTGAGGCCATCGACGCCTACAAGGCCTATCTCGAGCAGGCGCCTCAGGGCGCCGCGGTCGCCGCCATTCGAGCGGCCGTGGTCGGCCTTGGCGGAAGCTTGCCCGAACCGGCGTCTCCCAGATTCCCGGGCAACATTCAGGTCACCCAGCAGTAGCTCGGCCGAGGGCCATTCCCGCGACAGTCCACGATATCGTGGGATGTCCCGGGATCTCGTGGGATCTCGCGCGACTCGACATCACCAGGTTGGCCATCACGTGTTGAGGTTCGACCGAGTTCGCTGAGGCTCGGCTCGGATCCTGGGCAACGGGAATCAGGATTCAGAAAGGCCCGGATCTGCGCCATTCGGCAGAGATCACCCAACGCACGCCCATAAACAGGCCGTCAGATCTGCTCCCGAAAACCTATTGTTTTCCGGGCCCTCCGTGTCTGATAAGATCCATTATGACAAATAGTAAAATATCGGAGCCGGGTTGTTCGTGAGGACCCGATCTCCTCTCAGGCCTGAAGCCCTCGCCCGAACACCTCCACTGAAGCCCTCGTATGAAGCCGGGTGCGGACAGACTTTCCCTGAGGCCTGCAGACTGGAAACTGGCGCCGGGAAACTGGCGCCGGAAGACTGGCGCCCGCAGACGCGCGTGCGCCGACCCGATGCTCAGTCGTCTTCCGGTTCGGGCACATCGGCCAGTCGCTCACGGGCCGCCACGGCGTCAGCGGGCTGAATGCGCGACACGGCTCGTCGAGTGCGCTCGCTGTCGGGCTCCAACCGCTGGAGCTGCGTCACGTAGCTGCGTGCCGCCAGCCGTCGGCCCTGATGCAAGGAGATCTCCGCCAAAAGTGCCAGTACCGTCGCGTCGGCCGGATTCGCTTCGCGGGCCCGGATCAGCAGCTGACAAGCGGCCTCAGGCTTCCGATTACGATAATACAATCGCCCCAGAGCCTTCAGGGCCTCGAAATTCCATGGCGAGAGCTTCAATGCCTCTTCGTAATGGCCCAGAGCACTACGCGGTCGCCCTTTGCGGACCGCTTCACGGCCCATGCGGACCAGATTGCCGCTTTCTTCGCTGAATTCGCGGATCTCGGCCGAAACCACCAACTCATCGTCCTCAAGGGCTACTGACTTTAGCCGACCCTGGGATCCCAGATAGGACTGGACCAGGGCCAGCGAAGCCTGCTTGTCCTCCACCCCCAGAAATACCCGGCCCAGAGCATCGCTGGTATGGTCCTCGCGGTGGATCCGCAGGTACAGCTCGCGCCTCATACCTTCTCGAGGGGATCGAAGAGCTTTCGATACTCCACCAGGGCAAATCTGTCGGTCATCCCGGCGATATAGTCGGCAATGACCCGGGGCTTGGGTCGAGCTTCCGTGATCTGCGCCACGATATGGGGAGGCATCTGGCGAGGCTCGTCAAAATACGCCTCGAAGATCCCCGTCATCACGGTCTTGGCCTTCACCCCCATGCGGGTCACGCGAACGTGCATGTAGAGCTGATCCATCAGAAAATCCTTGAGCTCGCGAATCTGAAGAGACATCTTCTCGCTGTAATGGGCTACGTTCGGCGTTGCCTGGCGAAGATCCTCATTGGATCGAATGTCTCTTCGAGCGATCTCCAGCTCGACGTTCTCGATCAGATTCGAGACCATCGCGTCGAGAATCCGACGCACCGTCTGGTAGCGCAGGATCGAGAACGGTGCGTCTGGCCACCGCGCCGAAGTGGCGGCAAAATGCTCCCGCCACAGAGCCACCTCCAGCATCCGCTCGCGATCAAGCATCCCCGACTGGAGCCCATCGTCAATATCATGACAATTGTACGCAATTTCGTCGGCGTGGTCGGCGATCTGTGCCTCGAGACTGGGCGCCAGACCCGGATCGAAAGCACGTACCTGCGGACGATCAAACTCCGAGGAATGCTTGACGATCCCTTCCCGGACTTCCCAACTCAGATTCAGCCCCGGAAATTCAGGGTAGCGCTGCTCGAGCTTCTCGACGATGCGCAGACTTTGGGCGTTATGTTCGAACCCGCCGAATTCCGCCATCAATCCATCCAGAACTCGCTCACCTGCATGCCCGAATGGCGTATGGCCCAGGTCGTGTGCCAGAACGACCGCCTCGGCAAGGTCCTCATTGAGCCGCAGCGCACGGGCAATGGTGCGACTGATCTGCGCGCCCTCCATCGTATGGGTCAGACGCGTGCGATAATAATCACCCTCATGATTCACGAAGACCTGGGTCTTATACTCGAGGCGCCGGAATGCGGTCGAGTGCACGATGCGATCCCGATCGCGCTGAAAGGCTGTGCGCAAGGCATGTTCGGACTCGGGATACGCGCGACCCCGCGAATCCTTTGACCGCGAGGCCCAAGGTGCCAGCGTCTCCTCTTCTCGCTTTTCATAATCCTCGCGTCGCATATTCACCGCTTCTCCGGGCCTGGATACATCGCCTCTGCGGCGGCCTCTTTTTCGGCCTGACGCACAGCACGGCTGGCATCCAACCGCGATCCCAGCCGCCCCGATAAAATCAGCCAAAGGGTAGAGAGCAGAAACGCTGCCAGACCCACCCAGATCAATCGCCGAACCCAAACCATCAATTCTCAGACTAACCGCCCCACCCCCCCTTCGGCAATCGCTGCCGGCCAAAGTCCGCCATGCCATGCCTTGATGTTGCGTTGATACCGCCATAGAGGTCTCCCACAACCCACGCAGGTCCAAGCAGAGGGGATGGCCAGATGAACGATCCAAACTTTCAGGTAGAGCGCTTTCGTCGCACATTTCTTCTCGCCCTCGTCGGGCTCATCTCGATTGCCTTTCTCTGGATGATCCGCCCTTTCCTGACGCCCCTGCTGCTCGCGGCAATCCTCGCAGGACTGAGTTTCCCCTTGCAGAAGAAGTTGATCGCCCTCACGGGCGGGCGAGTCGGACTGGCGGCGGCCTTGACCATTTTGCTGTTGCTCTTCCTTGTCGTCGGTCCCATGCTCGGCTTCCTGGGCATCGTGGCGAGCCAGGCAGGCGACGTCACTTCGGCCATTACCCCGTGGCTGCAGAAGCAATTGGCCGCCTCCAAGGCCGGAGATCTCGGAGCCCAACTGCCCCTTCCCGAGTTTCTCGCGCCCTACCAGACACAGATCTACTCCAAACTTGGTGAACTGACGTCGCTGGTAGGCCAATTCCTCTTCGCTACCGTCACGGCCGCGACGCGCGGCACAGCGACGTTCCTCTTCGCGCTCTTCGTCATGCTCTACGCGATGTTCTTTTTCCTGCGTGACGGCGAAAGCCTGCTGAAGCAAATCCTCTACTACATCCCGCTGCGCACCCAGGACGAATTGCGGATGGTCGAGAAATTCGTCTCGATCACGCGCGCCACCCTGAAAGGATCGCTGGTCATCGGCGTCCTGCAAGGCGCGCTCGCAGGCTTTGCCTTCGCCGTGTCGGGCGTTCCGGCCGCAGCTTTCTGGGGAACGGTCATGGCCGTGCTCTCCACCATTCCCGGTCTGGGCGCCGCGCTCGTCTGGATTCCGGCAGCGGGCTGGCTCTACGTCAGCGGGCATGCCGGAGCCGCGGCCGGTCTGGTTGTCTGGTGCGTCACCGTCGTGGGCATGGTGGATAATCTGGTCCGACCCCGCGTGGTCGGGCGCGACACACAGATGTCGGACCTCATGATCATGCTCTCGACTCTCGGCGGCCTGCTTCTCTTTGGCGCCACGGGTCTTCTGGTAGGACCCATCCTCGCCGGACTCTTCGTCACCGTCTGGCAGATCTACGGCGAGGCGTTCGCCAACTACCTGCCAGAGGTCCACCTCGAATCGGAACCATCCGCACCTGAAACGGACGCGACCGCCCCCGCACCTGAACAGACCGGCGAGGCGTCACCTGATTGAGACGGAGAACCATCCGAAATAGGCGCTGCGCCCTAATCCAGTTGCCATGCCGGGAGGGGTTCGATAAGTTTTTCAGTGGCGAGTCGTCATCCCGCATCAGACTTTTTCGGGTTTGGCGAGACCGAAACCTCCGGGCAGTCCCCTGCCCCAACGAAAGAACAGGACGAATCAATGGCTTGGGACTTTTCTACGGATCCGGAATTTCAGGAGAAACTCGATTGGGTTGAAAAATTTTGCCGCGAGGAAATTGAACCTCTCGACATGATCTTCCCCTACGCCGTTCGCTCAAAAGACCCCAAGATCAAAGCCATCGTCAAACCTCTTCAGGATCAGGTGAAGGCGCAGGGCCTCTGGGCGCTCTTTCTCGACGAAGACCTCGGCGGCCCGGGATTCGGACAGCTCAAACTCGGCCTGATCAACGAGATTCTGGGGCGCTACGGATCCGCGCCACAGATCTTCGGTGCCGCCGCACCCGACACCGGAAACATGGAAATGCTGGCGGCCTATGGCACCGAGGAGCAAAAGGAACGCTGGCTCAAACCGATGCTCAACCAGGAGCTCTGGTCGGCATATTCAATGACCGAGCCCCAGGGCGGCTCCGACCCCCGACTTTTCAAGACCTATGCCGAGCGAGACGGCGACGAGTGGGTCATCAATGGCGAAAAATGGTTCACAAGCGCCGGGCGAGCCGCCGACATCCTGTTCGTGATGTGCACCAACGGCATGTTTGTCGTACCGCGCCGCAGCGAGGGCGTGGAGATCATGCCCGAGCCGCGCAGTCACAACCACATCAAGTACAACGACGTCCGCGTGCCCGCAGACCACCTACTGGGACCTGAGGACGGTGCACGCGTTCTGGCCCAGCGACGACTCGGGGGCGGACGAATCCATCACGCGATGCGCACCATCGCCCAATGCAAGCTTGCCTTCGACATGATGTGCGAACGCGCGCTGAGTCGCGAATCCCACGGCAAGGTCATTGCAGAACACCAGATGGTCCAACAAAAAATCGCGGAATCCTATGCCTCGATCCAGATGCTGCGGCTCTTTGTGCTCGAAACAGCCTGGAAGATCGACAACACCAGCACGCAGGAAACCCGAACCGACATTGCTGCGGTCAAATACACCATGGCCAAGGTGCTGCGTGAGGTCTCGTTCAACTCACTCCATATCCTCGGATCGTTGGGCACGACCAATCTGACCCCCATCCAGGCCATGTATGCCGGCGCGCCGACCATGGGGATTGCCGACGGCGTCGATGAGGTCCATAAGGCCACTGTCGCGCGGAACGTCCTGAAATCCTACACGCCCCACGAGGGCGTCTTCCCCACAGAGTACTTCCCTGCAAAACGGGAAGCGGCCTGGAAGAAATACGAGTCGAAGTTCGTCGCCGACCCCGGATTACGCGAACTGGCCGAAGGCTACCGCAAATACATCGAATCGCGCGTCTGATGGATCCAAAATGCCTCCGGGTTGCCACCATGGCACCCGGAGGCATTTTTTTGTTTTCCGCCCAGAACAACGGCGCGGCACCCCGACGCATCGCGAATAGCGTTCGACAGGCCTGATCGGAGCGATTATCCTTCCTCGATGAGCTACGCCGAGCACCGTAGAATCATCGACGTCGACAGTCATGTCATCGAACTCGAGGACTTCCTCGCAAACGCGGCAACGCCCGAGGATCGGCTCCTGCTTCCGGCCATGTCCGAACAACAGGACCTTGCCATGTCGGCCGAGGGCCTGAACCGCGGGAAAGAGCTATTCGCAAAGCGACAGGCAGACCCTCAGGTCATGGCAAAGTTCGAAGCCGGACTCATGCAGGCCCGCGGCAATGGCTGGAGCCGCCTCGGTGCTTTCGACCCCCACGAACGTTCGCATGCCCTCGACCTGATGGGCTTCGAACGCCAGTTTGTGCTGCCGACCTTTTCCTTTCACCAAATCGGTCACCTGAAGGACCACACGACCTTGACCGCAGGTACTCGCGCTCTGAATCGAGCCATGGGTGGTTTCTGCGCCCACGACGAGCGACTCTCGGCGATCGGCTACTTGCCGTTACGGCTCGGCCCCGAGCTCGCGGGATCCCTGCTGCAGGAAGGCCTGGCAGCAGGCTGCTTCACCTTCATGGTGGATACCAACGAGCCCGACGATACGGCTCGCTCGTTTACCCATCCGGACTTTGACCCTGTCTGGGCAGCCTTTGAGGCCGCCGGCAGGCCCTTTGTGGTGCACGTCGCGGTTAATGGGGAGTATGAGGCGGTGTCCAAAAGCTTCCACAACAACGGCCGAGACCAGCTGCAGGTCGCCGGCGATGCCCCCTCGTCCTTGATCGGATTTGTGGCGATCAAAAACAGCGCCGAACTCTTTCTTTCGGCGATGGTTCTTGACGGAGTCTTCGAGCGCCATCCCGGCCTGCGGGGGATCTCCATGGAGCATGGCGCCTTCTGGGTGCCGTCGTGGCTGCAGGCACTGGATTTCACCGCCAACTCGATGCGACGCTTTGCCCCGCTGCCCGAAATGCCGTCCGAGACCGTCCGCCGTCACCTGAAGTTTGCCCCGTTTGCAGGTGAACCGCTGGGTTGGATCATCAAGAATATCGGTCGCGAGATGCTGGTATTTGCCTCGGACTACACCCACCCCGAAGGCACATCCGACCCGATCGGCAAGTACGAGGCCACCATGGAGGATTGCGACCAGGCCGACCTGGACGCTTTCTACCACGGAAACATGGCCGAGATCCTCGGCTTGCCCGCGTAATCCGCTCGGGCCATTCCCTGCGGTTTCAGGGCTTCCCGGTCAGCCAGCGTGCTGGCTGCTCTTCCTCGGAAAAGAGTTGCGCCTGCCATCGCTGCATACCGGAGAGCCAGCGGTCCACATCAGCCCCCTTGCGTTTCACGTACTCCTCGACGTCGGCATGCGGAAGCACGTGAAAGCGTTCCTCGGCCAGTGCCTCTACCACGGTATCGGCAACAGCCTCGGGTTGCAGGACGCCATCACCAGCAGCGACGTCCTTGCTCCCGGCGACCAACTTGTCGGCATCCGGACTATTATGCTCGATGTTCGTCTTCACCGCCTGCGGGCATAGCACCGAGACCCCGATACCCTGATGCCCGTGCGTGATCGCGATCCACTCGGCCAGACCGACCGCCGCATGCTTGGTAACCGCGTAATGCATGGATCCGAATTGCGACAGAAGGCCGGCAGCTGACGCTGTATTGAGCAGATACCCCCTACCTCGTCTGGCCATCGAGGGAATGACGGCGCGAGCGGCATAGAGATGCGCGAGCACATGGACTTCCCACATCCGCTGGAGGTCCTCGACCGGGGCTTCCAGGCCGCCGATGGTCACATAACCCGCGTTCGAAACAAAAAGGTCGATCGGCCCCTGATCTCGCTCGGTTACCTCGACCAACGACAGGATCGCCTGCTCGTCAGTGACATCCACCTCCATGCCGGTCCCACCGATCGCTTCGGCTACCTCGCGGGCCCCTTCGGCATCGAGGTCAGCGACCACGACATGCCGCGCGCCTTCGCGATGAAACCGCTCGGCCAGACTGCGCCCGATACCGCTGGCCCCACCGGTCACAACCACGATCTTGTCTTCGACTTTCATATTCGTCCTCCCTGAACCTTGTTGTTGAACCCACAACCAGTCGCGCCGCAACCTCGGGCAGCCCGACAGCTTACGCATCCATCAGGCGATCGCCCCACCCTTTCGCAACGAAAGAATCTCGGCGGGACTGAAACCGTTCTCCTCAAGCACGGGGTCCGTGTCGGCGCCGGTCCATGCCGGAGAGGGGCCGGGCTCGCCCGGAGTCCGATCAAGCCGTGGCGACGGTACCATCTCGGGCATGCTGGCCCCCTCCATAAAGGTCCCGCGTGCGACGTGGTGCGGATGCTCACGGGCCTCACTAAAATTGAGCACCGGCGCGAAACACGCATCGGTGCCCTCGAGCAGGCCACACCAATGGTCGCGGGTCTCGGTGACAAAAACAGCCGCCATCTTGTCGCGCAGCGCGGACCATTGCCGCGGATCGTCACGATCGGGCATCTCTGCCGGATCCAGGCCGAGCTTCTCGAGCAAGATCGCGTAGAAGTGCCCTTCGATCGGAGCCACGCTCACATATTTTCCGTCGCTGGTCTCATAGACATTATAATAGGGTGCTCCACCGTCGAAGAGGTTCGAGCCCATCGAGTCGGTGTGCATACCGGACTCATGCATTGCGTAAAAAGGTGCGGCGAGAGACATCACCCCGTCGATCATGGCGGCGTCCACGACCTGCCCCTTGCCGGACCGCCGGGCTTCCAGCAACGCACAAACCACGCCATAGGCCAGCGACATGCCGCCTCCCGCAAAGTCGCCCACCACGGTCAGCGGCGGCACCGGAGGACCGCCTCGGGGACCGATGGCCCGCACAACGCCGGTCAAGGATTCATAATTCAGAGAATGTCCTGCCGATTGAGAGAGCGGTCCCTCCTGCCCCCAGCCAGTCAATCGGCCGTAGACCAGCGCCGGGTTGCGCCCCAGAAGAACCTTCGGTCCAAGACCCAGGCGCTCGACCACGCCGGGACGAAACGACTCCAGAAAGACTTCCGCTCCCTCGGCCAGCCGGCAGACCACTTCGACGCCCTCTCTGCTTTTCAAATCCACCGCGATCGAGCGCCGCCCCCGGTCCCAGAAGTTGTGCGGGCGCGCCTCGGGGTCCACAGGCACCTCCGAGATCCGATCGATGCGGATCACCTCGGCGCCCATATCGCCCAATTTCAATGTGGCGAATGGCAGCGCCCCCATCCCGGCCAGCTCGACGATCTTTACTCCCTGCAACGGTCCGCCCATAAAAAAACTCCTTGTATGCGGTTCAATAACGGTGATGCCCGAGGCGACTCAAACGTCCGGTTCGGTACCCAAGCCCGACTTTGTTTCCACGCGTATCCGGTCGAGTCGCATGGACTCGATCTGCCAGTGCCCCAACCGATCCCTGAGATACCGCTCTCGATACCAACCGAACCCGTGGAGTTCTGCTCCGCCCTTGGCTTCGGGAAACCACAAACGGTCCTCCATCGCCCAGATTCCCGAAGCACTAACCGGTCCGGCAAGAACGATCTCATGGGCATGCCCGTGGTGGACCGTGCAGACGCCGGCGAGAATCGGCTCAAGAAATGCGCAGAAGGCCGCCCCTCCCTCCAGCAGGGGAGCACCATCCGCTGTGGTGTCGATCGTTGCCTTCGGCGCGAACAACTCCTCCAGCGTG
>CBFHUR010000046.1:9742-20499 GCA_965658895.1 Binatia bacterium
TCCAAGGCCCGAAAATAGCGAGCCTTCAATTGACGGATTTCCTCGATCGCCACGAGATCGTCCAAACTCATTTCGTGCCTCCCTCTCGCGCCTTGCAGAGGATCATTTTGCCGGTCCCCGCGCAAAGGCTCAGCTATCTGGACATCCCCGAACGGGAGAGGTCCATTGACGGTCCATGGCCCTTGGGGCAAGAATAGATCGTGAGCCGCGCCTTCCCGAAACTCTCAGGAATGATCCTGGGCACAGCGATCGCCCTTGGTGTTGGCAGCGCTACCCCCACAGCTGCGGCTGATTCCGCCGCTGCCGCGGTCGACGAAACCGCAGCGCAGGGAATTCCGGATCCGAATGCTGCGGGTAAAGGCCCCGAAGTGTTTGGTCATGGCCTGAAGATTCTCTATCCCGCCGACCAGACCCTGTTTCCGCCGGACATTGTTGCCCCCACATTTCTCTGGAGCCCGGGGCTGCCGGCACCCGGCCCCTGGGAGGTCGTCGTCACGGGCACCGCAGGCGAAACACTCGTGCGCACCCGGGTCGAGCAACCGCAGTGGCGCCCGGCGCGCGATCTCTGGAGCGAAATCAAACGAGCAAGCACTGGGCACGACGCGACCGTCCTGGTCCGGAATTTGGGAAGCCGCACCGACCAACCATCGCCAGTGGCGGCTGCCGCCACGTCGGCAACGATCCGAATAAGCACCTCGACCGACGTGGTCGGAGACGCCCTGTTCTACCGCGAGGTACCCCTGCCCTTTCTGAAGGCGGTCCAGGACCCTTCCAAAATCCGATGGCGCTATGGAACGATCGATATGGAAGAAGGGCCACCGATCGTTCTGGACAATCTGCCCGTTTGTGGCAATTGCCACTCGTTTGCCGACAACGGCTCGGTTCTGGGGCTGGACGTTGATTATGGCAATGACAAGGGCGGCTACGGGCTGCTGCCGATATCCTCCCATATGGTGATGAACGACGAGAGCATCATCTCGTGGTCGGACTACGAACGTGACGACGGGGAGTTGACTTTCGGTTTACTCTCACGAGTTTCGCCCACCGGCCGTTATGTGATCAGCACGGTGAAAGACCGCTCGGTTTTCGTGGCCCGCGACGAGCTGATGATCTCGCAACTGTTCTTTCCGATCAAGGGCATCCTGGTCGTGCACGACCGCGAGACCGGCGAGTTCTTTGCCTTGCCCGGCGCCGACGATCCGCGGTTCGTGCAGACCAACCCGGTCTGGAGCCCAGATGGAAAGGAGATCCTCTTCGCCCGAACCGAGGCACACCCTGATGACCAGCTTGACCGCCCCAAAGCCGCCTTGCTCGATTTCAGCGATGTAAGCGAGTTCACGCGGGACGGAGACCCCTTCCGCTACGATCTCTATCGAATTCCCTTCAACGAGGGGAAAGGCGGTACACCCCTGCCGGTCGAAGGAGCCTCGGCCAACGGGATGAGCAACTACTTCCCCAAGTACTCGCCGGACGGGAAATGGATCGTCTTCACCCAATCTCGTGACTATATGCTTCTGCGACCGGACAGCGAGCTCTTCATCATACCGGCCGCCGGAGGACCGGCACGGCGGTTGCGGTACAACACCGACCGGATGAACTCGTGGCATAGCTGGTCGTCCAACAGTCGTTGGCTGGTATTTTCCTCCAAACAAAACGGTCCCTACACCCAGATGTGGCTCACTCATATTGATGCCGACGGCAACGATACGCCGCCTGTGGTGCTGGACCGATTTACGGACAGCGATCGAGCCGCCAACATTCCCGAGTTCGTCAATCTACCCGGGGATGCGATTGCCGAGATTCGCGAAGAGTTCCTCGACCCGTACTCATTTTTGCGCGCCGGCACGGCCAACGAACGAACCGGGGATTACGTGGGTGCCGAGCGGGCCTTCCGGCGCGGCTTGGGAATTGCCCCGGAAGATGCCGACCTGCGCAACTCACTGGGATGGACCCTGTTCCAGACCGAACGCACCACCGAGGCGATTGCCGAGTACCGACGCGCCCTGGCCACAGACCCCAAGCATGCGCGGGCGCACAACAATCTGGCGCTGGCCCTCCTGGAACTCGGCGATCTCAGACAGGCTCTGGGACACCTGCAGACATCCGTGGAAATTGAGCCACGGTGCGAGGTCTATGCCGATCTGGGACTGCTGCAGGATCGGCTCGGACGCGAAGATCTGGCCCGGGAAAGCTACGAGACGGCCTTTGCACTCGTTGACGTCTGCTCCGAACCACGGGTCAATCTCGGTTCCATGCTTCTCGAAGATGGCGAGTACGCGGAAGCAGCCGTGCATTACCAGCAAGCGGTTGCCATCAAGCCTACCGCCAAAGCCTACAGCGGTCTGGGCTTTTCTCTGGACCAACTCGGTCGACTCGACGAGGCATCAGGGGCCCACCAGAAAGCCGTCCAACTCGATCCGGACTGGGGCGAGGCCCACGCCAATCTGGCCCTGAACCATGCTCGAAAAAAGGAACTGATCGAGGCTGTAGCTGCCTACCGACGCGCGGTCGCGCTCGAACCTCGCGTTTCCACCTATTATTCCCTCGCGGGCGTACTCAGGGCTTTGGGCCGCGACCGGGAAGCCGAGGCCGAATACGAGAACGCCCGTCGCTTGTCGGCAGCACAGCCCGAACCGCCTCGACGACAGGAATCCTGACCGCGGACCCAGGCGGCCAAAACTCCCGAATCTCCGACCAAAATGCTTGCTTTCGGGCGGCCATGGTGTCACATTTTCTATATGAAGATGCGGATTTTTGCTCTCGCTACAATCGTTATGTTCTCAGCCAGCTGCGGGGACAGCGATGACAACAACACCATCACCGTCAACCCCGGCGACTCGATCCAGGAGGCTGTGAACGCAGCGCCTGCCGGCAGTCGCATTCTGGTCAACCCGGGAACCTACATGGCGATGCACGGTGGCGCAGCATCCGTCCTCGTGGAGAAGTCCCTCCACCTGATCGCCAACGTCGTCGATGGAGAGACCGCCGTAATCGTACCGGGCCCGGGCAACACCGAAGGAATCCTGGTTCAGGGAACCGAGGATGCCTTCGTCGAAGACATTGTGATCCGCAACTTCAGCATTCAGGGCTTCAGCGAGAACGGCATCTGGACGCGTTACGTCGACGGGTTCGAGATCACCGACAACGATGTCGGCGACAGCGACCATGTAGGCATCTACCCGACGCTTTCCGCCAACGGTCTCGTCCGCGACAATATTGCCTATGGCGGCACCGACAGCGCGCTATGGGTCACGGGCGCCGAAGACATTCGTGTCATCAACAACACGGTCCATACCTCGCCGACAGGCCTTGAGATCACGGTCTCCCAACGCATCGAGATGGTCGAGAACGTGTCTTATAATAACGTTGTCGGCATCGGACTCTACCATGATCTGGACGCGGGCATCGACCCCACAGACGGCCTCGGCTACGGCGGCCTTACGGGACTGGTGGCGCGCAACGAGGTCTATGACAACAACCTGCCCAATCCCGTCCAGGGTGGACTCGTGGGCGACCTGCCGACCGGCTTGGGAATCCTGATCGTCGGCAACGATGGCGGCGACATTCAGGACAACACGATCTACGACAACGACTTCGCAGGATTGGTGCTGATTGACATGTGCCTGGCGACCGGACGAACGGATGACGACTGTCTGCCCGACGACACGCGAATCGTCGGCAATACGATTACCGGGAATGGCAACGACCCGCCGGAACACCCCTTTGCCGGACTCGCCAGCGACGTGATCGTTCTTGGGCCGGGTGAGCGCAACTGTATGGCTGACAACACCTACAATACCACGCTCACACCGGGCGCAGTCGAAGAGATTACAGAACCCAGCTGCCCACCCGTCGGCGGCTAGGTTCGGCACAGACCGACTCGGCGACATACATCATCCCGGCCGACCGCGAAGGCGCCTGATCGCGAGGATTGTTCGCCGCGGCGTTCGAACCAGGACTCTATACCCGAGGACCTGGCCGAGAGTCTTGACGGAACGCGCTCCCGTTTGCGGTCAAGGCAGACAGCCTTCCGCAAGCCAGGCCTGGACCTGAGGGTCGCCTGAGCACTGCGGCGAGAAAAGATCCCCACACGCCAGAGGCGGCGTGACAAAAATCCGTTTCAGGCCGCCGCCCGGGGGAATATCAACTTCCAGGACCTCCCGCGAGGCATCCCAAGCGCTCGTCCATTGCTCGGCCTGCACGTGGAGTTGCCAGCCCGAGTTCCCGTAATGTCGTGCTTCGGGAATGTAAATCTCGGTTGGCCCCTCAACCCCGCGCCGATCCTCATAGTCCAGAGAAAGGCATCGTGTGTCCTGATCATATCCGTAATTTGTCGGCTCGCCGGCAACCCGTCGCGGATAGGCGCGGACCAAAATATCGGCATGAGCCTGATCGCTACCGTCCGGATTCCATGGACCCCAGCCACCGGCGTCATAACTCCAATACGCCCAGCCGCTGGTCATGCGATCGGCGAGCTCCACCGATTCGCGGTAGAGCTGGTCTGCCCCTCCCGCCAGCGGAGACAGTCCCCATTCGCCGATCAGCAGAGGTCCGCCCAGAGTCTCCATGTCGCGCCCGCGCTCGCGTGCCCAGTTCTCCAGAAACGGATCCATTTCTGCATCGTAATTCTGACTCAGCTCGAAGTTTGTCGAGTACAGGTGGGGAAAATACGCAATCTGCGACTGACCCTTACGTGGGTCCTCGAACCGCTCCAGATAGGACGGCCCACCATTGCCCGGCCCGCCAAACCGCGGCTCGAGGAAAATCCAACCTTCGCGATCGACCTCACGGATGGCCTCGATCAAGCGCTCATAAAATGGCTGTAGCTTGCCCCTATCGAAGTCGGCCGCGCGCGACTCCGGATCCACGCCACCCAGAAGCTCCAAGGTGGAGACATCCGAGCCCGGAAACGGCTCATTCATCAGATCGTAGCCCAGAACTGCGGAATGATCCCCTAGCGAGCGGGCAACTTCTTGCCACGACATCGCGTAATGCTCCTGCAAATCCGCGTGCGGCCCATCGGCATCCCAGAAATTGTCAAAGGCCGCGATGACCGCCGGCTGGAAATAATTGAGAAACCACGATGGCTGCAGCGAGAACGGCTGTCCATCGTCTCGAATCGCCCACTCCGGGGCGCCATCACAGCAAAACCGGGCCGCATAGACATCCTGATGCATATCGAGGACCACGTACACGCCCTGGGCGGCAAAGAAATCCAGATGCTCGGATACAGATTCGAGATACTCCAGATTGAATTCTCCGGGCCGTGGTTCGATCGCGTCCCAAAAGATCAGATAGCGGACCAGATTGAACCCGTAACGGATTGCGATTCTCTCGGCGTCGCTTTCGTCGATTGGAGGCAGGCGAAGAGGATCCACCTTTGCCTCGTTGGAGACGTTTACCCCATGCAGAATCAGGGCTCGCCCCTGCTCATCGGTAATGAAACGTGGGGAAGGATCAAATCCGTTCCCCTCCCCCGGAGAACTCCCGCTGCAAGCCGCGAAGAACAGACCGCAGACCAGAGCCGACAGAATCAAATTTTTCCTCATGGCCGCGATCATACAACAGACAATCGCCCCTTGGGAAACTCGCCTGGCAGTTGACTGCGATGGGCACGTTAGCCGGAGACAGCCCACTGAATCGGGACTCGAGGGTCCGGCTGGTAGCTGCAATAAGTGCCCGTGCGAATGGCCGAGTCCAGATGCTGGCCCAGAGCCTCTTGGTCGGCTCGGATGCGCCCGGCTGCACGCCTGACGGCCCGCTGGACACTTGTGCGGGCCTTTTCCACGTCAGGGCTGCGGTTCGCGCCGCGGGCGCCGATGGCCGCGGCCACCTCCTCGGCCAGCAGTTGTCTTTCTTCTCGCAGCCGCGTCGACGTCAGCGCGTCCGCGTGCTGCAACTCCTCCTCGATGCGACCCAGCCGTGCGCTATAGGCACGGCGCTGGCCCGGATCCAGGCCGCCGCCCGGCCCCGTGAAGGCGGACACCCCGAAACCCGGCTCCAGCGCCACAGGCTCAATCTCGCCAACGGGATCCGCCGGCCGAGATTGAGAGATAAGATCAAGTACATGGAACTCTCGCCCCGGGTAGCGCAAAAGAGTCGCCAGATACTGCATGCCGACTCCATGGCGCTCCAGCGTAACTTTGCCGCCGAACGACACTTGCCAGAAGGCGCCCTGACGCTCGAAGCTGCAGGGGTTCCCTTCGACTGGATCGGTTCCCGATATTGCCGAGAAGGAGGACTCGCTCGGTGAATTCCGGATCTGACCGGCAAGCGACTTCATGCCCAAACCCGACGCCCTGAGATAAGCTTCCTCGCGTGCTGCCTTTGCCGCGCCCACGGAACCGACAGCCTCGCAATGCCTCGCCCAATCCAGCAGCCAACGGGCCCGCAAGGGCGGCGACCGGAGCGCATCGATCATCGTCTCGGCCGACCGCAGCTTTGCTTCGGCCTCATCATGGTCTCCCACCAAAGTGCTCAGCTGGCCGATATGGCGGTCGGCAGGACCCAACACCCCGAGGATCGCTGAATCAAACACCAGATTCGTACCGGCATATGGCTTGAGCACCCCGAGCAATTGCTCGGCGCGCGCCCGATCCTCGAGAATGACACACGCTTCGGCCGCACACCGCAATGTCATTTCCCGGGAGAAGCGATCAAGGCCACGAAACCCATCGCGCCCCAATCGCTCAAACGCCTGGCGACTTGCCCGCAAGTCTCCGGCTTCGGCAGAAAAGAGCGCAACGCCCGAGTCCAGATTTCGAAAACCCGCTGCATCCCGGTTCATTTCGATGAACGCTTCCACCAACGGGATCAGCTGCTCGCTTTGGCCCTGCTCATGGCGCAAATGAATGCTCTGGCCCGAACCGACCGAGGTGATTCCCGGCGCGCGGGCATTGGATTCCAGCTCGCTCGCGACTGCGATACCGCGCTCGGCGTCCGCAAACCGTCCATCCAGGATGGCCAGGGAGTTTCTCCAAACCTCACGCCACCAATGGTGGAGTGCAAAGCCCAATCCCTCCGCGAGCTGCGCATGTTTCTCGACGATCCTCTCGGCGCCATCCCGATCTCCCTGGCGCAATCGTGCATGCAGTTCCCAGCGGCAGGCACGAACCTGCAAGGGCCTGTTCCCGGCAGCCTCGGCAAGGCTCGCCACCTCAGCTGCGACGCCCGCCGCCTCCGCCAATCGCTCCGGGCGATCCAGTACGTGGCCGCGAACCTCCAGAACCCACGCGAGCAGACGGGAATCGCCACTGCCGCGAGCAATTTCCTCAGCATCATTGGCGAGGCGTTCAATTTCGGAGATCTCGCCACCCCACCAGAGCTCGCGCGCCAGATAAATAGACGCCCGTGCACGGATCCCGGGGCTGAGTGAGCCCCCTTGCTCGCTCAGCCCGGCTCGTAACCTTCCAACCGCCCGATGATCCATACCTCCGAGAACCCGGTTGGGAGGATGGGCGATCGCGGCGCGAAGGGAAAGCTCTGCACCCAACTGTCCACCCTCCGACATCCGTCGCACCTCACGAAAGGCCTCAAGGGATTCAGCCGTTTTTCCCCAATCGCGCAGGCATTCACCCAGCCGGAGCCAATTCCAGGCACATGCGCGCGCATCGAAAGTGCTCCCCGCACGCCTCATTGCTGATATCGCCGCGCGGAAATATTCCGCTGCCTCAGCCCAGGCAGTCAGGCGACGGGCTCTCTCCCCGGCTTGAGAAAAGATCGAAGTGGCCAAGGAGGGATCGATCGCGGTACCGGCCCGTAAGGCATGATAGGCCGCCTGCGCATAGCGCTCACCAAGCTCATTCGAAAAACCGAGGATCTCGGCAAACTGCGCGTGCAGGCGCGCTGCATCGTCGGGTGCGAGGTTATCGATGAGCAAGGACGCCAGAATTGGATTGCGAAAGCCGATCTCGCCACGAACATCCCGAAGCACTCCCGCCCGCAAGGCTCGCCCGAGAACTTGCTCGAACTCGTCACGCCCACAACCGTAGGCATCGCCCCACATCGTGGAGGGCAACAAAAGTCCCCCGAGGGCCACACGCTGCAGGACCTCCCGGTCAGGCGCGGAAACTTCTGCCAATCGAGATTGCAGGAGCCCTCGAATCCGTTCATTCCGTGGCAATCCTGACGAAAACACCTCGCCTGCGGACAGCCCGGCATGGAGCAGACTCGCTGCTTCGCACAGAACCATCGGGTTGCCCTCGGCGGCTTCCAGAAGCGCCTGCCGGGTGAGATCGTCCAGGTGCAAAGCAAAATCGTGCTCGAGAATCGCGGTCATCGAGTCCTCGGACAGCGGCTCCAAATCGTATAGCTCCGCCTTCGGCAGAGGGTCACTTCCGTTGGACAGCTTCGCGAATTCAGCGGGCCGCAGGCTCGCAATGACCAGGAGCGACACCCGGTGCAGGGACCTGGCGAGCTCCCCCAGCAGTTCCAGTGTTCCTGAATCGGCATGCTGAAGGTCCTCCAGCACGAGCACGGTCGGCGTCTGCGAGGTTGCTGCCAACCAACGCCTGCTCAAGTCATCAAAGATCTCGAACCGGTCGCGATCAATGGTAGCGTCGGCAACCGCCATCAAAGGGTCGACAAGACCCTCCAATCCCGAAATTTGGCCAGCCAAATCGCGCCACGTCCACAGAGGGGGCCGCCCCGGCCCCGGCATGCCGTGGCTCACCCCGACACGGAACTCTTCGCAACAAGATGCGAGGAAGGCTTCCACCAGGTGTGTCTTTCCTGCGCCAGCCTCTCCGCGCAGCACCACCAGCGATCCGCTGCCGGCGGCCGCTTCCGCCGCGGCGATTCGCAAACGCGCAAACTCCAAATGCCTTCCGCGCGGTGCTTCGCCGCGAAAAATACCGACTGCTGCTGACAATACCCTCTCCGCCCTCGAAATGGTGAAAGTCCTGTTCCCTCACCCCTCAAAGACGCTACAGCAATCTTGTGGCGTTGCACGATTTTTCTTGCCGACCAGCCGAGATCGCATCGGGATCGGTCACCGCCCTCCCAAACAGGCCGCAAATGACACAGCATACGAGCAGTCTGGTCTCACTCCTCCCCTCTCACGGCAACCGCGTGAGCCTGCTCGGTCCAAACAAACGCGTCGTAGGAAAAGTTTCCGACAAGCATCCTGGCCATATAGGAGACTGCGGAATTAGCCCGCGAACTCGTCCAATAATAGACCCACTGGTCGAGCACGGGTTGGGGAGCCTCGCAATTTAACTCGGAGCCGCAGGTATAGAAGATCGAGGAAAACTCGTCCAGCGACGGGATCCGCCAATCGCAATGCCCGGCAAAGCATGTGGGATCGGCACCCAAGAAGCCGACTCTCCGATTGAGCGTCGTAAGAAACACCGTAAACAGTGAGCCATCCGTGCCCGAGCCTTCCTCGCGACTCCATTGGAACGTTCGATTGCGCGAGCGCACCGAAAAACCGTCGACCGGCAGCGTCCACTCCAGTCCCGTATCCAGATCACGAGCGGTCCCCACCGGCGACACCTTCCAGCGACAACGGGTGCCCTTTCGCGCAGCACCCTTGTCGGCCGCCGCGATCGCCTTGCGGAACTGCGTCTCACAGCGGTCGAAATTGGTGGGCCTGCCCTTGGCTGCCTCCGACCGTTGCCTGGCCCGACAGACGGCCCTGTTCCCCAGGGCCTTTTCCTTACGACTTTCGCAGCGGGCCTCGGGGGAAAGCCCCGCAAAAACGGGCATTGGCGTCGTCCAGGCAGACATCGTTGTCACGGACACGGCCAGAAGGAAACGGCCTGTTCCCATCCATCTCAGGATTCGCTTCATCAGATCCTCTCTCTGCTTTCTGCGCTGTGCTGGCGCTTCTATTCCCGTCGTAATCGCCCGACATGGATGGCCCGGTTTGGGCCAGGCTCCCGCATCGGGCCGCTGGATTTAGAGCCGGGCCCGATGCTCAGGGCTGGGGCGGTGGGCAGGTTTCCTCACCCGCGGGTACCGGAGAGAACTGAATGTCCCCGACCAACCAGTCACCCGTGCCTTCAACCGGAAGGAACAGGGTGTTGGACGATGCCTCCGGAATACAATCGGGATCGCTCGGATCACACGTCCAAAAGCGGCAATCGCGCCTGTCAGAGCCAGGCGCGCAACCCTCCGAGGCAATACGCAACACTGCGGGGTAACCTGGGTGAGGTTCACAGTCCGGTTGGCCCGGAAGATAAGGGGCACCCCACGCTTTATCCGTCGAAATCACCAACGCAATTATCTGCTTCCCTGAGACACCGTCCCACGAAAGCGCATCAGGAATCCCCTCAAACCGACAGCCCGCACTGCAGCCATCCCCACTCGCGGTGTTGCCGTCGTCACAGGTCTCGTTGCCGGCCTGAATGCCGTCCCCGCAGATCGGCTTGCAGCCCGCAGGAGGCGGGCCCGGACACCACCAACCCGGTGCCTGGAGCGTATCGGCTCCCGCCGCATGCACCGACTCCTGCACGCAGCTGCTCACCGAACTCAGCGCCTGCTCCGCATCCCAGGAAACGGAGCAATCATCACTCTGCTGCGCTTTCAAAAAACGGCGGTCGAGTGCGCGATCACATTTGCTGAAGTCGGCTGGCTGGCCGCTTTTGACCGCCTTGGCGGTTTGCTTCAGCCGACATTGTGCGAAGTTCCCCAGCGCGATCAGTTTCTGTGCCCCGCATTTGTCCGCCGCGTCGACGGCATACGCCGGGGGCGCGCTCATGAAGACAAGGCCTGCGGCGATGATTGCGCCTGCGATCGTTTTTGAATTCATTGCTTCC
>CBFHUR010000047.1:0-20273 GCA_965658895.1 Binatia bacterium
GCACGCGCCTCTGGCACCGGCAGGGATCTATGGCGCTACCACCGCCGCGGTGGATACCGCCACGCGCGTATTTGCGGCGGCCAAGGATGTGGCGGCGATCTGCGTGCGGCCCTTCAATCACACCGGTCCGGGCCAGGGGACGGATTTTGTTTGCGCCGACTTCGCGACGCAGTTGGCCGAGATCGCGCTGCAACGTCGCGAGCCCCTGCTCGAGACCGGCAATCTGGAGGTCACCCGAGATTTCACCGATGTCCGTGATATCGCCCGCGGCTACGTGGCTCTTCTGGAGCGAGGGGTCCCCGGTGAGGCCTACAACCTTTGCTCGGGGCGCGAGGTCCTGCTGACGGACATGGTCGAGACGCTCTGCGCGATCGCTGACGTTTCCCCCGAAATTCGTACCGTGCCCGAGCGCTGGCGGCCCGCGGACGTGCCCCGATATTGGGGTAGTGCGAGCAAGGCCCGGCGCGAATTGGACTGGTCTGCCGAGATTCCCTGGCGGCGCACGCTGGAGGATCTCTATCGGGATTGTCTGGAGCGGATTCGTTGAGCGCGACTCCGGGAGGGGCCGGCATCGAGGCCGTGGATGTGTCCAAGGCATTTCCGCATCGTGCGGGGCTGCGCAGCCTTTGGTGGGGCGCTACCGCCGGGAACCGCCGCACGGCGCTGCAGGACGTATCTTTCGAGTTGCGTTCGGGAGAGGCCTTGGGGGTTGTCGGCGAAAATGGTGCCGGCAAGAGCACGCTTTTGCGAATCGCTGCCGGTTTGTCGCAGCCGACAACCGGTTCTGTGCAGCGTCGCGGTCGTGTGGCAAGCCTGCTGGATCTCGCGGCAGGATTGGTCGATCAATGGACCGGGGAAGAAAATGCGCGCGCGGCTCTCCTGCTGCAGGGTGTCGGCACGAAGGCCTTGCCCGAGCGCATCGAGGAGGTCCGGCAGTTTGCCGAGCTGGCGCGGCATTGGAAGGAGCCCCTGCGAACCTATTCCGCAGGGATGCGGCTCCGTCTGGGTTACGGGCTTGCGATTTCGGGCAGCCCCGACGTTTTTATCGCCGACGAGATTCTCGCGGTTGGAGACGAGGCGTTTGCACGTAAGTGTTCGCTGCACGTCACCGAGTTCCTCGCCGGCGGAGGCACCTTGTTGCTGGCCTCGCATAATCTCTATCAAGTCGAAAAGCTTTGCCAGCAAGCCATCTGGCTGCGCGAGGGGCAGGTCGCGGCGTTGGGCAGTGCGGGAGACGTGACGCGCGCCTACCGCGAATTTGTCGAGCGGCGCGAGGCTGGCGTGGCGGAAGAAAATGCGCCGACCTCGATGCCGAACGGGCGTATTTGCCCCGAGCCGCGCGCGGATGCCGAGGGATTTTCCTTCAATGAGCCGTGGTCGGTGCGTGTGAATCTGGCGGGTCTCGAGGCGGGGTCGTTCGCTGTGGAAATCCTGCGCCATACCGGTCAGCTGGTTTCCCGTTTGCCGGTTCCGGGCAGTGGTGTGCTCGAGGTCGAACGCGAAACTCTTCTGCCGGGCCGCTATGGTTTGTATCTGCGCGACGGCGAGGGGGATTTGTTCGGCTCGGCCGAAATCCGGATTCTCGGCCAACGACGCGAGTTGGGTACGGTCGTGCTGCCGCATTCCTGGGGACCCAAGGCGCCGGAAAGTAGCCGGGCCTCATGAAATTCTTCCGCGAGATCCTGGCCAATCGCACCTTGTTGGTCGAGTTGGTGCGTCGCGATATTCGCGGCCGGTTTGCCGGCGCGCGCTTTGGCCTGCTGTGGTCGTTGTTCAACCCCGCGATCCAGTTGCTCTCGTATGGTTTGATCTTCGGTTTTCTCTACGGGGCCTCGGACCCGACACGCCGTAGCGTGCTGGTTGCGTCGTTGTTTTGCGGATTGTTTCCCTGGTGGGCCTTCCAGGAAGGTGCCACACGCGGGATGTCGGCCCTGGTGGATCAGTCTGCATTATTGCGCCGGATCCCGATGCCGCCTTTTTTATGTGTCTGCGCCGCCACGATCTCCTCGTTCCTCTTGCAGATGGTCGGCTTCCTGCTTTTCCTGGCGGCCTTCAGCTTGGCTGGTTTGGTGACGCCTGCGATCGTCTGGCTTTGGTTGCCTCTGGTGATGCTGCTGTCGCTGGCCTTGTCGCTGAGTCTGGGGATGGTTCTGGCGCCGATCTATCTTGCCGTCCGGGACACGATGTGGGTGGTGACGGCGTTGATGACCGTAGGCTTTTTCGCCTCGCCGGTCCTGTATGAGCTGGATTTTCTCCCCTCGAGCATCCGCTTTCTGGCGGCCTGGAATCCGATGGCTGCCTTGATCGGCTTGTATCGCTCGCTGGTGCTTGGCGTGGCGTGGCCGGAGCCATTGGCGGTTTTGGTCCTGCTGGGCGCCATAGCGGCTCTCTGGGCGTTGGCGGTGGCCCTGATGCGCCGACTCGAGGGTCGTTTGGACGAATATTGGTAGATTCTCGACGTCAGAGTTCAGGCTGGCGGTGCGGATGTTCCCAAATGGACCGATTCTGCAGGCCGTGGTACGACGAGAGAAGAGGCATACCTTTTGGAAGCATCAATCAAATCTCTTGAGGACGTTCTGGTCGAGCACGGCCGGGTCAGCGTGGACGATCTCCGCAAGGTGCGCCGTCTGCAGGAAGAGCGCGGCGAGCGCGTCGAGAAACTCCTCCTCGACCTCGGATTTATTTCCGAGGAAGACCTGCTTCCCGTCTTCAGCGAACATCTCGGGGTCCCGCTGATGGCCGGGGCGGATTTCCCCGAGAAGGCCCCCGAGATCCCCGAGCTGAATGTGAAGTTCCTGCGCCATGCCAAGCTGCTGCCGGTGGCCTCGCAGGACGGCGTTTTGCAGATTGCGATGACCGACCCGGGGGACCGCGATGTCGTGCACGGACTCGAGGTCGCTACGGGATGTCGCGTGGCGCCGGTTCTGGCGCGCGAAAAGGATATTCTCGAAGCTCTCGATGCGCGCTACGGCGACGCCACGGTCGAGGGCGGGGGCGCCGATGACGACGGGACCGTCGAGTTCCTCTCCGAGGATGAGGAAGACGTCGACCATCTGCGTGACCTCGCCAGTGAAGCGCCAGTCATCCGTTTTGTGAATGTTCTGATCAATCGCGCCGTCGAGCAACGCGCGTCGGATATTCACATCGAGCCCTTCGAAAATACGCTTCAGGTGCGCTACCGGATCGACGGCGTTCTGCATGAGATGGAGCCCCCGCAGCGGCGCTTGCAGGCCGCCATCGTCTCGCGCATCAAGATCATGGCGAAGCTCAATATCGCCGAACGTCGCCTGCCGCAGGATGGGCGCATCAAGTTGCGCATGTCCGGGAAGGAAATCGACCTGCGCGTCTCGACCCTCCCGACGCTTTATGGCGAGAGTGTGGTTCTGCGTATTCTGGACCGGGATTCGATCGTTCTGGATCTGGGCCAGTTGGGCTTTCCCGGGGATACCCTGAGTGAATGGGACGATATGATCGTCAAGCCATACGGGATGATTCTGGTCACCGGCCCGACCGGCAGCGGCAAGACCACCACTCTCTACGGTTCGCTCGCCAAGGTGAATTCACCCGACAAAAAGATTGTCACCGTGGAGGATCCGGTCGAGTACCAGCTCGATGGCGTCAACCAGATTCATGTCAAACCGCAAATCGGTTTGACCTTTGCCAACGGGCTGCGTTCGATCGTGCGTCAGGACCCCGATGTGATCATGGTCGGTGAGATTCGTGATGCCGAAACAGCCCAGATCGCCGTCCAGGCGGCTCTGACCGGGCACTTGGTCTTCTCGACCCTGCATACCAATGACGCGGCCGGAGCGGTGGCGCGTCTGCTCGAGATGGGCGTGGAGGATTATTTGTTGGCCTCCTCTCTGCTCGGTGTGCTGGCCCAGCGGCTGGTGCGAAAGATCTGCTCGGAGTGCAATCACCAGACCGACGTGATGCTTCCCCCCGAAATTGCCGAAGTGGCCGGTGGGGGCGAAGGCAATGGGCGCGCCTGGGAAGGCGCGGGCTGCGAGAGCTGCGGCCATTCCGGCTATCGCGGTCGATCCGGGATCTACGAGCTTCTCGTGGTGGACGATCCGATTCGGGACCTGATTCTGAAGCACGCATCGGCCGATGCCGTGCGCGAAGAGGCCATCGCGCAGGGGATGCGGACATTGCGCGAAGATGGCGCGCTCAAGGCTCGCGATGGTGCGACGACGGTGGCGGAACTCATCCGCGTGACCCGAGACTGATGCGTTCTTCGGCGCAGCGTTCCGACGTCCTGCCGGCTGGCACGGTGGTCGCAGAGGAGCAACCGGCGCCGCTGCTGCCGGATATCTCCATCATTGCCCCGCTGCATAACGAGCGCGCGAGCCTCGCCTTGCTGCTCGAGGAATGTCGCGCGGTCCTCGATGATCCCGAGCTGGACTGGGCTCCTCTGGAACTGCCCGAGGGCCAGCGGACGCCCCGGTGGGAGATGGTCTTTGTTGACGATGGCTCCAATGACGGCTCCTGGTCTCTGGTGCGGTCGCTGGCGGCCGAGAACCCGGAGGTGCGTGGCTACCGGCTGCGCCGCAATCTGGGAAAATCCGCAGCCCTTTCGATCGGCTTCAGCCACGCGCGCGCGCCGATCGTATTTTCGCTTGACGCTGATTTGCAGGACGATCCGCGCGAGATCCCTCGCATGGTGGCGCTGCTGGCCTCGGGTTTCGACCTGGTCAGCGGATGGAAGCGAAAGCGCCACGATTCGCGGGCACGCGTGGTGGCCTCTCGGCTTTTCAATATGGTCGTCCGCCGCCTCTATGGCCTCGAGTTGCATGATTTCAATTGTGGCTTCAAGGCCTACCGACAGGAAGTCGTCCGCGATGTCCGCATTTACGGGGAGTTGCACCGTTTCATTCCCGTGGTGGCGGCCTTCAAGGGGTTTCATGTCGGCGAGATCGAGGTGGCCCATCGGGCCCGTCGGTTCGGCCAGTCGCGCTATGGTTGGGGACGTGCGTTTCGCGGCATGATGGACCTTCTCACGGTTCTTTTTCTCACCCGCTTTGATTCCCGCCCGGCCCATTTCTTTGGTTTACCCGGAGCCCTGCTTTTCTCGATCGGTATCAGTTGCGTGGGCTATGTGGGCTATCTTCGTCTGGCCTATGGGCAGATCTTCTCGCGACATCCGCTGCTGATCTTCGGCGTCCTCTGTTCGCTGGCCGGTCTCCAATTGGTTACCAGCGGATTTCTCGGCGAGATGCTCGCGGCTCATCTGCCTCGCGACCAGGACTCCACGGTTCTACGCGATCGGATCGATTAGCGCAGGCCAGTGAGGTCGAGGATCGCCTCGACTCGTTGTGTCCAGGACGCATCGGCGCGCAGTCGCGCGAGATGTTCTGCCGAGGGGCGCACCCGCGAGACTCGCGTGAGGGCCGCCGCGAAACCGTCGGCGGGGGCAGTCACCACCTCGGGGATTGCGACCATCTCCGGGATCGGTGTGCTGACCAGCGGGCATCCCATGACCAGAGCCTCAAAGGCCTTCAAGGGGCTCACGGCCGCCGCCACAGCCGACTCGCAAAACGGCACCAACGCGGCGTCGGCGTGTTGCAGGTAGCCGGGGATCGACTCGCGGGGCTTTTCTCCCAGAAGGTGAAGGTTGGGCCTTGTGGGAATGGTTCGACTGCCGGTGCGGCCGATCAGGTGGATTTGCGCTTCCGGGAGTTCGTCAGCCACTCTGGCGATCAATTCCAGATCCACCCATTCGCCCCACAAGGCGCCGACATAGACCAGCGTCGGTGCCCCCGGCTGCAGATCTGCCGGGCGCGGCCAATCGAGCTCGGGGTCAAATTGATCGATGTCGGCGGCGTTGGGGTTGTAGGCGCAAGGTCGGGAGGTTTTCCCGGAGACGCTGTCGCAGAGAACCTTCGAGGTCGCGCTCAGAAAATCGGCTCGCATCATCAATTCTTGTTCGACGGCAGGTTGAAACCACCCTGCCGCGAGATCATCGCGCCAGAGGTCAATTTGTTCGTAGAGGACTCGCGGGTTGCCCGGAATTGTCTCGAGGAGAGGAAGAAAGGCTGGGTGCGGGGCTTCGACCAGCACCAGATCACTCGGAGCAAGGGGTTGGTTCTCGGAAATATGGTGTATGGAAGTCTCCGCCGCCGTGGGGCGTGTCCTCGCCGGCCAGGGGAAGATCGGGAGTGCCCATCGCCAGTCGATGGCCCAGCCGGCGCGCTGAAATTCAGCTGCCAGGCGAGCTGGTCGTGAGCCTCCGCCCGTATCCTCCGGCGGGACGAGCGAGAGGATACTGATGCGGCGCTCGGGGCGGCTGACGGACTGTTGCAGCATGAGCGGGCGCTGGGCGCGTTCGGGAAACAGGCGATGGTAGAGAGCCTGACCAGCACCCCGGCCAAGATGCTCTTCGAGCCAGGCGTCCAGCGACTCGGTCGCGTAGATGCGCGCCTTGAGCCAATGGCTGAGCGCCTTGTGCAGGGGTGTCATCGGCTGTTTCTCCGCCGATAGAGACGCGCGGGGCTTGGGCCCATGTCCAACTCCTGCCATTGGCTGGCAAAACTGGCCAGAAAGGCGGGGTCCTGCACTTGATCGGGAAACGGGAAGTAGGCAAATTCCGCGGCCCGCGCAGCCTGGTCCATCTGGCTGCGGGAGACCTGAGGGCCTTTGGGGGGCCCTCTGGTCGGATCCGGATTGCCGAGCGCGAAAGTCGTGCCGCGGCGCTGGCAATAATAGAGGATGGTGCCTGCACGGTCGGCAAAGACGAGAAAGGGGTCTCCCGGATCGGATAGCTCGCGCACCCGGTTGCAGTCCTCGAGCAGTGCGCCATAAGCCGCAGGCGGCGTGCGAGCCTCCCGCGCGAGAAAGGGGCTGCTGGTGGCGAGCGCCACCACGGCTGCTGCGACGGCAAACGGTCCCAGGCGACCGGCGCGATCGCGTATTTGCAAAATTCCGTCACTGATCATCAGGCCGGCGACGGGAACGAGCGCCAGATTGTAATACTCGGTTCCATGGGACAGTTGATCGCTGAATCGCGTCGCGAAGACCAGATCCTGCAGCAGAACGCCCGCGCCCCAGGCAAGCAGGCTCCACTCCGCAAGGTTGCGCGGACTGCGCCGCGTCAGTCCCAGAAAGGTCAGCCCCAGGCCGATGGGGGTGAACACCATCAGGCCCAGTTGGCGGGCGAGTTCCTTCCAGAAATAGGGAGCTCCCAAAAGGGTGAAATCGACCCAGCCCTCAGTCACGGTTGCCCCGGGGGTAGGAAAGGTCTGGTGAATTTCGGCAGCATGCAGGTACCAAAGCGAGGCCAGAGCACCGCCAAGGGTGCCCGAGATCGCGAGCGGGACCCATTGGCGTGCGGCCGGGCGGTCGCGCCCGCCGAAGACGAGGACGACCGCCGCTGGCGCAAGCCAGAAAACCACATGGGGCTTCAGCAGCAGAGCGAGCGCGCTCAGGCCCGCCGCCATCAGGGCCGCTGCGAACAGAGTCTTGGCGCTATCGACCCGCCGGCGCCAGTAGACCAGAGCCAGCCACGAGCCCAGCGAAAGCAGGACCGCTGTCGTGTCATTCTGAAATGCCGGCGCATAGGCGAAGGCCAGCGGTGCAAAGATGGTCCAGAAGGTAGCCAGAAGCGCCTTGTCCGAGGGCAAGCTCAGGGATAGCCCCCAATAAAACAACGTGCTTGCGATCAGCCAGGCCATCAGACCCAGAAGGCGGCCGCTGGTGTCGATCGATAGCGAGGTGGCGTCGCTGGTCCAGGCGGCGAGTTGCGGGACGAGCGGAATTTCCTTGATGAAATAGCCGGGCTCTCCGATGTCATCGATCACGGGTCGGGTAAAAACGGCCTTTCCGGTCTGGAGATTCCGAGCGATCATCGCGGTATGGGTCTGTTTGCCGGCGGCGCCCTCAAGAAGTGGTGCCTCTAATTGAGGCTGTTGGACCCAAAGGCCGCAAACCAGCAGCGCGGCGAGGAACACGAGCCTCCAGCGGGTCGTTTTCGACGGACTCATGGCTCTTCTGCTAGCCTGCGCGTTGCGGACAATCGATCATTTCTCTCGAAATGGGGAGAAAATGCCTGAAAATAATAGCGTTTCATCGGTCTTGCATTGGTGATTCAGGGTCGGTAATTACCCCGAAACCCCGAAGGATCGAGATCCGGGGCCCATTTTCGGAATGAGCAGCGATCAGGAAAAAAAAGGCAGTAACAAGGCAATTGCTCTCGTTCTCGGACTGTTGCTGATCGGTGGCGGTTTTCTGGCCTGGAATCAGGGCTGGATTGGCTCCGAACCCCGAACGGAAGAGGCTCTTTTGCAGCGTGCCCAGCTTTTTTGGGATCGTAAAACCTCCGGGGATACAATGGGCGCCTACGAAATGATGGCAGAATCCTACCGGAAACGAGTGACACCGCAGGGCTTTGCCAGAATTGGTCAAGGATTGATCATTCATACCGGTGCCACGGTGGAATCTGCGACTTTGGACGAGTCCGGAGGCGTAGTGACGTTGGAATTACGGCATATTTTTAATAAACCGGCCTTTCGGGATCTGGAAAATGTGTCGATGATCAAGGATAGATGGGTGTATGAAAACGGCTCCTGGCACCGCTGGCCGCCAGGGCGACTGGGCCGAGAGACATTGGCCGAGAGATCGAGTTGACGCATCGGGCCAGCTTTTTTGTTGTGAGGGGTTGAATTAATACCCAGTTTCGTTGTAACAGGACTTGCGGGGAAGGGAGCATGACCTTCGCGAGGGGTGTCTACGTTGGATATAGGATCTGCGTGGATGTTCTCTCAAGGGGCGGTTCCGCTTTACCTGGAGGGATTTGGGAACAGCGGTTCCGCCACGAAAACGATCGAAAAGGAAACGGTCGGGTGGACCCAAGAACCGAGAAGACCTTTCCAATGAGGAGGAAGGTTATGAAAGAGGAGGCAGGAATGAAGCTTTGGAGCCCGACGAGGGCGTTTGTGGGGTTGGCCGCGGCAGGGCTTGTCGCCTTGTTGGGCACGACCGCGAACGCATCAGAGAATATTTACAAGAACCTTGGTGGTTTGGATCCGGCGGGAGTTGCCGGAATCGACTTGAACCCCGGTGGTTCGGGTCAGGTGCTGGTGGGTGGCTTGATTGACGTGCGCGACAACGATGGCGTGCAGATCAACAACATCCAGATCCTGAACCAGAACACGAACGACACCGACAAGCCTGCTTGCACAGCTACGGATTTCGCAGAAGGCATTGACGGAACCGGTTGTTACAACGACCTCGGCGGTATTCTCGCCAAGGTTCGTTTCCGTGCCTACAAGGAATCGGCTGAGGTCCTCGACTTCGTGATCGCCCTTTCCTGTGGCGAGGTCTGGGCCGGTAACGTGAGCCTCGACGGTACGACCCCGGTCGTCAAGTCGAAGTTCCCCGTTGTGGTCAAGGACGGCACCGGCATCTACGCCGGCGAAGTCACCGACGATACTCAGGTCGTTACGGCTCCGGCTTTTGATCCCAACAATGGTGGCGCAGCCCAGCCGTTCCTCGGAATCGGACAGGGTGGCGTTGCCGATGATGCCGATCAGCAGCGTGGCTACATCGAAGTGTTCGCTCTCGAAGCCCTGGCCTGTGAGCCTGATGGCGCCCCGGGAACCGCGGTGGCGGGCGATGTTGGTGCGGGCGAGCTTAGCCTCGACGGCAGCGTTTGGACTCGCATCACCGCTTTCGACGACGAGATCACGGCCAGCAACGCCCTTTCCGGTCAGGTCTTCCTCGTGAAGCCGACGGTTGGCGTTTCGTACGGCTACCAGATGGACGCCATCACCCGCTTTGTCGTTCAGGGCGGCGGCTCGATCGCCGGTTCGAACCTGTTCGGCGCGGAAGACCCGAACTTCACCAACTGCGTGAACATCGGACCTGGACCCACCGGCTTCGGCGCAGACGATTGCCGCGGTGCAGTCTCTCTCGCACTGTCCAAGACGTTCCTCTACGGTCAGTATGACATCGAGCAGCTCACGGCTGGTAACACCATGATGGTCGTCACCCTCCCTGGTAAGCATCTGTATTGCGACACCTTGGATGTGGCTGTGCCTCCCTTCGAGTGCCAGACCACAAACCCGACCTGGGATCCGGACGGCATCACGCTTGGTGCATTCGGTGGCGAGGAAATCGATTGCGAAGTCTACGACCGCATGGAGAACTTCTTCAAGCCGGACGAGCCCGAAGGTTGTGGATTCGTTTCGCCTTGTGAGGCTCCTCCGGTTGTCCCCGAGCGTTGCTACCTGCCCTACGAGCAGACCATCATCGGGATCTCGGCAACAGAGGATCTCGGAACGGGTGCTGACACGCAGTTCCTGACCGGATTCCTTCCGGCCGGAGCCTCGGGCTGGGTTGAGCTTGACCTGAGCCGTAATCTGGAAGGCGCCACGATTCACACGGAAACCGGTGGTGACCCGTCCTACATGCAGATCCTCGGAAACTCCGTTCAGGGTTATGTTGGTATGCCTGCAACGGGTCTGGTTCTTCAGACATTCGAGAATGGCAGCGCCGGCGGTACCTATGGCAACGCGATTCCGATGACGTCGACACAGCAGATTCTCTTCCCCGGACAGAACAGCTAAGTCCGACGGAAACAGCAACGCCTGGATGTATCAGGCGGGTGGGGCCGCACTTCTTCGGAAGTGCGGCCCTTTTTTTTGCCCATTGGTCGATTCCAGCACGAGTTGGAATTCCTCCACTCGGATACGTCCGTGAGGTGAGAGGGCAGGCCTGCGGCGCTCGGGCAGAACCGTCCCGCATTTGAATCGGTCGGTCGAGGGGCCTCAGCCTTGAGGTGGTCGTGGCGCGAACGTCAGGAGAACTCGAGAGGTTCATTCCGTCCCAGGCCCGATCGCTGCCTTCTCGGTCAGGGCGAATCCATCGAGGGGCCACGGCGGACTCTTTGGACGTCGGTCGACCCCTCGTGGAAGCCGATGCCGTCTCCGGAGCGCGCCATGGGATCCTCATCGAGCGGCCGGCGTGCGCTGGAAGCCATAACTGATCCCGCTTCGCGGTCGGTAGGGGAAGGTCAGGCCCCGTCAGCCCTGTCATTGCCGTTTTCGGCCCCAAAAAAAGCCCCGTCCTTTTAAGGACGGGGCTTTTCCCTGGTTCTTCTCTGAGCAGGTCGCTCAGGGATACTTCAGGAGCTTGTACATCTGGAAAGTGCGGCATACCTGCTGGCCTGGCTCTCGCTCGCCGAACATTTCGGTGGCCTTCATGATATAAAGCCCGGGAGGCGCGTTCATTCCGACATCCGCGTCACGGAGATAAAAAGCCACATTTACGTAGGGATTTCGGCTTCCGCGGGCACCGGAGACCAGACCCGAGAGGTCGGCTGTGCTCTGTTCGGGGATGGAAACGACCTCCAGCCGCATGGATTCGCAGGTGTGGTCATTGTCGCGACCACTGGCCCCGAGCTGAAATCGCTTCGCGTTGCCCTCTTCAGGAGCCAATCGAGAGCAGAAATACTTCGTCTCGTTGGGGCCGAAAGTCACCGCGGCCAAGCCCTCCGCGGCATTTTCATTGCCCGGAATGGGTTGGTCGAGCCACAAGGCCCCGGGAGGGCAGTCGCCTTGATCGATAGGCACTGTCGGTGTCGGGGTTGGTGTCGGATCGGGGTTCGGCGTGGTGGGAACTCCATCGATCAAGTCATCCAGGGCGTCACAGCCTTCGATTTCCCACGAAAATCCCGAACCGGGGAAATTCTTGTCCGGCCAGTACCACTTCATCTGGCCGCACTCTTCTCCGCCGATGACGAAATCGCCCGCAACATGCCGTTGCTCGGATTGGGCCAGAGCTGCAGAAGCCCCCGCGCACAAAACGAGCGACGCCCCTGCAATCGCTTTTTTCAGATTCCTCATTCCCCTGATTCCTCC
This sequence comes from Binatia bacterium, assembly GCA_965658895.1. Lineage (GTDB taxonomy): Bacteria > Desulfobacterota > Binatia > UBA12015 > UBA12015 > UBA12015. The sequence goes on from CBFHUR010000047.1 coordinate 11,856, forward strand.
CCAGCGCTGCCGTAGGGGCCTAGCGCTCTCCTCGGTTTCACTGTACTGGACTATACGTGGAAGTGTCAATTTGGGACTGACGTTCCGCGCGTTCTCCCATTCGATTCTGAGCAAGAATTGTGCAAGGAGCATGCGGACTGTTGGTTCGGTTTTGGAAGGTTTTCCGCGCTTGATCAGGCAGGATCTCGCCGGTCCGTTACAGAGTTGACGGCGACACAGGCAGCTGCTGTGTGGCATGCGAGGTCGGACCCTTCGATCATGGTCGGCCAGAGATAAAGGATGGGGATTTGGAGATGTCGTTTGTGAGCAGGGGATGTGTTGCCGCCGTTGTTTTCTTGTTGGTGGGGACGATTGCGGGCTCCGCTTCGGCACAGGGAGAGCCGATTGCCGAGATCAACGGCAACAAGATCTACGCTCTGGATGTGCACAACGCCTATGCGGCCGAGCGTCCTGAATTTGTCCAGAAGATTCGTTTCGATGACAATGCGGCGCGCACGCTTGCGATGGATTGGTACCGCGCTCAGCTTTTTAAACAGGCGGCGATCGATGAAGGCTATCATCAGGCCAATCCTGCGACGCTGCCACAGGGCAACAGAATCCGCGATCAGTATGTCGCCGCCGAGTATCTGACCTGGTTGTTGGGAAAGAAATACAAGCCGTCAGAAATGGAATTGCGGCAGATCTACCAGATGCAGCCGGGGCTATGTGCCTCAAATGGCAAGGTGCGCCTGGCGCGGGCGGGGGTGATCTGGGGTCGTAACGCGTCTCCCGAGGAGATCGCCGCCGCCGAGGACCGTTTCGCCGAAATCCAGAAGCGCCTGGCTGCAGGAGAGTCCTTCGGTCAGGTGGCCGACGACGCTTCCGATTTTCGCACATCCGGTACCGGTGGCGACACCGGTTGGGTGGATATCAAGACTCTTCAAGGCAACCCTCTTGGCGAGAAAGTTCTGGCCCTTTCCCCCGGGGAGCGCAGCGAGGTGATCAGTCTGCCCGAGAGTCGGGGGCTGTTTGAAATGTTGGACGTCGAAGCGGCCGGTGCGCTTTCTTTCGAGAATTGTCGGGCTCGCCTCCAGCAGGCTATCGCAAGGAACTACCGGAACGATGTGCGCCGTCGTCGGGTCAATGAGCTTGCCGACAAATACAACGCTTCCTTGAATCTGGATGCATTCATTACCGTGGTTCGGGCAATCCCTGCTCCGGGCGATCCTCGTCCCGCCGCGAAACAGCCCTGAGGGTATGTTGTTTTGGGGGAGGTCGTTCTCCGGGCCGCAGGCCTGACCAAGAAGTACCCGCTCCATGCACCACGGCCCCTGCGCGGTGCCTCCTCCAGCCCGGTCGAAACGTCACAAGCCCGCTGGTTCCATGCCTTGCACGATGTTTCCTTTTCGCTGAAAGCCGGTGACACGCTTGGTTTGATCGGGCGCAATGGCGCGGGGAAGTCTACGCTACTCAGTGTTCTGGCGGGGACCATCCAGCCGACAGCCGGCTCGGTTCGTGCCGATCGTCGGGTAGCCAGTTTGCTGGATCTGGGCACCGGGTTCCACCCGCTCGAGACCGGTCGCCAAAATGCGGAGAGCATGCTCGGGCTCCATTTGCGGACCTCGCGAAAAGAAATTGCACCACACCTGAGCGAGGTGCAGCGATTTTCGGGCCTTGGCGATCGTTTCGATGATCCGATCCGCACCTACTCCGACGGCATGCGACTTCGTCTGGCCTTTGCGACAGTCTCGATCCTGCGCCCGGAGATTCTGGTGACCGATGAGGTCCTCGTTGTCGGGGATGAGGAGTTTCAGAACCGCTGTGAGCAGTGGTTTGATCGTTTTCTCGCGGACGGCGGAACGCTGGTGCTCTGCTCCCATGACCTCGGCCAGATCAGTCGCCTATGTCGGCAGACCCTCTGGCTTGACGGCGGGAAGATGGCGGCTCTGGGCGAAACGAAGGCGGTGGTGCGGGCCTACCGGGATTCCATCGGCACCGAGGCGCCGCAGGAAGCCGGGGTGGAGCATGCCGGCGGCAAGGCCGCCGGACTTCCCTTCGAGGTCACTCGATTGTCGTTGTCGGATCAGTCCGGTAGCGACTGCCGACGCATTGATCCCCACGGGCTCGCTCGTATTTCCGTCGATGTTGCAGCCCATGCGGGGATTCCGAATGTCTTTGTCGGGATTACCACCGATGATCTGGTCCCCGTCTACGGGGTGGCGAGCGATATGGATCAGTTCTCGCCGGAAGAGGTCGAGCCGGGTCTCTACCGTTTCGAGCTCTGCTTCGCCGACCTGCCGTTGTTGCCGGGACGCTATCGGTTGCGTGCCCATGCGCTCGACGAAACCGGAACCCGTCTTTATGACACCGTCCAGCTGGAATTCTCCATGGCCGGCACGCCGCCTGCGGGACCTCGCGGGCTGGTCGGTTTGCCGCATCGGTTCGTGGCGCAGGAGACCCTATGAAGCTGCTTGCCGTTTTGGGGACCCGACCGGAAGCCATCAAGATGGCCCCGGTGATTCGGGAGGCACGGGCCCGAGGTGTGGAAACCACCGTCTGTGTCACAGCCCAGCACCGCGAGATGCTCGATCAGGTATTGTCCCTTTTTGCGATTGACCCCGATGTCGATCTGGACCTGATGGAACCAGGCCAGACTCTGGCCTCACTGACGGCACGAGCACTGATCGCGTTAGACAAGGTGCTTGAAGATGTCGCGCCGGACCGGGTTCTGGTGCAGGGCGATACCACCACCGCGATGGTCGCGGCACTGGCGGCTTTTTACCGGCGGATCCCGGTGGGGCATGTGGAGGCCGGTCTGCGCACCGGAGATCTGGCCCGACCCTTCCCCGAGGAACTGAACCGGCGAGTCGCCGATGCCGTCAGCGGCCACCATTTTTTACCGACCGAGCGCGCGCGCCAGAATCTGATTGCGGAGGGCTTTGCCGAGGAGACCCTGGCGGTCACCGGCAATACGGTGGTGGATGCCTTGCAGTGGGTTCGGGGCCAAGCACCAATGGATCCGGGTTCGTTCGGGATGGATGCCTTTGCCGACACCGACCGATTGGTCCTGGTGACGGCCCACCGGCGCGAGAGCTTCGGTGCGGGCATGCAGGCGATCGCTCGGGCCCTCACGCAGATCGTCACCGACAATCCCGATGTGCGGATCGTCTATCCCCTGCATCCGAACCCAAACGTGCGGCCGGTCATGGAGGAGGCGCTCGGGGCGGTTGATCGTGTCCATCTTTTGCCGCCATTGGACTATCTCCCGTTTGTGCAATTGATGGCGGAGGCCACGCTGATTCTGAGCGACTCCGGAGGGGTTCAGGAAGAAGCACCTTCGTTGGGCGTACCGGCTCTGGTGCTGCGAGAAACCACTGAGCGCCCCGAAGCCGTGGACGCCGGCGCAGTTCGTCTGGTGGGGTTGGAGACCGACACGATTGTGCGCGAAGCCAACCATCTTTTGCAGAACCCCGAAGCCCACGCCGAGATGGCCGTGGCCGTGAATCCCTATGGCGATGGCCTGGCGTCGCGACGAATCGTCTCGATCCTGCTCGGCGAGAACTGGCAGGAGTTTCGGCCTTGAGTCTCGAGGTTGGAGTAGGGGCGGGGATCCTTTCTCTGCTGGGGTTCATGATCGGATGGAAGCGTCCCGGCTGGATTCTCCCGATTCTCATCCCGTTGGTTCCGTGGCGGATTCCTTTTTTTGGGGACTTTTATCCGGCCATTCCGTTTTTTCTGGGTGCACTGGTCGGGCGAAGTGAGGCGATTCTCACGATGTTGGCCGAGCAGCGGCTCTTTCTGATTGCAACGCTATTGTTTCCGATCTGGCTGGTCTGCTCGGCGAGTTGGGCGCTCCAACCGGCATTTGTCTCGGGGTTGTTGTTGAAATGGTTGGTGGTCGTGGGGGCCGCCTGGTTGGCAGCCACCGAGGATAGTCCGGACCCGCGTCTGCTGGTGCTGGGGCTGTTTGTGGCGATTCTACCGCATGCCGTCTGGGCGTTTTCCGAACGCATGCATTGGATTGTTCCCATCGGCGATCCCGCCGTCCTCAAGATGCGGGTCATCGATTTTCAGGACACCATTCGTGGCAAGGCGCTTTTCTGGCACCCGAACCGACTCGCGGAATTCACCGAGCAATGCGGACTGGTGCTGGTCGGTGCGGGCCTCGCCGGGGTGCTGCCGCGTCTGGCGGGCATCGGCGTTGTCGCGGCCTGTGCGGCGGCCTGGGCGACAGGTTCCACCGGCGGCATGGCGACCATTTTTGGTGGGGCGGTGCTGTGTGCGGGCTGGATGCGGATTTCGGACAAGGCCCGTCGTGACGCGATCCCGATTCTTCTGGCGGCGGGACTGGCGGCCTTGGTGATCGGGACCTGGGCCTTCATCTCCCACGGCGGGATCGGTTCGCGACAGATCATCTTTGATTTTGCCCAGCAACAGATCGCCGAGCGTCCGTGGTTGGGTGCGGGAGCCGGCAACTGGTCCTTGTTGGTCGGCGCCTCGTCTCTGGACGTCAGCCGCTTCTGGTTTCTCGGCCATGCGCATTCGCTGCCCTTGCACCTCTGGGTCGAATTGGGGCTCCCGGGCGTGTTGCTCGTCGGGGTGTTCTTTCTGCTGCCGGTCGCACGCGCGCAAGCGTCTCTGGCAGGCGCGCCGGCGGGCTGGGCGGGCGTGGGCACCGGCGCGACGTTCGCCGTGCTGGGTATTCTCGCGCATAATCTGGTGCATTATTTCCTCCGCGATCCCGTTGACGGATTGATGACCGGCATTGTTCTGGGGCTGGTGGTCTCGGTGGCACGTCGGAGTGCGCGGCAAAGTGTAATCGCCAAGGACAATTCCGCGTGAGTCAGGTCGCGGTACTCGGGCCGATCCATCCCTTGCGTGGGGGCATTGCTCTGCATACCGCACGTTGGGCAGCGGCTCTGCGGGGCGCCGGGCATGATGTCCGCGTGTTCAGCTTTGCGCGCCAATACCCGTCGCTTCTCTTTCCCGGGACCTCGCAATTCGATGCCGGGGACCCGGTTTGTGATCTGGGGGAGCCCGCACCCGAGGCGATCGTCGACTCGGTGGGGCCGTGGACCTGGCAGGCAACCATTCGTGCGCTGCGCGACAACCCTCCAGATGTTTTGGTGTTGCAACGATGGCATCCATTTTTTTCGCCGGCTCTGAGCTGGGTGGCGCGCGCACTTCGGGCGGACGGGATTCCCGTGGTCTGGATGGTTCATAACGCGCAACCCCATGACGGCCCCGCATGGTTGTGGAAGCCTCTGGCAAGCCTTGGCTACGCCCCCGAGGATCTGTGTCTGGTGCATGCCGCGAGCGAAGCGCGCGCCCTGCGGTCGCTGGGGGTGGAGGGCCCAATCGAGACGATCGAGCATCCCGCGCCCCCTGAAGTCGAGATCCTGACGCGGGAGAGTGCGCGCCGTACTCTCAGTATGGGGCAAGATGAAACCGTCTTTCTCTTTTTCGGTCATGTTCGCCCCTACAAGGGGGTCGAGGTTTTACTCGAGGCTTTGACCGGCCTTGCGGCCGACCCCCGCCCGTGGCGCGCGATGATTGTGGGGGAGTGGTACTATGATCGTGCGGCTGCGAGCGCCTATGTCGAGAAAGAAGGCTTGATCCGGCACGTTCATCTGGTCGACGCGTTTGTCTCCGAGAGCGAAGTCGCGATGCATTTTGCCGCGGCAAGCGTTGTGGTGCTGCCTTATCGCGCCGGGACGCAGTCGGGCGTGGTTCCACAGGCCTTTGCCTTTGGTCGCCCGGTGATCGTATCGGATGTGGGCGCGGTAGCCGCTGCCGTACGCGACGGGGAAACAGGGCTGGTGATTCCCCCCAATGATGCCGGTGCGCTGCGCGGTGCTCTTCTGGAGATTCTGGATGGCCGAGAATTCTCGGCGGCCGCGATTGCCGAGGCCTGCACGGGTGCCTCCTGGCAGCCGCTCGTGTCTGCTGTCGCCGATCTGGCCGAGCCTGAGGCCTGACTGGCGATGCTGTGCTCCCAGCCACATCGGGTATGCAGGCGATCGCGGCATTTGCCAGAACGGAAGTTGTGTCGATGAACGCCGATCCGGATGTGCCGGAGATCAGTATTCTGGTGTCGAGCTACAACCATGCCTCGTTTGTGGCCGACGCCGTGCGGAGCTGTCTCGAGCAGAGCGATGTCGCGCTGGAAGTTCTGGTGATTGACGACGGCTCGACCGACGACTCGGTGGCACAGATCCGCTCGATTCAGGATCCGCGCCTTCGGGTTTTCACACAGGAGAATCGGGGTCTGTCGCTCGCCTTGAACCGGGTATTGGCCGAGGCCCGCGGATCGTGGGTGAAGTTCCTGCCCTCGGACGATCGCTTGTTGCCGGATTGCCTCGCCAGGCAATTGGCCGCAGCGCAGGGAAGCATCGCTTCTTTTTGCCTGCCGGAAGTCGTCGATGCGTCGCTGCGGCCTCTTGCGGATCCAGGGCCACAGGCCTGGTTCGACGTGCCCGCGGCTCGCGGGGCGCAGGTCGTCACGGACTTGCTGGATCGTAATTGCCTCTCGGCGCCCTGTGGTCTCTTCTCGCGTGCCGCAGCCGTCGAGATCGGTGGCTTTGATGCCTCGATGCGGGTGGCGCAGGATTATGACCTCTGGTTGCGGCTTGCCTCCCTGGGAGATTTGCACCGCTTCTCCGAGCGCCTCGTGCAGGTCCGCTGGCACGGGGCCAACCAGAGCGGCGAGGTAAATGCTTCCTCGGAGCAGGAGCGTGCCCGCGCGCTGGTGGGGAGTCTCCGGCGGGACGGACTTCCGCTATGGTGTGAACGCATGGAGTTGCAGACAGGTTCCCGGAGCCAGGCGCTCGAGGCTCTGGCGACAGCACTGCTGGATTCCGGGCTGGCCGAGGTGCATGGCTTTGTCGAGGAATTGGCAGCCGAGATCCGGCAGGCCGGGGGCGGGCTGGATTTCGACCCTCGTCTGGCAGCGCTTGTTGCCGAATCTCCCGAATCTCCCGAATCTCCCGAATCTCCCGAAACTGCCGGAGCTGGCGGGCGCCCGGAGCGCGAGTCGTCATGAGTGGGCGTTGGTGGGAGCGGTTGCGGTCGCGTATTTCGGGCCGGGAAGCGGACACGCCGTTGTTGGACCCCGACAAGGCAGCGTCCCGGAACCTTGTGCCGCAGGAGACCGTTCCGGAGCAATGGCTGGTCCTGGCGCCCAGTGGCGCTGTGCGGCCGCGGGCCGAGGCCTGGCTGGCAGGATTGGCCGAGGCTGGCCGTTCGGCCTTGTGGAGCGCGCCGCAAGAGGCTGCGCTGGGCGAGAGCGACACCGACACCGACTCCGAGACCGACACCGACACCGAGAGTGGCATCAAGGCCAGGAGCGGAGGCGATGCCAACGGTTCGGGTGGGGCCGCGATTTCCGGCGAGGCGATCGCCTTTGATATTGCGCATTGGCGCCGCTGGCTGGCCGAATCGGATGCGCGCAAGCGGATCGTGGTCCTTCTGGCCGCCCCGCAATGCGTGGCCTTTGCGCGCGAGGCCTCCGCAGCCGGCGCGCGGGTGGTGTATGACAAGCCGGCACCGCTGCTGTTTTCCGGCCCGGATCGTGCGTTTCATCCCGATGACGAGAAGGCGCTGGTACGAGTCGCGCAGGACCTGGTGGCAGCGGATCGCGCGACCACACGCCTTCTTGCCGATACCAGCGAACGACTGCGGCTGATCCATGACTTTGCGTCCGCACAAGATGCCGGCCGACAGTTGCCCGACGTGCTGGCCAAGCCGAGCCTGACGCTGGTTGTCGACGCGGCGCGAGATCGCTCACATCTCGAGCGCACCATCGAGGCGTTGCGCGAAGCTCGCGGTCTTTCCGCCTATGACATTTACGTGGTGCTGGACCCCGAGGAGGGCACGGGTTTCGCCGAGCTTCTCGGCCGCGAGACCTCCGGCGAGATCTCTCTGGTGCGGGATCCGCGGGGGCCGTCGGTCTCCGGTCTTGCCATGGCCGTGCGCGCCTCCTCGAGCGAGATCCTGGTCTTTTTGCGATCCGGGCAATTGCCGGAGGGGACCGATTGGCTCGAGGGCGCGCTCGCCCGCGTGCAGTCCGACCGCCAGATTGGCGCATTGGCACTGGCTCCGGGCACGGATATCGACGGGGCTTTGTTCCGGGTTGATTTTGAAGGCCTGCTCCTTCGTCGCCCGGCCTATCTGAGCGTGGGCGGCCTGGACGAACAACTTGGGGAGGTTGCCTGTGCGGCAGATTTTTCGATGCGTCTGCTGACCGCGGGCTACCGGCTCGAGCGTTTGCCCGAGCCGGTGCTGGGCGCAGTCCCGGCGCCGCTTGCAGAACTTTCACGTGAGGAAAGTCGGCAGTTGCGCCGTCGGTGGTCGGACGATCGCGCCCTTTTGCGCAAGGTTCTGGAGTCAGAAGATGGATAAGCGCAGGATCTTGTGGGCTGTGTTGTTGTGGACGCTGTG
>CBFHUR010000048.1:0-20147 GCA_965658895.1 Binatia bacterium
TTCCCGATGAATCGCCGATTGGCACGTTGCGTCGCATGATCGGGCTGGGCAACGAGCTTCCTGCCGACGAGATTACGGTCGCGGAGGCCCTGCAAGCGGCCGGTTATGCCACGGGCATGATCGGCAAATGGCATCTGGGGGCATTGCCCGGGTACCACCCCAATGATTTTGGGTTCGACTCTTATTATGGAGTGCATTGGAGCAACGATATGCAGCCGCTCCATATCTATCGTGATCGAGAGATCGAGATACTCGACACGACCAAGGTCGAGAACTTCATGAATGCGTTTCGCGACGAGGACGAGCCTTTTACTCGCGATCGCGAAGTGGATCAGTCACGCTTGACCCGGCGCTATACCGAGGAGGCGGTGGCGTTTATCGAGGACCACCGCAACGAGCCATTTTTCCTCTATCTGGCGCATTCCTTTCCGCACGTCCCGCATTTCCCCGACCCGGCATATGCGGGTCGCTCGCGCGGGGGGCCGTATGGGGATGTGGTAGAAGATCTGGATCGATCGACCGGGGCGATCGTGGATGCCATTGATCGGATGGGTCTTGCCGAGAATACCTTGGTGATCGTCACCAGCGACAATGGCCCCGACTATGACGGCAGTCCGGGCGGGCTGCGCGGGCGCAAGGGCGATACTTATGAGGGAGGACAGCTGGTTCCCTTTATCGCTCGCTGGCCAGGTGTGCTGGGCCCGGGCGGCGTCGTTGCCGGACTCAGCATGAATACGGATTTGATGCCGACGATTCTCGGCCTTGCGGGCCTTGCCTCTCCAGCCGATCGCATCCTCGATGGTGCCGATGTGCTGGCCATGTGGCAGGGCCGCGGTGACTCGCCCCACGAGGTATTGTTCTACTTTCCGGTCATGGGAGTTGCTCCGGTGGCAGTTCGCGATGATCGGTTCAAATACCGGCGGGTCACCGGGCAAAGCGGCCGCTCCAAGCCGACCTTGACCGCTCTGGGGGAGGACCAGGAAAACCACAACCTGATCAAGCGTTTCCCGGACGAAGCCGTGCGATTGTCTGCGCAGCTCGATGCCATGGCCGCCGATCTTGAAGCCAATCCGCGCGGCTGGCGCTGATGCGGCCGCATCAGCGCCGAGCTTTCGGTCCCTTCTAGAAGGTATAGGTCAATTCAGCGCCAAAGGTGCGCGGCACGCCATATCCCTGAACCAGAATCCCCATGGCCCCGACGATCGGGACCGCGCTGTTGATATAAACCTTGTCGCCGAGGTTGCGCCCCCACAACGCGATCTGTGCCCGGTTGTCGAGGAAGTCATAGCTCAGGCGTGCGTTGACCAATCCATAGCCTCCTTGTTTCGCCTCCGGGATTTCGGGCTCGGCGAACCTCTCGGCCGCCCGGTAGGCCCATTCGATGCGCGGTGTGAGGTACCCACTGGCCCAGTTGGGCCCGGTCAGAGGGATTGCGTATTGGGCGGCCAGAAACGTGTTGTATCTGGGGGCGCGGATGAATCGCTGGCCCGACCGGTCCACGTCCTCGCCCCCGCTCGTATTGACGGCATTGGGGAACTTCTCATAGTGCGCATCGAGGGTGCCGATCAGTCCGCTGATCAGCATGCCTTCGACGGGCATCCATTGGAACTCGACTTCGACCCCCCGGGTCGAGGCCTTCGCGGCATTTTGGGTGAGTTGACGAGTTTCGACTTCGCCGTCGGGGCCGAGGAGTGTTTGCCGACTGCTGCGCTGGATATCATCGTAGGAGGTCTGGAAAAGAGATAGATTGAAAGTCAGACGGCCATCGAAGGCAATCGTCTTTGCCCCCAGTTCGTAGTTGTCCAGCGTCTCGGGCTTGTAGGGGATCAGTCCGTCCTCGGGCGCCGCGGCAAGTGCGGCGTTGAGGCCGCCACCCTTGAACCCGCGCGCCCACGTGAAGTAGCCCATCAAATGATCGAGGCCACCCCAGGCAAGCAGCGGTTCGGGCGCAAAGAGCGCCAGACTGGCCATCGGGGTCCATGAGGAAAAAGATTCCTTCCCGGACACGTTGATAACGATATTGTCTTCTGGCGGTCGGGCGAAATTGCGATTGATTTGCGAAGCTTGTTTCTCGTCTTCCGTGTAACGGAGACCCGCCGTCAGGCTGAGCCAGTCTGTGGGCGTGACCGTTCCCTGCGCAAAGGCTGCCCATGTGAAGTTGTCCGTCTGGATCCGATTGGCGGTTTTCTGCAAAGGAAGGTCGGGAAGGACCGACAATCCATTGGTGCGGTCGGCCGTCTCCCAGAAGAAGAAGGCCCCGCCGACCAGATTGATTCGTTCTTCCCACGCGGACGCCGCCACTTGTACTTCCTGTTGGATTTGCTGGGCCTGTCCAGCCTCGCCGTTGATGCCGCCGCCACCAAAGTTCGCGACGCGAATGACGGCGAATTGCGTGGCATCGGCGTCCAGGATGCTCGGGCTCAATTGGCGTCGCCACGAGGTGATGGACTTGGCGACAATCCCGGAGAACGGACCCGCATCGCCTAGATCCCATGCGATGGTGCCCCATGTGCCCCAGGAAGAAGAAGCCGAGATCTGGTTTTCGTTGGCCGCAATCTCGAACGGGCCGGTGTCACGACAACCTTCCCAGAAACCGGGAACCCCGGCGGCCAATCCCTCTTCCTGCACGACGACGCATTTTCCAAGGGGGTCGTGCACCTGGTCCTTGAACCAGCTGCCGGTCACGTCAATGGTGATGTCCTCGGTGGGGAGGAATCGTAACGAGCCGATGAAGCTCAGGCCGTTTTCCTCGCCCCACCAGGCATCGCGCGTCTTGTTATAGACATAGCCGTCGCGATTGCGGCTGGCGAAAGTGACTCGCGAGAACAGCTTGTCCTCCAGCCAGCCGATGTCGATCGGAATGTCGAGGCTGACGCGGGTGCGGATGGCGCCGAGGTTGCCGGGGCGGACCGAGATCAGAGCGCCGAGTTCGTCGGCTGGCTTGATGGTTGTGATGCTCAAGGCTCCGCCGACCGTATTTTTGCCAAATAGGGTTCCCTGCGGGCCACGCAGGACTTGCACGGACTCGACGTCGACCACGTCAAAAATCGAGGCCTGCGCGCGGGGCAGGTAGACGCCATCGATATAAAGACCGACGCCGGGATCAAATGCGATGCCGACACCGGGCGTCCCGACGCCACGGATGGAGATCTGTGCGGTCTGGTTGCCCGCTCCAGTCTGGATGGTGAGGTTGGGGGAAAGTTCCTGGATCTGGTCAATTGTCGTGATGTTGGAGTTCTCGAGGCTGGCGGCCGAGAGTGCGGTGATCGCAATCGGCGTGTCTTCGAGAAACTCTTCCCGCCTTCGCGCGGTGACGACAATTTCCTCGATCCGGGCCAGCGATTGCATGGCCGCCGGAGCTTCTGTCGCACCGCTCGCGATGGGGCGTGGATCGACTGGCGCGGTGGCCGGGTTGTCGGGGGAATCGCCGGCGGCCGCGGAAGCGCCAGGCAGCGCGGCTGGTTCGGCGGGCAGGGCGCCTTCCACTGCAGCAGACGGCGGGGGTTCGGCCTCCTGCGCGAGAACGCTTCCAGCTAGTGTCAAACTCAGGATCCATGTCGCACCGATTGTCGCGAAGCTTCTCAAGCCTGTCATTCTGCACCCCTTTTCGAAGGGGTGCATATCGCGTTCCACGGAAGGCTCCAAACCTGCAGACTTCCATTCTATGGACGCTTTGCCTCTCCACTGGCGCGGCTGGCGCTGATGCGGATTTCTGTGTGGTAGGCCCGCCCACTTCGGGGTAATCAGACGTTTCGTGCGTATGGACAACCAAGTTGCTGTTGGTCCGACCGGGGGGATGCCCGAGTGGACTTGAGAATCGAGATTCTGGAGGGCGTCTCCGAGGCCGATCTGGATCGCTACGCGAAGGTCTCGATCGAGTTCACCACCGCCGAGAAATATGAGGTCCGCGAGCGAGAAGGCGGAGGGTTCGCCTTGGGTATTTGTGCCTTGCCCGCGCCGATATTGACGGATTTCGATGCCCATGAGCATCCCACGGAGTGGGTGAAATGGGACCTCCGTAATGCCGCCATGTTCGAGGCTCATCTGGACGGAAGGTTGGTGGGCGGGGCGGTTGTGGTTCGGGATATGCCCAAATTGAACCTTCTGGAGGGCCGGAAGGATCTGGCCGTGTTGTGGGACCTTCGGGTGGCTCCCGAGTTCCGTCGCCAAAAAATTGGGGCGGGCCTGCTCCGGGAGGCCTCCCGCTGGGCTCGAAAGAAGCGCTGCCGAAGCATCAAGGTCGAGTCGCAGAACGACAACGTCCGAGCCTGCGAGTTCTACCGCAAGCATGGTTTCCGCCTCGCGCAGGTGGAGGAGGGTGTCTACCGGGCCTTTCCGGACAAGGTGCAACTGATCTGGGAGCGCGACCTGTGACCGGGAAGGGATTCTTGCCGGTTCGGCCCCGGAGCGCTCGGAGACCTTGGCAAGAGGCGGAGCCCGGATCGGCATGTCCGCAGCTCAGCTAATTCTGAGAATTAGAAACGAGCGTCAGAAAGTAATCAGAAGTATCGCTCTGAGGTAATGAAAATCCCTTTTGGTTATGACACTATTCGAGAAAGTTCGATGAAGTCGGCCATCATGCCCAGATCCGAGTGAGCGGTAACCGTGAAAGTAACTGATACGAAGAACCCGGAATACTTCCACAAGGTGGTTGATTGCCAGTATGCTTGTCCGGCGCACACACCTGTCCCGGAATACATCCGGCTGATTGCCGCCCAGCGCTACAGTGATGCCTATATGGTGAACTGGGAGTCGAATGTATTCCCCGGCATTCTGGGACGTACATGCGACCGGCCGTGCGAACCCGCCTGTCGCCGAGGACGGGTGGAAGAAGAGCCTGTAGCGATCTGTCGCCTCAAACGGGTTGCTGCGGACAACAAGGATGCCGCCGTCATCGAAAGCCGCTTGCCGCCGATTCCGGAGAAGAAAAATGGCAAACGCATCGCTTTGATTGGTGCAGGTCCGGCTTCGCTGACAGTGGCGCGTGACCTCGCGCCACTCGGCTATATCATCGACATCTTCGACAACCAGTTTGCCGGCGGTGGAATGATGCGTAGCCAGATCCCGTCGTTCCGGTTGCCGCTGAAGGTGCTCGACGAGGAAGTTGATTACATTCTGGATCGCGGGGTGAACGCGACTTTCGACGTCGAAGTCACGAGTCTGAAATCGATTCTCGATAAGGACTATGATGCTGTATTTGTGGGCACCGGCGCACCACGCGGCAAGGGCCTCAACCTGCCCGGGTTGGAAGAAGCCGGCAAAAAGGTCCATCTGGGAATCGACTGGCTGGCGTCAGTTGCCTTCGAGCATACTCATGAGATCGGCAAGCGGGTTCTGGTGCTGGGCGGCGGCAATACGGCCATGGATTGCTGTCGGACCTCGAAGCGGCTTGGCGGCGAGGATGTGCGCGTGGTTGTGCGCTCGCCCTTTGGGGACATGAAGGCTTCGCCCTGGGAGAAGGAAGACGCTCAGCACGAGGGGATTCCCATCTACGACAACCATGTGCCCAAAGAGTTTGTCGTCGAGGATGGGCATCTCAAGGGAATGCACTTCGAGAAAGTGCGCGCTGAATACGACGCCGATGGCAAGCGCAGCCTTGTGCCCACAGGCGAGGACCTCGTTTTCATGGAAGCCGACGAGGTCTTGATGGCGATCGGCCAGGAAAACTCCTTTCCCTGGATCGAGCGCGACGTGGGTCTGGAATTCGGCAAATGGGATATGCCCGTGGTGGACCCGGTGACCTTTCAGTCCACCAACGAGAGAGTCTTTTTTGGCGGGGATGCGGCTTTCGGGCCCGAAAACGTCATCACGGCCGTTGCCCACGGCCATCAGGCGGCCGTCAGTATCGATTTGTTCTGTCACGGCAAGAGTGTGACCGAACGACCGTCGCCGATGGTCAATCTGGTCAGCCAGAAGATGGGCGTACACGAGTGGAGCTACGACAACTTCATCGAAGATGATGAGCGCTACATCGTTCCCATGGCGCCGCTGGCGGAGACCCTTGCGGACCGCAAGATGGAAGTGGAGCTCGGCTTCGATCCGTCCACCGGTTATCAGGAGACCCAACGTTGCCTGAACTGTGATGTGCAGACCGTGTTCAATACGCCTCTATGTATTGAGTGCGATGCCTGCGTGGATGTCTGTCCTACCGATTGCATTACCTTCACCGAAAACGGGGAAGAGGAAGATTTGCGGACACGATTGTCGGCGCCCGCGGAAAATATCACTCAGGACCTCTACGTGTCCGAAGCACTTCCGACGGCGCGGATCATGGCCAAGGACGAAGACGTCTGCCTTCATTGTGGCTTGTGCGCCGAACGCTGTCCGACGGCCGCCTGGGATATGCAGAAGTTTCTCTACGGTGTCACCAAGGCGGGACAATCGGCATGAATCCTATCGAGTCGGTCAATGACTTCGTGATCAAGTTTGCGAACGTCAATGGCACGGGTTCGGCCAGCGCCAATAATATGTTCGCCAAGGCCCTGTTTCGGATGGGCTTGCCGGTCGCACCCAAGAATATCTTTCCCTCGAATATTCAGGGCCTGCCGACGTGGTACGAGGTGCGCGTTTCGGACAAGGGCTACCTTGGTCGCCGGGGCGGCGTGGATATCGCCGTGTCGGTGAATCCGCAGAGCATGGCCGAGGACATTCAGGAAATCGAACCCGGTGGCTACTTCATCTACGACAATACCAAGCCTCTGGACCTTCGTCTGCTGCGGGACGATGTGTCGATTGTCGGAATCCCGCTGACCCGAATCTGCAACGAGGAATACAAGGATCCGCGGCAGCGACAGCTGTTCAAGAACGTGATTTACGTCGGGGCGCTGGCCGCTTTGCTGGATATGGACTTCGGCGTCCTCCAGGGGCTGGTGGAAGATCAGTTCAAGGGCAAGGACAAGCTGATCAAGCCGAATATTCACGCCCTCGAGCTCGGTCATCAATGGGTAACGACTCATCTGGACTGTCCTCTCGGCATTCGTGTCGAATCCCGCAAGGGGCACGAGGAAGCGGTATTGCTGGATGGCAATACCGCTCTTGGGCTTGGCGCGATCTATGGCGGGGCCACTGTCGCGGCCTGGTACCCCATTACGCCGTCGACGTCAGTTGTGGATGCCTTTGATAAATACTGCCGTCGGCTTCGCGTGGATGCCGATACCGGCCGTCGCAACTATGCGATTGTGCAGGCCGAAGACGAACTGGCCGCCATCGGCATGGTGATCGGTGCCAGCTGGAATGGCTCGCGTGCCTTTACGGCTACCTCGGGGCCCGGCATCTCGCTGATGAGCGAATTTTTGGGGCTTGCCTATTTTGCCGAGATTCCCACCGTGCTGTTCAACGTGCAACGGGCGGGTCCGTCTACCGGCATGCCGACGCGCACTCAGCAGGCTGATGTTCTTTCTTGCGCATATGCCTCGCACGGCGACACAAAGCAGGTGCTGCTTTTCCCGTCGACGCCCAAGGAATGCTTTGACCTGGGGGCCATGAGTTTTGATCTGGCCGAGCGGCTTCAGACGCCGATTATTCTGATGACCGATCTGGATCTCGGGATGAACGACAATATCTCGGAGCCTCTCGTATGGGATGATCAGCGAAAATATGATCGCGGCAAGGTCATGACCGAGGCCGAGCTTGAGGCGGGCAAGGAATTCGGTCGATACCTCGACGTGGACGGCGACGGGATTTGCTATCGGACAATTCCCGGGACGCACGCGAAGCGTGGGTCGTTCTTCACTCGGGGCACGTCGCGTGATGAGTATGCGATCTATACCGAGAAGGGCGAGGCCTACGAGCAGAATATGCTCCGGCTGATGCGCAAATGGGATACGATTCCCGAGTATTTGCCCGCACCCGAGTTGATCGAGTGTGCGGGAGGCGCCGACGCGGCAATCCTCTACTACGGAACCAGTGAGGCTTCGGCTCGCGAGGCGCTCGATGGCCTTTCCGAAGAGGGCGTTGCCCTCGATGCCATCCGCGTTCGGGCCTTTCCCTTCGGGGATTCGGTCAAGGAGTTCATCGACAATCACGACCAGGTTTTCGTGATCGAACAGAATCGCGATGCGCAATTGCGAACGTTGCTGCTCTCGGAATTCGGCTTCTCGCCCGAGAAATTGAAATCCGTGCTCAGCTTTGATGGCTCCCCGATCAGTGCGCGCAACATCCGCAAGCAGATCAAGAAGTACCTGGCCGGTGGCAGTGATCTGCCCTTTCATCATCACGACACTGCGGTCCGCCGCGCCGGAGAATCTGCATGAGCTACAAGCTGCCCACGTTTCGCCATCCGGACTTGCCGGAAAACGAGCTTGGTTTCACCAAGGCGGATTACGAGGGTTCGTTGTCGACGCTGTGCGCCGGATGTGGTCATGATTCGATCTCTGGTTCTCTGGTCAAGGCCGTGCACGAGTTGTCGATCGAACCGCATCGAATTGCCAAGCTCTCCGGCATCGGTTGTTCGTCAAAAACGCCTACTTATTTTTTGGGTAATTCGCATGGGTTCAACTCCGTTCATGGTCGCATGCCTTCGGTGGTGACGGGCGCGGCCCTGGCGAATCGCGATCTGATTTACATCGGTGTGTCCGGCGACGGTGACACAGCCTCGATCGGCATGGGGCAGTTCGCCCACATCGCCCGGCGCAACCTGAATATGGTCTATCTGGTGATGAACAATGGTTGCTATGGTCTGACCAAGGGCCAGGATTCGGCCACGGCCGATGAGGGCTCGGCAAGCAAGAAGGGCGACCCCAACCCGTTCAACTCGATTGATCTTTGTGCGACGGCTCTGCAGATGGGCGCCACCATGGTGGCGCGGAGTTTCTCGGGCGACAAGGCGCAGTTGGTCCCGTTGATCAAGGCTGCCATCAGCCATCAGGGATTCGCCTTTATCGATGTGGTTTCGCCTTGTGTGACCTTCAATAACAATCCGGCTTCCACCAAAAGCTACGAATTTGTGCGGGACCATGCTGCGGCGACGGGTACCGTCGACTTCGTGCCGATCGGCACGGAGATTACGGCGAATTACGATCCCGGGACCACGCATGAGGTCAAGATGCATGATGGCTCGTCGCTGCACCTGCACAAGCTGGCCGAGAGCCACGATCCTTTGACGCGTCGCTCGGCGATGAACACCATTGAGGACTATCGAGAGTCCGGGAACATTCTGACGGGACTGATCTACCTGGACGAGGGCTCCCGCGACCTGCACGATACTCTGGAGACAGCCGAGCGGCCGCTCAACGAGTTGGCCGAGGCGGACCTCTGTCCCGGGAACGACCAGCTGAATGCCCTGAACGCGTCTCTGCGCTGAGCGGATCGCTTGTATCCGGAGTGTCGGGCTTGCGTTCCGGCGGGTGGACCCGCAGGATGCGGCCTATGCCCGAAAGTGGAACTCCTGAATGGCTCGCACAGGTCACCGAAGATGTAATCGATCCCGATGTGGAGATCGTCGACCCGCATCATCATCTTTGGCCTGCTGGTTCGATGTTCAACTACGCCGGCGAGGAACTCGCGGCTGATACCAGCTGCGGCCACAATGTGGTCGCGACCATGTTCATGGAATGCCAATCGGCCTACCGCGAAGACGGCCCCGAACATCTTCGCTCGGTGGGGGAGACGGAGTTCGTGGTCGCCGAAGAAGCCCGGATGCATCATCTCCACCCGAACGCAGCCCCGATTGCCGGTATCGTGGCACACGCCGACCTGGCTCATCCGGCACTCGACGAAATCCTGGATGCGCATGTGGAGGCGGGGGCGGGGAAGTTCCGCGGCATTCGTGACGCGCTCAGCAGCTGCGACGACCCGGCATTGCTGATTCCTTCGCCGGCACCGGCGGGCAAATTTACCGGCGAAGATTTCCGCCGCGGCGTGCGGCGTCTGGCCGAACGTGGCTTCACCTACGATTCCTGGCATTATCATTACCAAAACGGGGAATTTGCGGAGCTGGCGCGAGCCTGTCCGGATACAACCATGGTGCTCGACCATTTCGGAACACCGCTCGGCGTAGGTCGTTACGCAGGTCGCCGGGAAGAGATCTTCGAGGAATGGAAGGTCGGCATTGCGGACGCCGCTTCCTGCGAGAACGCGGTGCTGAAAGTGGGCGGACTCGCGATGCCCGATAACGGGTTTCCGTGGTTCCGAAGCGAGCGTCCCCCGACATCGGACGAGTTTGTCGAGTTGCAGGGGCCCTACTACCATTACGCCATCGAGCAGTTCGGCCCCGAACGGTGCATGTTCGAGAGCAACTTCCCGGTGGACAGGCTTTCGTTGAGCTATGGTGTGCTCTGGAACGCGCTCAAGAAGATCGCGGCGCGCTACAGCGCCGATGAACGCGCCGCGATGTTCGCCGGAACCGCCCGGCGGGTCTACAGTCTCTGAGTTCGTTCGGGCGGGTTGTCCTCTAATTGGTCACGATCCGGTAGAGCACGGTCCCACGCCCGATCACGCTGGCGGTTGCCGCAACCGTGATGTCCACGTCCGCCCAGAAGATGTCTCCATCCCGATGCATGGACCGCCCGTAGGCCACCAGATCTTCGGCCGGTGCCGGGGCAAAGGCTTCGCTTTGCAGGGAAACGGTCGAAGCGCGGTAGGGGCCAATGCCCGACTCGGCCCAGGAAGCCATCGCGCCGCAGGTGTCGAGCAGGGCCGCGATCGCGCCTTCGTGAACCGCGCCTTCGCAGTCGCCGTTGTGTTGGTTGGCAAAGGGCATCGCGATCCGTGAGGTGCCACCGCTCATATGTTCGATCCGCAGCTTGCGGTTCGCGATGAATGGCTGTTGTTCAATAAAGCCGCCGATCTCGCCGGGGTCGGATTCTCCATGGTCGCCGCCGTGCGAGGGGGGCGGTGCCGGGTTTTTTCCGAAGCGACCGCGCACGGTGGTCAGAATGGCCGCGATAGGTTTGCCGCTCTGGGTGGTGACATCGGTGCGGACAAAGCAGAGAGTCTTGCCGCGGCGCAGGAGATGGGCCTGGGCTATCACCTCTTCCTTCTGGGCGGCGGCCAGATAGGAAACTTGGAGTTGCGCGGTATGGAAGCCGGCCGCCTGCGGTCCCAGTGCGGCTCGTGCGACCGCCTGGCCGCCGAGGATGCCCAGCGAAACCGCGCATCCGCCATGGAGAACGTCGCCGGGGTTCGAGTTGGCCGTATTCCACGGCAGCCGCAGCTTCGCGCTTTCGCCGTCGACGTCCAGCAGTTCGGCTCCCAGAAAGCTGCTGTACCCGGAGTCCTCGATCCATCTGCTGATTTCTTTCATGAGATTGGCGCTGCCCTCTGGCCCGGCGCGAGGTTATGCTGCGGGTCGGGCGATGGCAACCGACCAGGCGGCTCCCTTGTCGGCCTGACAATCCCATATTTGACCGATGTCGAGGCAGTGGTAGTTACGTGGTGTCAGTTTTTCTCAACGTCTACGGGAGCATCCATGGAAAAGAAGATCTTCGATCTCAGAGGCTCATCGGTCAAAAGCGTGATCCAGCTTTTGAAGGGTGTGGCCACCGATGAGGGACGTGTGCCGTTTCACGACATCCATCGCAGCACGCTTGTGGCCATCGCGGAACATATCTTCCAGACCCCGGTCGATCCCGACGAGCTCGATTCGGATTTCGGTACGGCCCGGGACGACATCGAGGACCACGAGCTCCGTCGTGAGATCACTCATATGGCGTCGGTGCTTCCCTACCTCGAGCCCGATTCGATTGAGCCCCGCGCCGAAGCGCTGCAGCGTCTGGCCTCCAATTGGGGCGTGACGGACGTCACGATCAAGGGTGCCATGGATTTCGCTCGGAACAAGAAAACCCTGATCTATCTCGACGCCTTCCGCACGAATATTCCGGAGATGGGGCGCGGGCTTCTGTCCTTGTATTGGGGCTTTTTCAAAAGCGGGATTCAACGCGACGGGGACGCCAAGCGCCTCGCGAAATACGAGGCCTATCGCTCGCTTCCGGTGGGGACGCTGGGGCACGCGTTTGCCGCGTACTATGACGATAATAAATTCCCGCTGCCTGGTACCGCCGGGGCGGCGTTCTCCAACAACCTCAGCCTCCACGATGTCCATCATATTCTGGCTGGGTACGATACCAGCCCGCTCGGCGAATTATGCGTCTATGCGTTCGATGGTGCGCTCTCGCGCCGGGACTACAGTAGCGCGCTGGTCGGGTCGGTCGCCCAGTTTCAGCTGGGCTATGCGCGGTATCGGGATACGCCCTCCTGGCGGAACCAATTCGATCCCGAGATGATCTACCGTGCCGCGGAAAGAGGTCACGGATGCCGGGTGAATTACGTCGATGAGGCCATTGACTTCGACTCGCTCGGTGCCGAGCCTCTCGCGGCGGTTCGCGAACGTTTCGGAATTGATCCCGAGGGGGCTTTCGTTCGAGCGCCTGGCGATCCATGGTGCGGGGCGCTTGGTCCTCCGGATGACCGAGAGGATCCCGACCTGCTGCGCGAGGGAATCCAGGACTTCGAGTAATTCTCCTCGAGAAAGCCCCGGAGGTCGGCTACCGGGAAAATGCGCCGCGCTTTTGGCAAATACGAATGCGAGAGGGGGGACTTGAACCCCCACGCCCTTGCGGGCACTAGCCCCTCAAGCTAGCGCGTCTGCCATTCCGCCACTCTCGCAGGCCAAGACGTTTTAGCAGGCATTTTCAGCCATACAACCCGGGCATTCCTGCCGAATCCGTTGCTGACGGCCCAGCGGTCGGGATAGAAAGGCGGGATCATGCCGGGAATTTGGAAAACAAGATTCAGAGCGGTCCTGATCGCCACTTTCGCGATGTGTATCGGGGCGGCGTGTTCGGGCGGCTCGGACGAATCCTTGCGGATTCTGGTAAGTAATGACGACGGAGTTGGCGCCGAAGGCATCGACCTTATCGTGGAGGCGTTGCGGGCGGAAGGCTACAAGGTGGTGGTATCCGCCCCTGACGGAAACCGCAGCGGGGCCTCGGATTGGCGCGGACCGTCCGAATTCTGCGGCGACCTCTCGGTGAGCACGGCGACCACGCGCAGCGGGTATCCGGCAACCTCGATCGATGGTTGTCCGGCGGATGCGGTGGCCTATGGTCTCGCAGAGCTTTTTCCAGGCCGCCGACCGCATCTGGTCATTGCTGGTTTGAATAAGGGGCCGAATCTTTGTGATCAACTCGCAGCAGTCTCCGGGACTGCAGGCGCGGCGAGGACCGCCGCGCGCTTGGGAGTGCCGGGTCTGGCGGCGTCGCAGGCCTTTCCGCTTTCCCTTCTGCGCGGGGATCCGGATTTTGCTTCCGGTGTGGCCGCCGTGGTGGCGTGGGTTCAGGAGCACGAACCGGTCCTGATGCGACGCGGGATGCCGGCTTCGGCGACGAGTATGAATATCCCCTCCTGCGAGGCGGGCGAGATTCGTGGCGTTGCCCGGGATATGCCTCTGTCGAGCGATTGCGACAAGGCTCTCGACCTGCAGGACTGCCTCTCGGATGTGGACAATCCGCAGACGGATATCGAGGCGTTGATGAACGGCTTTGTCTCGGTAGGTCCGATTCCGGTCGATTAGGCGATCAGGCCAGAGGAGATCGCGGGTTCGGCCACCGCGGAAAGCTCTGGGGTTGGTGGAAGTCGGGCAGGTTTCCGGGCACGGCGCTCCAGGCCAGATAGCGACGATCGGCGCCTGTGCCGTGGATGGCAAAGAGGTTCAGTCGGTGGATGGGGTCGGGAACAAGGGCCGCGGGCACCACGGCGCGGCCCGACCAACGTTCGCCATGGCGCTCGGCGTGGTATTGCAGGCGGCTGTCATGGGACAGGACCTTGCGCGGTCCGTCCAGCACGAGAGCCAGGTAATGGCCATGGGGGCCGAACTCGAGCTCGAGATATCGATTTTCGGAACCGACAAGAAAAATCTCGCAGACCTCGTAGTCCCATAGGCCGTCGCAGACGCCGGCGCGACCTGCGGGGGCCGGGTCTCCGTAGAAGGGGGCATCGATCCGCACCACCAATGGCGCGGATGACGTCTCTGCCGAGTTGTCGGCCGAACGGGTGGCCGGGGCCTGTTCTGAGCTGCGAGCAGGGCCGCCCGACATTGTGATGTGGAGGGCTTGGCTGTCCGGGCCGGTCGTGCCGTTCCAGTCGTCCTTGATGATGAAGTCGGGCATGGGCAGGCAAATAGATCCGCGCGGGGTTCAACCCGCGAGAATCTGCTCGATAAAACGGGCCGCATCCTCAGGCGCTTCGAGGACGATGAAGTGGCCAACATCGGGCAGTAGATGCACTTGGCCCGCGCGGCAACGGGCGACCACGCGTTGGGCCTCGCGCAGGTCGCGTGCATAGGAGGCGTCCTGATCTTCGGGCCGTCCTCTTCTTTTGCCGGCAAACCCGAGGTGAACCTCGGCGTCCACGTGCCGCGATTCGAGGTGGTCGGCAAGCGCGACCCGGTGGGCATAGACTTCGGCCTCATGTTGCCGATTGCATTTCAGGCGCCAGCGCCCCTCGGCATCGGGCGCACTGCCGTGGCTGGCAAAAGCGCTTTTGGCCTCATCGTTCAGGCCGTCTCGCGCGAGTTGTGCGCGCAGCACTTTCTCCAGCCCGGCCTCGACCTCCTTTTCGGACGCGAAGCCCTCGCTTTCCTTCTCGCCCAGACGCCGGGTTCCTTTCGCGAGGCGCTCGGCGCCGACGGTGGCGCCCTCGGCATCGGCCAGCACGGGGTCCAGCAGGATCATGCGGCCGGTCGTCAGGGGGCGCTCGGCCAGCTCCATCAGGGCGCAATCTCCGGCAAAGGAGTGGGTGACGCACGCGTCGGGGGCCCGACCGTATTGCGCGGTTGCCGACAACACGGCGCGTCGAAAGTCGGCGCCAAATGCCTCCCATGCGTATGCCTCGGGCAGCTCGGGGGCTTCGGTGTCGCCGTGGCCGCGTTGGTCAAAGGCGACCGGGGCGATCCCCGGCAGGCGGTCAACGACCGGCTGCCAGACGCCGGCGCAGAGGCTCGCGGCATGGGCGAAAAGCACGAGCTTGCCATCGCCTTCCCAGGTGATGAAATTTTGCCGGATACCGTCGTCGTCCCGGAGGTCTCGAGTGCCCGAATTTGATCGGTCGATTGAGCGTTTCATGGTTTTATTCTTAGCTGGTTGGGTTTATGATGCGAACATGTCGACTTCGAAATCGTTAATGGTCGCCGGTGGTGCAGTCCTCGTTTTCTGCGCGCTCGGCAGCAATTTGGCGCAGGGGGCGGAGCCGCAAAAAGTGACATCCGGGGATGTCGTGTTGGTCCTTCCTTTGGGATTGCAGGCGGACTCCGCCTATATTCCCGAGGATAATCCGCTCTCCAAAGCAAAGATCAAACTGGGCAAAATGCTCTATTTTGACGGCCGTCTTTCCGCGGACGGGAATGTGCCGTGTTCCGGTTGTCACAATCCCTACCACGGGTTCGCGGACCCGGAACCGACGTCGCCCGGAGTGGGCTTCGCCCGAGGCGGAAGAAACAGTCCCACGGTACTGAACCGACTCTTTTCGGCAGAGCAATTCTGGGACGGACGTGCCGAGGACCTGGAAGCGCAAGCCAAAGGCCCGATTACCAATCCGATCGAGATGGGGATGCCGTCGCATGATGTCGCGGTGAAAAAAATCGCCGCCATTCCCGGATACGGGCCCTTGTTTGCCGAAGCTTATGGTGACCCGACGGTCAATATCGATCGGATTGCGAAGGCGATCGCCACGTATGAGCGCACCGTTTTGACGGGCGATAGTGCCTACGATCGCTATCAGGCGGGCGACAAGGCGGCTCTGAGTGCCCAGCAAATTCGGGGCATGGAACTCTTTGCCGGCAAGGCTGATTGCCAGACATGTCATGTGTCCTTCAACTTCACCGACGAGAACTATCATAATCTGGGAGTCGGCTGGGATGCCGCCTCGAAGACCATGGCGGACAAGGGCCGCAACGATGTGACCAAGGCGGATGTCGATATAGGTGCGTTCAAGACGCCGACTTTGCGCGACGTGTCGTTGACCGCACCTTATATGCATGATGGTTCGGAGGCCACGTTGGCGGACGTCATCGAGTTCTACGACAAGGGCGGCAATGCCAATCCTCACCTGTCCACGAAGATCAAGAAGCTCAATTTGACCGAGCAGGAACGGGAAGATCTCGAGTCCTTCATGTTGGCTCTGACCGGAACGGTGCCCGAGCCGGCGCCACCGGCAAAACTGCCGCAGTAGGTGGATCTCGAGAAAGCTTTTTGCCAGAGTTCGGTCGATGAGCACACCCGAGTTGTATGATCCAGCCTTGATGCCGCATCTGATTATCAGCGGCCTCGAACAATATGATGATCGCCCGTGCATGCATTTGGGCGATACGACCGCGACCTACGCCGAGGTGCGTGCCCGCGCCAGCCAATACCAGCAGGCTTTGGCTTCGCGGGGACTCGGGGTGGGGTCGCGGGTGGCGGTGATCTCGGCCAACAGGCCCGAGGTGCTCTATAATATCATCGCCATGCAGGTGACGGGTTGCTGCGGCACGGCGCTGCATCCGATGGGGTCTGTGGAAGACCATGCCTTTGTGCTCGAGGACGCCGAAGTCGAGACGCTCGTCTACGATCCCGATGTCTTCGGCGATCGCGCCGCCGAGCTGGCCGCGCGTGTACCGGGGCTGAAAAACCTCCTGGCCTTCGGCCCCTCGGACGCTGGCGATGATTACTCCGCGCTGGCCGATACCTTTACGCCGCGGCGTCTGGTGGCACCCGACGTGTCAGCCGACGATGTGGGGTCGATCGCGTTTACCGGTGGGACCACCGGCAAGCCCAAGGGCGTATTGGCGACCTATCGGTCGTCGGCGGCCATGACCATGGCACAGATGGCCGAATGGGAGTGGCCCGAAGAAAGCCGCGTGCTGATTCCCACGCCCCTTTCGCATGCCGGGGCGGCTCTTTTTGTGCCGACCCTGCAGCGTGGTGGGGCACTTTATGTGATGCAGGGATTCACCCCGGATCTGTTCTTCGACACCATCGAGGAACACAAGATCACCTCAACCTTCCTGGTGCCGGTGATGATCTATTACCTACTGGATTCCCCGCGTGCGGCTACAGCGGACATGTCGAGCATGGAGACGATCTTCTACGGTGCCTCCCCGATGAGCCCCACGCGTCTGGCAGAAGGCATCGAGAAATGGGGACCGGTCTTCTACCAGATCTATGGACAGGCCGAAGCCCCGATGGTGGTCAGCCATCTCAAGCGTGCGGACCATGATTTGTCCAAGCCCGAACGTCTGGCATCGTGCGGCAGGCCTTCGCCCTGGGTGCAGGTCGCTCTGCTCGATGATGAGAATCAGCGCGTGGCCGAAGGGGAACCGGGCGAGATCTGCGTGCGCGGCCCGCTGGTCATGAAGGGCTATCACAATCGCCCCGAGGCAACGGCCGAAGCCTTCGACGGCGGCTGGCTGCACACAGGCGACGTCGGCCGATTCGACGAGGAGGGCTTCCTCTATATCGTTGACCGCAAAAAGGACATGATTGTGACTGGTGGCTTCAATGTCTTCCCCAAGGAAGTTGAAGACGTCATCTCGGCGCACCCGTCGGTGGCGCAGGTGGCGGTGATCGGGGTGCCGGATGAGCGATGGGGTGAATCGGTCAAGGCGGTTGTGGTCCTGCGCCCGGAGGTCGAGGGCTCGGACAGTCTGGCCACCGAATTGATGGAGGCGGTCAAGGCGGCCAAGGGCAGCGTACAGACGCCGAAGTCCGTGGACTTCAGCGAGGCGATCCCGCTGTCGGCCGTCGGCAAGCCGGACAAGAAGGAACTGCGCAAGCTCTATTGGGGCGATACCGGGCGTGGCGTGAACTAGTCGCCTCCGAGGGAGGCGACGTTTTGGTTTCGTCTGCGTTCCCGCCTTTGTTTCAGGGCTGCCGGATGCGCTCGACCAGAGCGATGGAGCTCGCTGGCGGAGGCGCGGTAAAGGCAGTCACAAGGTAGGCGGTCGCAAAATTGATCAACATGCCGAGGGCACCGATCCCTTCGGGTGAAATCCCCCAGAGCCAGTGCTCGCTGGTATTGGCCTCGGGTACGACGAATTTGAAGTAGATGATGTAGCCGGCGGTAAACGTCAGCCCGGCAACCATGCCGGCAATCGCCCCCGCCTGATTCATGCGCTTGGAGAAAATGCCCATCGTGACCGCCGGGAAGATCGAGGCGGCCGCCAGTCCGAAAGCAAAGGCCACGACTTGGGCCACAAACCCGGGTGGATGAATCCCGAACCAGCCGGCGATCAGGACGGCCACGCCCGAGGCCACACGCGCCCAGCGTAGTTCCGTCTTTTCATCGATATGCGGCGTGAGGCTTTTCTTCATCAAATCGTGGGCCACGGAACTGGAGATCACCAGCAGCAACCCGGCTGCGGTGGACAGAGCTGCGGCAAGGGCGCCGGCGGCCACCAGGCCCACGACCCAGGCAGGCAGGTTGGCAATCTCGGGGTTGGCCAGCACCATGATGTCACGATCGATGGTGAGCTCGTTTTTCTTGTCACTGGCCGGCCCTGTGTAGGTCACGATCCCGTCGCCGTCATGGTCCTTGAACTCGACCAAGCCGATTTTTTCCCAATTATGTACCCATGCCGGCAGCTCGGTGTAGGCGCGACCGGGGATGGTCTCCAGAAGGTTCGTGCGCGCAAACGCCGCGACCGCCGGGGCCGTTGTATAGAGGATCGCGATGAACAGAAGCGCCCAGCCTGCAGACGAGCGCGCGGCAGCAACTTTCGGCACCGTATAGAACCGCACAATTACATGCGGCAGCCCGGCGGTCCCGATCATCAAAGCCGCGGTGATGCAGAAGACGTCGAAGGTCGTTTTTGTTCCTTGCGTGAAGGCGACAAATCCGAGTTCGGTACTGAGACTGTCGAGGCGATCGAGAAGGGCCACGCCTGAGCCATCCGAGAGGGTCGAGCCGAACCCGATCTGCGGGATCAGGTTCCCGGTCATCAACATCGAGATAAAGATAGCGGGCACCAGATACGAGAAGATCAGCACGCAATATTGGGCAACCTGCGTGTAGGTGATGCCCTTCATGCCGCCGAGCACGGCATAGAAAAACACAATCGCCATGCCGACGACCACGCCGGTTTCGATCTCGACATCCAGAAAGCGCGAGAAGACAATGCCGACACCGCGCATCTGGCCCGCGACATAGGTAAACGAGATAAAGATGGCACATGCCACGGCCACAATGCGCGCCGCCTTGGACGCGTAGCGATCCCCGATGAAGTCCGGCACCGTGAATTGGTCGAATTTACGCAGGTAGGGCGCGACCAGCAGGGCCAGCAATACATAGCCACCCGTCCAACCCATCAACTAGACCGATCCGTCATAGCCCATAAACGAGATCAGCCCGGCCATCGAGATAAACGACGCCGCCGACATCCAGTCGGCCGCGGTCGCCATGCCGTTCATCACCGGCGGCACATCCCCCGAGGCCACGAAGAAGTCCGCGGTCGAGCGGGCGCGTGCCCAGAGAGCCACGCCGATGTACAGCGCGAACGAGAGTCCGACGAGCAGATAGGTCCAGCCCTGAATACCCATCAGGTAGCTTCCTTGTCGGCTGGCGCGAACTCCCGGTCCAGGCGATTCATCAGACCGACGTACACGAAGATCAGGATGACAAAGACGATGATCGAGCCTTGCTGGGCAAACCAGAAGCCCAGCTTGAAGCCGCCGAACTGGATCGCATCGAGCGGTTCGCGCAGCAGTATCCCGAACCCGAACGAGACCAGAAACCAGACGGCGAGCAGGCCACCCAGATATTGAAGGTTACGCCGCCAATAGGCCGCATTGCGATCGCTCGAGGAAATCTCTGCCACCGCGGGACTGTACTGCGATCCACCC
Organism: Binatia bacterium; assembly: GCA_965658895.1. GTDB lineage: Bacteria > Desulfobacterota > Binatia > UBA12015 > UBA12015 > UBA12015. Next base: position 19,812 of record CBFHUR010000048.1, read on the forward strand.
CGGAAGGAAAGCGGGCGATCGCAGGGTTTGTTGGCGCGCTAGCGCGCCACGCAGCGGTTGGTCATGGTGCCGATGCCTTCGATCTCGGTGGTGATGACGTCGCCTGGCTTGAGGAACTCGCCCGTAGCGGCGCCTATACCCGACGGCGTGCCGGTAAAGATCAGGTCGCCTGGCTCCAGCGTGCAGATCCCCGAGAGGTATTCCACCAGAGCCGGGATATCGAAGATCAGGTCGCTGGTGCGGCTATCCTGTTTGCGCGTGCCGTTGATGTCACAGGTGATCTTGAGATCAGCCGGATTGCTGAATTGATCCAGCGAGACGACCGCCGGCCCGATC
>CBFHUR010000049.1:0-19515 GCA_965658895.1 Binatia bacterium
TTGCCCTCCAGCGTGATGTCGCGGGCTGTCGGCATGGCCGTCGATAGCCAGGCGTTCGCCTCACCCTGCATCGGGAGAAGCTCGGCAATGGGGTCCCAGGGGCTATCGAGCAGGCGAAGTTCTCCTTCGACCGTATCGCGGTGAACAGGTTGGTAATCGGTTTTCACCTGCACAATATGCGGCGGGAAATCGTAGGCTTTCTCGGCCCCGCCTACCGCACGCGAAACCTTCACCCACCATTCACGCTCGACCTGTTCGGTAGGCAACTTGGCGGGCCCAACCGTCTTCCCCCGGTACTCGAGGAAAGTATAGCCCTGATGCGAGCAACGAGCGCGCACAGAATCCCCCAGACGGAAGTACTCGATGTCGCACGGGTACTTCGGCTGCCCGTTCATATCCTTGCTGATGTAGATCGCCGACTCCTGGTCGATGCCGTAGCCGAGCGTGTACATTCCGGGCGTGCCGTTATAATCGGCATCGACCGCAATCACGATACCGAACTCGGGCTCGTCCGGCACCGGATAGCAATAGATCGAAAGGTGCACGTTCGCGGTGGAGCTTGGCTCGAGGCCCGGCGGGAGGAGAGCTGCGATATTTTCCTTTGCCGTCGGGTAGTCGATCTTGAGAACCGGCCAACCCACGATATCGCCCGGATTGCTTCGAAGGTCCTTCTCTTCTGCTTGCATCGGCTTTGAGTATCCTGCCGACACAAGCCTCGTCAACGAAATCCGCGCGTTATCGATCGACCACCTCGACTTGGGTCAACTGGCTCGAAGCGCAAGAGAGAAGAGGTACATGCAGATGCCGAATCCGGCGAGAAAGATCAGCGAGCGCAGCTTGTCCAGATCCGCGACATAGACCGGGACATACGCAATCCGCAGCGCGACAAAGATCGCGCTCAGCGTCGAGATGCTCTCCAAATCGGTACCACTGACAAAAACGGCGAGAACCGCGGCACTGTAAACCGCGAGCGCCTCCCAGGTATTGCCCTGAGCCGCGCTCGCCCGGGCCCCCGCACCCGTGAGCTGCATCGTTTGAACGCGAGGCTCCTTATTATCGACGTTCCCCAGTTGTTTCTGTTTGTAGTACGCGGCAACCCACGCGCAGAGCAGTGGAATGACCGACAGGATCAGCAAGCTGACGATAACCGTTTTCATGTTTTCTGCTCTCCGATCTATTGAAGGAAGCGTCCGGTCGTACAGGGACGATGGACAGGAATCACCCTGAGGGCCCTTTCTGACCCAAGCACCATGGTCTCGTCAAACCCGTCCGCAAAATACCCTCGCGGGCCCCTCCCCACCGGCGCACTCCCGAGCGCCTCCATGGGACGACGCTCAGTCCGGAGCGGCGCCCGGCCGTATCTCACTGTCCTCGGTCGGGCGAACCTTGCATGCATTCATGCCCAGAGCGGCACTGATGCGGTGACGATTTTGGGCGACGATGGCATAGCCAAGCATCTCGACGCCAAGGAGAGGGAACAGCAGATAGAGCGTGGCCACGAGAGGCTTGAAGGGGCCCAACGTCCACAAGAAATGATTGACCGCAAAGGCGCCCTCGATGACCTTGCCTCGCGCGGTGATCAACTGGACGGCGCGCGTGCAATCGGCCCACGTGAGGCCATAGGAAGAAAGCTGCTCTTCACTGAACTCGAAATAAGGCTCGACTCGGAAATGGCGACCGCCATCGCGACGCGCCGCCCATTCGGCCAGCTTGCTGCAAACCCCGCAGTCCCCATCGAACAGAAGCAGGCCCTTGTCCCTCAGGTCGATCATCTACTCCCGTTCTAGATCCTCGAGCGACGCTTGACCAGAGGCCCGGGGGTGGTTTCACCACCCCTGCATCGAATCAGCGCCGATGGTCCCTTACCCTGTCCGGCTTCCCCGAAATGGGTTCTACTATTCGACGTAACCGAGAGCCCGGAGCGCCTCGATCTGTTCCTGGCTCCGCCCCGGTGCTACTTTTGGTCCCGCAATCCGCTGCGCCGCGGACCCCGGTTGGGACAAATTTTTCGGGTAAGGGTCGTCGCGCATCCAATGCTCCAGGACTTCCGTGGCGGGTGTATCGATCCAGTCTTCTGCCTCGGGTTCCGCCACAATCGTCTCGGCAAGCGGGCTATCAGGGTCGACGAGTTGTCCCATTTTTCGACTCTGTACGTTTCCCTGATCATCCCGACGAATCGTCCATTTCCGGCCACCCGAAATGATGGCGCGAATTTGCTTGCCGTGGCTGGTTGCTTCGAGCGACACAGGTGCTTCCGGTGGTCGATCCTGCAGCGGAAACCCATCCATCTCCGCAGGAACCGGCAGATCCAGCCAGTCAAGGATCGACGGGGCAATGTCCATCGTGGAAACAGGATCCGTCGAGACGCTCTCGGGTTGTCCCGGCCGTCTCACAAAAAGCGGCACGCGCATCACTGGCTCGAGAGTGTCGTAACCATGCGTAAAATAGCGGTCGGCATCGGTCATGGTTTCCCCATGATCGGCCGTGAAGATGAAGATGGTATTTTCCACAAGACCGTCGGCTTCATATTGATCGAGCAGTCGGCCGACTTCGCGGTCCATGTAAGCGATTTCTTCGTCGTACCGATCGACGTAGCGAAGCCCGTCGGTCGGATCCTCTTCCAGTCGCGTATAGCCCGGTATGCGCCAGAGAGGAACCTCCTGGCGCCCCTCGTGGGAGAAACTGCGGGGCTTGTCGGGCGGTGATCGGTAAGGTCCGTGCGGGTCTATATAATGAACCCACAGGAAATGAGGCGCGTCTGTCGGGGCGCGCTTCCCCAACCAGTCGAGAGCGGCGTCAGTGGTCCGGGAAGCTCTTCGTTCCCAGACCTTTCGGATGCCTTCGCGTTCGTCGACAAAGTCGTCGTAATGATCAAACCGCTCATCGAGACCGATCGCCTCTGCGGTCAGAACAATATTGGAAACAACCGCACCGGTATCATAACCGTTGGTCTTCAGAATATCGGCCAGAGTCGGGACGTTCTTGCCGAGGCGCCGGTAGAAAAGTCTCACGCCGTGATTTTGAGGCAGGCGACCTGTCAGAAGGGAAACCACGCTGGGCGCCGTGCTTGCCTCGGGTGCATATGCATTTTTCCAGATTTCCGAGTCGCCAAAAAACGCATCGATCTCCGGACTGGTTTCCCGGGAATAACCGTACACCTGCAAATGATCCGGACGGAGGGTGTCGATGCTGATCAGGACAACGTTGTAGGGCTGCGCCGGATCCTGCGCCGAGATCGCGGCCTCCTCCTCGGGAAATAGAAGATCGACGGTAACAAAAGCCGCACCAGTCCCGACGACGACTGCGACCAGAAACAAGATTAGATGCTGTTGCCACTTCAAAATTCCCGACGCTCCTGTCCCCTGCGTGCAAAGTAGCCGGATGGGAAAGTGGCCGTCAAGAACACCATCTTCGGGGCGGGGGCGGTACCGGCAGCGGCTTGACGCGGCCCTCACCGCCGACGTTTGAAAAGGGCCATCGCCGAAGACCTAAAACCCGGCAAACGCTTGGATCGATTGTCAATAAAGGTAATTGTTTCGGCCTATGTCAGCTGTCCGGAAATTTCTCGGGAATCTCAAAGTCATTACCTCGATGGTCTACAGTGCGATTCTCGGGCGCTCCTACCTGCGCCACTACAAGGCTGAGACCTTGTGTTATTGCCGTAGCGTCGGTGAAGATCGTCATCTGGATCTCTATCGTCCTCACGGCGACGCCTCAGGCGCACGACCGGTACTCGTCTGGTTTCACGGTGGTGCCTGGAAGATGGGGAACCGCAAGGCCATCGAGCGTATTGCCGCCGAACAATTGGCGCGCGGCTACGTGCTCGTGAGCGTGAGCTATTCACTGAGCGACGTCGCCCAATGGCCGGTACAATGTCATGAGGCAAAAGCCGCAATTCGCTATCTCCGCGCCAATGCCGACAAGCTTGGATTGGATCCCCAAAGAATCATCGCTGCAGGAATGTCGGCCGGAGCACATATGGCCTGTGTCCTGGGAGTTTCGGCCGATCACGCCGTATTGAATGGAAAGCTCGGCGATCACCTCGACCAATCAAATGAAGTGCAGGGCGTCCTGGCATTGTACCCACCCACAGACTTCCTGGCCGTTCCCGAGGACTTCGACGGGCTGCTGGACTACTACGCAGAGGATTCGCCCGTCACGGAATTATTGGGCGAATCGATCGCGAGAGCGCCGGAGAAATCGGACCTGGCCTCACCGCGGAAGCTGCTTGACGGCAACTGCCCTCCCGTATTTCTACTCCACGGAGACGCCGACCCGCTTGTCCCCATCGAGCAAAGCGAGATCATGCAGGAAGCCTTGAAGGAAGCCGGCGTGGACACGCAATTGATGCGGATGGCGGGGTATACCCATGGCGATTACCGCTTTAACCGAGGCGAGCCCGCGACCGCTATTTCCGCGTTCCTGAGCAAGCTCGCCCCCAGCAGCGCCTGAGCGCCCCGCAGGCATCGTCAGGTAATCCTGCCGGTCCGATACCTGATCAACCGCGACGGAGCGCGGCGCTCGGGGTTCGAAACCTCCCTCGTCGCGCTCCTCGAAGATACACTCGTTGGTGTGGAGTTGGTGTGGAGTTGGCGTGGAGTTGGTTTGCGGTTCAGACGCTTTCAGGACTCAACGGCACCATCACCTCTTCGCGAAAACGCGCCAATTCATCAGGCAAGGATCCGTCGAGTCGGCCTTTGGGCGGAAGCACCACGATGCGCTCGGCACCCAACTCGGCACAAAACTCCGCTGTCGCCAAAGCCGTTTTGGCATCACTGGTACTGGTCAAGGTAAGACCGACGGCGTCGCGCGGGCGACCGGCCTTTTCCGCTTCGTCTTGCACGACCGGCCACAATTTTCCGAGCTCCTCGGCATCCGGCCCACGCGTGGACCAATGGGGATAAAACTCGTCGCCGTAGCGCCCGGCCCGGCGCGCAGCGAATTTGCTGTGACCCCCGATCATCAGCGGAATCCCCCCGGCCTGCACCGGCTTGGGATAGCTGAGCACACCCTTGAAATTGAAATAGTCGCCTTCGAAATGAGATATGCCTTCCGCCCAGAGCGCACGCATCACCCGGATCCACTCATTCGCGCGGCGGCCGCGGTCCGAGAAGTCCTGTCCCAGGTCCTCGACTTCTTCCTTCACCCAACCAATTCCCATCCCGAGCGTCAGGCGACCTTTGGAATATTGATCCAGCGTAGCGACCTCCTTGGCGAGAATTACCGGATGGCGCTGCGGCAAGATCAACATGGCGGTACCCAGCCGGATTTTCTCCGTCGCCGCCGCAAGAAACATCAACAGCAGAAGCGGGTCGGGCATATTGGAGTCCGCGGGCAAGGGCGTACGACCCGTGGTCTTGTAGGGATAGCGCGAGTCATACTCGGTATGCATGACCGCATGATCGATCGTCCACAGCGACTCGAACCCCAGAGATTCGACCAACTGCGCATAACGCACGACAAAATCGGGGTCACCGATCGGACCCATTTGCGGGGGAGGAATACGGATTCCGAATTTCATGAAACTTTACCTTTTCGATGCAACTTCAGTTTGGGCGATGAGAGACCTGCGCGGAGCAACTCCACCGCCGCCTCCACCATACCGTCCGAGCGCTCGATCACATGATGGCCGAACAGAGATCGAACCAGACCATGGGTCAGGATCTCCAGCACGCGTGCCATTCCCTCCACATCCAGAGATTTCGAGATTTCACCAGATCGGACACCTTCGCGCAGCAGTTCACGAGTCTCCTCCAGAGTGTGTTCGCGAGCGCCGCGGAAATGTTGGCTGTATGAGACCTGCAGCGTGCGATCCTCAACCAGCAGTGTGCGCAAGATTGGACGCTCCTGTGCAAAGCGTGCGGTGGCCCGCAGTCGAGCCGACAACCGTTCCACCGCGCTATCTTCGGATGCAATGGCCTCCTCGGAAGCGCGCCGCCAACTCTCCAGGGCCTCCGCAATCACCGCATCGGTCAGCAGCTCCTTGCTTTCAAAATATTTATAGAGAAACGGCTTGGAGACGCCGGCCCCCGCTGCGATCTCGTCCATCGTGGTGGCCTTCAGTCCACGCTCGGCAAAGCACATCCCGGCAGCTTCGATCACACGCCGGAGCCGGTCATCGGTCGCGAGATTTCTCATGCGTCTGATCCTCTTGCTCGCGTCGGCACGGTCCGAATCAGGAAGCGAATCGGTCGGCCTCCACGCTCCAGCAGAAGTGAGATCTCTTGTGCGGTTTCCGCGATATCCATAAATTCCCGCCAGCGCATCATCGAATCGATTTCAGCACCGTTCACCTCCTGAATCACATCCCCTTCGGAAAGGCCCATTTGGTCCCAGAAGCTGCCGGGCAAAATCTGCCCCGCTCGCAAACCGGCGATCTCATCTTCGCCAGGAACAATCCGGGGGATCAACGACCCTTGCTGTAAAAGCTGAGGTCGCCCTCGCAATCCCGTATTGCGCCACTGCGACATCATACCGAGGCGATCCTTGCCAAGATTCGCATGATCAAGCAATGAGCTCTCGGCCCCGGCGCCCCCACCCTTTGCCCGGAGTTGATGCAGCGATAGACCGTCGGAATCCAGAGATAATGCCACGCGATCGCCATCGCGTATCAGCCAGACTTGATCTCCGTCCAGCCGCTCGAGCCGGTAGCCCGTCCCATCCCCGAGCAATTCGCCTACCCTGACGACATAACGCAAAGAACGGTCGACATCCGCTATTGTTGCCGCCGCAAGCTGTGGGTGACCCGGGGCCTCCCGCACGGTGACCAATACCCGCGACTCGATGGGCAGAAGATCCCTCGGCACAGCGAGGATCTCCCCCTCCAGACTCGCGGAGGCCGATACGGGGGCCACGAAATCGGCCGGAACAATCTTCCGCATGAGTCGTGTCTCAAGAATGAAGAACGCAGCCTCGGAGTCCGACAAACCGGAGCGCCTGGTGAACGAATCAAAATCCCTCTCCAAACGCTCTCTCTCACCACGAAGTTCCACTTTCCAGAAACCGTCCTGGTACGAAAAGTACTGCCGAGAACGATCTGGGCGATCGTCGAGACCAAACTTGAACAAACGCCCCGAGGCCGTATCGCCCTTGATTTGCACCTCACGAAGTTCGTCGGTGCGTCGTAAATCCTTGCCAATCCAGCCCTCTCTGATTGCATGCAGTAAAATTTCCTCGCCCGACATCTTCGCCAAGCGATGAGAAGGAACCGTCAGGCGCAGGAACATCACCTGCAACTGGTCGACAGGATGCAGAGCCTCGATGGCGACCATCGGGCCATGCAGAGCCAGATCACGCAGATTGGAATAATAGGGATCAGCATTCACGCTGACCAATGCGATCAACTCCGGGGATTCCTCCGCGACGGCTGCCACCCAGCGCGACGAAATCTCCTCGACCGCCGACGAAACACGCTCCTGGTCCGCAGCCAACACGGGCCCCCTCGCCCAACCCAACAGGACAACGACAGCCATGCTCGCGGCCAGAATTTTCCGCCGCAGATCTTTCCAGTCACCAGAATTCATAGTTTTTCGAGCACCGCCTGCAAATCGTCTTCGCAGCTCTGCGCCGCCTGCTGCGCTTCCCTGATGGCAGCGGCATCCGGCAGACGCGGTTGCTCTGCGAGCAGAATCGTCCTTGCACGGCGACACTCGGACTCCGAGGACGCAGCGGCCTGGGTCAAACTCTGGTGTTCCTGAGCGGCCAATTCGTTTCGACGGGCCGCCTCGGTCAACTGCTTCGGCACCGCCTTGTTCAGATTCCAGGCGGCATAACCGAGTCGCGCGGCAGCTTCTTCCAACTGGCAGCCTTCGCCGAGGCAGATATTCTTGCGAGAGAAACGGACCAGTCCGAGATCCATCTCCACCTGATTGCGAACACTTTCCCGAAAAGACACGGGCTCATAGATGGTCAAACCGGCTTCCGGCTGGGGGACTTTCCATGCTTCCGGAATAATGCCCTCTCCATCGATCGGACCAAAGAGCCCAAAGTAGTTGAGCTGCGCACTCGTCTCGCGCAGCTCTTCCATCTCTTCTGCGCTCACATCATCGCGAGAAACATCATTGGTGTTGAAGAAATTATAGTTCCCCTGAAAAAGGTAATAATAGAACAGGGTGAGCAGTTCGGCTTTCTGCACCACATAGCGACCGTGCGTGGTCACCATCGCATTTGCCTGCGAAATACCCGGCCGTGCCAACTCGGGGCCAAAGGTCTGCCCCGGCATCAACTGACCAGTCTTCGCATCGAACGTGACCGGAACCATCGCCGTCGGCGTCAGATCACCGAGTCGGGTAAAGGTCCCCAGAACGGAGCCCAAAAAATAGGGATAGCCAATGCTCGCCGTCACCGTCCAGCGATCCGGGTCCAGAATCATACCCCCAATATAGTCGGCGTCGGGCGTCGTCCCCCAGAGAAAGGGGATCGCGTAGTCCTCGAGTTCCGGCAGCACCTTGGCGGCGATCTCTTCGGTCCGGGCGTGGTCTGCCTGAATCGAGACCTTCCCGTCAGTCGAGATGCACGTGAGAGTCCAGGCGTCACAATACAAGCCATCGATGGTGTTGAAAGGGGAACCGAAGCTGTTGAAGTCGGTGGGAAACTTCGGCAACGACTCGCCGGTTTCGACATAGGTGAAGTTCACACTCCCATCCGCGTCGGATCCGTTGACCACCGTGTAGTCGGGATTCATGGTCGGTGAAGCCGCCGTCAATCCGGCCACCACACGCTCCCATGCCTTCCTGATCCCCCAACCTTCCTGCTCGCTGTAGGTGAAATCGTAGGCGATCAAGCGAGAGGAATCCGGCTTACCCACCGGACCGGCGTAGGTGAAGATGTAGCGCGCATGTTCGGAAACACCGGGAATCGCGGGCCGCACCGCCAGGTTATTGGGCTGCGGGGTGGTCTTGTTCGCGTCGTAGGCGATACAGACGAGCTCATCGAGTTCGCCGGATTTGTCCATCTCGCCGCCGCTGACGCTAAGGTACAGGCGCGAACGCAGCGGGCAATCGTTGGCCGAGAACGGATCCGGTTCCTTTACAATGAGTGGCGATCCGTCGCGTCGATCGAGCCATATATGCCAACCCGAGGCGAAAACGTTGCCGACCACACCGGCCTCCCCTTCGTTGAACAAACGTAGATCGTTCGAAGCGAGCTTGTTGCCGCTATAATCCGAGAAACGCGAGAACCAGATACGGTCGCCGGTATTCTGATCCAACTTCCAGACGCCATAATTATCGGAAACGTAGAGAGCACCTTCTTCGTCGACCATGGGGGCCTGAATGCCGGCGCTGGAGGCAACCGCATTGCCCATTCCGGCGCGATCGGGGATTCCATCCCCGTCCTTGTCTTCTCCAGTCCACTCCTCGGTGCGCCAGACGACCTTGCCGTTGGGGTCCAGAGCCACCACGGTCGAGGTACCACCGCCGCGCGGGGACACCGCGATAATCAAACCGTTTGGTGCCTCGGTGCTTCCATTGGTCATCAGGGCCGAAACCGGTGGCGAGTTGGGCTGCGTCCAGCTCAGGTATTCGCTTTGTCCGGCGAGTTTGCGGCGCTCAAAACTGGTGACGAGTGTGGTGCCCGAGTTCCGGTTGTCGCCCCAGGTACCCATATAGGCGGAGTCGATGCTGCGCGGCCAAACCTTGCCGTGCTCCTGCACGCCGCGATCGGAAATCGTTCGGGGTGCTTCGATGGGTGCTGTGGGTTTGACCGAGGCACAGGCAGCGAGGGTAAACAGAGGCAAAATGGATGCGCAGCAATACCAGAGGAAAGCAGGTGGACGACGATTCATGCGTATTTTCTCCTGAATGACTAGGGACCGCTAGAAGCGGTAGCTCAGCTCTCCACCGAAAGTCCGCGGAGGCTCGTAATAGTTCAAGGACACGCCAAAGAAGTTGGCGATCGGAGTGCTGTTGCCGAACCAACCTTCGTTGGTGAGATTTTTCCCCCACAGAGCAACCTGCGCACGATCATCCAGAAAGTCGTAGGAAAGTCTGGCATTGAGAAGGTTGAAGCCCCGCTGAATCCCCGCGAGCAGCTCGGGCCCGTTATAGTGCACCTTGCTCTGATAGGCCCACTCCAGCCGTGGCGTGAGCCAACCCGACAGTTTTCGACTCGATCGAAGGTCAATGGGAAGAGAATATTGGAAGGCCAGGAAGGTCTGGAGTTGTGGAGTATTGTTGAATGTCTGGCCGGAACGATCGACCTCTTCGTTGTTCAGATCGTTGATGCCGATGTAGCTATCGTAGCGAGCATCGATGACCCCGACCGAACCATTGATCTGCAGCCCCTCAAGGGGGATCGCGGTAAACTCCCACTCCAAACCGCGCGTCGTTGCCCGGGCCGCATTGAGCGTCAACTGTACAACCTGCGGGTTCTCCGCCGTGCCCACGTCACGGATGGAAGTCACCTGAATGTCGTCGTACTTTCCGAAAAACAGGGATAGGTTCATGGTCAGACGCTGGTCAAGTCCGATAGTCTTGGCACCAACCTCGAAGGAGTCGAGGAATTCCGGGGCAAAATACTCCAACTCTCCGGTGACATTCTCACCCAATGCGTTGAACCCCCCGCCCTTGAACCCGCGCGCGTAGGTGAAGTAGCCCATCAAATGGTCCAGAGGTGCATCGCCCAGCATGCTTTCCGGAACCTGAAGAGCGACCGTTGCCATCGGCGTCCAAGCCGAGAAGATCGCGTCGGAAGCCCCGTCGGTCAGCGGCGGCACGGGAAGCGCTTCCCCCGTCTCTGCATTGATCGAGAGATTAAGAGCAGAGAGTCCTTTTTTCTCTTCGCTATATCGAATCCCGCCGGTCAGACTCAGCCACTCGGTCGCCGCGAACGTGCCCTGACCATAAAAGGCCCAATTCCAATTATTCACATCCAGCAGGTTCCGCGTGACGCGCTTGAAGCTGCCGAGATTGATGTCCACGATCTGCCCCGAGTCGGCGGTCTCGGTGAAGTAGAAGTAGCCACCGACAAACACCAACCGCTCGTCGAGAGCCTGACCATTGACCTGAATCTCCTGGCTGATCTGCCGAGCGGATCCCGGATAACCACCGACAGGCCCATTGCCGGTCTGTGCCAGCTCGATCAATCGCGAGGCCGTCCCGTCAGAGTCCGAACGAAATCGGGAATTCTGCTCACGCCACGAGGTGATCGATTTGAAACTCAATTCGTCGATCGGCCCCACCGAGCCCAGATCCCACTGAGCTGTCCCCCACACGCCATAGCTCTCGTTGTCGACCAGTTGCCGGTTGGCTTCGACGCGGTAGGGACGAGACCGGCGGCATTCCTCGGGCCAGTCGGGCACAAGGCCCTGCAGGCCCGTCGGCTGAATGTACTTGCATTGTCCGCCTCGGCCCGGGCTGCGGCTACGCGACCAACTGCCGGTGACGTCGATAATCAGGTCATCCAACGCAAGATAGCGCAACGAGCCCACGAAATTGAGGTTATCGCGCCCGGAGAGATCTTCATCCAGAAATTCGTTGTACACATACCCGTTTGAACGATCCGTACTCACAGCAAAACGAGACAAGAGTCGGTCCTCGACAATGGGCAGGTTCAACATGCCGCGCGCATTGACCATGCCGAAGTTGCCCGCGCGCACCAAAACCGAGCCTTCCACATCCTCATGCGGGCGGACGGTAGAGATATTCAGCGCGCCGCCCACGGTATTCTTGCCGAACAAGGTCCCCTGCGGCCCACGCAGAACCTCGATCTGCTGCACATCCAGAACATCGATCAGACCACCAGATGCGCGCGGCAGGAAAACTCCATCGACATAGATCCCGACACCGGGATCGAATTGGATGCTGGCGCGCGGGGTGCCAATGCCGCGGATTCGCACCATCGCATCCTGCCCTTCCGGATTGCGCTGGAAGGTCAGGTTCGGAACCATTTCCTCGATATCGTCGAGGCGGGATACGCCATGCTCGACCAGAGCACCGGCGCCAAGCGCGGTCACCGAAACAGGTGTTTCCTCGAGCGCTTCCTCGCGCTTTCGCGCGCTGACCACGATCTCCTCAATCCGTCTGGCTGCCTGAGGCGAAACCCCTGAGATCTCGCCATCATTGGCTCGGGCCTCTTCGAGTTGAGCTTCCATGGAATCGAGCTCGTCGGACAGACCACCGTCGGGCGCCTCGCCCTGCTCTTCACCCCGGCTTGGGGCCATCATCGATTCTGTCGCGGGCGCGGTGCCCATGCTTGGTGTGGACTCGGCCCGCGTCGGAAGGACGACCATACCCAGAGCCACAGAAATGGCCGCGGACAGGACTGTGACCTGCGTCGAGCAGCTCGATCGTGCAGCCCTCATGGTTTACTCATTTTCCCCATTGAGTAAACAGAGTAGAACTCGTCACAAAAGTCAACCGGGCGGGTTTCGGCCGCCATCCACCATCGCCCCTTTGCCTGTTTCCCGTTGCCCTTTGCGCATCGGAAGCCAGGCGCACCTTCCCCTCGGGAGAGCCGATGCAGAGGGATCGGCGACCGACCACTGCGCAACCCGCAGGGAGAGCTGCGGGCAGCTAGGCCAATGCGGGTGCGCCTTCGGAGCGCACTTCGTCGTAGACGGGCAGATCTCCCAGGCGCAGATGCTCGCGGACCTCTTCGAGAGGTTGGGTAAGCAAATGCTCCCAGTCCTGCTCGGGGAACCAGGCTGCCTTGCGGCCCCGGCGGTATCCCTCCCGAATCATGCCGCGAGCTGCCGGGTTGTCCTTTCCCGATCGAATATACGCCATCAGAACAATCGCCCCGATCCCGCGGTTTCGAGTCTGCGCCCAGGTAAAGGCAAGCAAGGAGGCCTCGCCGACGAGGTCGCGGTTATATCCGGTCAGGACGTGATGGAGGTCGTGAGTGTCACGCAAGCGTGCCCCGAACCAATAAGCGCCCTTGGGTGCTGCGGGGTCCTGATCGAATTCCTTGCTGGCCGACGAAAGCCCCTCGGGCGTCAGGTCCTCCCGAATCACAAAGTCCAGATACGCACGGCCGAGGCTACCGGCGGGCATCGCAGCCAGCGCGTCACGGTCGTTCAAAAGCGTTACGATTTCCGGCTGCTCTTCGATCAGACGCGGCCCGTGGGGCGAGCGTCGAAATCGCTTGAAGGAGTTCTCGAACGAACGTCCGGCCAGCGAGTCAATGATCTCGAAAACCTGGCTCGTATCATCCGGGTCCCGCATCAAATTACGGAGAGCCCGCCAGGCCGCCATCGGTCGAACGGCGCGGTCGTGGTAACGGCGACGCTTGGCTGGTGTTTTCGATTCCGTCTGTGCTGGTTCCATGGCGTGCCTCCTTGGCAACATCACGAGTGTCGCCTCTGGAACTCCGCGATGCAAGGTTTTTCCCCTGCCTCAGCAACAGGAAATCAACGGAAAAAATGCCTAAAAAGTAAGCCGGCTCCCCAACCCCGCAAAGAACCTGAAAGATCCGTTCAGCGAAACCCGCAACAGCGCATAGGGCTTGCCATCCACCCCGGAACCCCTAGAGTCACGGCATGCAGATCACGATCTACGACGCCGTTGTGAAAACCTATCAGCAACTCTTGCCGGTAGTGGGGAATTATCTGGCCAAAGGCCGCAGCCACTACGAATCGCTGGGCCAGGACCCCAACCTCGCGGTCGACCTGAAACTGACTGACGATATGTTGCCGTTGCATTTTCAGGTGGTGTCGGTCGTACATCACTCAGCCAATGCATTGAAAAGTCTGGAGACCGGCACGGCAGGTCCGCCGAACTTCTCACTCGCCTTTGATCTGGCCGGTCTGCAGGCGCATGTGCAGGAGGCCGTCGAGGCGGTCAACGCGATCGACGCGGATGCCTTCAACGCAAGAGCGGATGACCCGGTCGTCTTCGAATTGGGCGAGATGAAAATTCCGTTCAAGTCCAGCGACTTCCTGCTGAGCTTCTCGCTTCCCAACTTCTATTTCCACGCGACAACAGGATACGATCTGTTGCGGATGGACGGCGTTGATCTGGGGAAAATGGATTTCCTCGGCGCGATGCGCGTCAACGCCTGAGATCTCAACCCCGGGCGTTCCACCAACTATCAACGCTGAATTTGCCGGCACCCGTCAGCAACAGAGCAAGACTGCAGGACCCATACAGCAACGCGGGTTCCATTTTGTTGAAGGGGTCGCCCGCGTGGGTCACGAAGGCCGCCACGAGCATGGTCGCCAAAAGCGGGATCGCGGCCAGTCGCGTCGCCGCACCGGCGATGATCAAGACGGCGCAAACCACTTCGGAAAATACCGCCAAGGCCAGCGTTACCTCGGGGCCCAACCCGATGGGATCGGGAAATTTATCCGGCGTCGACATGAGCCGCTGCAATTTGGGCAAGCCATGCGTGAGCATCATACCGCCGACTGCCAGCCGCAAGACCAGTAGCCCCAGACTTCCCAACGCTTCGTTATCCTTTACCATCCCATCATCCCCTCAGCTTTGATTCTCCAAAAGATCCCGAGGCCAACGCTACGGGCGAGTTTTCGATTCGCAACGGCTCAGCGCCCACCGCCGATGATCCCCGGGATGAAGACACTATCGGGAAACTCGACCGGCTCGTTCGGATAGCCCTCGGCTATAAAGTACCAGATCTGCGCACCGAACATCTCGTTGCCGGTGGTAATTCCGCCCGTAATCGAACAGGCATCGCAAGAGCCATCGCCGGCACCCGGAGACGAGTCGCAGGCGGCATCATCGCCGGCCTGGTTGGCAACGCCGTCATCACACTCGACCTCATACATCCCCTCGTTCACACACTGCGTCGGTTCACAAAGGCCGATATTGGGACCCAATCTGCCGATCGGAACCGCATACTCGATGGTCGAGGCTTTCGTGACCTCCTCCGGAACAGGATTTCCGTCTTCGTCCACTCCGTTTCGAAAGAGAGAACAATAAGTCAATGTTCGCTCTGCGGGATCCGGATCGAGAAATTCCATGGGCTCGTCGAAAAACAGGTTCAGGGGATCGTTGTAGATGTAGCTGTCATAGATATGCGTGCCATCGGGCATTTCGTACCAGAAATGCTTACCCCGACTATGCGTATGCGACGACAGCCCCGTCACCATCGCACCCATTGGCAATACGGCGCGCTCGCAAAGAACCTGCTCGGTGTACGGCGCCGCACCCTCGCCAATCAGCCTCGGGATCCCGAATAACGTATCGAATCCACCCGCCTCGAGCTGCGGATACGAACGGTCGCGAGCAAACCGAAGGTTGAATCGACCGCGCAGAATGTGGTCGACGGCGGTCAGGTTGAAAGAATGAGAATTCCACAACATGACGCCCTGGAGCGGCCACTCCCGATAGGTTCCCGGATAGAATTCCTGCGTCGATTGCGCCTGCTGAACGGCCAGCGATTGCCGGGTCAAAACCGGGGCGTAGCTATTGCAGGCAAGCGAGTCTTCCACTGGAGTGCGACAGATCCCGCCAGAACCGCAGGCTTGCCTTTCGAGCGGATCACAGGCTTCGCCCGCCTGATCCCCTCCGGCACAGGTCCAGTTCGAGAAATCATCGGTCGTCACTTCTCCGGCCTCGGAAACTGGCAAAAAGACAATCAGGTGGTGACTCAGAGCATCCTGGCGAACTTCCCAACCGTCAAAATAAAAGACCTGACCGTCCTCGGACTGATATTCCTCGGGAACGACATCCCGGAGATCGTAGTAGGTCGCAAAACAAACTTCTCGCTCGGAGGCCGCGTAAAGATCGAAGCCGGGCATCTGAAATTGCACGCCTTCCGTGGCCTCGGGGGCTTCGAGTGGAATAATGCTCTGCGGTGTCGGCTCCGAGAGGCAACCGGGCAGCAGTTCTTCCGTGCCCAGAACCACGCCGGTCTCCGGCGCACCACCGACCAGCCATTGCCGCAACAGCTCGAATTCTCCGTCGGTCGGAACAGGACCCGACGGCGGCATCAAGGCTAGACTGGTAATCGAGGGATCGACGTGACCATACATCTTGAGCCACAAGGAGCTGCGCTCGCGAGAGCCCGGGTACACCCGCGCAAAATTCGAACCGACCGAAGGCACTTCGATCAAGTTCTCGTAAGCGACTTCCGGTGAAAGGTCGAGCGCGCCACTGGGGTTGGCACCCTGATGACAGCCTACGCATTGGTAGCGATCGAAAATCGTCTTCTGCACCGCATCGAAGGTGCTCTCGAAAACCTGCTCCGCGCATTCGGGTTCGTCGGGGGCCCTCGGAGGTTCCGGCTCTTCGGGAGGTTCAGGAAGTTCGGGTTCTTCGGGAAGTTCAGGCTCGACAGGAGCTTCGGGGTCGACAGAACCTCCCGGGTAACCGCTATCCGAATCAGAACTGCCGCAGGCTGAAGCCAACGCGAGAAAAATCACTAGAGAAACAACCCTGCCAATACCAAATGTTTTCATAAAACTTGCCTCAAAATCTCCGGATTACCGTCACAGCAAAGATATAATTGAGATCACGTTAACACGATTCGGCGCAATGCGGAGCCGCGAGACTACCGTTGAGTCCCGGCTTACGACCGTACAGGTCCGAGATCTACGAACCGCAGCCGAAACGTATCAGCTGCATCGTCGCTTGCGAGAAACTTCGGAAATTCCTTGCCGGAAAGCCTGCCGCTCCGCTCGAAGAGCGGCAGGCTCTACCAAGGCTCTAGAACGCTGTCTGGAAGCGCATCTGATAGACGTTCTCGCTACCCGGACGATCATTCCGGTCGCCATAAACGTAGTTGAACATCACGCGAATGCTCCGGTTGAGGTACCAGTTCACACCGAAAGTGAAGTCTTCCATGCGACCGCCCTCCACGTCGCCGGAGTTCAGGTCAAACTGCGAGAACCGTGCGGCGACCTGCCAGGCACCCCATCCGGAACCCTCACCCCAACCAAAGTCCTCGATCGGCTTCAGGCGCTTGAACTTGGCCAGTCGGCGGTTGTAGGGCCGATACTCGCCGGTAAGAAAGTAGCTGGTCTCGACATACCATCCGGAAAATTGCGGGTCCCCGATATATTCCTGATTCAGGAACGCATGAAGATACTCCGCCTGGAGCGAGAAGGGCCCCACGACGAGTGCAATTTCAGGATCAAGGTAGGTGATGTCATTCGTGATGAACCGCCCTGTATCGACCAGACGGGGACCGAATTGCGTCGAAGGTCGCTGCCGGACACGGATCTCGTCTCCGTTGCGAAAATCGAAGGCATACGACAGACCGAGGTGCAGCAGGTGTTCCCCTTTGTTGTCGTACCAGGGCAGGCCGGTCACACGAGCCGCAAGGCTGTAGGGCGAACCGCTGTCGAAAGTATCTCCAAGATCATCGGTGATCCGGAAAGCGCCCGCAGCCGCTGTCATCCGCTTGTCGAGGAAGTGCATGAAGGCCCCGATGCCCGGATTGCGCCGAGGCTCCAATCGAGACTGCAGGCTGCGCTCCATGAAGGTGACGTTGTTGCTTGAGGTCATGCGCTCGAGCGAAAAAGGCTCCTTGAACTGACCGACCTGAATCCGTTGCAGGAAGGGCACTTTCTTCAGCGCAACATACATATCCCGGAAACCGGCATCGCCGTTCACGAACCCATACTGGAATTTGAAATCAAAGATCTTGTAGAGGGTCCCTTCGAGCGCGAAGCGCGCTCGACGAAATTGAACATCGTTCCCCATGGAGTCGATGTCGAACTCCTCCTGCAGCGCCCGGCTGGGCATGACGATCCCGGCATCCAATTGCATGGTGCCACCGAGCTTGAATCGAAAATTTCGATCATTGCTGCGAAAACGTAATCCGTTCTTCCAATAGACTCGGAAGTCGTTCTTTTTCTTTTTATTCTTATTTACCTTGGCTTCCCCGGCGTCCGGGTCGGCTGCATCGGTGCCTCCCACAACAGCCGCCTCATCCGAAAGAGCTGCCGGTACCGCCGCTGCGCCGGAAGCATCCGCCGAAACGGGCTGAACCCCCAGAAAAAAGAAAAATGCGGCGAATAGCATGCCCAATGCCACGCGGCCGGACACGATTGATCTCTGTTGTGAGACGATGCTCATGAATCTGCTCCTTGCAGCCCGGATCAATCCGAAGCGCGCTCAAAAGATCCCGCAGGATCTACGAAATTGATTGTGGCCGCAATCTCCACCCGTCGCATGGCCAGATACTCGCGCAACTGTTGCACCAAACGCCTCCAATCCGAAAGGTCTCCGTTGCGGCGAATCCCTCCCTCGATCTCTTCGGCGACATAAGGGGCCAGAAGCTGTTCCCAACGATCCAACTTCCCGTTTACAACTTCCGCGGAAAAGGGGCCGTCGAGCATCTGCTCGACAACTTTCCGATATTCCGCCTCACGCCGAGCCAAACTGCGAAGCAGAGGATCACACGCTGGAACGATCGTGGGAATCGGCGGGAACCCGAACGTATGAGGGATGAGAGTGCATTCCCGATCAAGATCATTCCACGGAACATCCACCCAACTTTCGACCAGTTGCGCACCCAGGATCAGGTCCAGATCCCAGGCCACCGGCCACAAACGCCGCTGGTCGAACGCCGCATAGAAATAGAAATTGTGATTGAACCCCTGTCCTTCATAGGGGTCCCCCGGGCGCCCGAACACCAGAAAATGCATCGGACCATCATCGTGTTCCAGCGCGCGATCAATCGCGATGAATTTATGAAAGTACTCGACATCCATCCAATCGTCGACAACACGGTCGGTCGCTTCAGGACCGATCTTGAGGGCGGCTTGAAACTCCTCGACAAACCCGCTGATCGTATCGTGATTCAGGGTAGGTTCGGATCGATTCGTACGAATCGCGGTATCGACACCTGCGCCAAATTCAGCACGGATCTGGTTGAAGAAGTCCGCCTCTGTCGAGGTGCGACCGGGCCAGAAATCCTTGTAAAGATTCCCCTCGCCGCCTTCGACTTCGCCGAAGCGCGATTCCGCAAAGCGGCTATCCAGCTCTTCGACGAAAATATGAAGTCCTCTGGAGACTCCGTTGACCACCAGATGGACAAAGGCAACCCGGGAAGTCGCGACACCAAAGTCCTGAAACATCGAGTAGCCGAGGGCTTCCTTCATATAGGTCGGATCCTGATTCATCGCATGGAACTGCAGTTTCTTCAGACCTCTCCAGCGGCCATCCTGCACATATTCATTGAAGCTGACCTTGATCCCCAGTTTCGGACAGCTTCTGGGCCCCGACACGTCGGTAAGCCCCCCGGCCCCACCGGCGACACAGCCGGTAAACGAACCCACGCTCCCCTTGTAGCGAACGCCGACGGGACCGATCCGCTCCCCATCAATCACGATCTCGCCCGAAACGTATTCCTCGCGCGCCGGCGAGCTGTCGAGAAACTCCAAATTCTCTTCGCTCAACTCAATCGCGTAGGTACGCACGACCGAATCATCAAAGAGGTAGGCCCCTTCGTCCTTCGAACCATCGCCCACACTCGGAGGAGCTCCTCCCTGACCCGGTCCACAAGCGGCGAGAAACAGGAAGCCGAGGAGCAACGCAGATTTCGGAAAAAAATATCTTGGTACCACTTCGCTAACTCCTGACTTCGCGCGCGTCGTTTTCGGGGCGAAAG
>CBFHUR010000050.1:0-19067 GCA_965658895.1 Binatia bacterium
ATCGTCTTTCCTCGCTTGATTGTTTCCGTCACGGAGATCTCGGCCAGAGACTCTGGCGGTTCCGTGAGCGGGTCAGCCTGGAGAATGACAAGGTCCGCAAGCTTGCCTTTTTCGATCGAGCCGCGCGTATCCTCGTCGAAATTTTGCCGAGCCGCGTTGATGGTCACCGCCTCGATCGCCTCCATCGGGCTGACACGTTCCTGCCATCCGAGCGTCTGACCACTGCGGGTTTTCCGGTTCACGCCGGTCCAGATCAAACGCATCATGTCCGGCGGGACCACTGGGCTGTCGTTATGGAAGGTATAGCGCAGTCCTTTTTTTCCGGCAGTGTTGGCGGGGCTGATCTTCTCGGCGCGCTCCTTGCCGAGCACCGAATCGCGGTGCCAATCTCCCCAGAAGAAAGTATGGGCCACGAAAAATGAGGGAATGATGCCCAACGCGACCATGCGATCAAGTTGGTCTTCGCGCACGGTTTGCGCGTGAATCATGACGGTACGATGATCCTTCGCGGACCGAGTTTCTGCTACCGCCTCGACTGCGGCGAGCAATTGATCAGCGGCTGCATCTCCATTGGCATGGGCCAGCAGCGGCCAGCCCTTCGCGGCAAATAATTCGACGTATTGGTTTACCGCAGGATCGGGCATGGATGGATATCCGCGGTATTCCGCTTTCATCCCCTCGGGGGCCACTTCGTAGGGTTGGCTCAGAAAAGCTGTTTTTCCCTGCGGAGAGCCATCGAGGACGATCTTCACGCCCCCGATCTTCAATCCGTTATCGTAGGTCCCCACGGGCTGGTCGGCGATCGATTCGACAGCTGTGGTCCAGAGGGGAAAGGCCACGACGTCGAGCTCGAGCAGGCCGGAGCTGGCCGCCTTTTGCAGCGACTTCAGGGTCGCAGGATCGGTCGCACCATCCTGGATTGTCGTAATGCCATGCTGCGCATAAGTTTGTTGGACGGCCACCAGGGGCAGCAGCGCCTGCGGTCCTTCGGCTTTGGGCAATTGGGCCAGAAGCATCCCCATTGCGGATTCTTCGAGAACTCCGTCAGGTTCCTGGGTGCCGGGCTTGCGTCGGATCACGCCCCCGGGAGGATCTTTGGTTGCCGCGGTGATGCCGGCAAGTTCGAGTGCCTTGCTGTTGGCGGTGGCCAGATGCAGCGAGACGTGAAGTGCGACCACGGGCAACTCATTGGATACGGCATCGAGTTCTTCGCGGGTGGGGTGGCGGTTTTCGGCAAGCAGCGAATCGTCATAGCCGAATCCGATCACCCATCCGGTCGCCTGCGTCATCGGTGCCAGCGCCTGACTGCGCATCTCACGTTGAAGATCGGCTATATTGCGTACGGCACCCACCGGGGCCGGCGCGATGTTTCGCATGAACGTCATCTGGGCCTGCATGCTGAAGTGCCCATGCGCATCGATAAATCCCGGAAGGACGGTTCTCCCGCCGAGATCATCCAACTGTGTCTCCGGTCCCTGCAGGGCAAGGATGTCGAGATTGCTGCCGACCGCGAGAATTTTCCCGTCGCGAATCGCGATCGCTTCGGCGCGCGGGTTCTTTGGGTCGACAGTGATGACGTTTCCGTGCGCCAGGATCCTCTCGGCGGTCTCCGCAGCGAAGCTCGGCGAGGCAGGCAGGCCAAGCAGGAGGACAAGCAAAATCAGACTTCTATGAGGTGACATGGAAACTCCGGAGCACCGGGTTGGCCAGCGCGTGATCTATCGAGGATGTGCAGAAAACAAACAGAAAAGAAAAAGGGGCAGCAGAGCGATGCTCCGCTGCCCCGAATTCGTTGCAATGGTATCGATCCAGAATCTCGATCAGGAGGCCTTCTTGATCTCCGTGTCGACGATGCCCTTGTAGATTTCGAAGGACCGACCCTGAGGTTTCTTGCCGTTGATGAAGAAGGTCGGCGTGCCGCGTACGCCGGCCGCCGAGGCTTCGCGCATCTCGGTGTTGATCAGATCCTGTGTGGCCTTGGATGCCATATCGGTCTTGAACTGCTCGACGTCGATGCCGATGGTTTCGGCGTACTTCGGGTACTGATCGTCGGCGAGTGTCTTGTAGTTCTCGAAGATGATGTCGTGCATCTCCCAGAATTTGCCCTGCTTGCCGGCAGCGATCGCCGCCCGTGCGGCGGGCATGGCCTGCTTGTGGAAGCCGAGCGGGAAGTTCTTGTACACGACGCGGACGTCTTCGGGGTAAGCCTCGAGGAGTTGCTCCATCAGGCCGGTTGCGCGCGCGCAGAAGGGGCACTGGAAATCGGAGAATTCCACGATCGTGACCTTGGCGTCTGCGGGACCTTTCGAGTACGAGTTGCCCACCGGAATCTTGTAGACCTTGTTCGGGTCTTCCTTGGGGCGTCCCGGACGCGCGGGCGCTGCAGCCTTGGCCAGAATGTCCTTTTGTCCCTTGGCCAGAGCCGCCATCGCTACAAGGACTTCCTTTTGCTGTTCCGCGACTTCTTCGACGCGTTCCTCGAGCTGTCGGACGTCTTGCGGCGTGGCGCCGCAGGCGGCCAGGGTGAAGAGAGATACGGCAGCAAAGGCTGTCGCGATTCTGAACTTGGCTTGCATGAATTCCTCCGAAGGGCCCCGTTTGTCGGGGCGATAGAATGGTAGATAAGCCTCGAGTCTGTGAGGCCGAGCCGTGCTTGTCAAGCGAGATAACGACCTCGACTACAAAGTTGTTTAGTAAATACCGAAGGGTAAGGGTGCGCGCCGGTTGCCATCGTGGCACGATGCGAGGGTACGTTTTGCTGGATTTTCGACAAATACCGCTCTGGCTGGTCTTTTTGTTCGCTGGAGGCCTTTCGGCGGCTGCAAGCGAACCGGGGTACGTTGGCTCGGAATCCTGTCGACCCTGCCATGCGGAGGCCTTCGCGGCCTGGCAAGGGTCCGACCACGATCGCGCGATGATGCCCGCGAGCGAGCCGGGTGCGATTCTCGGCGATTTTTCCGGGGTTCGCGCGGATTTCGGCGACCTCCGGGCGCGGTTTTTTCAGGAAAATGGAGTCCATCGGGTGGAGATCGTCGAGACCGACGGGACTCGGCGAACCGTGGATGTGGTGCACGCCTTCGGTGTGGACCCTTTGCAGCAATACCTTGTTCGGACGGGCAAGGGCCGCCTGCAGGCATTGACGCTGGCCTGGGATAGCCGACCGGCGAAAAGCGGCGGCCAACGTTGGATCACTCTGCAGGCTGACGGCGAGGTTCCGCCCGGAGACCTCCTGCATTGGGAAGGAGCCGGCTTTCGCTGGAACCAGATGTGCGCGGACTGTCACTCGACGGCCGTGCGCAAGCAATATGATCCGGAAGAAGATCTCTACGGAACCACCTTTGCGGAGATCGATGTAGGGTGCGAGGCCTGCCATGGCCCCGGCGCAGCGCATCTTGGTTGGGCCCGGAAAGGGGCTGCCGAGGGCCCCCGTGGCCTTTTCGAGAAGTTGATCGGGCGCGGCACCTGGACGCCGCACCCCGACGGACCGCGTCGCGTCGGGCCGTCGCAGGCGCCGGGCGCGGGCGTCCCCGAGATTCAGGTATGTGCGCCGTGCCACGCGCGGCGCTCGTTGATCGCGGATCCGGTGGCGGCTCACGGCCGCTTCCTCGATGGCTACCGCCCCGAGTTTCTTACCGAGGGCCTCTACCAACTCGACGGCCAGATTCTGGATGAAGTCTACGTCTATGGATCATTTCTGCAGAGCCGGATGTTTGCCGCCGGCGTGAGTTGCAGCGACTGTCATGAGCCGCATAGCTTGAAATTGCGGGCCGACGGCAACGCTTTGTGCGTCAATTGCCATAACCAACAGGTCTTTGATGCCGAATCGCATCATTTCCACGAGATGGGCTCGGCGGGGGCCCAATGTGTCTCCTGCCATATGCCCGAGCGCACCTACATGAAGGTAGATGGACGGCGTGACCACAGTTTTCGTGTGCCACAGCCGCAGCTTTCTCATGAGCTGGGGACTTCTCTGGTCTGTCTGGATTGTCATACGGACCGAGATGCGCCATGGGCCGAGCGCGAGCTTTTGGCCCGCGGGAAGCAACCCCGCGCACCTGCGGATTTTCCCCGCGCTTTTGCGG
This sequence comes from Binatia bacterium, assembly GCA_965658895.1. GTDB lineage: Bacteria > Desulfobacterota > Binatia > UBA12015 > UBA12015 > UBA12015. The sequence goes on from CBFHUR010000050.1 coordinate 4,083, forward strand.
CTTCACGCAAAGGGGATCCGCGCGCGGCCACTCTTCTCGCCGGGGTTTTGGCGCAGCCTGCGGAAAGCGGAATTGCCAGGGGCACCGCGGCCATGCTGCTCGGGCGCCACCCCGGTCCCGTGGCTCTGGCCGGGCTTCAGCGCGCCGCGGTCGATACCGATCCGCTGGTTCGTCTTGGCGCCGCGGCATCTCTGGACAGTCTCGCCGATCCCGCTCGGCTGAATTTGGGGAGATCCCTTCTGGTCGATCCTCGACTGGCGGTTCGAATCGAGGCCGGGCGCGCCCTGGCGGATCTATCCCCGGCGGACCTCGTGGCGGCTGACCGCCGTGCCTTGGGAGAGGCTGTGGCAGCCTATGAGGAGGCACAGCGGCTTCAGGCCGATTGGCCCCAGGCGCACGTCAATCTCGGAGTGCTTGCAGCCCGCCAGGGGCGGTTGGCGGACGCCCGCGGCCATTATGAACAAGCCATCCGGGTGGGCCCGGATTTCGTTCCTGGCTACGTAAACCTCGCCGACACTCTGCGACAGCAGCAGGATGAGATGGCGGCCGCACAGGCCCTGGAGGCCGGATTGCAGCGGGCGCCGGGGGACCCGGATTTGCGCCACGCCCTCGGTTTGTCTCTGGTCAGGCAGGGGGATCCGGGACGCGCTCTGGTTGAATTGCGGCAAGCGGCAAACGGGGCACCGGGGAACGCGCGATACGCTTATGTATACGCCGTTGCCTTGCATTCCGGCGGTCAGACCGATGCCGCGCTCGGGGTCCTGCAGAACGGGCTTTTGCGCCATCCCGCTGACGCGGCGCTGGTGTCGCTGGCGCTCTCTCTGAGTCTGCAGCGTAACGATCGGTCGGCTGCTCGTGTCTATGCGCGTCAGATGCTCGCTCTCGATCCGCAGAACGCTCAGGTTGCGCAACTGCTAGGTCAATTGGAAGACTAGGAAATCGTGCCCCCGGATCCCCAGGCTGTTGCGGAACCCGGAGGGCTGGTTTGGGAAATCGGGGAGTCGTTGTGGTGAAATTGAATTTGAGGACAGCTCTCGCGGGGGCTGCTTTTCTGGCGCTGTTCGCGGTGCCCGACGCGCGCGCGACCACCCCGGGATCTTCCTCCGACCTCGAGCCATCGATGATCGCGGTCCCGGCCAGCGCCGAAGGTTCGGACGAGACCGCGACATCTGGCGTGCCCGTAGCCTCGGCGAACTCGGAGAGCGCCGCGGCCCCCGATGTCTTGATCCCTCCGAATTCTCCTGACGGGATTGAAAACCTCGTCGTCACCGGGTCGCATTCTCCACAGCCGTTGGCTCTCATGCCCGGCAGCGTTGACGTTCTGACGCGGGCCGAAATCGAAGCTTCCCGGGCGGACGGGGTGGTGGAACTGCTCCGGCAGCTCCCGGGGTTGCATATCGAGCAGGCCGGGACCCGCGGCAGTCTCGCCTCGATCTACATGCGTGGCCTCGACCCAAATCACACTCTGGTGCTCATCGACGGGGTCGTCGTCAACGATCCGACCAACGCGCGAGGAGGCTCATTTGATCTCTCCACACTCGATGTTCTTGATCTCGAACAGATCGAGGTGGTCCGCGGGCCGGTGTCTGCGGTTCACGGATCCGCGGCAATGGCGGGCGCCATCAATATTCGGACCCGCGGGGGGAAGGGGCCCGATGAGGTGCGCGCCGATATATCGGGTGGGCGCTGGGGCTATCATCGCTTGATGGCCAGCGCGCGTGGCACCCGGGGGCCTGTTGATCTCGCGGTGGCCGGGTCCTTTGTGGAAGAAGGCGTTCCCGAAGAACTGGGCGGCTATCGAGGTGGCAGTGTGATTGTCTCCGGTGGCCTGGCTTTGCCGGCGCAGGGGGAGGTTCGTACCACGCTGCGTTATGGGGATTCGCGCTCGCAGGCCTATCCTATCTTCAGCGGTGGCCCCCGATATGCAGAGTTGGTCGGGCAATTCGAGACCCGTAAAGTCGAGGAATTGGACTTCGGAGCCACGTTGGACCAGCCGATCGGCGAGGCTCTTGAGGTGGCTTTCTGGGTGACGACCACCCAGCGCAAGGAATTCCTGAAATCACCAGGTGTCCCGTTTGATGTGCCCGGCGAGCCCGGCACACGGACGCGGTTCGGCCGGACTTCGCTCAGCGGCCGCGCCTCCTGGGATTTGCCCCTGGGTGTGACGTTGACCGCTGGCGGCGACGCGGTTTGGGAGGACGGTTCCTCCGCCGGAGATCTGGAGTTCTTTGGCGCCCTCGTGCCGGGAGCCATCGATTTTCGGGAACGTCGATTTGTTGGTGCGCCTTTTGTGGAGGGCCATTGGGCGAGTTCATTCGGGCTGGTGGTTCAGGCGGGTGTGCGGGTGGATATGCCCGATGATTTTTCGAGTCGCTCGACGGCTCGATTCAGTGGCACCTGGGAACTTGCGGAAACTGGCGTCTCGCTTAACGGCAGCTGGGGCGAGGGATTCAAGTTGCCGAGTTTCTACGCGCTGGGGAATCCGATCGTCGGCAACCGAGATCTGGTTCCCGAGACCAGTCAGGGTTGGGACGCGGGGATTGGTTACACATGGCCCGGGGATCGTCTGCAGCTTTCGGTCACCTACTTCCGGATCGACGTTCGAAACCTGATCGACTTTAATTCCGATGTCTTCCAATTGCAGAATCTGGCGCAGGTCGAGTCCGAAGGGGCCGAAGGGCAACTGCTTTTTTCGCCTCTCGATAACCTCTCTTTCACGGGGCATGCGACCTGGAACGAGGTGCGGCAGAAAGGCTCGTCAGCGCAGTTGTTGAACCGCCCTCGCTGGCGCGGTGGCGTGGGTGTTCTCTGGCAACCGCTGGAGCCGCTCGAGCTGCGCCTGCAGGCCCTGTTTGTCGGCCCCCTGCGTGCAGAGTCCGTTCCCACGGGTGTCGTGACTCTGGGGGGCTATCAGCGACTGGATTTGGCGGCCTCCTGGCAGATCCTGAGCTGGCTGGAGGGCTATTTGGCGATCGATAATCTGCTCGACCAGAAATATCAGGAGCAGGTCGGGATCCCGGCCCCCGGTATTCGACCCCGCATAGGGTTCCAAATGGCACTTTTCTGATCCGGGTTTCCCCGCCGAGCCGAAAATCTTTACTTGCCGTCTCACGGACTGCAACGGATTCGAAAAAAGTAGCAGAAAATCGCCAGAATAGGGGTTTCCCCTAACTATTCAGCCTTTTCTTTATCGTGGTAATCACTTCGTACTCTAAAAATTAACGGTCTCGTAGTCTAAAAAATTTCGCCCGTTGTTCCGTTAAACTCTCAAGCCTCCGGGCGGCGAGATTTCGGGAGCAACGAGTCTGGATGAAATTTACGGAATCAATTCTCAATTGGATACCGCCGAGTCAGGCGGGAGGCATCGCGATGAAGACATTCAAAAGTTTTTATAAAGCATTCAGTTTCTGCCTCCTTGCTCTCGGATTGGTCTGGGCCCCGGAGGCCCACGCGCAGGCCCAGAGCAAAGACCAGCAGAAATGCCTCAGTTCCATGGGTAGCTACGTCAGCCGGATCGACACCACCCAGATTCGCGCCAATCAGACCTGCGTAAAAACCTACGGCAAGGGCAAGCTCACCGGTTCGGTCGCTGATTGTCAGGTGGCCGACAGCCGGGGACAGATGCAGAAGCTGTCCAACAAGATCACCGAAGCGCAGACGGATCCGGATCGCGGCAAATGTCTCGGTGCGGCTGTCCCCGACTATGGCTTTGTCTCTACGGGCGCAGCCATGGTTGCTGGCGCACAGCCTCCCCAGGTGGCATTTCTTGCCTCGATCTACGGAGCGGACCCCGAAAGTGTCATCGTGGATGCGAGCGATCGGGCCAATCGCGATTCGGCCCTTTGTCAGGCCACCATCGAGAAGTCTGCCAACAAGATCGTGGCCTCCGAGGTGAAGTCCTTCAAGTCGTGCATGACGCGCGGATTGCGTTCCCGATCGGCGCCGATCTCCTCGGAAGCCGAGTTGGAAAATTGCATCAACGACTCCAAGCTCGACGAGAAGTCCGATAAGGAAACCACCAAGCTGGTCGACCAGATCGGCAAGAAGTGCACGGCCAAGAGCGTTGATTGGAGCACGGTGGTGGCTGGCAATTGTGCCTCCGAGGCCAGCGCGACCGCCTATTCGCTCTGTATTCAGGAAGAAGCCAGCTGTGCTGCTTGCTTGACGATCAACGGTGGCTACGGCCTCTCGATCGATTGCGACCTTCACGACAATGGCGTCGCGGACAGCTCTTGCGGCTCGGCCCCGTCACCGCGTGGCGCCTTCGTGGATGGCCCGGTTCTCTTCTGAGCCAGACCGAACCATAGAAATCCTGAAAAGGCGTGGGTATCCCCCACGCCTTTTTTTGTGCGGCGTTGGCGCCAAGGCCTGCAAATTCGGATGCAGGGCGCGTCCCGTAGCAGGACTACTGGCAGATCCGGTCGTCATATGGAATTTAAGGGGAGGTCCTCACGTTTGGGTTGCGGACCCAATCAAACCTCATGAAAAGGAGAATTCTCGATGGCTCTTGATCCGAATGCCGTAGGCCAAACCGGTGAACCCCAAAGGCGCAGCTGGACCTCAAAAGATTCGCTGCTTTACGCGGTAGGTGTCGGGGCCGGGACTTCCGAGCTCGCTTTTACGACCGAAAATACCAAAGACGTGGCGCAGCGCGTCCTGCCGACACAGGCAGTCATTCTCGGCGGTGGCGGAGCCCCGATGCAGAAAATCGGGAAATTCAATCCGGCGATGCTGGTGCACGGGGAAGAAGGCATCGAGCTTTTTGACGAGATTCCTGCCGAGGGAGAGATCGAGAGCACAGGTCGGATCAAGGCGATGTGGGACAAGGGCGAGGGCAAGGGCGCCGTGGTCGAGATGGAGTCCGAGTCGGTCAACGTCGCGACGGGCAAGCCGCTATTCAAGGTGTTCATGTCCTTGTTCATTCGGGGTGAAGGCGGTTTTGGCGGCGAGCGCGGGGGCACCGAGAAGGTCGAGTTTCCCGAGCGCAAGGCTGACCACGAGGTGATCTATACGACCCGCGAAGATCAGGCTCTGACCTACCGGCTCTCGGGGGATCGGAACCCGCTGCACTCGGATCCTTCCTTTGCGGCGATGGGCGGCTTCGATCGACCGATTCTGCACGGATTGTGCACTTATGGATTCTCGGGCCGAGCTCTCCTGCATTCTCTTTGTGAAGGCGATCCGGCCAAGTTTGGTTCCATGTACGGCCGTTTTTCCAAGCCGGTCCTTCCCGGTGACGCGCTGACCATCTCGATGTGGGAAGATGGGGATCGATTCCTCTTCCAGACCAAAAACCAGAATGGCGATATCGTGATCGATCAGGGGCGTTTTTCGCGTCGCTGATCGCTTTCCGCGCACAAAAAAACCCGTCGGGCAGATCGCCCGACGGGTTTTTTTTATGCGGTGGCACAGATCAGTTCATGCCAAATCGCTTGCGGGCGGCCGTCGCGATCAAATCCGCGGCCCCGTCGATCCCGAAGGTGGCCGTATCGATGCAGATGTCAAAATCGATCGGGCGGATCGCGCTGATCCCGAAGTCCTGTTTGAGGAACTCCAAACGGCTCTTTTCTTCCATTTCCAGGATTTTCTCGACGTCCGCAGCGTCAATTCCGGTCTTGGCGGTATGCCATTGGATCCGGTCTTCCAGGGGCGCGGTCAGGAGCACGCGGAGGGTGGTTTCCTTGGGGAGGATAAAGGCGGAACCGCGGCCAACGATGACCGCATTGCCTCGGTGTCCCACGTGACTGATTACATGGACCAAATCCTTCAAATAGTCGCTTTCGCTAAAGGATTTTGAGCTGAAGCCGGCGAGAACGTGACGTTCGATCGCAGTGCGGAAATGCTCGTCGAGGTTCGCAACAAGGCTCTCGCGAATATTTTCCTCTTTCGCGATTTCCTCAACGATTTCCTTGTCAAAAAAGCCGAAACCCAGAAGTTCGGAGACTTTTTTCCCGATCACGGTCGCCCCGGAGCTGGGCAGACGATGGATCGAGACCGTTGGGCCTTCCTGTTTGCCTTTGGACGCGAGGCGCTCTTTTTCCCAGAGCCCTACCTGAGCATCAACGAGTTCCTGGATGTTGCGAGCCGCCATGGTTCCTCCGGTTTAGTAAGTTCTTAAATGCGACCTGATGCCGCGGACGAAAAACCTAGCAAGGAACGCTGGATTTCGCATCCGTTCTATCGTGCTAGAATTTGGAGCAGAAATGGCCACTTTCCGATTTGATCTACATTCGCTTCCGCCCGAGGCAGAGTCGTTACGAGCCGAGGTCCGAGACTTTTTGGCGCATGCCCTGCGTGATTTCCCTGCTGAAAAACGTGCGCGCACGTGGTTTGGCCATGATGAGGACTTTACCAGGGAAGTCGCCGGTCGCGGCTGGATCGGCATGACCTGGCCGCAGGCTTATGGAGGGCAGGAGAAAAGTTTTCTCGAGCGCTTCGTCGTGCTCGAGGAGATGCTCGCCGCAGGGGCTCCCGTGGCCGCTCATTGGATGGCGGATCGGCAAAGTGGCCCCTTGCTGCTTCGCTTCGGCACCGAGGAGCAGAAGCAAAGCATCCTGCCGGGAATCTGTCGTGGCGAGATCTACTTTTGCATCGGGATGAGCGAGCCGGATTCGGGTTCGGATCTGGCCAGTGTGCGCTCGCGAGCGGAGCAAACAGCGAGTGGCTGGCGATTGCAGGGAACCAAATTGTGGACCAGCGGAGCGGCGACGGCTCACTATATGGTGGGGCTGTTCCGGTCGGGTCGCGACACCGAGCGCCAGGCGGGGCTCTCGCAATTTTTGATCCCGATGGCGACACCCGGGATTGAAGTGAGGCCGATTCGTGACCTGTCGGGCAGCGAGCATTTCTGCGAGGTGCATTTCAACGATGTGGAGTTGTCCCCTGACGCCTTGATCGGTGAGGAGGGCGCGGGCTGGGCACAGGCGATGGCCGAATTGGCCTACGAACGGGCGGGCTCCGAGCGCTATCTTTCCTGCCATCCGTTGATGGAGGAATTGGCTCGCGAGTTGGGCCCGACGCCCGATACGCGCGCAACAGTCGCGATGGGCCGACAGATTGCCTGGTTGTCGACAATGCGGACGATGTCGACTTCGGTTGCCAGTTTGCTGGCCGCCGGCGAGAACCCCGAGCTTGAAGCGGCTGTGGTCAAGGACGTCGGCGCGGTTTTCGAGCAGGACCAGCCGGGGATTGCGCAAGAATTATTGCCGTTGCCTCCGAGCCGGAGTTCGGAGGCCCTTGTGTATCAGAAAATGCTGGCGCATCTGGTCATGAACGCGCCGTCGTTTTCGCTGCGCGGCGGCACCCGTGAGATCCTGCGCGGGATCATCGCCCGCGGATTGGGGTTACGCTGATGGAGACTCATGGAATGCTCGAGGACGCGGCCGAGCGCTTTTTTCGCTCGCGGGTGGATACCGCGAATTTGTTGGTCTTCGAGCAGGAGGGCCTGGACGAGGAACTTCGGGCGCAGGCAGCTGCTCTCGGGTTGAACAGGCCGGCAGAAAGCACCGATCCGCAGGAGGCCTTTCGGGCCGGTGCGCTGGTGTTGCGCGTGGGTGGCCGTCACGCCGCACCCTTGCCTCTGGCCGAAGAGATTGTCGCCGCACAGCTGGCTTCGGCGGCAGGTATCGAGCTGCCTGGGGGGATCGTCGGCGTAGGACTGGACTATCGCGCGCCACGGGATTCAGGAATGTGGTCGTGCGAAGTGCCGTTCGGCCGCAATTGCGGGCACTTCCTTGTGGCCCGGCCCGGACCACAAGGCGTGGAACTGGCGCTGCTGGCAACGGCGGGCGCCACCTCCCTTGCGTCGGAAAACGTCGCAGGTGAGCCCCGCGACCGGCTTTCCTTTGACAAGGATGATGCTCTGGCTCGAGTTCATGTGGAGATGCCCGAAGATATTGTCTCGACACTTCTGGCCGCCGCTCGGACTTCGCAAATGGCCGGAGCGCTCGAGACGATTTTGGCATTGGCCGTCGAGTACGCCCGGGAGCGAGAGCAATTCGGTCGCAAGATCGGAAAATTCCAGGCGATACAGCAGCAGCTGGCAATTCTTGCCGGACAAGTCGCTGCGGCCGGTGTCGCTGCTGCCGATGCGGCTCGGGCTCTGGATCAAAGGGGTCTTCCCAAGAAAACTTTCGGGGCATTGGATGACCCCGCTTTCGAGATTGCCGTTGCCAAGGTCGTGGTTGGTGAAGCGGCCGAATTCGGACCGCGCATCGCGCACCAGGTGCTGGGCGCCATCGGCTTTACCCATGAGCACCGCTTGCACTTCTTTACCCGGCGTTTGTGGGCCTGGCGGGCGGAGTGTGGAAGCGCGGCGAGTTGGGCCCAACGGCTCGGGGCTTTCGGTCTGGATGGAGAGACCGGGGGTTTATGGGAGATCCTGACGGATCGATCCGGGGAATCGGGCTCTCCATTACCGACGCAACCCGGAGATACGCCAAAGGATTGAGACCGGGCGCGAAAACCAGTTAAGAAGCTGCATGGGTGTGGGTCGACTGGAAGGCAAGAGGGTTTTGATTACGGGCGGAGCCTCCGGCATCGGGCGCGCGACGGCCACGCGTTTCGCCGCCGAAGGAGCTCGTGTGGGTCTGATCGATCGGCAGGAGCCTGCCGTCGAGAATTCCGAGGAATTCCTCGGTATGCCGTTTCAGCTCGCCGACCTCAGCGATCCTGATGCCGCCGAGGCAGCCGTGGTGGCGATCCACGAGGCGCTCGGCGGACTCGATGTTCTGATCAACAATGCCGGCATGGGTTCGGTTCGCCGCCTGCATGAGTATTCCGTGGCGGAATGGAATCAGTTGGTTGCGGTCAATCTGAATGCGGTATTCTACGTTCTGCGGCCCGCCTTGCCTTTGATGTTGGAGGACTCCGGGGGCGTGGTGATCAATAATGCCTCGGGGAGTGCGGTGCGCCCGACTCGCGGTGAGGCACCCTATGCCGCGGCCAAGGCCGGGCTGGTCGCTTTGACCAGCAGTATTGCGCAAGAATACGGGCCCCGGATTCGCGCCAATTGTGTCTCGCCGGGTGTGATTCGGACGCCGATGTCGGAAACGCTCTTTTCGGTGCCTGAGCTGCTCGAGCCATTTCTCGATGCCAACCCTGCGGATCGCGCGGGTACGGTGGCCGACGTGGCGGGCCTTTTTCTCTTTTTGGCGTCGGATGAGTCCGGCTATCTGAACGGTCAGAATCTGGTTCTGGATGGTGGAGGTGGTTTGGCCCAGCCCGGGATCGATGATGTGTTGCGTTTTGCTGTTCCTCCATTGGAACCCCGAAAAAAGGATTAAGGATGTCGCTCTCATACGAGGAAGCCATTGCTCAGGTCACAGCCCCGGGCACCCCCTTTGAAATCGAAGAGATCGAACTCGGAGGGGCGTCCTATAAATGGTTCAAGAATACCCCGCCGAGTCTGAAGGGCTTGTTCGATACCGCGAGACTTCGCGGTGACGCGGACTTTCTTGTCTACGAGGACGACCGATGGAGTTTTACGCGCACCATGGAGCACGTGGATGCTCTCGGAGCGCTGCTGGTCGAGAAGTATGGCGTCGGCAAAGGCGACCGCGTAGCGATCGCCATGCGCAACTATCCGGAATGGGTCACCGCGTTTGCGGCCATTACCTCGGTCGGGGCCATTGCGGTTTCGGTCAATGCCTGGTGGACCACCGATGAACTCAATTACGGATTGAAGGATTCGGGCAGCAAGGTTCTGATTTGTGATGAGGACCGGATGCGTCGGGCGGCCAGCGTCATCGGTCCCCTCGGTGTGCAAGGGGTTGTCGTTCGATGCGAGAAGCCGGAACCCGGTTTTGATCGCCTCGAGGAGGTGATCGAGTTGGGCAAGGCGCTCCCCGAGGTCGAGATTTCCCTCGACGATGACGCGACCATTCTCTATACCTCCGGCACGACCGGAAACCCCAAAGGGGCCGTGTCCACGCACCGCGGGGTGCTCTCGGCGCTCATGGCTTTTGCTTGTGGCGCGACAGTCACCGGCGCCCGCCGCGCGACGCCTTCCGCGGATGGTGCTGCCTCGGTTCCGGCTCCCTCATGTTTCATCTTGATCGTTCCTCTCTTCCACGTCACCGGCTGCGTCGCCGTGATGCTCAGTTGCTGGTTGGGTGGCGCGCGGTTGGTGATGACCTATAAATGGGATCCGGAGCGTGCCTTGCAGTTGATCGAGCGCGAGAAGGTCACGCATTTTATCGGGGTGCCGACGCAGAGCTGGGACCTTCTCGAATGCGAGAATTTTGGCGACTACGATACCTCCAGCCTGACAAACGTCGGGGGAGGCGGGGCCCCGGCACCGCCGGAGTTGGTCAAGCGTATCGACGGTTCCTTCAAGAAGGGCCGCCCGGGGATTGGCTATGGCATGACCGAGACCAATGCCTACGGGCCGCAGAATGGTGGCGATGATTATATGCGCAAGCCCACCAGCGCGGGACGGACGATCCCGATCGTGGAGATGGCCTCCATGGATGATCAAGGGAACAAACTTGGTCCGGACGAAGTGGGCGAGCTCTGCTTTCGAGGCCCCAATCTGATCCGCGGCTACTGGAACAAGCCGGAGGCGACCGCGGAGACAATCGTCAATGGATGGCTGCGCAGCGGTGATATCGGGCGCATCGATACCGAGGGCTTCGTCTATGTGCAGGACCGCGCCAAGGATATGGTCCTGCGAGGCGGGGAGAATATTTATTGTGCCGAGGTCGAGGCGGCCATCTATGAATTCCCCGCTGTCTATGAAGCCGCTGTTTTCGGGCTGCCGCATGAACGCCTTGGCGAGGAGGTCGCTGTGGCGATCTACCCACGCGAAGGCCAGACCTTCGATGAGGAAGAGTTGCGGTCCTTTCTCGGCCAAACCCTCGCCAGCTTCAAGATTCCGGCACATGTGCATGTCGCGAGCGAGCCCTTGCCACGCAATGCCTCGGGCAAGATCTTGAAGCGTGATCTGCGGGATCGGCTGCAGGCGCTGCGCGCATGAACCAAAACCGAGGGTGGCACCGGCGAAGCCGGAATCTGGCGACGGCATCGGCCCTTCTGTTTGGTGGGTTGGCGGTTGGCTTGCTGGGGGCTCTGGCGGGTTGCAGCCTGGCGCCGCGAGGCCCATGCGAAGCGACCACACCGCTGGGAACGGTCTGCGGGTTCTCGAATCCGGAAGATGTTGATTGGGCAGAGGCGCAGGGTGCTCTGATTGTCAGCGAGATGGACTTGTCGGGTGCTGTGGGCGCTCTGGCTGTCTATGTGCCCCGAGGCGAACCGCCGCGCCGTTTATGGCCGAGTGGTCGCGAGGGCGAGTTTGCGCGCGCGCCCGGAATCGGCGATCCGCAATGTCCGGCACCGGATCCACAGGTCTTTGCCCCGCATGGAATTTTCGTGGACCGCGGAGGAGACCTCTACGTGGTCAATCACGGAGGCCGCGAGTCCGTGGAGATTTTCTCCCTGCAGGGCAATGCGGGGACGGTCACCGCGGTATGGCGCGGTTGCATCGAATTACCCGAAGAGACATCCGGCAATGACGTCACGGTGGCTCCCGACGGGGAAATCCTGGTGTCGAATTATCTCTCCTCACCAGCATCGTTGTGGGCGAATCTTCGGGTCGGGTTGGGTTTGCCTACCGGAGATGTTCTGGGCTGGCTTGCCGTCTCGGGTTGGCGCCACCTGCCCGGCACCGAGGGGAGCGCACCCAACGGAGTTGCGGTGAGTCGGGACGGGCGGAATCTGTTTTTTGTCGAGACCGGCGGAAGCCAGTTGGTGCGACTGCGTCGCGCTGACGGTGGGGCGCGGGTGGAGGTCGCCATTCACGGCGCTCTGGATAATCTCTCCTGGACCCGCAGGGGGAATCTGTTGCTGGCCTCGCATGACTCGGTTTCGGCGTTTCTGGGTTGTGTGACCGGCGGCACCTGTCGGGCACCATGGTCAATCTGGGAGATCGATCCCGATACCTTGTCGGTGCGCCGCGTCTTCCAGCACGATGGATCGATTGTCGGTGCGGTTGCTTCGGCTGCCGAGGTCGGCGATCGGATTTATCTGGGCGCCGTTTTTGGGGACCGCATTGGCGTCTGGGAGCGGTCCCGCCGCTAAATCTTCAAATCCCCAAATTGTCACGCGCCGCGGCGGGGGATCACGAACGCAAGCGATTGGCGCCCAGGCGCAGTCCATCCATGATCGCGTTGCGGAGTTCGCGTGGGTCGAGGATATCGTCGTACCCGAAGCGCTCGACCAGAGCCCAGGGGCCTGCGGCTTCCCGGGCTTCCGCCTCTGCTTGAGCCTCTTCGGCCAGCCCAGCGGACCTTCCGCCGCTGGCCGCAGGCATCGCACCAAGTGTCGCCGTGGGGAACGCGAGGCAAGTAGTTTGTTTATCGAAAGGGTTCTGCCCCATGATCGTCGTGCCGAAACCAAACGCCTTGCGAATCGTTACATGAATCTTGGGTACCTGAAGCTTTCTTTGGGCCGAGAACATGCGACCGCCCCAGCGCAGAATACCGGCCCGCTCCGAGGCGGTGCCGGCCATGAGTCCCGGGTTGTCGGCGAGAAAGAGAAAGGGCAGGCCGAAAGCTCCGGTGCGCTCGATGAAATGAGCGCCCTTGATGGCGGCTTCTGCATCGATCGCGCCTGCGCGGACGGCAGGATTGTTGGCTACGATGGCCAGCGGGCTTCCGCCGATAAAAGCCAGCCCGGTCACGAGTGAATCGCCGAAGTCGGGCTGGACCTCGAAGAAACGCCCGCCGTCGGCGATCAAGGCGACGACCTCGCGCATATCATAGCCGCGCCGGTCGTTGACCGGAATGATCTTGAGCAATTGCTCCAACCGTGCCGGGCGGGTCTCGGGTCCTTCTGTGGCGGGGAGTGTGGCGCCCGCGTGGGAGGGGAAGTAGCGCAGGTACTCGCGGGCCATGGTGATCGCGGCCGCATCGTCTTCCGCGAGATTCTGGATCACCCCGGAGGTGGTGAGCGCGACCTGCGGGCCCCCCAGATCTTCTTTGGAAACGATCTCGCCGGTGCCGGCAGCGACCAAGGGTGGGCCGGCGGTGAAGATCGCAGAGGATTGCGTCATGACCGAGAAATCCGAGAGCGGTGCGGTCAGGGCGCCGTGCCCCGCGGATGCGCCGAGCACCAGGCAAACCGTGGGCACCTTTCCCCCGAGATCGGCCAGACTCAGGAGGTCATTGGGGACGCGGCCGCCGCCTTCTTCGGTGAGTCGATGTCCTGCACCATCGAGCAGGAAGACCAGCGGATGTTTCTCCTGAGCTGCCAGGTCGGCGATCCGCAGGCGTTTGGCCATGGAGGCGGCACCGATCGATCCGCCGAGCACCGAGAAATCCTCGGCTCCGGCGAGCACCGTCCGTCCATCAATGCGTCCGGAGCCGCAGACGAGGGCATCCGCCGGGGCGGCGGGCCCTCCGGCCAAACCGCCGATTTCGACGAAGGTCCCCTGATCAAAAAGCTTCTCGAGCCGAGCGCGGGCATCGAGCTTCCCACGGGCCGTGATCAGGCGGGCGACGCGCTCCGGGCCGCCCATGGCGCGGGCCGCACCGCGGCGGCTCTCGAGTTGCTCCAGCAAGACTTTCCAAGAGTTGTCCATTTCGTCTCCTCAGGCTCTCGCAGGCGCATTGGTTACACAACAGGGCACCTGCCTTGCCATCCGCGACGGCCACAGGCTTTCGGCTCTGAGCACGTTTTGCCCGTGGTTTCCGACGAGGCTTTGCGATCGCATCTGATGAAGTATTGAATTTGAGGGCATTTTCAAGGCGCGACCGTTAAACGGTTCGGGGGACCTTGCAGACCTTTGCCTGGACCGATTCAAGAAATCTCGAAAGATCAGGCTTGAAGCACCTGCAAAAACCCTAGAAACTCACAAAGAGTGTTCCGGCGTTCTGCCGTTACCAGATTTCAAATGGAGAAATTCATGTTCGGATGCAGGAAAAAGGCGCTGGCCGCTGTCATATTCAGTCTGTCTTTGTCGTGGATGGCCGTCCCGGCGATCGGCCAGGCACAGGCTCCCGATAGCGACATCGGCAATTTGGGTCTTCCCGCAGCTGGGTCCATCCAGAGCGGGATCGGGATTGTCTCCGGTTGGAAATGTACCTCCAATGGTTTGACGGCGCGGTTTGATGGCGGCGACGAACTGCCCATCGCCTATGGCACACCCCGCGGTGATACCCTGGGTCTCTGTGCTGACCCCGAGCAGCAGAACACGGCCTTTGCCCTGCAGTGGAATTATTCGAATCTGACTGATGGCGAACACCTGGTCGAGATCCTCGATGGCGGTGAAGTGTGGCGCTCGGCGATCTTCGAGGTGCAGCGCGTCGCCGGCGCCAGATTCCTGCGCGGCATCGAGCGATGTGAGGGCCTCGAGGATTTCCCCGGCACGGGCAATACCCAATACGTTGACTGGCAGCAGGCCAGCCAGTCGTTTGTCCTCGTGAATGATTGTGACAGCCAGAGCAGCTCGGCTGCCTCTTCGGGTTTGGCAACCGCTCAACAGGCGGTGCCCGGATCCCTCGAGAACCCCGGCCCCGATGCCAAGATGAGCGGTATCGGAATCGTCTCGGGTTGGCGGTGTTCCGGCAATAATATCACCGCGCAATTCAACGACCGTGAGCCGATTCAGGTCGCCTACGGCACTCCCCGCGGCGACACAAAAGGTCAGTGCGCCGATCCGGATCGGGTGAATAACGCGTACGTCCTGCAGTGGAACTACGCGCTTCTGGGCGACGGCGAACATACCCTGCGGATGTTTGACGACGGAGTGGAATTTGCCTCCACGACTTTCAGCGTGCAAACGTTGGGCGCTCCGTTTGTCCGCGACCTGTCGGGGGATTATCTGCTTCGGGATTTCCCGGAAGCCGGCGATGAAGCGGTGATCGAGTGGCAGCAGGGCAAACAGGGCTTTGGTGTAGTTTTGTCCGAGACGGGTGGCCCGACGCCAACGCCGGCGCCGACCCCGACGCCCGAGCCCACGCCCGAGCCCACGCCCGAGCCCACGCCGGA
>CBFHUR010000051.1:0-18469 GCA_965658895.1 Binatia bacterium
TATCCGATCATTTTTCTCTCCTCAAAATAAGTCTGCACGCCCGGATTGGGCGTGCAGACCTATTAGCTCATATGAGGATTCTTGCACCAACAAGAATCGTCGGCCCTAGTGCACCCCTCGCAGCGGCTGGAAGGCCATTGCCGGCAAACAGGGGACGTTCGCGGCCGACCACAGATCCTGCTGACGCCGCGCCAGGTCGTGGAACATTTGAGGCGGGCTGACCCCCACAGGATCGGCTACCGGATTTGGCCCTGAGGCCCCGGTCAGGAAGCCCGATAATGCAGCTGGCTGTCCAAGCGGGCGTGTCCCCGTCGCCCCGACATGGGTGAAGAAGGTATTGGTTTCGCGGGCATGACATCCGCTGCAGGAGTTCAGGGAGAGCCTAAACCGAGCGCATGGGTTCTGGATTGAGGCAGTGCTGCCCGGGTAGTCAAAGAAATCACCGGCATTATATGGCACATGTGCCGCGAGAAACGGACTCGCCGAGAATGTGTCCGGTACCGTATGGGTCTCCGCACAGATCGAGTTCAACTGGGTACTCACCCAGCTCTCGAGAGCGGTGGTATTGTTCAACGCCTGGATCGGGTTCTGCTTTGTGGTCACATGACTCAGGAGGCCGCTATTTTCGAGATTGAACTCACGCATTTCCCAAAGCAGGTTCAGCGCATTCTCGTTAGTCCGGATCTGATTGATGGAACTGCCATTAGGCTTGCCCGGATTCGTATTCCGGTCGGTAAAAACATGCGTCAGCGCCTCCAGACCGTCGAGGTAATTCGGTGATCCCATGGGGTGGTTCTGCAGGTCCAACCAGTCGCTCGCATAAGCTTTGCAGGAACTGCAGGTATTCATATTGACGCCATATTCGAAGATGACCGTGAAAGGCACAGGCTGACAACTGTCGGTATTCAGCAGACCGAAGACGAAGCGACCTTCGCCACAATTGCCGCCCCCGTATGATGCGTTCTCACGCAAATCCACTCGGTTCACGATCGCCATCAGGCGAAACGGGGCGATCGACAGATCGAGCTGCCCGGGAGGCGCTCCATTCAAAGCGCTTTCGTCCAACCACCTGTCGATGAAGTCCTGCATCGCAACGCGGGCCGGGATCGTCTGGCCATTGACCGACTGCACGGTCGTCCATTGGTCCATCCACTCCAGAACGAAATCCGCAGGAAGAATACCGCTGCTCGGCTGGTTGACCATCTCCTGCATCAGGTAGCCAAAGGTCCAGGGACCCATCGGCGTGCCCATCGGCATGTTTCCCGGCCCACAGGGATCGAAAGTTCGGACCGGGTCCTCGACCACCAATACATCTTTCACCATCAGGGTCCGTTCAGGATCGACGATCCCCGGCGCAATCGCCGGCCGGAGGGGCAAGGCGACCGGGCGAGCCGTCGCGTCGTCCGTGAGAAATGTGATGGGACCTGTCGGCTCGACTCCGCGATCACGCTGCACGCGACCATCGAAGACCGGGACCGAATCGGGACCCGAAGCAGCCGATGCTTTGGCCAATTCCCGCGAATACCTCTGCCACTCTTTCGACTCGAGGCTGATCTCCGAAGAAAAGGTGCGACGACCATTCTCCGAGACCAGTTCGATCTCGCGACGATCTCCCGAGAACACGGGAATCTTCGTCGGCAAACATTGTCCGGCGCGGGTCTCTGCGAAAGTCACGTCGAAACGCGCGCGACCGTTACCCAGAGGGGTCACGCTCATCGCCTCAACCTCAGGCGGATTCTTTGCGGCCAGTGCCGGCCGCGCCAGTACGTTGGATGCCGTCATGCCGCTGCTGCACATGGACACATCATCGGGCCCGGGTCCTGAATCGATTCCGGTCGTCAAATCCGTAATCTCCTGCACACATTCATCTGCAACATCGACAATGGCAAGAGGGTCTTCGGCCACACAATCCGGACCGTGCTTCTGGGTCAGTCGAGAGATCTTCTTCTCCAGGGAAGCGCGGCAGCGGCGCAGATCGGGACCACTACCATTTTGCGTCGCTCGGGACTGAGCCTTCAGCGCACAAGCATAGTATTTGCCGTATTCTTTCTGCAGGTCCGCCGCACAACGATCGGCCGCCGCGACGATGCTGGGAGACATCAGGAACAGCGAAAGCGTGAGAATGGGTGCGAGACGATGGGTTTCTGAATTTGACATAGGTTTCCTCCGGACAGGACACGACAGATCTCGTGCAGGACGGAAGAAACGCAGGAAGCATGCCAGCGCGAAAATAGTCCAAAAGCCGTCCGCGGCCGGGAAAAACTCCAGTTTCCCGAGGCAATCGAGCAAAGAATCGCGCAGCTTGGCGGGCTCTCCTGCGCGAGATCCCGCTCAGGGACTGGGAGGAAGCGGCTTGCCGGCCAGGGCGGTACGCACCCAGGGAATCAGCGGTGCATACCAACGCTCGACCCCCGCCGGGTTAAAATGGATTCCGTCAGCCAGCAAATCCTCGCTGGCAGGATCAAACCCGACACTCGGGTCCACAAAAAAGACCCTGTCGTGATCGGCGAGTTTGCGGATCAACGCGTTGGTTTCGAGATTTTTCCGAATCTGGCTCTCATTTCTGGTCGAAGGGGGGATCGCGACCAGCAGGATTTGTGCTTTCGGAGCGCGGTCCAATGCTTCAGCGACCAATCGGGCGATCCCTTCCGCCGTCTCGGCAGGATCAGCCTCCGGACGGTCGGAATGATGGTCATTGGTGCCGATCTGGATGGCGACCAACCGTGCGGTCGGCGCAATCAACCAGACTTTCGAAAGAGCGTTGCGCACCCGATCTGCGGACATTCCGGCATTGAGAAACGCGTGATCGCCCGCCAGGGCCGACCATACCTTCCGATTGGGCTCCCATCCTCTTTGCGGATTCCCAATTTGCAGCAGCAGAGAGTCTCCGAGAAAAACTCCTTCGGTGGCCTCCCCGCGCATGAGCCGCCGACTGAAATCGAGCTCGTAATTTCGCTGCATTACTCGTCGGGGACCTAGCCCGATTGCTGCCTCCGGAATTGCCGAGCGGGTGCCGTCGCGCAGAACTCGCATCCGCGGGTACCCGTCCTTGTAATACGTAATCGCAACGCCACTATCGAAACTCTCGAGGTTCTCCGTATCGGCCGCCGTGGTTGCGGGAGCGAGAAGTCCGGCAACCAGCTGCGAGACGACAAGGGCAAATCCGGCCCGGAAAAGATTTTTTGGTTGCATCCTCATACGTGGTTCTCTCAGTAGTCGATATATCCTGCAGCCCCCGGGGTATATAGCGTCCGGCGATCAAATGGCACCGGCACGCCGCCTTCCGCCGCAAGCCGGACAAGATCGGGATTGGATACAAATAATCGCGCGAACGAGACCGCTTCGCCGTCTCCTGTGGAGATCGCCTCAGCGGCTTCGGCAAGGGTATAGGATTCGTTCAACAGCAGAGGCCCGTCAAAATGGTGTCGAGCAAGCGCAATATTATCCAGCTCCGCGTGAGGCCTTCGCAACATATGGAGGTAGGCCAGACCGCTGCCGTGCAGAGCTTTCAGCAGAGCCGCGAACGTCGTCTCGGGATCGTCGTCGTGCAGGTCATTGAAGGGATTCCCGGGGCAGAGGCGCAGCCCGACTCTGTCCGCACCCGCTGCCGCTGACATCGCCCCGAGCACCTCGAGCGGGAACCGGATCCGATTCTCCAGCGAACCGCCCCAGGCATCCGCACGGCGGTTGGGCCCCGAACAAAGAAATTGCATGGGCAGATACCCGCTCGTTCCATGCAATTCGACTCCATCGAAGCCGGCCTCCATCGCCAGAGCAGACGCCCGACCGTAGTCGGCAATCACATCGAGAACTTCCTTTTCGGACAATGCATGCGGCTCGTCAAAGGGCTGCATTCCATGCACATCGGTGTACATCTCTCCCGCTGCCCGGAGCGCTGACGGCGCGACGGTTCGGCCGTGCTTGTTGGCGGCATGGGCAATACGACCGCAATGCATCAACTGCGCGACCATAAGCCCGCCCTCGGCATGAACCGCATCGGTGACCTGCCGCCAACCCGCCACATGCGCGGAGGTCACCAGCCCCGGCGTCCGAGCATAACCCTGCCCGGAAAAGCTGGGGTAGATGCCTTCGCTGACGATCATTCCGGCTGAGGCGCGCTGGCGATAATAGGTCACCATCAGATCGTTCGGGTCGCCGGAAATATCAGCACGCGAACGCGTCATGGGCGCCATCACGATTCGATTGCGCAGCGACAAGGCACCCAGGCTTGTTGGCTTCAAGAGAGACAAGATGCCTTTATAGTCGATTCGGAGTTCTTCTGGAATCCTCGACAAAAAGAGATACAACTTCGGCCATGAACCCTGTCGATACCCCGCCAACCGCCCGGCCTTCTCTCTCCATGCAGCCACGCAACTTTGCGCCCGAGGACCCGGGCCCGGGTGGCTGGCGCTGGCTGCTCGACCTCGCCCGAGGCGCTGATGCCGCCGGGCTGGATCGACTGGTCTTTGCCGACCATGTGGTCTTCGGCGAAAATCTGGAAGCGTATGGTGATCCGAAAGCCGGCGGGATGCAGGGCGGCAAACAGCCAACGGGCCCGGACGGCCATTGGCTCGAACCGCTCACTCTGCTCTCGGTGCTCGCCGGCATTACCTCGCATACTCGACTCATGACCGGCATCCTGCTCGCGGGGCTACGCACTCCGGCGACACTGGCCAAGACGGCCGCGACACTCGATGTTCTTTCCGAAGGCCGCCTGGATCTGGGGGTTGGCGTGGGATGGCAACGCGAGGAGTACGAAGCCAACGGGATCCCGCATGCGCGGCGCGGCGACCGCCTCGACCATACACTTGAGATCTGCCAACTCCTGTGGCGCGAGCAGGTGGCCGCTCACCAATCACCGGACGTCAATTTCGAGCGCATTCATATGCAACCCAAGCCACTGCAACCTTGCGGGATTCCCGTCTGGATCGGTGGCAGCCTGCATCCCGCCGCGCTCCGCCGCATCGTTCGGTACGGCACGGGATGGATTCCCTGGGGACCGGACGCAGCCGACCCCGCCGCCGGCCTGCAGAAGATTCGCGCGGCGCTCGCTGCGGCCGACCGTTCCAGCGAAGGCTTTGCCGTCACGGCACCGCTGGCGGTGAAAAAGAACGACAAGGGCGCCATGGACATTGCAGCAACCATGGCGAGTGTTCCCGTAATGCTCGCGTCCGGAATCACGGATTTCCGGATCCGCTTTCCGCTGCCGACCGAGCGCGAGGCAGTCGAAGACGCGATTGCACCCGTGGTCGAGGCCTTTCGCGCGGCATCCACAAGCTCGGCCTGACAGGCCGCCCCCGCCAAGGTGGCGGCGACGATCTCTCAAGGCTTCCTGGGACGATTCACGAAGCGGCCTTCGTCCGCAGAATAAAACCATCCACCACCGGCCAGAGTCCCCCCGTCGGCCGGAAGGTTGTGGCCTGTAACAAAGGACGAGAGATCACTGGCGAGAAAAAGCGCCACCCGCGCCTGATCCTCGGGCCACCCCATCCGCCCCACCGGAGCCCAGGACTCCCAGCGCTCGGGTTCGCCTTCGGTGCGGCCGGTGTAATCGACCTGTGGTGTCTGAGTCAGATCCGTACCGATTCCGTTGACCCGAATACCGTGGCGGCCCTCGCCGACAGCCAGCGAGCGGGTGAATTGAGCCACTCCGGCTTTCATCGCCGCATACACAGGATCACCGGGAAACCCGCGCATGCCTTCCACCGAGTGGACGTTGACGATCGAGCCTCCTCCGCCCTCGATCATGGGTGCCAAAAAGGCGCGCGTGACCGCGAAGACATGCCCCAGGTTGATATCATACATCGCCCGCCAGGAATCGGGGTCCGATTGGCCAAACCGCACCAGTGGTCGGTAGTCGCCGACGTTGTTCACGAGAACATCGATGCCACCGTGCTCGTCAAGAACCTTAGCGCGCAGTCGTTCGACATCCGCCGCAGCAGTGACATCGATGGCATGCGCGCGGCAAGCACCACCGGCAGCCCGGATCTCGTCGGCGATGGCACCACCGGATTCGGCCGCTATCTCGGCGATTTCGACTTTGGCTCCGTGCTGCGCGAAGAGTTTTGCGATCGCAGCCCCGATGCCAGCACCACCGCCGGTGACGACAGCCACTCGCCCATCGAGCAGTCGGCTCCAATCCTCGATCGACGGGACCGAGGAGCGGCTCTCGGGATCTCGGGCCTGATGCGCCCCCTGCTTGCTGTTCTTGCTATCGCCCATGACAAATCCTGTGCACGAACCCTGCCGGTAAAACCTGCGGGAGAATCCTGCGTCTCAAGCCCACGTCACTCCGCGACCGACTCACAGGCCGGGCCTTCGCGCCCCGAGGCCCAGGCAAGGCCACCTCCGAGTAGCGCTTCCATCTCGGGCGTCGCGTACGCTGCACCCGCATGCCCGAGGGCCGAATAAAACGCGCGGCCAGCCCCTACGCATACCGTCCATACGATGGGATGGTCGCCCATGCGCAGATCGCGCTCGGAGCCGAAGATGCGCTGGTAGGGCGCGTAGGTCGACTCATCCACCGAGACCAGAATCCGGAAACCGCTGTCGCGCGGGTTGGCATCCCAGGAATACCATTCCTCGGAGTGAATCCATTCTGCGGGCAGGTTCCTTGTGGCCGGGTGATCGGCATCTTCGACGACCAATCGGGCATCCTGAAATTGAGGCCCCATGGTATGAGCGGTAAAGACGCCTCCAATCAGCGAGTCGATATACCAATCCCAATCCGCATGCGACGAGTCCCCGGCGGCATGGGTCCCGATCCAACCGCCCCCAGCTTCAAGGTAGTCGATAAAAGCGGCCTCCTGATCCTCGTCGAACATATCCCCGGTGGCATTATGAAAGATGACGACGTCGAAACGAGCCAGATCATCCGGATTGAACACCGCACCATTTTCAGTCGCAAAGACCGCAAAACCCTGCTCGGCCGCGAGGCGGTTCCACAGGGGAATCCCGGCATCCATTGCCTCGACATGCCGGAACGAGTTGGTCTTGGTGAACAGGAGCACCGCGGGCTCTGCGAGATCCGGCGGAATCGTCGGGGCGACGGTCTCATGCACCCGCGAGGGAAAAAACACCCCCCAGGCACCGCTCCATTTGAGGAATCCCACGCTGCCCAGAACAAAAAGGACGAGCACGACAGCCAGACTGATCAGAACCTTTTTCCACATCTTCATTGGACCGATTCTCCCGACCCTTTGTGTGCCATGAGTTCGCCCGAATTGACAGCACCCCCGCGGCAACCGTAACAGGAGGAGTTCGTTTCGTTTTACAGGGTATTCCTCGGGGTGTGGCGCAGCCTGGTAGCGCGCCTGCTTTGGGAGCAGGATGTCGGAGGTTCAAATCCTCTCACCCCGACTCAGGAATATGCTAGAACGGGCCAGACATATCGACGCCAACACAGGCGCCAGTAGCTCAGTTGGATAGAGCAACGGCCTTCTAAGCCGTGGGTCGGGGGTTCGATCCCCTCCTGGCGCGTTTCCCGCCCGAGTCGAGCCGGAGACCATCTCTCGAGCACCGTCTTCCTTGCTGTCCACCGGGAAAGCGTGCGAAGAGGATAGGTCTTGAATTCCTCTGAAGAAGTCCCCTCGGCACCCGGGACCACGCCGTTGTGGAAGACCCTTGCTCCCTGGGTGGGAGCGGTGGCGGTGATCGCCTATCTTTTCTTCGAGGTTCCCTACGCCGAGGTCTGGGAGGCGGCGAGCCGAGCGCGGCTCGATTGGCTCGTGCCGCTGATGCTGATTTCGGTCCTCTACTGGTTCCTTCTCGATTCGCTCGCCTACTCCTATCTCGTTACGCGTTTCAACACGCCCTTTGGGTGGGACGAGGCACGCGGGATGCGGGCGGTCACCTATCTGGTGGCGGCAATCAACTGGAATGTGGGAACCGCCGCGATCGTTCTCTACCTGCGCCGGTTCAAGGAGATCCCGCCTCTGGAGTCCGCCAGTACTCTCCTGCTCTACATGATGTTCGATACCCTGATCTTGACCAGCTTCGCCGTGGTCGGCGCCACGGTCTTCGGGGAGTCCCCCGCGATCCAGAGAATCCAGCTCGGTGCCGGAATCGTTCTCGCTATAAACTGCCTGGTGCTGGCCATGCTCGCCGGAGAGCGCCCGGGGTGGGCCTGGCTCGAGCGCATGCGCGCGTGGTCGGTCGTGCGTTCCTATCGAATGGCGAATCCACGCGACTTCGCTGTCTTGTTGCTGATCCGGATCGCCTACTTCGCCGGCTTTATCGGAGTCTTCTTTATCGGGGCGCTTTCTTTTGGCGTCGACGTGCCCTTCACGCTGGCCGTGGCCTCGGTCCCCGCCATTCTTTTGGCAGGAGCCTTGCCCATCACACCGGCCGGGCTGGGAACGCAAGCCGCCGCCATGCTGTTTTTCTGGTCGGCCTACGGGGACCGCGGTGCGATCGTCGCTCTGGGTCTGGTTCTTCCGGTCACGCTGACGCTCACGCGCGTGCTTCTCGGATTGCCCTACCTCGCCGAGTTTCGGCGGCTGCGCAGCTCCCAATAGCGCGCACGGGAGTTCAGGCATGATCACAGTCGCCTCCACGAAGCTGACACCGGAACAGACTGCCACGCCCGTGTTGATGGTCATGGGAATCGGCGAGCAAAACAGCCTTGATGTCCACCAAATTTGACGTAGGTTGGGAGCATGAAAAAACTTCTTCTTGTTTTTCTCGCGACTGGATTGATCAGCTGTGGCGATAGCCACCAGAACAACAGTCATGATGAAGGCTTGTTGTATGTGCAAAATGCACGGAGCCTGACCCTGACAAGTTCCTCAATGACCCTTGAAGGTCTCTATAAACACACCACCTGGTTCACCGACCGACCGGAAAGAAAAGCCGGGAAAATAGCGAATCAGGTATTTTTCGATGTCTGGAATTCCGGAGATGATTCGTTTGGAGAGATCAATCCCAATGCGGCATTGGTCTGCATGACGGACAGCGAAGTCATCGAGCACGTCGTTACATTGAGTCGTCCTGACTATTCTGCAGAAAACGACGATGTGACGTACGATATCCAATACATCGACTCTACAGGCCCGGCCGACACCGAAACCTGCACGTCGGAAGTCTCCCTGTTCATCGACGAGACAGCACTCTGCAAAACGGCATGCGAAGAACTCACGGCTTGTGACGCCAGCGACCCAGGCGGTACCGGGTGCACCGGTGTCGCGATCATATGCGCGGTCTGTCTTGGCACCGGAAATTAATTCGTGAGGCTCAGAAAGTTTTCGCATTACGTCTGGAGTGAATAAGCTGCCCCCCCGACCTGAGGCCGGAACAAGCCGGCGATGCAGCAGCATCCAGCAGGTCGCCCCCTGCCAACCGAAGAACCCGATAAATCAAGGGAAAGAAAACCATTTCCCGAGCGCAAGAGGATTGCCACTTATGCCTCGGGAAGCATGCTTGCGAAGCCTGCGCGGTCCCCGTTATAAGCTTGCCAAACCCAGTCCGCATACAACCCCTGGAGTCCTGGATGAAACCTCTGATCTTGATCTTTTGCCGTGCGATTTTCCTGTGCCTGACATCCCTCGCCGTACTCGCGGGCGAGGCGAAGGCTACCGTTGTCCTGCAGCCCCCGGACTTGAATCCCGGAGATCCGTATCGCCTGATTCTCGTGACTTCGGGAATGACCCAGGCTCTGTCGCCGGACATCGACTATTATAACGACTTCGTCGACGGCTACGGCGACGCCGTGTTGGCTTCGGACTGGCGAGCCATTGGCTCGACGATGCTGGTCAATGCCAGAGACAATACGGGCACCACCGGCAGCGGCGGTGTCCCCCTCTACCGACTCGACGGCCAGCGTGTCGCGAATGACTACGCCGACCTGTGGGATGAGTCCCTCATCACCCCCATCCGCTACAGCGAGCTGGGGACCACCGTGAACGAAAAGGTCTGGACGGGGACCAACATGGACGGCACCACGCCGGACAAGAGATATCTGGGAACCTTGCTTCCCTCGGGTAACGAGCAGACCCGGGTCGGGAACAGCACCGGCTCATCGCCGGGCTGGGTCCAGTGGGGCTACGATCCGATTACCGATTACCGACACATGTATGCCATCAGCAGCGTGCTCTCCGTTCCTCTGGACATGGAGATCAGCTGGGCCACAGCCTGGCGGGATGCGGCCAACCGCAGGCCGCCGGTGCAGGGACGCGTGCGCTACGAAGGCATCGCTTCCGGTCTGGACTTCTCGAAAGATCTGACCTTTACCGTCACCGACGGCGGTACACTTGACCAGTCTGAAACCTTGCCCGCGGGCACTTGCACGACAATCAAAAAAGGCTGGGTGACTTGTCGGTATCAGGATCCATCGGTCCGAAAGAAAGTGGTTCGTGCCACGTTCCGGCCGACGGGAGTTGCCGGGGAGTATCGCTACAACATCGCGATGAACAAGCTTGAGGTCCCTCAACCGCCAATCGAGCCGCTGAGCCTCAGCATCCAAAATGGAACAGATCTGCACGAGGGCTCTCTTGCCAATTGCACCGAGAAGCGCAAAAGGCTGGTCTGCCGGGACTGAATTAGATAAGGCGTGTCCGGCATGAGTCGGATTCTGACCACGATTGCGTTGCTTGGCGGCGGACTTCTTCCGGTATTTCAGGACGTCGGTAGCTCGCACCTTTTCAACGATCTCTGGGATGCTCATGCGCGCGCCCATCTGGTCTGGATGTTGGCCACAAATACGCTGCTGTTTTTTCTCGGCATGTATTATCTGTGGGTTCAGGGCAACGAGCTATTCCCCGCCTTGATCAGCTTATGCATTCTGGTCGGCTATCAGATCTCGGGCATTACCATGCCTCTGTACGGGGGAGTCTTTCTGGGCGAAGGAGGCGTGGAACCGATGCCGCTCGGCGTACCCATCAACATCTGGCATTTCTCCGGGATGCTGATCCTGCAGCTGATCGCTTTCTGGTTGATCATGAAAAGAAAAGAGTCGAACGCCTAGTTTTCCGAACCGCGCTCCCCGCAAGGGGATCGTTGAGAATTTTCGCGACATTCTGGCTGCCGAGATTGCAACCCAATACGTTGTGCTCGAGGTCTCGGAACCCGATGCCACCACCCGCGGAGAGACAAGTTGACCCCGAGCAGACGAATGGGCAAAGAAGCTGCCTATGAATTCCCCCGAAAGAAATGGTCCGAGTCAAACCCCCTCGTCCCGACAAATCCGTCTTCTCGTCGGCTGCGCTCTGCTGTCGGGCTGGGTGCTTCCTGGGACCGCCGCCCACGCCGCCTCGAAAATCGAAGCCACGGCATATGCCATGACCAGTGCGGCTAAAACTCTCCAGGCATCGTTGCCCGCAGAGCAACGCGAGCAGGCGTCCTACAAATTCGAGGACCCGGAGCGATATGATCTCCGGCTCGCTCCGTTCTTGCTCGAGGGACTCGAGATGGGCGACATGAGTGATCCTTCGCAGGCCAAGCTCAACGAGTTGCTGGCGGCATCGCTCGGGACCACCGGACTTCGCAAGGCAGACGAGGTGCGCGCACTCGAGGCCGAGGTCAAACGCCAGGAGGCCTGGTACCGGAAAATCGCCATCGGCCTTTTCGGCGACGGCGGTGACAAGGCCTACTTTCTGTCGATCTACGGAGAGCCCTCGGCAGACAAACCATGGGGCTACCGCTTTGACGGCCATCACCTCTCCCTGAATTTTACGACTCTCGAAGGTGGCGTCTCGCCCACTCCGTTTTTCCTCGGTGCGGAACCGCGCAGTATCCCCCAAGGTGGCGTCGGCGGGCCGGTGGGACTGCGAGTATTGGCCGATGAGGAAGATCGCGCTCGCGAGCTCTACGAATCTCTCGACGACGCCCAACGCGAGAAGGCCACGCTTGAGCTACAACTGGACCGCGGTCTATTTGTGGGCAGCGGTGAGCGCGTCGACCCCGACCTCAGTCCGGCAGGTATCGCAGCGGCCGACCTGAATGAGGATCAGAAAAGACGTCTGATGGTTCTGCTGGAAACCTACTTCGGAAACGTCGCTCCGGCACTTGCTGCCAGAGAAAGGGCACGGCTGGAAGCCGCAAGGATCGACTCCATTCACTTTGCCTGGGCGGGACCGACCACTCCCGGCGCCGAGATCTATTACCGCGTGCACGGCCCTACCGTTCTCATCGAATTCGACAACACCATGGACGACGGCGAGCATATTCACACTCTCTGGCGCGATCCCACCCGCGACTTCGGACGTGACCTTCTGCGCCAGCACTATGAGTCGGACGACCACCACAAGAATTAGAGATCGACGACCATAAGCACCAGGCTCCGAGACGGTTTGCGCGCAGCATGGCCGTGCGGCATCGTGCCGAGACTTGGCATGGTGCCGAGACTTTCTGCCGGGAGGGACTGAGGATGAAGAAGGTTCTGAAATGGATCGGGCTCGCGCTGATCACACTCGTACTCGGAGTATTCCTGCTCGACTCTTTCGGGGGCTACTTCATGGACGGACCATTGGGACCGATTCCCGGAGGCCATATGAGCGACCCGGTGGTCGATACCAGCGAGCCCCTTGATTGGAACGGCGTGGAAGAGGAGATCGCAATCGAGGTTCGCCCCGAACAGCCATGGTCGCTGACCGTCTGGCGGGCGGTGGTCGACGGAAACCTCTATATACCCTCGGGCAACGGAGCCGAGCGGCGATGGACTCAGGTCGCCATCGCCGACCCCCGCGTGCGCGTGCGCAGCCAGGGACGGATTCAGGAAGGATGCCTTGTACGGATCGAAGATCCGGCAACCCGCGGACAGGTCCGCGCAGAATTGGGCAAAATCTATCCCGTTTCCCGTGGTGCCGGGGAAGACGACGGCTCCCTGTGGGTGTTCCGGGTCGACCCGCGCGCAACCTGCAGCTGAGTCCCTCGACCGCCCATCACATTTCTTCGGCACCGCCCAAATCCGCGCGGCGAGCGCTGTCCTCCACGGACAGGTACCTTGGAGACCAGGATGCCGGATAAATGTACAGAGATGATTCACTCCTCGCCTCCGGCAGGAGAGGACACGCTCATGGACAGCGTGCCGATCGCCGTGCTGGATTTGAGTCCGTTTCTGAAGGTCGTCAAAACGATCTGCGGGCTCCAATCCTATGGCATACAGTCCGGCGCGGCCCGGCTGATCTCGATTCGCTACTCGCATTATAATGAACGAGCACGCTGGGCATTGGATCTCTCGCCCCTGCCCTACACCGAAGACGCTCACCCGCCGGGGTTTGCGCAGTTCGCAATTCAGGACGTGACCGACGGCCGAAAATCGGCCTCTCCCGTTCTGGTGCTTCCCGACGGCGAAGTCCTGGACAATTCGACCCTGATCCTGCGCCGGCTTCACCAGCTTTTTGCCGCCGAACTCGACTGGCTCTATCCGAAAGAGCATGCCGCGGAGATCCGAGAATTCGAAGATGAACTTTCCGAGCAACTCGGTGCTCCGGCCCGGCAACTGGCCTACGCGATCGCACTGGACGGAGAACATTATCCGGCAGCGCAACCCTATCTGATCCGCGAGGCCGCGATGGTGGAGAAACTGTTGTTTGCTTTCGGTGGCCGCCGAATCAGTCGAGCGATCGTTGAAATCTACAACTGCCGGGCCGCCTGTATTCCGCGCGCGCAGGAATGTCTGATGGAGATCTTCGACCGGGTGTCACAGCGCCTGAGCCATGCTGGGCGCTATCTATATGCAGATCGCTTCACGGCGGCCGACCTCACCTTTGCCGCGCTGGCGTGGCCGGTGATCTTCCCGCCCGGATGGGAGCAAAGCGGACTCTTCCTGCCCTACGCCGAGCTACCCCAGCGCTGGCGCGATCTGGTTGATGCGTTGCGGGATACGCCGGCAGGAATGCATGCGCTGCGCATGTATGAACAACACCGATTTCCGGTGACGGCCACGTCGCCACAGATTGCCCCCCATAATCCGCGACGCTGGTAAACTGTGACGACCCTTGGGCCCTTGTCCGCCCCGAAGCGCAACTATCGCCCGGGGCGTCGTTATATCCCTACCCAACCGAGGCATGGCCTCGCGCATCGGAAACACCTATGGTCTCGGTCAGCAGAACAGTCGAGGCGACCCCGTTGGACGGAGAGAGAACCAATGAACACCCAAGCAATCGAGCTGGACCAATCGATTCGAGAGCATCTCGGCCCGGGCGCCTTCGCGGTGGAGGGCGGTCGGGATCTCTTCATGGAAGTCTCCGACACAGAAACCGGTTTGGTGTGGATGTCGACTTCGCCGGTCACGCGCGCCGAGTTCGAAAGCCTTGCCGTTGAGCAACCGCTGAAGAAGGTTGGTATTGGCCGCGCCCCCATGGATCGCGCTGTCTTTCTATGGTCACCGGGAGCACCTGACCAACCAGTCCTGCAGCGCGAGATCGGCGGCCGAGATTGGATCAACGTCGCCACACCGCAGAAAATCACCCCACCTGACGTGCCCGGCGCTCCGGCACGCGTGTCGGTCGACAAGGCCCACGTGATCGGCTTCGAGGCCGGACGCGATGTCTCGATCCTGCGCTTGCCCCACGGCGATTATGTGGAATTGGTAGGCGACGAGAGCGAAGATGATCAGCTCGTCCTGCCGGAAGGTGGCGTCATCGAAAAGGTACACCTGAAGAAACCTTGGGTCGTGCGGCTTCCCACGCCGACAGACGCGTATTTCTGGTTCGCCAGGGGCATGCGTAGTTTTCAGGGCCCTGTAAAGGACAGACCATGACCATCGAAGCATTGCGTACACCGGAGGAACGTTTCACCCTGCTGCCGGGATTTCCCTGGGAGCCCCGCTACGCCGACGACCTGGTCGGGTGCGAGGGATTGCGGATGGCCTGGGTCGACGAGGGCCCGACAGACGCCGACCATGTCTTTCTCTGCCTGCACGGCGAGCCGACCTGGGGCTATCTCTATCGCAAGATGATGCCGGTGTTTCTCGAGGCTGGTCACCGAGTCGTCGTACCGGATTTTTTCGGCTTCGGTCGCTCGGACAAACCTGTCGAGGACGCCACCTATACGATTGATTTTCATCGCAACAGCCTGCTGCGACTCATCGAGCGCCTGGACCTGCGCAGAATCACTCTGGTCTGTCAGGATTGGGGGGGCATCATCGGGCTGACGCTGCCGATGGAGATGCCGGAGCGATTCGAGCGGTTGATTGTCATGAATACGGCCTTGCCGATCGGGGAGTTTGTCTCCGACGGGTTTGCGGCCTGGAAAGGTTTTGCGGCCGCGGCCCCCGACATTCCCGTCGGCGGCCTGATCGCAACCGATGCATTGGCGCAGAACAACCTGATGGATGCGCTGGCTTATGACGCGCCCTTTCCCGATGCCCGCTACAAGGCCGGCGTCCGGCGTTTCCCGCAGCTGGTTCCGGTCGAGCCGGGCATGGCGGGCATCGAGTATACGCAACGCGCGCGAGCGTTTTTTCGCAACGAATGGTCGGGCAAGAGCTTCATGGCCATCGGGATGCGCGATGCTGTTTTAGGCGAGGCTGTCATGCAGGAACTGCGCGGCATCATTCGGGGGTGCCCCGAGCCTCTCAAGGTGCCCGACGCAGGGCACTTCGTGCAGGAATATGGCGAACCGATCGCTCGGGCAGCACTTGCCTGCTTCAGCAATGACTGAACCCGGGGCCCTCAGGCGAGTTGGCTCTTCATCAGCTGAGCCTTGGTGCCACGAACGAGCCGCTCCGGCCAACGACCAAAGCCCCCGGAATGTCAATGCAGACACCGTGGCTCTGGCGGGTAACCAGACCTGCCTCAGGGGACCAGACGAAAAAGCCAAACTTCGGAAAACTGGGTAGGATCTCGCAAGAAGAAGCCTTGACTCGTCCAGACTTTGCCAAACCGGGCGATCTCTTCCTTGTCCTCGACCCGGACGGCCCGAACCGGATAAATTTCCCCGTCGATCCGAAGCCGCACGTTCGGGTCGGCGATGACATTGGCCGCCCAGGGGCTCTCGCGACCACCGGCATTTACATACATCTGCCCATCTACCAGCGTGCAGGAAACCGTAACCGAGTACGGATCCTTTGGGTTGGTTTCGATTTCACAGATCTCGGACTCGCCGATCCCGGACCAATCCGCCGGGGGGTTGGCCGGAACTCCCTGCAGGCGGCCGCCGGGAAAGGGACCTAACGGCCCTCCGCTACAACCACTTAAAATAACTAGGAAAACGGAAAAAATACCGCCAGCGAGATACTTTCTGGAAATCCTCATCATCACGGAGTTTTGCCCTACTGCTTGTTTATACGTCAAGCCGCCGTACAAAAGGCCCACAAAATGCCTTCCAAATTTGACTTGGATGAACGTTCGATACTAGGGTAAATACCTATGTCGATGCTCACCAAAGTTTTCCGTATTTCGATTCTGCTATCTCTGGCCCTGACTCTCGGGATGGTGCCCGCGGCCGGTGCGTCGCAGGCAAATGGCTACAATTCGTTGTTTATGGGCCACAGCTTTTTCCGACCCTTTGCGGAAGGGATGCCCGAGCATACAGCCCGAGCCGGGATTACCGACCATACCCAGGTCGTGGTGTTCAACGGCGGCTCGAACGGCGCACCGATGGCCTTGTGGAACAATGCCAGCAAGCGCACGCAGATCCAGGCCGCGCTCGACACCGGTGGCATCGAGTTATTCGGTATGACCTACGAGCCGACCTATCCAACCACCCAGGGATATGAACTCTGGTTCGACTATGCGCGGGACAACAATTCGGAAACGATCTTCTTCGTCGGACTTCCCTGGCTGGATTTCCCTGCGAACTACAGCGATCAGGACTATATCGACATCTGGATGGCCGCTCATGCCACAGCTTGGCAGGACTTCATCGGCAGCTTGCGCGACCTTTACCCGGACAGCGAAATCTTCTCGATCCCCTATGGTCAAAGCGCGGTTGAACTGCGACGCCTCAGGGCTGAGGGGAACCTGCCGGGGATCAACCTGACGGGCGACCGGAGCTCCTCGATTTTCACGGACGCCAAAGGGCACCCCGGAGATATTCTGCGGGACCTTGGTCGACTGGTTTGGATCGACGCCATCTATGGCGTCGATCTTCTGAACTACTCGTGGAATCACGGCTGGAGCGTCGACTTGCAGGGAATCGCCCACGACATCATGGAAGATTACCGGAACAACTTCGGCCCCGAGCCCGAGATCGCTCCGATCCGCGCAACCCGTTTCCAGATGAAGGACGATGACACAGCCCCGATCGACCCACGCAAGCGTCGTTTGTCCTTCCGCTCTTCCGCGTACCGCGGCAATGCGTCCGGCGTTGTGGTGCCGGAATTCGGGAGTGACGGCGACCCCACCTCGGCGGGTGCCAGCGGAGGGGGGGCCACCCTGACGATCTACCCGGCCGGCGGCGACCTCAGCGATGCTGTGGAACTGGATCTGGCGGCGGATCACTGGCAACGCATCGGCTCGGACGCACGACCCGGGTACCGATACAAGGATTCCAAACTAACCGAGGGGCCCATCAAAAAGGTTTCCTTGCGCAACGGGACACTTTCCATTTCCGGCAAGGGGGCCGGACTCTATTCGCTGGCGGATGCTCCACAGGGTGAGATGGCCCTGCGCCTGCGACTCGGCACGGGCGACGTTTTCTGTGCGGCTGCGGAAGCCCGAGATCCAGCGATCAAGAACGACTCGTCCTCGCGGTTCATGGGAGTCGGGAACGCTCCGCAACCCGACCCATGCCCGCCGCTGAATCCCGCGCCTTACGGTTCGGCTTCGGCGGCGTTCCTGAATGCCCCGCCCAGCCTCTTGGACTGAAGCAAGCGGTCGCAAGCGTAACCTTCGCCCCTTTTGGCACGACGAGGGTTGACGCACTTCGGCTCAACTTGATACACTGTATCAAGGAAATACCGCGTACCCGATGTTCATTTGGGGAGGTTCGAGTCGATGAGATCACCAGAAAAATTTCTATGGGCCATGGCCCTGACAGTCGCTCTTGTCGCAGGCGGCTGCGGCGACAGCAGTTCCGAGGCCGACCCTCTGGCCGGAATGCAATCGAACTTCACGCATAAAATGATGAAGTCGACCGGCGAGAACCCGTTTGCCCAGCTCGGCTACGAGTGCCGCGAATGCACCTGGGAGCAAATTGAAGCCATCGTGCCACCCCCAGGTTGGACCAAGGGGCCCACACAGATCTTGATCCCCACCGGCGAAATGCGCAGTCGCCCCTCTTTCGAAGGGGTTCCGGACTCGATGGATTTTGTTCCCGAGATTCCCGGCAACGAGTACGAACTGATTGTCAAAAACGTCGACGCCCGGATCATCGAGACCGGAGAGATGGGCATCGTCGTCGAAGCACACGTGATACGCGACACCCTGCTGCGCTTTCCGCCAACAGCCCTCGTCCATGAGCTGACCGATCCCGACGGCAACGTGTTTGTTCTCTTTGTTCACGGAATCGATCCCGACGACCCGTATCGAGTCAACTATCTGGATCCGGACGCCCTCTCCTACCTCATCCCACCCGAGGGATGGACCTA
>CBFHUR010000052.1:0-18241 GCA_965658895.1 Binatia bacterium
TGGTGATAGAGCGCGTAGTTGAACAATTCCTGCATGCGAATTTCGCGAATATCAGCCACGACCCCGGAGAGCAGGATCGGCAAGACATCCATCACCCAGCCCGGATCCATGCCGGAGACGAAAATCGAGGCATTCCCCTCGCGGCAGGCATTTTCGATCGACGTGCGGACCTCCTCGGGACAAAGCTCGGGATGCAGCAGAGGATAGAACGACGTCGATACGACATTGATGCCAGCACGCAAAAGCCGCTCGAGATCGGCCAGAGCCTCCGCCGGTCGCATATCCCCGCTGGCGGTATAGGCGACCACATCGAGTCCGGCAGCCAGTGCCTGATCCACGTCGCGCGTCGCCTGAACGCCCAGCGGGTCCAGACCCACCAGGCCGCCCGCATCCTGGCCGTCCTTTTCCGGCGATGAGACCATCACCGCCGCCAGCTCCAGTTCGCCATGACTGACCACGGCGCGTACGGCCGGCCGACCCACATTTCCAATGCCCCAGACTCCGGTTCGAATTGCCATCGCCGGAAGCTAGCAGAAATCGGGCGCGGGCTTCTACTGGGTTTCAGGTTTCGGATTTCTGCTCGCGCAACAGAACCATCGGGTCGCGAAAGTCCACAGAACCCGCAACCCCACCACCAGCGTCAATCGCATCATGCATCTGGTAGCCGAGAAGCGCCTGTACGCGCTCGGGCAGGTCCCGCGCGACTTCCATCGGGATGTTCAGATAGTTATTCTCCTCGGTGCGGATCCAGCCGACGATAAAACTGAGATGAATCCCGCGACGCCATCGATCCGCAGTGCGATTGGTGCCGGCCCCGTGAAGTGTACTCCCCAGATAAAGGGCCATGGAGCCAGCGGGCATCTCGGCGATGGCGACCTCATGGGGCTCGGCCTGACGCGAGCGATCCTCCCAGAGGTGGCTTCCGGGCACAAAGCAGGTCGCTCCGATCTCTTCGGTGAAATCCGTCAATGCGGTCATCGATGCGATCTGAAACGTGGGACACGGCTTGGGCATATGCGGCCAGACATCTTCGTCGCGGTGCAGAAACTGAGCCACCGCCTCCGGTCCGACCTCAAGCACCTGCGCGACGTTCATCTGGTAGCTGGAGCCCGCCTTGAGCAGGATTTCCTCACAGATCTCGGCCAGCAGCGGATGGGTGAGAACGTCGCAGAAAGTCCGCGACTTGACCGGCAAGGCACCCATCCGGCGCGTCTTGTCTCCGTAGAACATCTGCAGCAGCGGATTCATGTCCGGGACGGTGGTCGCGGCCTCGCGCATGAAGGGGTCCAGCTCTCCATTCATGCTCCGGAGCTGTTCGGGTGTCACCAGCCCCTCCAGAACCACCACGCCGTCGCGTTGGAGAACTTCGAGCAACTCTTCTTTCGGTTCCGTTGCTTGCCGATGTTCGATCTGTGCTGCCATAGGCGACTCTTACGCCGGTAGCCGCGAGAATTGCAACCGGATTCCATGGACTCCAACGAGTAGCGGTCTGTCGGATCGCCCAAAACCGAAAGACGTCTTCTGATCCCCAACGCAGCAACGATCCTGCCACATTTCTCCTTGAGACCAACGAGCATCGCCATATGATCGGGAACTGCGAAAAGGGGATCTGATGAAACGAGCACACCAAACCAAAGGAACCATGGAACGGGCACGCCAGCGGACCTTGGGCGCCGGCATCGCCGTGAGCATCGCAGCCTTGAGTCTCGGCGGCATCGGCTGTGCAACACCGACGGGACAGGCCAGGCATCACCCCGCAGAGCACAGCACACAAGCCCGCGATCTGACGCTGTACGAAGTGACGCGCGCGGGGCAGCCGACCTCCTATCTCTTCGGAACGTGTCATATGGGCATTTCTCTGGTGCAAATGCTGCCTGCAAAATACGAAGCTCTGCTCTCCGAGGAGATGTTCTTCGTCGGCGAAATCGATGCGCAGGATTCCAGTCTCACCCCGGACTTGCTGGAGCTGCCCGATGACCAGACCTTGAGTGAGTACATGGGCGAGGAGAAGTGGTCGGAAGTGGTCGACGCTCTCGAAATCGGACCTGCCGCCACGAAACTCGATCGCATGCACCCCCTTGTCCTGCTCTCGATCGCTACCCAAAAAGGCTTCGCGACCCAGATGTCCGAAACTGCAGGTATCGGCGTGGATCAGGAATTGCGAGCCATCGCCCGGGATCGGTCGCTGACCACTGCATGGCTGGAGACACCCGCGGAGCAATTGGCCATGATGCAGAGTCTTCCAATGGAACAATGGGTCGAGTTGCTTCACGCGATGGCAGATCCCGAATTTGATACCAACCGAGAAAAAGCCCTGACCCGAATCCTCGACGCGTGCAGCACAGGCGAAGCCAGAAAGCTCCTCATCGATATGAAAAAGATGGACTCCGAGGAAGATGCGTTCGAGGAATGGAAGGAACTCTTGACGACCAAACGCAATCAGGCCTGGACACCGAAACTCGACACGATGTTCTCCGAGGGCCCTCATTTTGTGGCCGTGGGCGCAGGCCATCTCTACGGAGACCAGGGGTTGGTCGAATTGCTGGAACAACGCGGGTACGCAGTCCGACAACTCAAGGGGGTGACAGCATCCTCGCCGATGGTCTCGCAGTCGGCCTTCCTGCAACAAACCGAACTCCAATACAATGCGATGTTCTGCACCGAGGCAGGCGTGATCCCCCAATGTACCCGAGCCACGCCAAAGGAGTGCAAGTGGCAGACCGCGGCAAACATCCGCGACTGCACAGCGCCCGCAGTCGCTGCGATCAGCAAGACCACCGCGAATACGGCCACACGAATGTCGCCCGAAGCCGCGGCCGAGTTCGGGCAGGAATTGGGGATCTGTCTTGGACTGAAATACTCGGAAACCCTGCTTCGTGGCAGGCCCAAAGGCAAAAATTTGGTCATCGATCCGGGACCGGACTGCCGAGCCGCGCTGGAATCGCTGCAGAAGGTGGCGTCCCAGATGCAGATGTGAGTTGGGGCATCCAGAGTAGCGACGCTCGGATTCCGTCCGCGGCCCCGTGGATTTAATAAAAGATCGCCGAGGCACGCGTTTCGATAAAGCCAATGCGGCGTTCATTCATTTCGAAGGGCCGCCGGGGTGTAACGATAGCGCTTGGGAAAACTTCCTGAGAAAGCGCGACCGGGAGCTTTCGCAGAAGTCCCGGCCGCGCTGAAATCTCGGTCTAGAAAATCTCGAACAGTCCGGCGGCACCCTGCCCGCCACCGATGCACATGGTCACAACGCCCCATTTGGCCTTGCGACGCTGGCCCTCGAGCAAGAGGTGCCCGACGCAGCGTGCGCCGGTCATGCCGAAGGGATGGCCAACCGAAATGGAGCCGCCGTTCACGTTATACTTCTCGGGGTCAATCCCGAGCGTGTCACGCGAATACAAACACTGACTGGCGAAAGCCTCGTTGAGTTCCCAGAGGTCGATATCATCGACCGTCAGACCGGCGCGCTCAAGCAGGCGCGGCACGGCATAGACCGGGCCAATACCCATTTCGTCAGGCTTGCAGCCGGCGGCCGCAAAACCGCGGAAGGCACCCAATGGCTCCAGATTCCGCTTGCTGGCCTCGCCAGCCTCCATCAACACGACCGATGCCGCTCCATCAGAAAGCTGGGAGGCATTGCCGGCGGTAATATAATGCTCTTCGCCCCGGATCGGCTTGAGGCCGGAAAGACCTTCGAGCGTGGTGCTCGGGCGATTGCACTCGTCGCGCGTCACCGTGTAGGCCTTCTCGGAGGTCTCGCCGGTTTCCTTGTCCTTGACGATCATCACGGTATCCATGGGAACGATCTCGTCCTTGAAGAGATCGGCTTCCTGGGCTGCGGCCGTGCGGCGTTGGCTCTCGAGAGAATATTCGTCCTGCGCCTCACGACTCACATTGTAGCGGTCGGCCACGATGTCCGCGGTCTCGATCATCGGCATCCACAATCCGGGGTATTCCTCGGCCAGAGGCTTGTCGACCTGCAGGGTAAAGCCTTTGCCGGTCATGCTATGCGTGATCGATTCCACGCCGGCACCGACAACGATCGGCGCGCCATCGACAATGATCCGTCCTGCGGCCGTTGCGATCGCGTTGAGCCCGGAGGAACAATGTCGGCTCACGGTCACGCCGCTGGTTTCAATCGGACAGCCTGCCTTGAGGGCGGCTACACGACCAATATTGTTGCCGGTCGTTCCCTGAGGGTTGCCGCAGCCGAGCACGACTTCTTCGACCTCGGACGGGTCGACACCCGCGCGCTCGATCGAGTGCTTGATGGCATGGCCTGCCATGGCGGCCCCGCCGGTATTGTTGAATCCGCCACGATGGGACTTGGCCAGTCCGGTTCGCGCGGTCGAAACGATGACTGCTTCACGCATATTGATTTCCTCTCTATTCTCGGGGATCGGCGCCGCGGATCGGCTCGGATCAGTATGGTTCATATCACCGGAAAACCGATCTGGCACTGAAGGCCTCCCTGCTCGTCCGAAACCGACCTGGTCCGCCATTGTTCCGATCCTGCAGGGGATCCCCACGGATCCTTCCTGAGGGTTTGCATTATCCAGCCGCGAGAATCATACCTTAGCGCGGAAAAGCTCCATGATTCTTTCCCATAAACACCAGCTGATTTTCATGAAGCCGCGGAAAGTCGCGGGGACGTCCTTCGAGATCGCGCTCAGCCAATTCTGCGGGCCCAAAGACATCCTCACGCCGATTTCCACCAAGGACGAAAAAACCCGCACCCTGCGCGGGGGACCGGGAGCGCAACACTTTCAGAAGCCTCTGGGGAGAGTTTTCTCGGCCGGCAGTTTCGAAGACATCCGACACGGACGCTGGCCGCGAGAATACTACAACCACATGACGGCACGGGAAGTCCGCGATGCGATCGGACAGGAGATTTGGGATTCGTATTTCAAGATCTCGATCGTCCGGAACCCATGGGACTCGGCCGTATCGCGTTTCTACTGGCGTCCCAACCGACAACCTCTGCCCGAGTCCGACTTCGAATCCTGGTGTGTGCAGTCGGAAGATTTTCAGAACAACCACCCCATCTACATGCTCGAGGAGAAATCCTCGATCGACTACTTTCTTCGCTTCGAGAACTTCGAGGCCGATACCCGCGAATTGGAACGCCAGCGCCCCGAGCTCTCCGGGCTATGGGATTCATTTTCTTCCATTCACGCCAAAGGCGGAATCCGACCGCAAAAGGCAACCGCCGCAAACCTTTTCGCCAAGGCGCCCGCAGCCGATGCGGTCATTCGAGAAGCCTGTCGCTTCGAGATCGAGACTTTCAATTATCAACTCGATGTCCCCTCGAGTGACCCGAATCGCTGAACCACGACTCGCAGACTCGATAATCGAGCCACCAGCACGCCCAAAATCCCCGACCCTAATGCTGGGGGGTGCAGACGTAACAGGGCTTGGTGGCACCGGGGGGACACGGGCGGATCTGGCAGACGCCAATCGGACCGTCGGATCGCTGACAACGCTGCCCGATGGACGCGCATTCCGCTGGAGGCGCTGGCTCCACCATCGAGCCCGGATCACAACTCGCCAGAAAAATCAGTGCGATCAGGAATGTCATCCGGCGGATGGCCTCACCGAACCAGGTGCAAAACTCCCGGCTGGGAGTCCGAGGAAGATCAGCTTGCATTCCCTTCACCTACTTGGAATCAACGAGCAACGAAAGTCTCGTTCCAACCGGGCGGCCGTGGACGGTCCGGCTGCTCGGGATCCGAATTCGCTGCCATCAAATCGCATAGGAGACGCTCCAGGATGCACTTCCAACACGGACACTTCCGCGCCGCCCAGCCGGCAACACCCACGCCAACGGCTTTCTCCGTTCACCGCACGCGGGTCGGAGACGATCTCGAAATCGCCTATATTGTCGAAGGCTCGGGATATCCCGTCCTGTTGCTGCACGGCTGGCCGGAGACCAAGCGAATCTGGTGGCGCAATATCGAACCACTGGTTCAGGCGGGCTTTCAGGTCGTCGTACCGGACCTGCGGGGCTTTGGGGATTCCGACGTCGCGCCCGACGATCGGCATGACATCACCGAGTACTCGCTCGACAATCACGATCTGATGACGCGAGTGCTCGGGCATGACCGATACTCGATCGCAGCCGGTGATGTCGGCGGAGTCGTGGGAATCGATATGGCCCTGCGCTTTGCCGACCATGTGGACCGGCTATGCTTTTTCAACAGCGTTCCCCCCTTTCTCGGAGCCGCTTATACCGATCAAGGTCTCGACGAAGCGGGCCTCCGGGGAGATGCGACCGGCGACTACCGAAAATGGCAAGGACACCACCCCGAGAAGCTCATCGCGGAACTCGATACAGCCCAGCGGCGTCGGCGTTGGGTCGCCGATATGTATGGCCATCGCTTATGGGCCGCGCCCGGGACCTTCACCGAAGCGGATATCGACTTCATGAGTGAACCGTTCGGCGATGCCGCCCATATGCAGGCCAGTTGGGCCTGCTATCAGCTCGAAGCAGGCACTCGAGAGACGCGTGAATTCCCCCGGCTTCTCGAGACAGTGCCCACCCGGACGCTACTCCTCTATGGCCCCGAGGATCACGTCATTGGCGAGGACTTTGTGAGCCGTTGCGAGATCGCGTTTACCGACCGCGTCGGACCCGTTGTGGTCCCGGGAGCGGGACACTTCCTGCAGTGGGAACGCGCGGATATTTTCAACGATCTTCTGACGATGTTCCTGCAGGATCTGCGCTAGGCGGATTCTTCCAGAAGGCCCTCTACCCGCTCGGCGACAGCCACCAGAATCTGCGCACACGGCTCGCAATTCCCGCCACAACATTCGGGCCATTGCTGGCGAGGCATCTTGAGCAGGGGTCGCACCAAATCCCGGTAATAGGATTGCAAGCCCAACTCGTCGCTGGCCTGATCGAGGGCATGGGTCAAAACATCGGACACGATCAACCGCTAACAACGAGAGACCCGTAACTCCAGAAATCAAGATCGCGGCAAATCCGAGCGGCCTCGTCCTGATCAGGCCCTTTTCTCGCGAATCAAAACTTCCTGACTGACCGTGGCAACCAGCTGCCCCTGACGATCAAAAATGGAGCCGAGTGCCATGCCGTGCGAGCCGATCAGACTGCGACATTCAAAGGAATGTAATTGAAACTCATCCGCCCGCGCCGGTCGATGAAACCAGATGGCATGATCCAGACTCGCGTTCCAGAGCATATCTTCTTCGGATTCAAATCCCTTGAAGCTGGGATGACGGATCATGACGCTTTCGCACGGAAGGTCATCCGAGAGATAGGCCAGCGCACAAGCCTGCATGAGCGGATCGGCGTCCTCCAGATCATCACGGATCCGCATCCAGATCCGCAACGAATCGCCACGTTCGGCATCGCGACGCTCAAAGACGTCGGTCCAGGAAGTATTGCCTTCGGCGTCTGGTCCCGGAACATCGGGAATCGGCAATTGCTCGTAATCTCTGGGTGACTCGGAACTGAGCTGAAACGAGGCGGAAAGGTTGAGGATCGCGCCATTGGGCTGGCGCGCGACCACGCTCCGCGTGGCAAAGCTGCGGCCATTGCGAATCCGGTCGACCTCAAAACGGATGGGCTGGGTCGAATCCCCCATACGGATAAAATAAGCATGCAGCGAATGGACCTCGAAGCCCGCGTCTACGGTCTCGCCTGCGGCGCGCAAGGCCTGCGCCACGATCTGGCCGCCGTAAAGCCCTCCCCACGGATAGTCCGGCCCACTCGCAACAAAGGTATCCGGGCCGTGAGCCTCAAGCCGCATCATTTCAAGGAAGTTCATAAGATCTTCCTTAAATGAGTTGGCCCACTATGTCCCGTCCCCCAGATCGCTTACAAATTCGACTGGGCCGACTCGCCAACATGAGGAGTTGGCTCGGACAAGATCCTCAGGCTCGCGTCCACACAATGCTATGGTTGTTTGCCGGCATCGGCACGGTCTCCTGACGACAAAATCCCCAATCGCCCGCGACCTCGGTGACGTCATCGATCGATCGCACGCCCCATTCAGGGTTCCGCGAACGCAGGGACAAGTCGAAACTTTCGTTGCTGGGCACCGGTTCCCGACCGGGGAACAAATAAGGACCATACGTCACCACAACGCCGCGATCATGAAGAATATGGTCGGCACCTCGGAACAGTCCGATACAGCTCTCCCAGGGAGCAATATGAATCATGTTCGAGCACAGGATGGCATCTGCGTCCCCCACAACCCAGTTCTCCTCGCGGGTATCGAGTTCGCGGGCCGGTTGCAGGTTGGGCAGATCCGCGTCACCGCTCCAGGCATCGATGCTGTCACGCGCTTCTCTGTCCGGATCGGTAGGAACCCATTCCAGCTTTGGGAGATTGCGGGCAAAATGCAAGGCATGCATGCCGGTCCCGGCCGCAATCTCGATCACCCTTCCCTCGCTCGGAAATACGCGCCGCAGCACACTCAGCAGGGCTTCGCGGTTTCGCTCGCAGGCCGCCGAATAAATGCGGCGGTCAGACACCTGGTCTTCCCCCTCGAACGCGATTTCCCCATTCCTCATGCTTGATTGGACGTCTATCCGGAGTTTCGCTTCGAGTCGCCAATTTTATTTCTGCCCCTCTCATATCGTCTATTGCGCATAGCGCATGGCAGGCGCGTAAAAAACCGAGGTGAATCAGGCCAATCCCGGCAATCCGGTCCCCGCCCTTTCGCCAGCTGTCCCGGTCAAGTATCTCCCCACGAGTTGTGAGTGCGACCGAGACCCAAATCACCCAGGAAGTCGAGCGACGCCGCACGTTTGCGATTATTTCGCATCCCGATGCCGGCAAGACGACCCTGACGGAAAAAATCCTTCTTTTCGGCGGTGCCGTTCGCGAAGCCGGCGCGGTACGGGCCCAAAAAGCCAACAAACACGCGACCAGCGATTGGCTCGAAATTGAAAAACAGCGCGGGATCTCGGTCTCGAGCTCGGTGATGCACGCCGATTACGCAGGGATCCGGATCAATATTCTCGATACGCCCGGCCATCGAGATTTCAGTGAGGACACCTATCGGACGCTGATTGCGGCCGATAGCGCGGTGATGCTGATCGATGCCGCCAAGGGGGTCGAGGCCCAGACGCGCAGGCTCTTCGAAGTCTGCCGCATGCGCAAGATTCCGATCTTCACCTTCATCAACAAAATGGACCGTCACGGCCAGGACCCGCTCGACCTTTTGAGCGAAATCGAAGAGGTCCTGGGGATCGAATCCGTCCCGGTGAATTGGCCCGTCGGCGCCGGCAAGGAATTCCGGGGCACATACGATCGCATCGCCCGGCGTTTGGATCTCTTTTCGGGCGGCAACCACGGCACGACAACCGTGGAGCAGGAGTCCGTGGCGGGAGAACCCGAAGACGAAGCCATTCAGAAAGCTTTGGGCAATCTCTCGGAAAGCGTGATGGAGGGTCTCGAGCTTCTCGAGGGAGCCGGCACGGCCTTTGACGAGGCGCGCATCCGCTGTGGGGAACAAACCCCGGTCTTTTTCGGAAGTGCGCTGACCAATTTCGGGCTCAAGCCGTTTCTGGATCGTTTTGTGGAATTGGCTCCCCAGCCATTGGCAAGGCAGGCCGCCTCAGAGAAAGACGTGAACCCGAGCACCGATGGATTTTCGGGCTTCGTCTTCAAGATTCAGGCCAATATGGACCCGGGCCATCGGGATCGTATCGCATTCATTCGCATCTGCTCGGGTAAATTCGAACAGGGCGTGCAGGCCGTTCATCGACGGAGCGGGAAAACGATG
Organism: Binatia bacterium; assembly: GCA_965658895.1. Classification (GTDB taxonomy): domain Bacteria; phylum Desulfobacterota; class Binatia; order UBA12015; family UBA12015; genus UBA12015. The sequence continues at coordinate 9,750 of CBFHUR010000052.1, forward strand.
CGCTTGAGCAAGTCCACCTTGCTGATGGGCCGCGGCCGCGAAGGTGTCGATGAGGCCTATCCGGGTGATGTCGTGGGGCTCTTTGATCCCGGATTCCTCCAGATTGGCGACACGATCTGTGCGAGTGGCGATTTCGACTTCCCCGAACTGCCGACCTTTGCTCCCGAGCATTTCATGCGCGTGGAACTCGGATTGGTATCGAAGAGAAAAGCTCTGCAAAAAGGCCTCGATCAACTCGCACACGAAGGCGCCATCCAGATCTTCTCGGACCCCGAAGGCGCCGGCGCAACCATTCTGGGTGCTGTCGGTCCGCTGCAATTCGACGTGCTCAAGCACCGACTGGCCAGCGAATACAAGGTAGAACTACGCCTCTCGCCGCTCACATTCTCTGTTGCCCGATGGGCCACAGGCGAGTTCAAGCCCGAAATGGTCGGACACTCGCGCCTGAGCAAGCTTGTCTACGATCACGTCGGGCGACCGGTTCTGGTATCCGAGGGCGTCAACTTTCTCGAGCGAATTCTGGCTGAGCATGAAGGCGTGGGTCTGGCCGAAACCCCACCCATGCAATCCTGATCGAAAATCAGAGGAGTCCTGTTCTCATGCAAGACGAAAACGATACCGAAAGCCCGCTTGTAGATCCGGATGCCTGGATTGCACCGTCGGTCCAGATGTTTGGCAAGATACGCATCGGGGCCGGATCCTCGGTCTGGTACAATGCCGTCCTGCGCGCCGAGAGTCATCATATCTCGATCGGACGGATGACCAACCTGCAAGACTTCGTCATGGCGCATATCGGCTATGCGACACCCACCATCATCGGTGACTTTTGCTCGATCACCCATCACACCACGATCCATGGTTGCACCATCGGCGACAATTGCCTGATCGGCATCAATGCCGTGGTGATGGACGGAGCGGTGATCGGCGAAGGGTCCATTGTCGCCGGAGGCGCCCTTGTTACCGAAGGCAAGGAGTTCCCGCCGCACTCCATTATCGGCGGCGTACCCGCCAAGCTCCTCACCACGCGCGACAGCACGCAGGCCAATCGCATGAACGCCTGGTACTACAACCGCAATGCCGAAGCCTATCGCAAGGGAGACCACCGCGCCTGGAGCGGAGACGTCCACGCACTCTGGCTGGAAAAAAAGATGAAGGAGATTCAGGAAGGCACCGACGACTGATCGATCGTCTCTGCGTCTCTCGTCCCTCCTTCTCTCGTCCCTCCCACGGTCACGCCCGTCCCGCTCGTCCGGCTTGGCTCGCCCGCAGCAACCTTCTATGCTGCGGCGATGCAATGGGAATACCAAAAAGGGCTCCATGATCTCGGCGACGGATCCTACGCCTGGCTCGCGCCGGACGGCTCCTGGGGATGGAGCAATGCGGGGCTGATCGTCGATAGCGGGGAATCCCTTCTCGTCGACACGCTCTTCGATCTCGACATGACGCGAGAAATGCTCGGGGCCATGCGACGGGCCGAACCCGAAGCCGCGCGCTCCATCGGGACTCTGGTCAATACGCACGCAAACGGCGACCATTGCCACGGCAATGAATTGGTCGAGGGGGCCGAGGTCATCGCCTCACAGGCCAGTGCCGAGGAAATGGCCGAGGTCACGCCCGAAATGCTCGCCGGGATGATGGACATGGCGGCTGGCGGCGATGACGAACTTTCACGATTTCTCCGCCATTGTTTCGGAGCATTTGATTTCCACGGTATTCGCCACACACCACCTTCCCGTACTTTCAGCGAGCATCTCGAGGTGGAAGTCGGGACCAAAAAAGTCGAACTCATTCAGGTGGGTCCCGCGCATACAAGGGGCGACGTTCTGGTCCACGTCCCCGAAGACCGGACCGTCTTCACCGGGGATATTCTCTTCATTGGCGGCACACCCATCATGTGGGCGGGCCCTGTCGAGCGCTGGATCGAGGCCTGCCGACGGATCGAGTCCATGGATGTCGAGACTGTCGTACCCGGACATGGCCCGATTACCGACAAAAAAGGGGCGGCCGAGGTTCGTGGGTATCTGGAGTGGTTACGCAACGAGGCTCGAGAACGCTTCGACGGCGGGATGAGTGCCCTCGACGCCGCGCTGGATATCCCGCTGGGGCATTATGCCGACTGGTCGGATGCCGAGCGCGTGGCGGTCAACGTCCAGACGCTTTACCGCGACTTTGCCGGCGCGGAAACCTCGGCCAGTACCATCGAGCTTTTCCAGGGCATGGCCACCCTGTGGAATTCCCGAAGAGATTCAGAAAATCACGAGCAGGGCCGCACATCCGAAATATAAAGAAAAGCTAAAACAACAACTTAGGGGGACTCTATACACTAGAGTGTATTGTTGCACTCCAATGTATTGTTGGGGTAGCGTCGACACATGGGAGTCGCTGAAGCCATCGACGTCGGAGAATCTTCTTCCCGGCGCGAACGAAAAAAACAGGAGCTGCAAAATCGCATTCTCCAAACCGCGCAGCAGCTCTTCGAAGACAAGGGCGTATCGTCGACCACCGTAGCCGAGATTTGCCTCGGAGCAGACGTCGCCACCAAGACCTTCTTCAACCACTTCTCGACCAAACAACAGCTGGTCGAGCGCCTCGCTCATGCCTCTCTCGAGATCTTCCTCACCGACCTCGACTCCCTTCGGACCGAGGCCACCGATCTTCAGGATTGGCTCCTGCGCTTTTTTGCGCAAGTCGCCGACAGCGTCACGCAAGCAGGCCCGATGCACCGGGAGCTGCTCAACGAAATCGTCCACGCGATCTCGAGCGACTCGGAGGAAACACGCCAGACGCTGCAACTACGGCAAGCCTTTCTCGATGTGGTGCGGGACGGCGTGGCGCGCGGTGAGGTCAGTACCCGACACGATGTCGAAACCCAGAGCGAGCTGATCATCGGGGCCTTCTATTCCCTCATGTTCAGCTGGACCCACCTGGAGAACTATCCCATTCGCGAGCGCGCTCGAGCATTGGCTTTGCTGCTGGCCGACGCGCTTCGGAACCCGAACCAGAACAAGGAGATCCCCCATGGCGCGCCGTGAAGACGAACACGTCCAGCTGCCCATTCCCAATGGCTGGTATGCCGTTTGTTGGAGCCGACAGCTTCAGGATGGAGAAGTGAAATCAGTCCACTGCTTCGGCGAGGATTTGGTCGTCTTTCGAACACGCTCCGGTCAGCCCCGCGTTCTGGATGCCTATTGTTCGCATCTCGGCGCCCACCTCGGCGAAGGCGGCCGTGTTGTCGGGGAAACGATCCAATGCCCCTACCACGCCTGGCAATACGATGGGGAAACCGGTGTCTGTGCCAAGATTCCCTACTGCGACAAGATTCCAAAAAAAGCACTCGTCCGCCCCTGGGAAGTCCGCGAACGCAATGGTTTTGTCTTCGTCTGGTACCACGCGCGCCAGAAGCCTTCGTCCTGGGAAGTGCCGGTTCTCGAGGAAGTCGGAGATCCCGAGTGGACCGAGCCCCGCGAATTTGAAATCGAAATCCCGATTCACGTTCAGGACATCCACGAAAACAACAACGACCCGGTCCACTTTCAGGTCGTACACGGGATGGACGACGTCATGGACACCGAGGAGATTGAGTACTCGGCCGATGGCAGGATCTCCAAGCTCATCGGCCATAACGAGCGGGTCACACCGATGGGCACCTTCCAGACAACTCTGGAGCGAGAATCCTTCGGCATCGGCATGAGCACGGTCCGAACGATCGGGATTCCCGGCGCGGGCCTTCTGCTCTTTTCCTCGACCACCCCGATCGAACCAAACCTGACGATTTCGCGATGGCTGATCACCGTCACCAAAAACCTAGTCGACCTTGTCGGCGAGGAGTTCCAACAGAACCTGGTCAAGGGCGTCGAGGACGATATGCGCATCTGGAAACATAAGGTGCACCGCAAGCAGCCCGTCTTTTGCAAAGAAGATAAATTCCTCGGCGAGTACCGCCAATGGGTCAAGCAGTTTTACGTCTGAGCCTGGAGAGAACGAAAATGAAAAACTACATTGTTGTTTCAAGTGATGGCCACGCAGGTCTCAAGCCTGAAGAGTATCGAAGCTATGTTGATCCCGAATTTCGGGAAACCTTCGACATCGCATTACCGATCCAGATTGAACAAACGAAGATTGCCGCCAAAAAATTCCTCGTTGACGAAATCAACGAAGACTGGCGCGGTGGCAATGAACGCGGTCTGAGCGGGGCGTGGGACCATAACGCACGCAACGAGGTCCTCGATGCCGATGGTATCGCGGCGGAAGTCCTGTTTCCGGACGGGATTACCGAAATGAATTCCCCGCCTTTCGGTGCCGGGATTTCCTTGCCGACCGAAAACATTGTCCCCGAGCTGCAGTGGGCCGGGGCTCGCGCCCATAACCGCTGGCTGAGCGAATTCACCTCGCAACAACCCGATCGCCGGATCGGGATCGCGATTGTCCCTGCACTCTGGGATGTGGACGAGGCCATCGCCGAGGTTCGCTGGGCCAAGGAGAACGGACTTCGCGGCGTGATGCTGCCGGTGCAATGGGGCAAGCTCGCTGGCTACCACGACCCGAAATACGATCCCCTCTGGGAAGCAATTCAGGACCAGGGTCTGGTCATTCATTTCCATTCGGGTCCTGCCCCGACCGCCGAGTATTTTGGCGATCTGACCGACCCCGATGCGAAACCGCTACCAGGCGCCATGGGAATCTATGTGTCGGAGGTTTGCTGGTTCAATGTGCGACCTCTGACGTTCATGATCTGGGGCGGCGTGTTCGAGAAGTTCCCCAGACTCAAAGTCGCCATTACCGAGGGGACCATTGTCTGGGTGCCGGAATATCTCCATTTGCTCGAGCACCGGTATGCCCAAACACGCGAATCCCAGAAATTGGGCGACTACACCAGCCACCTCTCCATGAGCCCCACGGAATATTTCAATCGGAATGTAAACCTGGGAGCTTCGTGTCTGTCGAGGCGAGAAGCCGAGATGCGAAACGATATCGGAACCACAAACATCATGTGGGGCAGCGACTATCCCCACCCCGAAGGCACATGGCCCATCACGCCCCAGCAAATGCATACCTCGCTCGATGGGCTCCCCGAGCTGGACATCGAGGCCATCCTCGGACGCAATGCGATCGAGTTCTATGGACTTGATGAGAAAGACCTCATCCCGCACGCCGAGCGAATCGGCCCCACGCGCGACTCCTTCCAATCGAACAAGGCTTAGAAAGGAAACGATCATGGCTATTCTGCGCTACGTCAAAACGCCCGAGCAGGTCGCAAAAGCTTCGGCCGAAAATCCCGAGTTCATGGAATCCACCGTTTATTCCATCCGGTGCGTCTACGAGACCGATCCCGCCATCCATCGGGCTGTCCTGCCGCAACCGTTGGAGCCCAGTGAAAAGCCGGAAGTCTGCCTCACCTTCTCCAAGGTCGCGATGCAGATCTCGCCGGAGTTTACCTTCGAGATCGGCTCGGCGGTCTTTGGAGTCCGGGCCAGCTATGAGGGGGTTCCCGGCACCTATCTGATCACCATGCCGATGACGACCGAGCAGGCCGTGGTCCCCGGACGCGAAACCTTTGGCGAACCCAAGAAAATTGCCGACATCGATTTCCAGCGCGAGGGGAACTCAGTTTCGTCGGCCGTCTCCCGCATGGGCATGACCTATCTTTCGGCAAAAGGGACGCTCGGGAAGGAACTCGGCCCGCGGGAATGGAAAGAATACGGCTACTGCTTCAAGGCACAGCCTTCCTGCGAAAGGGACAAATCCTTCGATGTCGACCCGATTCTGGTTCGGCTGGAATGGCGCCACACCAACAAACAGGTCTGGGAGATCGACAACCCCGAGATTATTCTCGGCGAGTCTCCCATGGACCCGGTGGCCGATATCCCCATTCGCAAAATTGTCAGCTGCGTCTTCGAGGAAGGCTCGAGCGAAAGCAACGGCAGCGTTCTTCGCTCGGTCCCGGGAGATTGGCTCCTGCCCTTCCTGCACCAACGCTATGACGATACCAGCGGCGAAGGCCTCGAGATCGCCAGCTGAACCGGAGGCTCGATGGACTTCAAAGGAAAAACGGCAGTCATTACTGGCGGCGCCAGTGGCGTGGGCAAAGCGCTCGGGTCGCGTCTTCTTCGCGAGGGCATGCAGGTGGTCCTCTCGGACGTGGAGAAAGGACCGCTGGAAGAAACCGTGGCCGAACTCGGCCCGCTCGGCGCAGTCTCGGGTGTGGTCTGTGATGTATCCAAATTCGATCAGGTCGAAAACCTGGCCAAGGAAGCTGTCGCCCGCCATCAGAAGGTGCATCTGCTCTGCAACAATGCCGGCGTCAGTGCCTACGAAGACGTCCCGGCGTGGGATCTACCACTGAACGATTGGCGCTGGGTCTTCGATGTGAACATCATGGGGGTCATCCACGGCATCAAGGCTTTTGTTCCGGGAATGATTGCCCACGGAGAGCAAGGCGCGATCATGAACACCTCCTCGGGCAACGGTGGTCTGCTGGTTCTTCCCTTCACGCCAAGCTACTCGGCGAGCAAAGCTGCTGTCAGCAGCATCACCGAAACACTCCATCATCAACTCAAGGTGAACCAGACCAACCTCCGGGCGCACGTGCTCTACCCCGGACCGCATGTCGTCGCCTCCAATATCTTCACCGCCTATCGCAATCGCCTGCCTGGCTATGAGCGCGGACAAGAGCAGGCGGCGCCCTACATGACGATCGATGATCTGAAAACCATGTACGAGGGCATGGGCCGTACCTTCGAGACCACGACCCCCGAGGAGGTCGCCGATCATGCATGGGAAGGGTTGAAGGCTGGCAGCTACTTCATCAACCCCACCTCCGACGAACTCCTCGAGCAGATGCGCGCTCGATTCGAGGCCATCCTGGCAAAACAGGACCCACCGGGCTGAATCCTCTTCTCGGCAATTTTTGTCGAACCAGAGCCACTCCGCCCGCCGCGGGGTGGCTCTTTTTTATTGTCCGAGAATATTGCCCAAAATTCCCTTGGCCGCCTCTCCGGCTTCGCCGCCCAAATGCTTGTCGACGAGTTTGTTCACCTGCTTCTCGGCCTCGGCACGGGCGACCGACTCACCCACCTTCGACACATAAACCTTGGCAATCGTGGTCGCGAGCGCATCCGGCGCAGCCCCGCTCCCACCGCCGACATTGGACTGCCGCAAGGCAGGGATTTTGGTGCTGAAGTTCTTGCCGCCAACAGCCGAGAGATCCGCCGCAAGACTGGCGTCGGCGATCTCGAGTCGATTGATCCGCAATCGCAACTCCGAGGAGCCGGCGGAGGTATCCGTCGATGGCGAAGGCTTGCTCGAAGAGCTCGAAACGTTTGCCAGAAGCGCCTGAATATTTGTCGATCCATTGGCGCCCAGCACCAGATTGACCGACGGAGATCGCACCGTAACCTCGGTGATCACGATTGGCTCGCGGGACAAGAGCGAGGCCGGGTCAATCCCGATCACAATATCCTGAAACGAGATCGCCTCACCGCTGAAGCCGCTCGGATTCGCGACGGTCAGACCGGCAATCGAGCCTTTGGCTTCCTTCAACGAGATCTTTACATCCGAGACGCGAACCGTCGTCCCCAGAGCACTCGAACCACTTTTTTCGATCAAGCTGGCCACAATCCCGTCGATGGAGTTGGCCAGATAATAGAGCCCACCTCCCGCCAGCAACACCAGAACGACCAACCCCATTCCCAATTTACGCATCACGCCCCCGCCTTTCGCACCCACCATCAAGGGTTCCCCACCGGGACGCAAGACGTACTCGCATTTGGCAGGCTCGGGGCCTCGGCGAAATCACCTCGCAACTTGCGACGGCAGAAAGCCTGCAGTTTCCGGGACTGACGCAGCGCAGCGTTACTTTTTGCTTGTCTGCCGCCGGCAAAGAGGAGTACCCGTGACTCAGAGAAATAAATCAATCGATTGAACCAATCATGCCAATCTCAGGCCCGGAGGGACCAAGATGAAACCTCAAGACCAGTCGAAACGATCCAACGGATTGTACTATCTGATTAGCGGCATCGCGGCGGTCGCCGTGGCCGTTCTCTCGCCATCGGCCGCTCCTGCCAAGGACAAGCACATCATGAGCATGACCCACGACGGCTCATCAGACTCGGACCTTTTCATTGGCTGTGAGAGCAGCGGCCTGCTCAAGATGATGGGACCCAAGATCCAGATCCTCCTGAAGAAACTCAACGGCAAACCAAGCGGCGACGGAACGCGATGCACCGCAGATGACTTCATCTGTATCGTGAAATCCGATGTCCATATGAGCGGCTCGCAGGACGTTTTTGTCTCGCGGACCGTTCTGCGCGGAGATCCGAAGCGGGGCAACTTGAAAATCAAGGTCGACACCTGCGACACAAACCCAGCCCTCTGTGCCCTGCCGGTTCTCGATGTCCGCACCACGGGGACTTCGGCCACATGCTACGAGGCCGATCCCGGCTTTGTGACTCCAACATTCAGCGGCGGTCTCCTGAGCGCCTGCGAAGGGGTCG
>CBFHUR010000053.1:0-16323 GCA_965658895.1 Binatia bacterium
CCCGGCAAGGCCGCCATCTGTTCTGTTCACCGCGGCGACAGCCATCCGCGTCAGCTCGCCACCGTCGGCCAGTCCGGCGATATAGGCGTTGCCATTGTCGCCGAGAGCCACTCCATTACCCTCCGACGGTCGGGCAACGCCACCAACGACAACCTGCACGGTAACCACCCCGGCCGTGGGTACGAGCGCGCTGGTTCCACCGAAGGATCCGTCCAGAACGAAGGCATCGTCGACCTTGACGAGAATCATCTCCTTGCCCAGGGTTGCCGGATCCTTCACGGTTCCCGCGATATAGATGTAGCCATCATCGCCGTAGGCGACATCCTGACCGTAGAATTCGTAGCCGAGAGTGCCGAACTCGACGTTGCCGAATTTCTGGTTGAGCAGGACGTTCCCGAGATGGTCGAATCTGGCAACAACGATCTCGGAGAGTCCGGACGTCGCGTCGGAGCCCACCGCGATGAAGTCCGCGGTCGGGTCACGGTCCTTGGGAGCTAGAGCCACGGCTCCTGTGATCGAAGGGACCGTGGTCATCATCTGCCAGTCGAGTGTTCCATCGACGTGATGGGCGGTCAGGAACATGGTGGTGCCATCGCCGCCGCCGGTGACGATCGAGTTGTCGCTGCGCACGAAGTTGTCCATGCCGCGTGCCGGCACGGTGAAAGCGGTCAGGACTTTGCCGTCGCCGGCTCCGAACGTGTTGTCGAGGTCGCCTGCCGGCGTATAGGCCGAGAGTGCGAACTGGGCGTAGGGTCCGGCCGAACTTCCGGGGTTGTATTCCATCCAGCCGGAAACAACGAGGCGGCGGGTGGCCCCGAGGTCCTGCAGGTCCGCACCTCTGCCGAAGGAATGTTGCTGCGTGTCGTTCCCCGGAATTTCCGTATCCAGACATCCGGCCGGTGGAAAGTTGGGATGCCACCAGTTGCCGACGAACGTGGGGCTGTACCCGGCGATCGATCCGCCACATTGGCCGGGTCCCCAGGTGGCAATCGGTTCCCCGATCGGCTGCGCCATGGCGGCTGCCGGTGCGAAGGAAAGGAAAAGGGCGACAAGCAGAGCGGTGAAGCTGCGCTCAAGGGATGTGCGCGGGGCGGGTTTCGGACATTCAAGTGTTTTCACCTTGCTGTTCTCCTCCAGCGGGTGTTGATCGGGGTCGGCGAGTTTGCGGAAGCACGATCTTATCGAGGAGCGCATGCTTTTGGGAAGCCCCTCAATTCGAGGAGCTGAGCGCGGCTGCAGGGGATTGGTTCGAGTGGCGGCGATACTCTTGGATGCGATCATTGGTGTGCTCTCCTTGTCGACCTCGGGAATCCGGGCTTGCTGGAGTAAGCATTTGACGTGCCACTCTCTATAGTCCGGGTTTCCGGGTTTTTTTTCGAGGCGGGCTCTTTTTGGGTAACGCCGCGTTACGGAGTTCGGCAACATTTCGGTACCGCTGCTCGCTGGAGGGTGGTCCGAGAGGCTGGGAGCTCGCCTGGTTGGCCGTATTTACAGTGCTCGCTGATCGTTCCGGGAAGTGCGTGGCGCGTCGGCCACAAAATACAACTGTGGCCAGACTGTCGTGGGGGGGCTGGCCTCCCGACGACCGGTCTTTCGGAAACCGAGGCGTTGCAGTACCGCGATTGAAGCCTGATTGGGTTGATCGGTGGAGGCGTGGATCTCGCGCAGGCCGGCTGTGAATCCGCGTTCCATCACCGCCCGTGCGGTTTCTGTGGCCAGACCGCGGCCCCAGAAGCGTGGGTAAAAGGCGTACATCAATTCCAGCGCACCGGGTGCCGAGAACTCCGCAAAGCCGACGATCCCGGCTCGCTCAGCGGTGATGCCGTCCGACACCATCCATAGGCCCAGGCCGGATTCACGAAAATGCGCGATGCTCCCCTCGATGATGGATTCAACCCGGTCCATGCCGATCACCTGATCATCGCAGAGATAGTGGCGCACCTGCGGGTCGGCGAGGAGTTCGCTGAATTCGGTGGTCACCAGAGCGTTCGGGATAGCGATGGGCGAGAGACGACAACGAGCCGTTGTGAAGCTCGCGACTGTCTGCGGCGGTAAATGGTCGCCCGGAGGCCTATTCATTTGCTCGGACGCGTGCCCCGATCAGGATGAACATCTCGTCATCGGTCGTGACGCCCGGGCTGATCGGGCAAGCATCGCACATGCCGTCGCCTGCGCCAGGCGAGGTGTCGCAGGTCGCGTGGTCGGTGCTCCCTGCACAAGGCTCGGCAACGCGGCCCTCCGCGCAGTGGGTGGGTTCGCAGCCGCTGCGCTCGGGCTTGCGAGACAGGCGCGTGACCACATCGACATCGGGATTGCCGTCATCGTCCACGCCGTTGTTGTAGATCGCACAGAATTCAATCGTGCGCCCTTCCGGGTCTGGGTCGTCCAGAAGCAGCGGCGGATTGAATTGCAGGGTGGGCGGGTCGGCATAGAAGTAATTTTCGTAGATTCGCTCACCAGCGAGCTCCATCCAGAAGATCTCGCCACGTTTGTGGGTGTGCGAGTTCAGGCGTAGTAGCTCGGTCCCCGGATCAAAGGTAATCGTCTCGCATACGGTCCGTTTTGTGAACGGTGGTGTGCCTGCGGCCGCATAGATTTCGCCGGCACGAAAGTTCAGCTGCTCGTAACGCAAGTCGTCTGTGTAGTAGAAGTTGTTGTAGGCATGGTGCCGAGCGACTTTGGCAGTAAGGTTGTAGGCGTGCGAGTTCCAGTACGCGATGCCGCGAATGGGTAGCTTGCGATAAAACCCGCTGGCGTCCACTCTTTGCACCGTCAGGCTCCGCTCGGGGTCGCTCGCACCACCACCGCCGGCAGGTCCGTAGCCTATGCAAGCGACCGACGGCCTGGCTTCGGAGGTGCACCAACCCTCACCGCAAGCCTGGAGGTCCTTGGGATCGCAGACTTCGCCGTCGAGATCGCCCTCGATACAGTGCCAGATGCCGAAGCTCGGGTCATCGGCCTGATCGATCGATGCGCCGGAGTTCAGCAGGACCAGGTGGTGGGTGTTCGTGTCGCTGCGCCGACTCGAATACTCGGCATAGTAGAACTCGCCCGTCTCATCCTTGAACCTGTCGGGTACGATGTCGCTGAAATCGTAGGGGACCGCGAAGCAGACTTCGTGCTCGCTGGCTGGTGGAATGTCGTAGGGCGGCATAACCATCTGGAGGCCTTCGTCGGATGCCGGAGGCTCAAGGCGAGGTACTTCGTTGGGTTCGGCCGGCGGCAGGCATGCGCCAAGTAGTTCTTCGAGGACGGTCTCGTCCTCGGCGCCAAAGGTGGCGCCGACCGAGCCTGTTTCCGGTGCACCGCGTTCGATCCAGATGCGCAATCCCTCGAGTTCATCGGGGGTCAGAGGTGCCACGCCCACCGGCATCGGTGCTCCGGTGATGGCCAATCCCTGGTCCGGGTTACTCGCAGCGGCGAGCTTGTGGAAAAGGTAGCTGGAGTTGGCACGCCCCGGCTGGATGCGCAGCAAGGGGCTGCCGAGAGAATCGACCTCGACGAGGTTTGCCCATGAGACTCCGGCGCGCAGATCCAGCTCGCCGGCTTCGGCTTCGCCATGGCAAGCAAGGGTGGTGCAGCCTCGGCGCTCAAATACAACTTCCTGAATCGCATCAAAGGTGTTCTCGAAGCTTTCAGCGCAGGCAGGCTCTTCGGGCTCCGGTTCTTCAGGTTCGGGTTCAGGCTCGGGCCCCGGCTCGGGTGCTGCGGGCTCCTGGGGCAGAGATCCGGACATCGAGGAAGAAGAACTTCCGCAGCCCGCGGCGACGGTTCCGAACAGCAGGAATAAAGAGACGATGGCGAGATTTCGCAGGATATCCACCGCGCAACGCTACCAGAAGGTGTAGGTCAGGTGGAAGCCAATTGGGCTTGTTTGCGGCCCGCGATTCGGCACCATTTCGTTACCGCTGCTCGCTGGAGAGCCGTCTGAGACTCTGGCGGCCTCTGCGGTGTTCATCGGATTGTGTTGAAGTCTCAGCCTTCCGGCTCGGAAACGTCAGAGAACAGCCACCCGATCACCGGCACGGCGGCGGCGGCGCCAACGAGCTGGGCTGCGATGAATGCCGGTGCATGTCCCGGATTGATCCCGGAGAAGGTGTCGGTCAGCGAGCGCGCGATGGTGACCGCGGGATTGGCAAAGGAGGTCGACGCGGTGAACCAATGGGCCGCTGCAATATAGAGACCGACCATCCAGGGGATCGCGGTCGGCTGGACACGCAGCGCGGCCAGAATGGTCATGAGCAGGCCGAAGGTCGCGATACCCTCGGCAAACCACAGCCCCGGGCTCGAGCGGTCCGTGGTGGAAAAGACGAGCGGGCTTTCCTCGAACATGCCGTGCGCGACCAGAACGCCGAGCATGGCGCCGGTCAGTTGTGCGCCGACAAAGGCAAGCCCGATCGCCGGGCGGACCTCGCGCCGCAGCGCGAAGGCGAGCGTTACCGCGGGGTTGAAGTGAGCCCCGGATACCGGCCCGAAGATCGTGATCAGGACCACCAACATCGAACTGGTGGCGAGGGTATTGGCCAGCAGGGCGATGGCGATATTGCCGTCCGCGAGTCGCTCGGCCATGATGCCGGAGCCCACGATGGTTGCGAGCAGGAAGGCAGTCCCGAGTAATTCGGCTGTGATCGCCCGCTGAGCGGAGTTGGTCTTCAAAGCACCCTCCCGCAGCTGGTGGTGGCGCTTCCAGCGATTTGAATTTTAGTACGCTCCGCCACGGTTTGCCTCATTTTGTCTGCCACTCGACGGGGCTTTCCGGTGCGTAGCGGCAAACCGATCCGGTGCGGAGCGAGGCCGAGAGGTGGGCATGGAGGCCGGGCATGTCGCGTCGGATTCTGTCCAGCGATGCCTTGACGCGTTTGCGTACAGCGATGCGAGCACGCTCATTGTCCGAGCCGGTCCGCCGTTTTCGACCATGCAGGCCGGTGGCGCCCGCGAGTTCCTGCGTGAGGAAATCGATCTCGCGTTGCAGGATTTCGACGCGGCCCAGATCGTTGTCGGCCTCGGCCTCGGCGAGTTCTCCGCGGGCTTGCGCAAAGCGGCTCCGAAACGCTTGCAGCGCTTGCTCGTCCAGGACTTCCAGGCCCCCATCGTCGGCAATCGAGAGGTTTCCGGTGGCCAGATCGGCCTGCGTCGCCGCATCCGCTCCAGGTGCAGCATCCGGCGTCATCAGCGTCCGGGCGTGGACTTCCTGATGCGGGCGTTCGAGCAGGGATGCGATGAACGCAAGGCCGCGCTGTTGTCGGAGGCGGATCTCCTGGCCCTCCCAGGCAATACGCCAGCTATCGCCCTCGCAAACGAAGACCGCTTCGGGCGCGGAGGCTGCGGAGGCGGCAGAGGATGCGGAGGCTTGAGGGGCTGGAGAGGCCGACGTCGCCTCGGGCGACGGGCCGGAAGACGACGCTACAGCGGCGTCGGACCTCAGCGTCTCCGCAGGAGCTGCCGGCGAGGCCTTCTCCAGCATCTCTGCCACCCTGGCCGCGTGTGGGTGCAGCCCATTGAGTTTGAAGGTTGCGATGGTGGCCTGTGCTGTCTGGAAGAGATTTTCGGCCTCGGCCCGGTCAGCGCTCCCTTTCCGTTTGACCAGAATCGAGGCTCTCTCGAGCCTGGCTTGTGCACCGGCGAACACGGCGCCGACCTGATCGCTGGCCGCGATTGCTCCGGCGCTCAGGCTATCTGCTTGCTCGTGGTCCCCGACCAATCGCGCCAGAGGTGCGGCGAACCCGGCGACGGGTCCCGAGAATACCAGCCCCATGGCGGTCACTGCATTCTGGTTGGCGAACGGGAGCAGCGCCTCCAGAGCGGGGCCCGCGGCTTGCGTGCTCTCGACCTCGTTGCAGGTCTGCGCGGCCAGGCAAAGCGACGCCAACCATTGCGCGTCGCGGGGGACTTCGGCGAACTTTTGCCGCGCCATATCTTCCACGATCGCTTTGGCGCCGTCGCGGTCGTTGAGCAACCGCGACAGGACGCCGGCATAGCCCACGCGCCAATGTGCAGATAGATCCGGGCTTGCACCAATCGGTGCGCGACTCCCTCCTCCGGGTTGGAGTTGTGGCGCATGGCGGGATGCTTCGGCGATTTCGACCACAACCTCGCTCCAGGGTTCCGTCAGGGGATGGGCTTCTGCCGGCAGAGGCTCGATCTGGAAGTCGGCGTTCTCCAACTCCTGCGGCAGCGCCGGCAATTGCAGGTAGGGCAGGACCGGCACGTGAAAGATCGAGATGCCGCTCATATTGGCGAGCTGGGTGAGCAGAAGCCAGGCTGACGCGGTGGCTTCGGTATAGGTCGCTGGCGAAGCATTCTCGACACCGACCTCCAGCCAGCGGCGAGCCGCCTTGAAATCCCCCCGCATGCCCGCTCGCATCGCGCGCAGGTGGAAGGGATACCAGGAGACCGGGTGGTGGGAGGCCGAGGCCGCTTCCTGGGAAAGTCGGTCGATGGCGGCGTCGGCTTCGGAAGCACGGCCGGCGGCAAGGGCGTCAATGACCAGAGTGCAGTCGGCGATCAGGCGCAGATTGGGCTGCTGTTCTTCGATCGCGTATGCCGAAAGATCGCGCGCCATTTCCAGTCTCTCTTCGGGGTTTCGCGCGTGCGTATTGCAAAGCAGGTGGGTTGCGCCGGCAATGGCGCGGAGTTCTCTGCTGACCTCGGACCCTGCGCTTTTCGCCAAGGCCTCTTCCGAGAGGGCGTCGCAGGCCTTGCGTGCCTCGGGGTCCGGGATCCGGTGCAGAATGGCAGCCTGTCTGGCGATCAGGCCGACCTCGGCCGGGTCGTTGGGCGCGAGCTCGTCGAGTGCCCGTTGCAGAAATTGACGCAGGTCTTCGAGCAGGGCGAGATTCTGAACACGGATGTTGGTTGCGTTGACCGCCTTTTCGACCACCAGCCGGCGCTCCCGGGAGGGTAGTGTCTCGGCCAGCTGCCGGAGCTCGCGAAGGTACTCTCGGGCGACTTGCGGCTCGAGCACCGAGGTGGCGGCGATCCCCTCGAGCAGAAGGTTCCTGCGAAGTTCCGGATGCGCGCCGGCATCTCCGAGTGCCAGAGTGCGCAGCCCGTCCGACACCAGCCGGGCCGCGTTGCCGAAGGCCTCGGCCGCGGTTGCTTCCTGAGCACTTCGCCATGTCCAGTGGGCCGCATCCGCTGGCGGGAAAATCGGGGAGGCTTCCAGGGCGTGGTCCGCGACTTGAGCGGAAGGGACCGAAAGCCCCTGTCGGGTGCGCTCGATCAATGCCTCGGCGTGGCGGAGATGCAGGGCGCGGCGCTCCTCGGGTGCGATCGTGTTGAGGAAAGCCTCCCGCATGCTCTCGGTCGAGATCCGATAGAGGACGTTGCCTCGGCCGCTCTCGACTTCAATCAATCCGTCCAGTGCCGAGCTGTGATGGATTTTCTCCAGATCAGTGAGTTCGCATTCCAGAATTTCTGCAAGGAGCGAGGAATCGCTTCCCTCGGGGCGAATGGCGAGTGCGGAAACCAGATTCTGCTGTTCGGGGGAGAGTTCTTCGCGCCGGTGGGCCGCGATGGCATGCAACGCGCGTTCGGGCGTGGACAGGGTTGAGGTGAGTGTCGCGGTCGGCAGGGCCGCTTGCCGGACGGCAGTTGCCAGCAGGGGGTTTCCGCGGGTGAGCTCATGCGCGCTGCGCGGGCCGCCCAGCGCAAGGCAGATCTCTTCCCCAAGGATCGAGACGGTTTCTTCCTCGGCCAAAGGTGGGAGTGTGCAGATGCGATCTGGGGCTGTGCTCAAGAACGCCTCGGTGATCGATCGTGCTTCGGGGCTGCTGCTGTCTGCGGATTGTTCCTGCATGACGAGCAGAATCAGACAAGGCAGCGAGGTGAGCGCCTCGGCAACCAAAAGCAGGACCTCGGCGGAAGCGGCGTCACAATCCTGCAGATCATCGAAGATCAGAAGCAAGGGACCGGAACTCGAATGAGCATCCAACGCATCGACCAGAGGAATCACCAGACGACCGGCACCCATTCCCGAGCTGCCGAGCAATCCTTCGCGCTCTTCCAGCGGTGCGGCCAGCCCCTCCTGCATGAGCTCGCGGGCAAGTTTGGTGGTCTCCTTGCCACCAAGCCCGCGGAGAACCTGAGGCCAAGGCCAGGGCATGCGTGAGCGTCCGCGACGTTCAAACCGACCGTGTCCGGTGGAAAACCCGCGCTGCCGGGCCTCGTTCTCAAGATGTCGCGTGAGAAAACTCTTACCCGAGCCTGCCGGGCCCGTGAGGATTCCGAGACCACCCTGACCCGATGCGCTTTGCTCCAACCACGAGCAAAGATTCTCCCATTGCACCTGTCTCCCGATCCGGGAAGGAAGCTTTGGCGAGGCCAGAGCAGTGGTGGTTTGGCGGTCGGGCATCAGAGTTCACCTTGGTAGCGAAATGAGGAACCTGTCCAGGCGGTTTGATTCGGGTTTCACGAGTTCTTGCTGATCATGGCGACTGAGGCGATTCTTGCAATCCCGCCCAGAACCCTGCCAGAGAGTCTGCTGCTATCTCCGGTGCACCGAACATCCACCAATGCCCCTGGCCGGACAGTCGCAGGACCTGGGCTTCCAGATCGGCGGCGGTTTCCTCAGCCAGATCTGCGGGTACATAGAGGTCGTCTTCGGCGATGATGATCAGTGCGGGGCGGGCTGGGGCCCGACGCAGACGTTTGCCGAGGTCCGCCATCGCCGGCTGCACGGCGCTGCGGTAGAGCGTCAGGATAGATGCGGCCATCTCGGCATTGGCCGCTTTCGCCATTTGTTGCGCGGCAGGACCGGTGATTCCGAAGCTTTCGAAGATTCCGATGCGATCGGCCAGCGGCGCGCCGGTCAGGGCCTGAACCACTTCTTCACCGATCTCGGGCGTCTGCCAGGATTGCGCCGCATCATGCCAGACGTAGTCGGGGTGGACGAGCCCGCCGCAGTCCATGGAAAAGGATCGGATCAGATCCGGTCGCGCCGCCGCGATGCCGGCGACATGCCCGGCCCCCCAATCGTGGCCGACCAGATCGATCGGTCCGCTGATCGCTTCGAGCTCCGAGACCAGCCACTGGTGGTAGCCCTGCATCGTGGCTTCAAATCCATCCGGTACCGATGCGCCGAAGCCCGGCGGTGACAGGCGGACGGTGTCACTGATGCCGCGCGCGGCCAGAGCCTCGATCAGCGGGTTCCAGACGGCATCGCACTCGGGGTTGCCATGAACAAAGACCTTGGGCATGACGGGACGCTACCGCGAGGCAGCTGTTCTCGCCAGCGATCGCACCATCCTTTCCGCCTCAGCTTCCTCGGGCGCGGCTTAGTGCGTATTTCGAGCCGATCGCAGGACCGAGCCGGCGCGCGTGCCCGTATGTTCTCCATCGCGCACGCTCACCTGTCCGCTGACGATGGTGGCATCATAACCTCGCGAGCGTTGGATGAAGCGCGGCGCGCCACCCGGGAAGTCGTGGACGATCTCGGGCATGCATTCCGCAACCGTATCGGGGTTCAGGACGTTGATGTCGGCTTCCATGCCGACCTCGAGCAGGCCGCGATCCTGAATGCCGATGATCCGCGCGGGCACCGCCGTCAGTTTGCGCACGGCTTCGCCAAGTGAGTACAGACCGCGCTCGCGGACCCAATGCGACAGCACAAACGTGGCCCATCCCGCATCCATGATCTGCGAGACATGCGCGCCGGCATCGCCCAGAGCGGGCAGGACGTGGTCGCTGTGAAAGAGTTCCTCGAGTGCTTCGAGGTTCAGGTTGAACATGCGCAATGTGAACAGGCCGCGTCCGTCGGTCTCCCGCGAAAGTCGCAGGAAGGTCTCGACCCAATGCTCGCCGGCCTCTTCGGCCAGACGGGCGACGTTGCGGCTGGGGTCGGCCGTGTAGTCGGGGCTGTCCCCGCTGCCCATGAAAAAGACGTTTTCCATCGGCAATTTGCCGGCGCCCTTTTCCTTGCCCTCGGCGACCAATGCGGCAGCGGTGGCCGGATCATGAATGGCGGCAAGTCGCCCGGGGAGATCCTTTTCCCGCAATTCGCCCCAGGCCTTGCCACCCATGGGCAGGGTGGCCTGGAGGCCGAAGATAAAGCCCGAGCCGCGGGGTTGGGTGACAGCATTGATATCCAGGCCATCGCGGCGCAGAGCTTCCAGATAGTTTGCCCCGCCTTTGCCCGAGCCGGGGTCCGGTGAGGTGCCGAAGCTGAACAGCACGCGACTGCCGGATGTCCGGGCCATATCGCGCAGGAGCTTGGTTGTGAACTCCGGTTTGCCGAAGTCCAGCACGTTCTGCATCAGGCCGCCGCGCGGTCCGACCACGCGCGCGATTTCCATGAGTTCGTCCGCCTCGGCATAGGTTCCCGGGATCGAGCGTCCATCAGGCAACACATGAGGCGGGAAGCGATTCGTGGAAAAGCCGATCGCACCGGCGTCAATCGATTCCGCCACGATCGCGGCCATACGAGCCTTTTCCTCGGGGGTGGCCTGTTCTTCCACGGCGCGCTCGCCCATCACGTAGAAGCGCACGGCGCAATGGCCGACCATGCCGGCGATGTGAATGGCCGGCTGCAGATTCTCCAGAGAGTCGAGGTAGCCGCCGTAGTCTTCCCAATCCCAGGGCAGGCCGTTGAGAATCGCATCCTTGGGGATGTCCTCGACCGTCTCCATCATGCCGGCGAGCAACTCGCGGTCGTCGGGGCGACAGGGAGCAAACGTGACGCCGCAATTGCCGATCAGGGCGGTGGTGACGCCATGCCAGCTGACGGGCGTCAGCAGGGGATCCCAACCGATCTGCGCATCGAGATGCGTGTGGATATCGACAAAGCCCGGCGTGACCAGACGGCCTGTGGCATCGATTTCTTCGCGACCGCTGTCGGATACCTTGCCGACAGCCGTGATCTTGTTGCCGTCGATTGCCAGGTCTCCACGACGTGGTTCCGCCCCCGTCCCATCGACCAATTCGCCCCCTCGAATTACCAGATCATGCGCCATCTTGCTCTCCTTGTGGCCGCCGAGCCTATCGCGGCTCTAGGGGATTGGAAAGCGATGATTTACCCTCTGTTTACCGCATGATTCGAGCGGCGACTTTTGTGGGCACCAGTGTGCGCGGGGAAGCATCAGGCTTTTGCCGCCGAGACGCTTCCCCGCACTCTTCGGTGGGAGCTGTCGTTACTCAGCCTTTTCCGCGGCCCGGACGCCAAATTTGAATGCCATGACATGCAGGTGCATTTGGCGCGAGACCGTCTCGAACCCATCGCCCTTTGCCAGCAGCTTGTTTGCCCGCGCAAGAATCTCGGCGGGGCCCTCATAGGCCGTGGCAGTCGTAATTTTGTCGACCGCCTCGCCGCGCACGTAGGCGGCCAGGGCTGCGATGATCGGGTCGATGTCGTCTGCCGCAGCTCCCTTGATGATCGCTTTTTCCAGAGAACGTACTGCACGTTGCATCTGGCGCAGAGCTGCCCGTGACCAGTTGCGGCCACACATGGAAAGCGACAGCTGCAATTTTTGGGAGGCACGGTTGAGATGTTTTTTCGCTGTCGCCGGTACACTCACCTCCGCAATCATTGCGGTGATCGAGTTGATCGAGTCGCTCATCGTATCGCTACACTGCGCCTCGCAATTCGCATCCGTCGGTGCGTTGCCATAGACCCGGATCTCGGTCACCAGGCCTGTGGCATCGTCGTTTACATAGTTGCTCTTGCGATCGTCGGTGAATACGTAGCTGTACTGCTTGCGATCGGACTGGATGGCCAGACCCGAGCTATCGTCGAAGCTCCACATCTCGTCTCCATCGAGGAAAGCCGTGAAGGTTCCCGCAGCATTTCTCTCCATGCGCAAGGTGAAGGGAGTCCCCGGCGTGAACGCATGTTCTGGTTCACGCGGGCTCTCGTTGTAGAAATCGAAGTAGTTCTTGTAGGCATACATGCCTTCATCAGAGACCTCGCCATCAAACGACCAGAGTCTTTGCCAGGACCATCGGTCGTCGTTCAGACCCGGTGCCTCATCGAGAGTCATGTCGATCTCGAAGGCGTACTCGGCCGGTTCGGTCACACCGCAGAGCTCCAGGACGAGTCCCTGTTTGCCTTTGAAGTGATAGCCATCGGATTCCAGATTGCGGGGACGCAGGGCGATGGCATCGCGGCCGCCCAGTACGTCGGCGAGCCCGACTGTGAAATCGTATTGCGCGGCAAGTGGGAGATCGGATGGCCCGGCTGGACCCCCTTTGATGGCGGCGCCCATGGTATACCCGCCGAAGACCGCGCTATAGCCGTTGCCTGTTGGCGCGTCGTCCACGGTTCCCGAGTCTTCGTACCCCCACGCCGCGATCGAGCCATCGGATCGCAGGGCAAAGCATGCGGTTGGATCATAGGAGGTGCAAGCGACGTTGGTGAAGTCATTGCCGCTCGGGAGGTCTGTAATCAGCGAACTCTCGTCGCCCCAGGCGACCAGGCTGCCATCGGCAGCCACGGCGGCAGCACCATAGTAGCTGACGCCAACGTCGAGGAAGCCGGTGCCGGTTGGTGTGTCGGATACAAGGCCTTCATAGTCCTCGCCCCATGCCGCGATCGAGCCATCGCTGCGCAAGGCGAAAGCCGCGTAGCTGTAGGTTGAGACGACCTTGGTGAATCCATCTCCTGACGGAATCCCCGCAAGAAGATCATAGTAATCCTCGCCCCATCCGATAATTTCACCGTCGCTGTTGAGGGCAAAGGCTCCCTCGCAATACCCCGAGACCTGAGTGAACGGACCGTGGATGGCGGCATCCGGGATGCCCGAGATCTCTCCGTTCTCTTCCTCGCCCCAGCCGATAATCGCGCCGGTGGCATCGACGGCAAACCCGACGTAGCAGGAGGCCCCGACGTCGATGAACCCGGCGCCGGACGGGGTACCTGACACCTTGCCATAGTAGTTATCGCCCCAGCTTTTGATGGATCCGTCTTCCTCCAGACAGAAACTCGTTCCATAGGTGTTCGCGAATTCGGTGCAATTTGCGAGCGGCTGCGGCTCGGCTGTCTGGCCGGAGCCCTCATAGCCCCAAAGTGTCAGATTGCCTTCGGTCAAATCCGGCACCATTGCAGCCCCGAACCGGTAGCCGCCGAAGACGGCTGTATACCCTGTGCCGTTCGGCGCGGAGGATATTTCTCCGTAGTCATTAAACCCGCCCCATGCCGCGATCGACCCATTGCTTCGCAGGGCAAAGCAAGTGTGTCTGTAGGCACACGCAACGGCCGTGAAGTTGTTTCCGTCGGGAACCTCACTCATGAAGTAGGATTCGCTGCTTCCCCAGGCCACGAGGCTGCCGTCGCTTGCCACCGCGGCGAGGGCATCGTAGGCCACGGCGATATCAAGGAAGCCTGTGCCGGTTGGTGCGTTGGATATCTGGCCGTGGTCGTCGTCGCCCCACGCGGTGATGGTGCCATTGGCGTCGAGAGCCAGGGCGAAATCAGCATAGGACGAAGCGATCTTGGTGTAGCCGGTGCCCGATGGCGCGTTGTCGACCAGCGACCCGTTACCGGAGCCGGACCCCCCCCAGCCCCAACCGGAAATTTCGCCGTCACCATTGAGAGCAAATCCACCGTAGCAATGGGCCGAGACCGCTGTGAACGGTCCATGGACGCTTGCATCGGGAATCGAGCTGATGGCGTCTTCGTCATCATCGCCCCAGCCGACGATCGAGCCCGTCGAGTCGACTGCGAATCCTGCGTAACAAGCAGCCGCGATATCGGTGAAGCCGGTGCCGGAAGGGATATCGGACACCTGATCATAACTGTCATAGCCCCAGCCCTTGATGGAGCCATCTTCTTTGAGGCAGAAGCTCGAGCCGTAAGTACTCGAGAATTTGGTGCATTTGGATTGCGGCTGGGGTTCGTCTTTCTGTCCATCGGAATCGTCCCCCCAGAAGACGAGGTAGCCCTCGGTGGCAGAAGCCTCGGGCGAGACCACGGCAAGAGTGGCCGCGGCGCAGAATATCGCGAGGGATCGCCTGAAGAGGGCAAGAAAACGTGGGGACAGGGTAGGGATTCTGGAGCGCTGCATTAGTTATTATCCTTGTGGCGGAGAGTCATGAAGGCCTGAGCTCGTGGCCAACTGGTTGCCGGCAATCGAACCATGAGGGCCTCGGGGGAGAGATCATTTGGTGGACAGTCTAAAATAGGGGCCGTCTTTTTGGCTATGCAGATTGGGCCAGACTGTCATTGGCGGGTAGTTCGGAGCGCTTGCAGCGAGTCTTGCTTGTGGAAGGCTCCCGCGCCGCAGGGGATCAGCGTTGAAGGGTATCCTTGGGGCGCTCGCCGAATAGCTGCTTGTAGCGGCCGGCGAACCGGCCCAGTTCGGTGAACCCGTGTTGCTGGGCAATTGTTGTGACGCTGGCTTCCGAGGGAGAGGCTTCCTTGAGTTCGCAAAAGACCCGGTTGAGCCGACGAGTCGTAAGAAACTGGTGAATGCCCATGCCCGTGACTTCCTTGAAGGCGCGGTAGAGCGTTCGCCGAGGTACACCCAGAGTCAGTGCGAGAGCGCTGACAGACCGCAGTTCCAAATTTGCATCGAATGTCGCACCAGCTCGTTCGACCAATGCGGCGTCCGCCCGCGATGAAGGGTTCCGCGGGTCAATGCGGTCGTCCAGGAGGTCCAGAATTTCGCTCAAGATGATGGCCTGAACTTCGTCGGCCCGAAGTTCGCTGCTGCCTGCAAGGCCCTGACGGAGAATTTCTCCCAATCCGTGGCGCGCACGGGCTGTTTTTTTCGGACAGCACGCCAGCCAACGGCTGGTGCGATTGGGTCGGAACACGTCATCGATATGCTCTCTCAGCCCCATCGCTTCGGCGGCAGATTCCAGCTTGCTGCGCTGGATAAAGGCAGCCAGAATCGGCGGGCCGGACTGGGTTCTTTGATGGAGCGTTTCTCCGGGGATCAGGGTCGGGATTTCGAAACTCGAGCTGCTCCCATGGGCGTGGCCCCACCAGAGGCATTGGCTGTCGAGAGCTGGCAGGCCGATCCCGATCTGGTCGGCACGAAGCGCCCCCTGATTGAATGCGGCCGTGAAGTACCGAAAGCTGCCGAGAATCGATTCGCACGCCTCCAGGCTCAGGAGTTCCGAGTTGAATTCACCGGAAGCCAGCTGGAATTGCTCGTAATCAAACAGGTCCTTGAAGGCCTGGTTTCCCTCTTCGAGGTTCTTTGAGAAAACTCGATGGAAAGCAGGAAGTCCCGGCCGCGAGGCATTTGGGGCTGGGGTGTTCGATTCGGAGCCGGTGCCAATCATCGAAGCGATTCTACGCAAAGGTTGACCCGTGGGAAAGAGTCAAACCCCCTGTTGCAGGGAGGGGGTTGATCCGTGCCTCTGAGGCGTGCTGATTTGTCTAGCCCAGATGCTCTTCGATAGCTGCCATGACGACTTCAGGGCCGGAGCGGCGCTGATAGTTCTCCGAGATCTCCATCCACAGGACCGTTCCGTCGCGGTCGACCAGCAAGGTGGCGGGGACGGGCAGGGCTTCATGGTCGTCACCCGGAGGCGCGGTATGGACTAGCGTGTTGCGCAAGCCGAAGGCATCGGTGACGCCAAGATCGGTGTCCGCCAGCATGATCGCCTGGATGCCATGCGCGTCGCGTCCGTTTTGCAGCTCTTCGACGGAGTCGGTGCTTACCGTCAGGACCTGAATCCCGCGTTTATCAAACTCTGGCCGAAGGGTCTCGAGTCGCCGTAACTCGGCGACGCAATAAGGTCACCAATGGGCGCGGAAGAACTTGATCAGGACCAGTTGTCCCTGCAGGCTTTCCGAGTTGAAACTTTCGCCAAATTCGTCGATGCCCTCGAAGCTCGGCAGGACATCGCCGACCTGAATTGCCTCGACGCCCACACCCTGCTTGCTCACCGCGATGGTGAAGGGCAGGAAGACGCCGATCAGGATCGCGAGCCCGGCAGCCAGGCCGCCAAACCAGCGGGTGCCTCGCACAAATGCACCGATGCCCAGCAGGACCGCAATCATCCACCCCACGACAAAGAATGTCCGGTCTTCGGGCACGCCCACCGCAGCATTCAGTCGGAACCAGCCCACAAACAACGCGGCGGACAGGCCGAGGGCAATGAATCCGAGTTTGGTGCCGGGCTTGGCGTTCATGATGTGAGAGTCTTACTCTCAATCTGGGAATGCGTCAAGCCATTCCTGCCGTGGGGTTCCTCGAACCATGTCCCCGACGGCGCGGCATTCGACAGCTTTTTTCGGACATTGCTGGCGGTGAAATTCATTTGTTAGCGGTTCCAGATGTGACGCCCCGACCGGCGCGTTGCATTGTTCGGATACTTCAAGCAGGGGACATCGATGTCGGAAACATTGCTCATGGGGGCTGTGGCTTATGATCCCAAGGT
>CBFHUR010000053.1:16333-18063 GCA_965658895.1 Binatia bacterium
TTCAGGAGTGGTTTGCTTCTCGGGGCCTGAGTTTCGACTACATCCTGTATTCGAACTATGAGCGTCAGGTCGAGGGCCTGTTTCAGGGTCAGTTCGACGTTGCCTGGAATTCGCCGCTTGCCTGGCTCCAGGCCAACGCTGTGGCGGATCGAACCGGACGAAAGGCACGCGCGATCGCGATGCGGGATTCGGATTGTGACCTGACCAGTGTGGTTGTCGTGCGTGCTGATTCCGATATCCATTCTGTGGAGGACCTGCGCGGGCGAACGGTGGCCGTCGGGGCCAAGGATTCCCCTCAGGGGACTTTGATTCCCCTGTTCCACCTCGACCGGCAGGGCCTGTGTCCGGAGAAGGACTTTTCGGTCAGGCGTTTTGATATTCTTGTCGGCAAACACGGCGATCACGTCGGCGGCGAACGCCATGCTGCGCGGGCGCTGGTCGCAGGTGAGGTCGATGCCGCTTGCATGATCGATGCGAACCATTGGTTTTTCGGGAAGGAAGGAACGCTGCCCAGCGGCGCGACCCGGATTCTGACCCAGACCGAGACCTATGATCATTGCAATTTCACGGTTCTCGACAGCGCTCCCGCCGATCGCATCGCCAGATTTACCGAGTTGCTTTACTCGATGGACTACGAGGATCCTGAAGTGCGGCCCTTGCTGCGTCTTGAAGGCATGAAGAAATGGCAGCCGGGGAGAACGGCGCAGTACGCCTTGTTGGAAGATTCCTTGCGCCGCTTTGGAACGATCGATGCTTTTGTCGACCGACTCAGTGTCGAGTACCCGTGAAGCGGGTCGACCTCAAAGGCCTCGGTTTCGATGAAGGCGGCCACCTTCTCGTGAAACGCGCCTTGTCGGCTCTGGCCGTGGATGAAGCTCTGTCCGTGGAAGGGGCGGCGCCCACTCTCGGTGTTCATCTGCGAGGGTGGTGTCGGGCGCTCGGGCATGGTTTCGAACCAGCCGCAGATGGCCATGGCGGTGTCGTTCGGCGCGGTGCGGCGGAAGTCGGGCGCTGGCGTGGCGCTCTGCGGGCAGGGGCAGCAGACGAAGTGGCTGCCGATGCAGCGCCGCATTGGGGGCTCGCGGCGCGCGGAAGTACCGTCGAGGCCGGAGTGCCTGAATATGATTTTGCCTTGCGTTCGCGTGCCGAAGCCTGGGCTTCCGATGCGCCACGCCTGTATGCGCAGGGGCTCGCCGCACAATGGGATCCGGCGACGGCGGTACCTTGGGATGCCGCGTTCGAGCTGGACCCCGATATCGAAGATGCGGTCGTGCAGGTGATGACCTACCTGATCGAAAATGAGACAGCGGCGCTGGTTGTGCCCGCACGGTTTGCCTCGCAGATGCACCCGCATTATCGGGAGGTCATGCAGCTGTTGGCGCTGCAGGCAGCCGACGAGGCACGTCATATCGAGGTATTCACCCGGCGCGCGCTCCTCAAACGAGATCAGCCCGGCTTGTCTACCGCAGGCGGTCAGGCCTCTCTGAAAACGCTGGTCGACGAGCGGGATTTTGCCGAAGCGACGCTGCTACTCTCCGTTTTGGGTGAGGGCAGTTTCCTGTCCCTGCTGCATTTCCTGCATCAATACGGCCCGGACCCGATTACTCGTGAGATCAGCCGCCTGGCCGCTCAGGACGAGGCTCGGCATGTTGCTTTCGGGTTGTCGCATCTGGCCGAGCAGGCAGCCGAAGACGACGGGCTTCTGGACCGCCTCGAGGATGCGATTCGAC
>CBFHUR010000054.1:0-17432 GCA_965658895.1 Binatia bacterium
GCCCATGGCGGTCACCATGCCCGGGCAATAGCGGCAGAGCTCGATGATCGGCAGCAACTGCATGGCGGCGGAATCAAGCCCCTGCTCGAAGGAGACTTCGCGTTTCTCGCGGGCCTTGGGTTCCTCGCCGCGCTCACGAGCGGCGCGATCTTCCTTCTCGCGAGCCATCTGGCGCTCGAAGCGTTGCACGCCCATATCGCCAATCCCGAAGGTTTTGTACATTTTCCGCAGGACGTCGTAGGGCGGGGTATCACCGTGTTCGAGTTCCTCGATATTCGGGGCAATCTCGGTTTCGATGAATTTCCGCAGGGCATCCCGCAGCACCAGATGTTGTTCGTTCCATTCGATCATATCTGCGAGGAAACCGATTCGGGACGCTTTCTGCAATGTTGCGAAATCTGTTAGGCAGACGAAGCTATGGCAAATGCCTCGAAACAAAAAGCACGCCTGATTCTCGACCCCAGCCTGACGGATTATGCCTACCGCTGTTGGCCCAATGGGTGTCCGCGTGGCTCGACTTGTTGCACGGGCCTGACCATCGAGCTTTCGCGGCGCGAGATCCGTGCTGTCGATACGGTGATGGATGAGGTCGCCGCATTGGTCCCGGCTCTGCGGGCCGAAGACGGGGGCTACGAGAACGTTTTCGTGGATGATCCCCCCGAGATGATCATCGAGGCTCACGAGGACGGGACCTGTCCCTTCTTGCGTCGGACCGCCAAACATTCGCTTTGCTCGATCCATACCGTGGCGCTCGAGACCGGGCGTGACGTGCCAAGTATCAAGCCGGGTGCGTGTCGGCATTGGCCGGTCATGCTCGAGCAGGATGGGCGTGACGTCCGGGTGCGTCTGCAGCCAACGGCGGAAAAAATCGGCTGCGTGGCCCCGGTTGGTGACCTGCCGGGGCACCCGACGGTGCTCGAGGCCTACCGGGAAGAGATCGAGGAAATGTGCGGGGATGAGGTGCTCCCCCAACTGAAACGTCGGCTGCGAGCCGCCGGAGTCAAGGACTGAGAGTCGCCGAGCCGAAGGGCCACCACCCCGGAAGGGGGAGGAAGGGAACCAGGCCGCTGGGTCATGGAGCTGACGGGCGCCGCAGTCCCGGGTTGGAGAACGCCAGCTGCCGGTTGACTCGAGGCCACGGATTGGCCACCGAGAAGGGGACATGAAGAAATCACATATGATTACGGTGATGAGCCTTTTGGCTCTCGGCGGTGTTCTGGTGCTGCTTTCCATGCAGATCAGCCAGGTGGAGTGTGAAGTCTGTATGGACTTCAAGGGGCGCAAGAATTGCGCGACGGCCGCAGCCCCGACCGAAGCCGAGGCCTTTCGCAGCGGACGGATGACCGCGTGCGGGACGATCGCCGCGGGTGTCCGAGATTCCTTTGCCTGCGATAGTGCCAAGCCCGCCTCGGTGACCTGCCGCTAGAGAGACCCGTTCTCGGTGTCGGGTTGGCGGCGCGGAATATCAGCTTTGCTCGCGCGTGGGCGGGCGCAGCGGCAAGTTGATGCGAAACGTACTGCCCGAGCCCAGCATGCTCTCGGCATCGACCTGGCCGCCGAGCTGTTGGGTCAGTTCTTGCACGATATAGAGGCCTAGGCCGACACCGCCGCGTGCGCGCCCGGTGTCGTTCTGGGTGTAGGCGTTGAAGAGATGCTCGATTTCTTCGGACGTCATGCCGACACCGCTATCCTGTACCTGAATCGAGACCCCGCCGACGTTCTGGGTCGCGATGACGCGAATCGCGCCCTTGTCGGTAAATTTGATCGCATTGTTGATCAGATTTCGGACAATGATCTTCAGCTTTGCGACGTCGGATTCAATCACGGGCAGATCCGAGGCCACATCCAGTTCGACCTGCGTCTCGCCTTTGTCGCGCAATCGTTGTGCGTCCTGAACGAGATCCTGCAAGAGAGTTTCGACAGCGACCGGCTCCACCGTCAGGTTCTCGCCTTCGGTTTCGAGACGGCTCAGACTCAGGGTGTTGGTGATCAGATCATGGAGCTCATGGGCCCGTCTTTCAATCCGTGTCAGGGGTTCATGGCTTGCGGCCGGCAACTCACCGAAGGCCCCTTCCTGCAGAAGGCCGGCGTAGCCGAGAATCGCATGCAGCGGGGTGCGGAGTTCGTGGGACATGGTGGCCAGGAAATCTCCGCGCAAGCGACTGGTATCGCCCATCTGCTCCACAATCATCTCGGAGAGTCGATTCAGGAAAGGCGAGTCGCTCAGGATCTTGGAGACTTCCGAGGCCGCGATCCTGGTCTTCAGAGATTCCTGTCGCTCTTCCTGCCGACGCAGCTCCCGGGACTTCGTGTCGGCAGAAGGATCACCGGGCCCGCTGGTTTCGCGTGGTTCGAGAACGAGCAGGATGCCATGAATCCAATTCTGATCATCCCGCAATGTGCTCACCCGATACGAGACCTTCAGGCTGCTGCCATCCGCGCAACGGACGGCGCCGAGCAGTTCAAGAGATTCGCCATCCAGGGCGCGCTGGAGCTCCCGGAGGCCGGCTTCCTTATGGCCGGGCAGGGCAAGGGCGTTGATCACCTCACGTCCGACCAGCTCGTTTTCCGTCCATCCCAATGTTTTCATGGCCGCGCGGTTTAGAAAGGCAATGCGCCCGTCGGTATCAATCCCGAGCACCGGCACCGGCAGCGATGCCATCGCCAGATCCATTGACATGGGCGTAGACGCGCTATCGGTCGGAGCCGACGATTTTTTCTTGGCATCCATGATGAGGTTGGACTCGGGAAAGCCAAAAGCATTCGCCGACCCTCCGAAGGTATCGGGGATGGCTCCGGGTGGAAAGGCGAAAGATGAAGCCGCTCGATCAAATGCGTTGTCGGATGGCTTCTTCCGAAGAGCAAGCCCTTGGATTCAGAAGGCTTCCTGCAATTGTCGGGCACCGGATCGGGGGTACTTTTTATTGAAGAAGGTCGGTCGTATCGAAGTAAACGACGCTATATTCCTCGCATTCGTGGCAGAGAAGCCGTGCGGTGCGGTAGCGGTGGCCGCCTTCTTCGCGGCTGCCTTCGCCGCGAAGTTCCTGAAAACCGCCGCAATGGCAAAAGCGCCCGCGGAGGTGGTCGTCCATCTCGTCGTAGGATCGAATGTAGATGGCATTTTCGAGACTGGCGCCGGCGCGCCCCAGCGCTTCTTCCTGCGCCACCGACTTTTGTCGCCGCTTCCATCCCATGGCGACAATGGCGGCGGCGATGGCGGCCACGAAGAGAAGATTGATCACAAGGGGACGACTACCCCGGAGCCGTATGATAGTCGAATCCTTCATGGCCGACAGCAACAATGAGAACTCGGATCTCCGAAGCATTGAAGAGTATCTGCCCTACCTCTACCGGCGCCACCCGTGGCATGGCGTTCCGATTGGTCCCGATGCGCCGGATCGGCTGACCGCATTCATCGAGATTGTCCCCACCGACACCGTGAAATATGAGCTCGATAAGCGCACGGGTTTTCTGCAAGTCGATCGGCCACAGAAATTTTCCAACGTCTATCCCTGCCTCTACGGTTTCATTCCTCAGACGTATTGCGGCGACGAGACCGGTGCCTATTGCGCCAGTCAGACGGGACGCGAGCGGATCGCGGGCGACGGCGACCCGCTCGATATCTGCGTGCTGAGCGAGCGTGATATCTCGCATGGCGATATTCTTTGCCAGGCGATCCCGATTGGTGGATTGCGGATGATCGACGGGGAAGAAGCCGACGACAAGATCATCGCGGTTCTCGAAGGGGATGCGGTTTATGGCGACTGGTCGGATATCGCACAAAGCCCGTCCGAGTTGGTCGAGCGCCTCGAGCATTATTTCCTCACTTACAAACAGGCGCCTGGTGCGGGACCGGCCGCCGTCGAGATCACCGATGTCTATGGTCGAGCAGAAGCGCATGAGGTGATTCGGCGCAGTCAGCTCGACTACGAAAACAGCTATGGCCACATCAAGGCGGCCAAGGCGCGCTTGGCCCGGCTTTAGGGCTGCACTCAGGTCTCGGGCCGAACCCGGGCCAAAACGCGCGCGGCCCGCGGGGGCCTGTCCATCCGGGGCTTGGAGGCCGGGAGGCCTAGACGCCCAGTTTGGCGCGGATATTGGTGTCGTCGTAGAGGGCTTTGAGTTCCTCGGCGATTGCCTCGAGTGGCTCACCCGCCGGGGGCAAGGTCGCCTGCAGGTGGACATAGAGGTTGCCGCGATCCTTCGTGCCTCGTTTGGTGGCGCCCTTGCCGGCCAATCGCAATTTGCCGCCGTTGGCCGAACCCTTCGGAATCTTCAGCGAGACGGGTCCGTCAGGCGTGGGGGTCACGACCTCGGCACCCTGGATCAGTTCGTGCAAAGCTACCGGTAGGTCGACATGCAGGTCGTCTCCCTCGCGACGGAAGAAAGCATGCGGCCGGACCTTCAGTTTGAGGTAGAGGTCCCCGGGCGGTCCGCCGCCTGTGCCCGGGCTCCCCTTGGAGCGCAATCGAATCTTGGTGCCCTGATCGGCTCCGGCGGGGATTGTGACCTGAAGCTCGCCCATGCCTTGCAGCTGAATGCCGACCTTGCCGCCTCGGACGGCATCGAGGAAGTCGATCGTGACGTTGCCCTCGGCATCCGAGCCGCGCGTGGGCCCCTGTCGCCCGAAGCCGAAACCACCGAAGCCGCCGCCGCCGCGCCCCGAGAGGCGGCTGAGAAGATCGTCGAGATCGAAATCGCCCCCAAAGCTGGAAAAGCCGCCCGGCCCGGGTCCGCCCGGTCCGCCCGCGCGAGCGCCCCATTGTTGCTGGGCGCGGGCTTGTTCCGGCTTGAAATTGGGATCCAGCCCCTGCACCCCGAACTCGTCATAGGTCTTGCGTTTTTCGGGGTCGGAAAGCACCTCGTTTGCGAACGAGATTTCCTTGAACCGGTCGGCCTTTTTCGGGTCGTTCTGGTTTACATCCGGATGGTATTTTCGCGCCAGTTTCCGGAAAGCTTTGCGGATTGCATCGCTATCGGCGTCGCGCTCGACGCCGAGCGTCGCATAGAGGTCTGCTTTGGCCATCACGTGGGTTGTAACCACGAACGGGGCATCTGCAATGGGGAAAGGCGTCCCCGACGGTGTTTGTTTCAGGGATACGGGCGAACTTTCGCGAGTTGCTCCCGAAATACCTCCGGTGAGGTGGTCGGAAGTTCGCAGACCCGATTTTCGCAGACATAGGCTGTGACTTTGCCCGAACGAGCGACCTTGCCCCGAAGCAGCGGGATCACTTCGGCCAATTGGTCGAGGTGATCGCCCTCGGTCGCATGGACCACCACTGCATTGGGCTGAAAGCTGGTGGCGGCGATCGCATCAAAGGCGGCTGTCGAGGCTTCGGGATTCGGTTTGATCAACAAGATCTCGCGCGGGGTGTCGAGCCGAAAGTCGAGGGCTGCGAGCATCCGGGGCGAGCCGAGGCCCCCGCGGTCCAGCACGAGCGAGAAGCTGGTCAGAGCGCGTTCCGCCTGCTCTCGGTAGCGAGCATCATCGCGCAGAGTTGCCAGGCGCAGCAGGTTCTGGAGGGCTACGGAATTCGCCGCGGGTCGGGCGCCGTCATAGCTGGGTTTTGTCCGGGTGAGCAGTCGCTCGCTCTCGGCCGCGGTATAGTAGTAGCCACCCGCGGCATCGAGGAATTGGCTGTCCTGAGCATCCTGAAGATCGATTGCGGCGCGCAGCCAACGGGCCTCACCGGTCGTTTCAAACAGGTCGAGCAGCCCGAAGATCAGGAAGGCGTAGTCGTCAAGGACCGCGACGCCACCGACTTGCCCGTTGCGCCAACTGCGACCCAGTCGATTGCCGACGGCGAGATTGTCCAGCACAAAGCCGGCCGCCGCCTCCGCGCGGGCGGTAAGATCGGGGTCCTGCAGAATCCGACCGCCCCGGGCAAAGGCACTGATCATCAAGCCGTTCCAACCCGCCAGAATCTTGTCGTCGAGAAGGGGAGCGGGGCGGGTCTGCCGGTGCGCATAGAGAATTTGTCGGGCCTTCTCGAGAGTCCCGCGGACTTCCTCCCGGGTGCGACCGACCAGCGCGGCGACACGGTCGACTCCCAGAGAGGTATGGAAGATATTGCGACCTTCGAAGTTGCCCTCGGCGCGGACACCATAATGCAGCTCGACGATCCGGACCTCTTCCGGGGACAGAAGCTCCTGCAGTTCCTCGGGGGTCCAGGTAAAGAAATAGCCCTCTTCCTGATGGCCGTCCGGGACTTCGCTGTCGGCGTCCGTTGCCGAGAAAAAGCCGCCATCGACATGGGTCATCTCGCGTCCGACATATTCCAGAATCTCGAGTGCGACCTCGCGATACAGCGGCTCTTCGGTGACCTGATAGGCCTCGAGATAGGTCTGGGCGAGCAGGGCGTTGTCGTAGAGCATTTTTTCAAAGTGCGGCACCAGCCAGCGGGTATCGACCGAGTAGCGGTGAAATCCGCCGCCGACATGGTCGCGAATGCCGCCATGGGCCATTTTATCCAGAGTCCGCGTGGCCGCCGCCAGAGAGTCGGTGTCCCCGGTCCGCCGATAGTGACGCAGCAGGAGTTCGATGGCCGAAGATCGAGGGAATTTGGGGGCACGCCCGAAACCGCCCCATTCCGGATCATGCTGTTCGTGGAGTTGTTTGGCTGTCCGCTGGAGGGCTGCGGTCGTAGGGACCTCGGCGGGTGGGTGTGATTCGGCCTGGGCCTGCAGGTCGGCGGTGATCTTGCGCGCGTGGCGGATCACTTCCTCCGGAGACGCCTCATACTTTTCCGCGAGTGCGAGCAGGATCTCCCGCAGGCCGGCGCGGTTCCCGCGATCCCCTTGTCGTGCGGGGAAATAGGTGCCGCCAAAGAAAGGTTCCCCTTCGGGGGTCAGCACCACCGTCATGGGCCAGCCTCCGCGTCCGGTCAGCATCTGGATCGCATCCATATGGACGGCATCGATGTCGGGTCTCTCCTCGCGATCGACCTTGATGGAGACGAAGCGTTCGTTGAGGATGCGGGCAATCTCCTCGTCTTCGAACGACTCGCCTTCCATCACATGGCACCAATGGCAGGTGGAGTATCCTACCGAGAGAAAGACCGGGCGATTCGCGGCTCGGGCCTCGGCAAAGGCCTCCTCGCCCCACGGGTACCAGGAAACTGGGTTGTGGGCGTGTTGCAGAAGGTAGGGGCTCGAGGCCTCCACCAGTCGATTGGTATATTTCGGCCCGCCATCGGCTCGAAAATGATGGGTGCGGGGTTCGTAGCCCTCGGGCTGCGCGGCCAATGCTCTTTCCAGCGCGGCACGCGTGGCTGGCGGAAAGTTTGGCGCCCCGGGAAGAGACTCGGGAACCTGCCAATGTTCGCGTTTGTTTTGGGCACTCTCGTTATTTGTCGTTTCGTTTTTCATGCACGCTGCAAGACTGCCCATGAGGGCGGCCAGGCTCATAAAGAGAAAGATTCGATTCCGGAAGGGGTCCCGGATGTATTCAGACACCATAGCTGAGTGCTATCACTTTTGGGGTGCCGGGAAATCCAGAAACGACCAGACGCAAGATGGCCTGGATTGCCGGCTTCTACTTCGCTGAGGGTTTCCCCTTCGGGATCGTGGTCGACAATCTACCGGTGTATTTCCGCGTCCATGGGGTTTCGCTCGCCGCCATCGGCATGCTCAGCCTGTTGGGGTTGCCCTGGACCTTGAAGGTCCTCTGGGCCCCGCTGGTCGATCGCTATGGTGAGCGCCGGCATTGGATCACCGCCTCGCTGGTCTGCATGGGGTTGATCATGCTGGGTCTGCCGCATCTGGATCCGGCAAACCCGGGGTTCTGGATCTGGTCGCTTCTGTTTCTATTCACCATCGCTTCGGCCACGCAGGATGTGGCGATTGATGCGTGGACCATCGGGATTCTGGCCCCCGGGGAAGAAGGAATCGCCAATGGAATCCGCGTCTCGGCCTACCGCGTCGCGCTGATTCTGGCCGGTGGCGGTCTGGTGGTGTTGGCCGGTCAATTCGGTTGGACGCCGGTCTTTTTGATCGCCGCGGGATTGTTCTTCACGCTTGCCTGCCTGGCTTGGCAGAGTCCTCGTCCGGCGCTCCCGCGCTCCCCGCGCCATGACCGCTGGTTTGCCCCGCTATTGGCGTGGGTGCGCCGACCCGGTGCCTGGGCGGTCGTCGCATTTGTCCTGCTGTATAAATTGGGGGACGCGTCGATGGGGCCGATGGTCAAACCGTTCTGGCTCGATCGCGGTCTCACGCTTGAGGAAATCGGAGTCGTTTCGACCGGATTCGGGGTGGGTGCCAGTGTGGCCGGGGCCTTGGTCGGTGGCTGGTGGACCTCGCGTTACGGCATCTTGCGCGGCCTGATCTTTCTCGGCGCCCTGCAGGCATTCTCCAATCTGGGGTATGCCGGAGTTGCCCTGCTCGATGGCGGGCGCCTCAGCATTTATGCCGCGTCGATGTTCGAGAGTTTCACCGGAGGTCTGGGCACGGCGGCCTTCCTCTCCTTCCTCATGCATATTTGCGATCCCGAGGAAGCGGCGACCGAGTATGCCCTGCTCAGCGCGCTATTCGGTCTGACGCGGACTCTTGCGGGCAGTATCAGCGGATTTTCTGCGGCGTTTCTTGGATATGGTCCGTTCTTCCTGTTGACCTTTGTGCTCTCCTTTCCTGCTTATCTTCTTTTTCCCCGGGTGCGTCGCTGGATTCGCGACGCGCCTCTTGATTAGCTCGGATCAATGGCATCGGTCTCTGCAGGAAATCCGTCCGGTTCACGTTTGCGCGACCGTTTCGCGCCGTTCGACCCGCTGGGACCGCGGCGGCAGGACTATCTGGACAATCTGAAGGTTTGCCTGACGATGCTGGTGATCATGCATCATTGTGCGATCGCATTCGGTGCCGCTGGAGATTGGGTCTTTACGATCGACCCCCGTGGCGAGAGCCTCAGCGTGTTGGTCATGACGTTTTTCACGGCGATCAATCAGGCGTTTTTCATGAGTCTGTTTTTCGGGGTGGCGGGGTATTTCACGCCGGCCGCCTTTGACCGCAAGGGGCCTTCCCAATTTCTGCGCAATCGCCTGGCCCGGCTCGGTGTGCCCATGGTCCTCTATTTCTTTTTGATTGATCCGACCGTGAACTGGATGGCCTTGCGATTCGAAGGAGTGACCGGGACCTCGTATGCATTCTTTATGGGAACCTACGGCCACCGGTTCTTTGGACTCGGCGTAACCTGGTTTCTATTTGCCTTGCTGCT
This sequence comes from Binatia bacterium, assembly GCA_965658895.1. Lineage (GTDB taxonomy): Bacteria > Desulfobacterota > Binatia > UBA12015 > UBA12015 > UBA12015. The sequence goes on from CBFHUR010000054.1 coordinate 9,209, forward strand.
CTTTGCGCTTGGGTATGCGGTGGTGCGAAGGGTACGCGAAGCACCTGTCCCACCACAACGTCCCCGACCCTTCCCGTCACACCTGGCTATCTTCAGCTTTATTTTCGGGATGGGGCTGATCACCTTCTTCGTGCGAATCGCTTTCCCGGCCGGGGAGGTCCTCCCCTACGTGAACCTGAATATCGGCGAGTTCCCCCTCTACCTTGCGGGGTGGATCGCCGGAATCAAAAGCTGGCGTCATGGCTGGGTGGAAATGATCGATTTCGGCCGAATGCGGGTCTGGCTGATTGTGGCTGTTGTCGCCATCCTTTTGCTGCCGCCCACGATCTTGTTGGGCGTGGATAGTGACGAAAGTCTGCAGGCGTTTTTTGGAGGTTTCAGTTCACTCTCCTTCCTCTACAGCCTGTGGCAGACGACTCTATTTGTCGGAATCTCGCTGGGGCTTTTGTATCTCTTCCGCACGCATCTGGCCGGTACCGGCCCCCTGCCGCGCGGTTTGGCGCATAATGCCTATGCCGCGTACATTATCCATCCGCTTTTCGTCGTGCCGCTTACCGAGTTGGTCGCACAATTTCCGACGATCCCGCTGATTCATTTTTTCTTGTTGTTCCCGCTGGCGATCTCGGCGAGTTTCCTTGCCGGGGGCTTGTTGCGCCGCCTGCCGATCTTGCGCCGGGTCCTCTAGCTAGTTCTGCGTCGCTGCCTTTTTATCCGGCGCTTTTTCTACCGCTCTTTTCGCGGCTTCGTCCTCTGCCCGTTACTTGCCGATATTCCCGAGGCTCAGCGCGCGATCCTGCAGCCTGTAGTAGGGAATGGATCCATCGGCGTCGTAGAGGTCCTTGCGTCCGAAGGCCTCGGAGTTCTGGCCGAGCGCGGCGTCGACCCCTTGGGGGGAGACCGGATAAAGCGGGCAATTCCAGTTCGGCGTGTGGAAAAAGACGAGACTGGTCCGCGCGCTGCCCTGTATTTTTTCGGGTGGCGTTGCGGCGACGCGATGTTTGGTCGCGACGGTTTTCCCCTGGCTCAGATACATCAGGGCTTCGCCGACATTGACCACAAATAGTTCGTCGTCGGCGGGAACCGCTCGCCAGACGGAATCGCCCGGGAGCATCACCTCGAGCGGGTTGCCGCCGTTTCTCAAGGGACTCTGATGGAGCAGGGTCAGCAGGTTGTCGTCGTAATGGGCGGCCATGCGCACCGAGCGATCGTGGACTTCAGGATAGTTCAGAAATCGCAACAGGTTGGCCGGTTTGTCGATCCAGTGGCGCCAGGCGTCGGGAGGCAGTCCGAGCGCTTCGCGTACCGCCCCCATCAATCGCTCCGACAGCTGCACCATATGCGCAAAATAGGTCTCCCAGGCCGTGGCGAAGGATGGGCTGGGGAATGGATTGGGCTGATAGAAGCGTTGTGCGGCGGAGGCGCCGAAATAGTCGGGCGCGTCGGCTCTCTGCCGAGGGTCAGGGTCGGCTCCCATGCTGAACTTTTCACATAGATCTCCGTCGTCGTTTTCGCCCGAGCCAAAGGCCGCCGCCGTATGTTCTTCGCGGAGCGCGGCGTAGCCCCGCAGGGTGCCCCGGAAATTCATTTTATGTGCCGCGGGCTCGCGGAAGAAGGCTTGCGTTTCCGCCCGAATTCTCACGAGTAATTCCGGCGGTACGGTATGGTCCCGGAGATGGAAGAAGCCGGTTTCAAACAACCCCCGTTGCAGCGTTGTCCGGCCCGCTGGGTCATCGAGGTCCACGATCGGGAGGTCGGCGACATCCATCTCGTCGAGAATAGCATCGGACCGGAACTGAGAGAAGCAAGGCTGCCGGGCGGGGTGCATCTCGAGATGCCCGCCATCGCACCTTTCTTCGGTGTCGCTTCCCACGTAGAGTCGCCCAAAAGAGCAGGGGGCTATGATGGAAAACAAAATTTACGAAGTGAGTGGGGCGGATGCCCGGGCGGTGGTTCAGGTCTTCAAGGCCGTGGCAACCGACGAAGGGGCCTTGCCGCTGCATGAGATCCACCAACGGACCTTGCAGGCAATTGCCGAGCACGTTTTTCATACCCCGATGGAGCTCGAGACGATTCCCTCGGTCTTCGGGGGCGCCCTTGAATCGATTGCAGACGAGTCCTTGCGCCGTGAGGTCGTCCATATGGCCTCGGTGCTGCCCTATCTCGAGACCGACGATCTCGGCGAGCGAGGTGAGGCTCTGGGGCGGCTGGCCAAAGCCTGGGGGATTTCGGATCTGACGATCAAGGGCGCTCTCGCTCTCGCCAAGGGACATAAGACGCTTCTCTATCTGGACAGTTTTCGCACCAACAAGCCTGAGTTGGGCCAGGGGGTTGCCGCTCTTTCCTGGGGGTTCCTGAAGAGTTCGTTGCATCTCGATGGCAATCCGAAGGAACTCGCTCGCTACGAGAGCTATCGAGACCTGCCCGCCGGCACGTTCGGGCGCACGCTGGTGGCCTATTATGATGACAATCGCTTCCCGTTGCCGGGGACGGTCGGCACGCCTTTTTCGAATAACCTGACCGCGCATGATCGACATCATGTCCTCGCGGGTTACGACACGACTCCTCTGGGAGAGCTCTGCGTGTTCTCTTTCGATGGGGCGCTTTCGAAAGCCGACTATAGCGGGGCGATGATCGGCGTCGTGGCACAATTTCAGCTCGGTTACGTCTATGATCCGACAGTTCGAGCCTGGCGCCACCAATTTGATCCCGACATGGTCTATCGGGCCGCTGAACGCGGACATGCCTGTCGGGTCAATTACCTTGATGAGTCAGTGGACCTCGATGCGCTGATGGAGAAGCCATTGCACGAACTCCGGGAGGAATTCGGAATTCCGCATGAGGGAGCGCTGGTCCGGGGCCCCGAGGACCGCTGGTGCGGCGAGATGGGACCAGTAGATGAGCGAGAAGATCCCGATATTGCGAAGGAAGGTCTGCTGAAGTTCAGCTGAGGATCCCTGGCCGCGCAGCACAGGCCATGCTGCTGAATCGGGCATCTATGCTAGTTTGATCGGGCATGCATCCCAACCGCATCATCCGTCTGGAATCCTCGGATCCCGGGACTCTCGATTTATGGGTTGGGGGTGAGTGGGCCCTTGGCGACGGGGTGCCCGATCTCGTGGAGTTGCAGCAGAAACTGGCCCCCTCGCGCGCACGCCTTCTGCGTCTGCAAGTCGATGGTCTGGGTGGGTGGGACTCGAGTCTTGTCGCGTATCTGGTGGGTGCGGCTGCCCTGGCCGATCAATCGGGCTGTGAAATCGAACCGTCGAATCTGCCCTCGGGCCTGCAGCGTCTTCTCGCGCTGGCTCGGGCGGTACCCGAAAAGGAAGATGCGCGCAGCGCGCATGTCGAACCGTCGTTTCTCGAGAGATTGGGCGAGGTTTATCTGAGTGCGATCCGCGAGTTTCGCTCGGGTCTCAGTTTTGTGGGGGAAGCGACCCTGAGCCTGCTGCGACTGGCGCGAGGTCAGGCAAGGTTCCGTCGCTCGGATTTGATGCTTCTCATTGAGGAATGTGGCGTCAGTGCCTTGCCCATTGTCATCCTGATTTCTTTTCTCGTGGGCATGATCCTCGCGTTCGTGGGTGCGATTCAGCTGCAGCAATTCGGCGCCGAGATTTACGTGGCCAATCTGGTCGGGATCGCAATGCTGCGCGAAATGGGTGCGATGATGGCCGGGATCATCATGGCAGGGCGCACCGGGGCCGCGTTTGCGGCGCAGCTCGGGACCATGCGTGTCACGCAAGAGATCGATGCGCTCACGACCATGGGGATTTCACCGATGGATTTTGTTGTCCTTCCCCGAATGATCGCTCTGTGTTTGATGATGCCGCTTCTGGCGCTTTTCGCCGACCTCGTCGGCGTCCTCGGTGGGGCGGCGGTGGGTGCCACAATGCTGGATCTGGCCCCGTCTCTCTATCTGCGCCAGACCGTCGAGGCGGTTTCCTTCTCGGACTTCACCTCGGGGCTTCTCAAATCCGCTGTGTTTGGCGTGTTGATCGCGGTTGCTGGTTGCCTGCGCGGCATGCAATGCGGCAATAGCTCGTCGGCGGTCGGTGAGGCCGCCACTTCGGCGGTGGTCACCGGCATTGTGCTGATCATTGTGGCGGACGCTACCTTTACGGTTCTCTTCAATGTGGTCGGGTTCTGAATGAGCGTGTCGGCAAAAAACGAAAATCCGCAGAATGCGATTGAAGTTCGCGATCTGACCATGGCGTACGGAGATTTCGTGGTCATGCGGGACCTCAATTTCGAGATCCGGTCGGGAGATATCTTCATCATCATGGGCGGTAGTGGCTGCGGCAAGAGTACCTTGCTGCGTCATCTGGTAGGGCTCGTCGAGCCCGCCGCGGGCGAGATCCTCTACAGCGGATCTTCGTTTACGGCGGCCGACTCCGAGGCGCGGGCGGCTTTCCTGCGGCGCTTCGGAATTCTCTACCAAAGCGGGGCGCTCTGGAGTTCGATGACGTTGGCCGAAAATATCGCCTTGCCGCTTGGGGAGTACACTGACCTGAGTGAGCGTGAGATTCGCGAGGTTGCCGGCCTGAAGTTGTCGCTGGTCGGTTTGGGCGGCTTTGAGGACTTCTATCCCTCGGAAATCTCCGGCGGCATGCAGAAGCGGGCCGGCCTGGCGCGCGCGATGGCATTGGATCCGGAGATTCTCTTTTTCGACGAACCCTCGGCGGGTCTGGACCCGCTTTCCTCGGCGCGTCTGGATGAGTTGATTCTGGAGATTCGCGATAGTCTGGGGTCCACGGTCGTGATCGTGACCCACGAGCTGGCGAGTATTTTCGCTATCGGAGATGATTCCGTGTATCTGGACCCCGAGAGTCGAACGATGAAGGCACGAGGAAACCCAAGGCAGTTACGGGACCACGGAGAAGATCCAGGCGTGCGCGAGTTCCTCTCGCGCGGGCATATCCCGGGAGGCGGAACAGATGAGTAAAAAGGCGAACCCGGCAAGGATCGGGGGGTTTGTGCTCGGGGCTCTGGTCATCGGTGTTCTCGGAATCGCTCTTTTCGGATCCGGGCGCTTTTTCGAGCGGACCGAACCCTTCGTGTGCTATTTCAAGGGATCGATCAACGGTCTGGCGGTTGGATCCAACGTCAAATTCAAAGGCGTTCCGATCGGCTCGGTGGCCGAGATTCGTCTGCGGTTCAGTGACGAGAATCATAGCGCGAACGTGCGCATCCCGGTGGTGATTCGCATCGACGAGAGCAAGATCGAACAGGGCGCGGATCGCCCGGTCGACCTGAGTGATCCCCAAGTCCTCGAGACGTTGATCGGCAGCGGTCTGCGCGCGAGTCTGCAGTCCGAGAGCCTGGTCACCGGCTTGCTCTACGTCAATTTGGACTTTTATCCGGAGGCCCCGCCGATTCGTCAGGTCGAGTCGGGGGACCTGCTGGTGATTCCGACGCTGCCGTCCACGCTCGAAGCCGTTCAGGAAGTGATGAGTCGCGTGGTACGCGAACTCGACCAGGTCGATTTCAAGGAGATCTTTCTTTCTGTGGAAGAGGGGATCGAATCGATTCATGAGGTTCTGACGTCGCCGGAAATCCCGGCAACCATGGAGTCTCTGGCCGATACCATGGAGAGCTTGCGGAAGTTGTCGCATACCTTGAACGAAAAAATCGGGCCCTTCACGGATGCGGTCGAGGACACGGCGCTGCAGGCGGATGCGACGTTGCGCGAGTTGAAAGACGTGATTGCTTCGGTGGGCGTCCTGATCGATCCGGAGTCGCCCCTGGCCTTCCAGCTCGGGCAGACATTACGGCAGGTTTCCGGGGCTTCGGACTCGCTCCGTGAACTGGCGACTTTCCTGGAAGAACACCCCAGTGCGTTGCTCTATGGACGAGACGCACGGCCCGAGGAGGATAGCCCATGATGAGCGAGCGACATTTTTCCGCAGCCTTCCTTCTCAGCTGCCTGCTGATCGCCGGATGCTCGTTTCTGGGGGGTGCTCCGGGGACCAGTCCGAATCGTTATTATGTCCTCACCGAGGCGACCGATCTGCGCGAGATCGCTCATCTGCCCGATCTGCGGCTGGGTGTCGGTCCGATTCAGTTGCCCGATTATCTCGACCGGTTGTCGATTGCTTCGCGACGAGCGCCCAATCGTGTGGTCTACGCCGAGGCCGATCGTTGGGCCGAGAGTCTCGACGGAAACGTCCAGCGCATTTTGGCCGCCGATCTCTCGGTTCTTCTCTATACCGAGCGAATTTCCTTGTTCCCGTGGTACCGCACCTCGGCACCCGATCGCCGGATATCGATTGATATCCAACGCTTTGAGGTCGACCCCGCCGGAGACGTGCGGTTATGGGCCCGCTGGATCCTTCGCGATGAAGCAGGCAAACGGATCGTTGCGGGAGAATTTGACCAGAGCAGGCCGGGGGCTGCCAATACCGATGCTGTCGCCAAGGCCATGAGCGAATTGGTCGGCGATCTGGCTCGCTCGATTGCTGTGGTCGTGGCCGAGTCGGTCTGAACGCCGGCGCGGCTGCGTAGGTGCCATCCGAATTGGGCTGCTGCTCAGGAGGAGGTCGGTCCGGTCGCGTCGGGCTTGGGTGGCTGCAGGCGCGTGAGGAAGTTCTCCGCCAATCCTTCATAGAGGGCTGTCGGACAGACCAGTCGCGACGCCTCGAAGGCGAGCATCGCAGCCAACGCCAACGGCATCGTCATGAAGCGGGCGTCGGTCATCTCGACCAGAATGACAAAGGCGGTGATCGGACTCTGCACCACGCCGGCAAAATAGCTGACCATGCAGAGAAGAATGACGGCTTGAGGATCCATGAACTCGAGAAAGGGAGCGGTCAGTTGCCCGAGTGCGGCGCCCGTGGCGAGACTCGGATCAAATAATCCCCCCGGGATGCCGCTGAGCAGAGCAATCCAGTTCCCGAGGGCAATCGCGCCAAACCCCCAGGTCGGTACCTCGGTGCCTTCCATGAGAATCGCCTCGGCGTGCGGGTAGCCGCTGCCGTAGCTGAAGCCGTTCGAGATGATCGCGAGCAGGGCCATCGCGGCGCCGAGAGATGCAGCGGCCACGATCGGCCGCCGGCGGTAGAAGCGACCGTAGGGGCGGGTCGTGAGAAGAAGGCTTTGCGCAAAAAGTCCACCGAGAAAGCCGAAGACGACACCGAGCACCGGGACCACGAGCCATTCAACGGGTTTTTCGAGCCGCGTGTTGATGTCTCCGTAGAATAGATAGTCGCCGAACAGGCCCATGCAGACGATGCAGGCGACCAGAACTGTCCGCACGATAGTGCCGGCGTTTTCTTTCTCGAAAGAGCGTCCGATTTCTTCGAGAGCGAATACGGCGCCGGCAATCGGTGTATTGAAAGCAGCGGCGATCCCGGCGGCACCACCGGCGAGAATCAGGCCGCGCTGGACCAGCCAGGTCTGGAACTTGCCCCAGCGGTTGGAGAGGTACATGAAGCAGGCACCGGCGTGGACCGACGGGCCCTCTCGTCCGATGGTCATGCCGGCAAAAAGACCAATCGCCAGAAGCAGTCCCTTCCCGACCAGAATCCGCCATGAAAGAACGTGGTCGCGCGCGGGCCCATCCTCGATTTTCAAGGACGCAATTGCCTGCGGGATCCCGGTGCCGTCGGTCCCCTGAAAATAGCGATCCCGCAACTGGCAGATTACGATCATGCCGAAAAAGAGCATCGCCGGTTGAATCCAGGGCGAGACCGTCTGCAGCCACTGGGAAAACAGCACGCTCCAATCGTCGAGATAGCGGAAGAGGGCGGCGACCGCGCCGGTCGCCGCAGCCGCCAGAATCCAGACAGCGTGCCGCCGCAGCGCGCGCAGGGAAAACAGGCTCTCCTGCCATCGAAGCTTTGTCGCGGCTTCCATCAGGCGCTCCGCCATTCGCGAAATCGTCGGATCAGGTCGTTGGTCGAACTGTCATGGGCGAGAGGAGGATCCTCGACCGACTGCAGTTCGGGGATGATCTTGTTGGCCAGGACTTTGCCCAATTCCACGCCCCATTGGTCAAATGAGTTGATATTCCAGATCGTGCCCTGGGTGAAAATCTTGTGCTCATACAGGGCGATCAATTGCCCCAGGATATGCGGTGTCAGATTTTTCTTCACCAGAATGGTCGTGGTCGGATGATTGCCGCGGAAGGTGCGATGGGGCACTTCGGCTTCAGCGACCCCTTCGGCGCGGACCTCTTCTCCAGTTTTGCCAAAGGCCAGAGCCTCGGTCTGGGCCAGGCAGTTGGCCATAA
>CBFHUR010000055.1:0-17266 GCA_965658895.1 Binatia bacterium
CTGAGATAGCGATGCTCTGCTGCCGTTTGCAGATCTGCTTCGCTTGCCGAATTGCTCATCGATCCCCACCTCGCCGGTAAATCACCACGGGATGGTTGTAGGACGAAGCGAAGCGTTTCTCCAGTGCCGGGGATGACAATTCTCGGATCGAGCGCAGAAAACCGCCGAGTGATACACACTACGACGGCGAGGAACAGCAGCTCCACACTTGGCGGGTCTTGTCGTGGTCTGTTAGCCGGTTTGGGTGACCGGAACAGCGGAAAAGAAATCTTCGTCGGAACGTCGTGGGGATGTGCGCAACATTGCCATCATCGCCCACGTGGACCATGGCAAGACCACCTTGGTGGATGCCATGCTCCACCAGGCCGGCACCTTCCGCCAGCATCAGGATGTGGCCGAGCGCGTCATGGACTCCGGGGCAATCGAGCGCGAACGCGGTCTGACCATTCTGGCGAAAAACACTGCTGTCGAATTCGAAAATGTGCGGATCAACATCGTCGACACCCCGGGCCATGCCGACTTCGGGGGTGAGGTCGAGCGCACGCTGGCCATTGTCGATGGCGTTCTGCTCCTGGTGGATTCCTCCGAAGGACCCATGCCACAAACCCGTTTTGTCCTGCGCAAGGCGCTCGAGGCCGGGCTCCAGCCGGTGGTCTGCATCAACAAGATCGACCGGCCTGACGCTCGGATCTCCGAAGTCCTCGATGAGATCTACGGCCTTTTCATCGACCTTGATGCCACCGAGGACCAACTTGAGTTTCCGATCGTCTATACCAATGCACGTTCGGGAACCGCAGCCCGTGAACCCGATGAACCCGCCACGGACCTCTCCTCGCTCTTTCGTCTGATCGTGGAAGACCTTCCGGGACCGCGGATCGAACCGGGGCGCCCCACCCAGTTTCAGGCCAACAATCTCGATTATGATGATTATATCGGTCGTCTCGCCGTCGGGCGGGTGGAGGCCGGCGAACTGCGCACCGGCGAGACCTACACCGTGCTGGGAGACAATGGCGCCGAACAAAACTTTCGTCTGACCAGCCTCTTTGGCTGGCTCGGTCTGGAGCGGAAACCTCTCAAGAGTGCCGGGGCCGGAGACATCGTCGCCATCGCCGGAATTGATGATATCCAGATTGGGGACACGGTGGCAGACCGCGAGGATCCCATCGCCTTGCCTCGGCTGCATATCGACGAACCCACCATCACCATGGTCTTCGGCGCAAACACCTCGCCCTGGGCGGGGCGTGAGGGCGACTACGTGACCTCGCGCAAACTGCGCGAACGTCTCGAACTTGAGTCCAAGCGCAATGTGAGCCTGTGTGTCGAGGACACGGATACTCCCGAGAGACTCCGCGTATCCGGGCGAGGCGAGCTGCAACTGGCGATCCTGATCGAGACCATGCGGCGCGAAGGCTACGAGCTTGAGGTCTCCAAACCCGATGTCGTGACTCGCGAAATTGACGGCGCCCGCCACGAACCGATGGAGACAGCGATCATCGACCTGCCCGAGGAATTTATCGGGGTCGTCTCCCAGCTGCTCTCGATGCGCAAGGGCGTCATGAATCATATGAGCCCGCCAGCGTCCGGGCGCGTTCGTCTCGAATTCTCGGTGCCCTCGCGCGGATTGATCGGATTTCGCTCGCCCTTTCTGACCGACACCCGCGGCACGGGCATTCTTCATGCCGTCTTCAATGGTTGGTCTCCGTGGGCCGGACCCATCCACCGGCGGACCAACGGCGCACTGGTTTCGGACCGCGAGGGCAAGACCACAGCCTACGCGCTCGACCATATGCAGGAACGCGGTACGCTCTTCGCGACAGCCGGCACCCCCGTGTACGAAGGCATGATCGTTGGCGAATATTCCCGTCAGGGCGACCTCGACGTCAACGTGACCAAGGAGAAAAAGCTGACCAATGTGCGTGCCGCAGGGCGCGACGACGCCGTGCGCCTGACGCCGCCCCGGCAGATGGGACTCGAAGATTCCCTCGACTGGATTGCCGACGACGAACTGATCGAGGTAACGCCGCAATCCATTCGCATTCGCAAGCGCGTCCTCGACCACGTGCAGCGACCCAAAAAGCGCAAGGAAAAGCTCGACTAGCGCAGACCGAAGTCCTTGAGCTTCCGGTGGAGCGCTCCGCGCGAAACGCCGAGGGCCCGCGCGGTCGCCGAGACGTTCCCCTGATTCTGCTCGAGTACGTCCTCGATATGTTGACGCTCGAATCGGGAGACAGCTCCCCGCAGAGAGGCATCCACCTTGCCCGGGCTGGCCGCAAGCGGATCGGGATCGATCGCCGTGGGCCCGGGAGTCACCGAGGCTGCCGCCGATCCATCATCGATGTCGCCGGAATCGGGGGACTGAATCCGCGGGGACAGGTCGGATGCCTTGAGAACCGTCTTGCCGCCGCTCACCGCCACCGCGCGCAGAAGCTCGTTTTCCAACTCGCGAACGTTCCCGGGCCAGCGGTAGCCCACAAGCGCCGCCAGGGCATCCGTGGACAAGGCCACATCAGGCTGGTCGTGACGACGGCAGGCACGACCCAGCAAGCGGGCCGCCAAAAGGGGGACATCGTCGATGCGGTCGCGCAGGGGAGGGAGTGGAATCATGATCGGCGTTAGCCGGAAATACAGGTCTTCCCGGAAACGCCCCTCGCGCACCTCGTCCTCGAGATGCCGGTGGGTTGCGCCGATCACCCGCACGTCTACCCGACGCGGCTGGTTCTCGCCGATCCGGTGGATCTCGCCCTCTTGCAGAAAACGCAGGAGTTTCGGCTGCATCGAAGCTGGCATCTCACCAATCTCATCGAGCAGAACCGAGCCCCCGTCGGCGGCCTCGAGCAACCCGACTCTGTCCTGATTGGCTCCGGTAAAAGCACCCTTGCGATGACCGAAGAGTTCGGATTCGAGCAACCCCTCGGGGAGCGAGGCGCAATTGATGGCCACAAAGGGCTTGTCCGCCCGAGGTCCGTCCGCGTGAATCGCCCGAGCCAGCAGTTCCTTGCCGGTGCCGGTCTCTCCCTCGATCATGACCGGAATCGGCGAATGACTCGCCTGATGAGCCAGCTCGAGGGCCTCCATCATGCGTGGGGCCCGCGCGATCAATGTGGGACCGGCCTCCGCCAGCGGGTGCCCGAGCGTGGATGTCGCGTCGAGAGTTTCTCGAACCGAGGCACCCAGATGCCCGTCGGGAACCGCGCGCGGCGCGAGAAAACGCATTTCGACCGAGCCCATGCGCAGATCGTCGCCGTTGCGCAGGGGAACGGGCAGGGCGATCCGGTCTCCGTTTCGCCACGTCCCGTTGGCGCTGCCAAGATCAGCCAGGACAAACTGAGTCGCATCCTCCCAGCGCAGCAGTGCATGCTGGCGAGAGACCGACGGATCTTCCAGAATCAGATCCATGTCCTCGGCGCGTCCGATACGGGTGTCCCCGCAGAGCTCGTAGAACTCTGTTTCACCGTCCGCACCGCGGATCAGCAGGCGTCCTGTTTCGTTGATTTCTGGCACTCTCGAAAGCCTCTCGAACCGAGCAACTGAGCCACTTCTTATCGCGGGACGGCGGCAGTCGCTAGCGTTGACGGCTTGTCGCACGCCCGGTATGTCGGATTCCATGAAAGATCTGTTTCGAAAGAACCTCGTCCTTGCCGCCGCAATTTCACTTCTGCTCATGACACCTTTCGCGGTTGATGCCGCCGATAGTAATGACAAGGCAGGGGAAACCGCCAACCCGATCGTGCTGATCAAGACCTCCAAGGGGACGATCGAGGCCGAACTCTACAAGAACAAGGCTCCGGTCACGGTCGCCAACTTCCTGGAATACGTCAATGCGGGCTTCTACAATGGCACTATCTTTCATCGGGTGATTCCGAGCTTCATGATCCAGGGGGGCGGCTTCGACACCGACCTCAAGAAAAAGCCGACCCAGGCACCGATCAAGAATGAGGCCGGCAATGGTCTGAAAAACGAGGCCGGAACCCTGGCCATGGCGCGAACCGGCGTCGTGGACAGCGCCACCGCGCAATTTTTCATCAACACCAAGAACAACGCGTTTCTCAACCATAAGGACACAACCCAACGCGGCTATGGCTACGCAGTCTTCGGCAAGGTGATCGGGGGCATGGATGTGGTCAAGAGTATCGAGGACGTCAAAACCGCCCGGACCGGCGTCTCCGAGGGCCAACCCGTCGAAAACGTGATCATCGAGTCGATTACGGTCAAAAAATAGGACGAATTTCGACCTCGAATAGCGGGCGTTGCGCCGGAATCCTCAGGAATTCTGGTCCATGCCCCGGGCCCGATAACTGCGGGCGAGCGAAGCGTAGTTCTGTGCTGAATGCAGGAGGCCTGCCGCCTCCTCCGCATTCAGGGGGCGCCGAACCCGAGCCGGTTGGCCCACGGCCAGGACCCCGGCGGGAATCTCCATACCCGGGGGCACCAGCGCACCGGCACCCACAATGGAACCGGCTCCTACCACGGCGCCGTCCATCACGATGGCACCGATCCCGATGAGGCTGCCATCACCCACAGTGCAGGCATGCACCACCGCGGCATGCCCGATGGTCACGTCGGCGCCGATATCCGTGGAATAACCGTCAGAGCTGACGTGAACCACCGCCTGGTCCTGAACATTGGAACCACGTCCAAGCCGGATCGAGTCCACGTCGCCACGCAGCACGGCCCCGAAAAACACGCTGGCATCGGCCTCGATAGTCACGTCGCCCACCACCATGGCGCCGGGCAGAATCACTGCATCCGGATCGATGCGGGGCGTATGATCCCGAATGGTCTCAATCATCGGCGGCATCCTTATTTGCCGGCCAACGACCACAATATGTGGTATATGTGAACAACACGGGTTGCCACATCCGGGGCCGGTTGATAGCCAAGTACATGGTTACTCCCTCGATTGCCAACTCTCAATGCGGGGCACTTCCGAGCCCGGTCCTCGAACCGGGCTCTTCGCGTTTCGGAGGCTGAGAATGGAACAGCACCGGCTTGGCGAAGGCCTTACTTTTGACGATGTGTTGCTGGTTCCTGCGGGGACCGAAATCCTCCCGCGCGACGCCAGGATCACCTCGCGATTGACCAGAAAGATCTCGCTCTCGATCCCGCTGGTCAGCGCAGCGATGGATACGGTCACCGAATCGCGAACCGCGATCGCCATGGCACAGGAGGGCGGGCTGGGCTTCATCCACAAGAACCTGCCGGTCGAGGCTCAGGCTGCTCAGGTGGCGCGGGTCAAGAAATTCGAGAGCGGCATGGTGTCGGACCCCCTCACGGTCGGTCCTGATGAAACTCTCGCGGAAGCTCTGGCCGTCATGAAAAAGGCTGGAATCTCTGGTCTTCCGGTTTCCGACAACCAGCGTCTCGTGGGAATTCTCACGAATCGAGACCTGCGGTTTGAGGAAAATCTGGGGCGCAAGGTCCGCGAAGTCATGACCCACGAGGAGCTGATCACGGCCGAGCCGGGCGTCTCGCTCGAAGAGGCGCGACGAATCCTCCATGCACACCGGATTGAAAAGCTTCTGGTCGTCGACGACAAGGGTCATTTGCATGGTCTGATCACCGTCAAGGACATCGAGAAAACCACGCTCTTCCCCGACGCCTGCCGCGACGAAAGAGGTCGCCTGCGCGTCGGCGCCGCCGTCGGGGTCGGGGCGGATTGGCAAGCGCGCGCCGAGGCGCTGGTCGATGCTGGCGTGGACGTGATCTGTGTCGATACCGCCCACGGACATTCCCGGGGCGTCCTCGATACCGTGAACTCTCTGAAAAAGGCCTATCCTGAACTCGAGATCGTCGGGGGCAACGTCGGGACCGCCGACGGCGCCCAAGCCCTGATCGATGCGGGTGTCGATGGCGTAAAAGTCGGCATGGGCGTCGGGTCGATTTGCACCACGCGCATCATTTCCGGGGTTGGCATGCCCCAGGTCACGGCCGTGGACGATGCCAGCAAAGCGTGTCAGGCCGCCGGGGTTCCGCTGATTGCGGATGGCGGGATCCGTTACTCCGGAGACGTGGTGAAGTGCCTGGCATTCGGGGCCGACACCATCATGATCGGTAGTCTTTTTGCCGGCACCGAGGAGAGCCCCGGAGAGACCATTCTCTATCAGGGCCGCACCTACAAGATGTATCGCGGCATGGGATCTCTGGGCGCCATGCAGGCCGGATCTCGGGATCGCTACTTTCAGGACGGCGAAGAAGACACGATCAAGTTGGTACCGGAAGGCATCGAAGGCCGGGTCCCCTACAAGGGCACCTTGTCCTCGAACATCCACCAACTCGTCGGTGGCATTCGTGCCGGCATGGGCTACCTCGGCGTCCCTGACCTCGAGGCACTACGCCGCGACGCCCGCTACCTCCGAATTTCCGAGGCCGGACATCGCGAAAGCCATGTCCACGACGTCGTGGTCGCCAAGGAAGCCCCCAACTATCGTCTCGATTGAAAGCCTGAGCTCGCCGCAAAGAATGAACAGCAAACCCGCAGACATCCACGCCGAACGGCTGCTCATTATCGACTTCGGGTCGCAATATACCCAGCTGATCGCCCGGCGCGTACGCGAGGCAGGGGTTTATTGCGAAATATACCCCTTCGACGTTGCCGATGCAGCGATCACCTCCTTCCAGCCAAGAGGCGTGATTCTCTCCGGAGGACCCGAAAGCGTCACCGGCCACAAATCCCCGGCGATCCCTGATGCGGTATTTGAACTCGAAGTCCCGGTACTGGGTATTTGTTATGGCATGCAGGCGATGGCGCAACGGTTCGGCGGCCAGGTCAGCCCCTCGGAGCAGCGCGAATTTGGCCATGCGACGATTCGTCCCGAGGCGGGCAGCGCCTTGATCCAATCCCTCCTGCGTGACCAGCCAGGCACGGATGTCTGGATGAGCCATGGCGACAAGGTCAATGCACTACCGCCCGAATTTCTCTGCACGGCGAGCTCGGAAAACGCGCCGATCGCTGCGATGGAGAACCCCGAGAAGCATCTCTACGGGGTCCAATTCCATCCGGAGGTCACGCATACAGCCCGCGGCGACGACTTTCTCGCACAGTTCGCCCGCGATCTCTGTGGCTGTGAGGGCACGTGGACGGCACAGAATATTGTCGATGATGCGATCGCTCGCGTGCGCGAGCAGGTCGGCGACGACCGCGTCGTGCTCGGCCTGTCCGGGGGCGTGGACTCCTCGGTGGTCGGAGCCTTGCTCGCTCGAGCGATCGGCGATCAACTCACTTGCGTCTTTGTCAACAATGGCCTGCTGCGCAAGGATGAAAAAGGTGAGGTCGAGGCAGCTTTTGCCAACGCAATGGCGTCGGGAGAACTCCAGGCGCTCAACATCCTGACCATCGACGCGGAAGAGGAATTCCTATCCAAGCTCTCGGGTGTCGAGGATCCGGAAGCCAAACGAAAAATCATTGGCGCAACCTTCATCGATGTCTTCGATCGCGAAGCGGGCAAGATTGACGGCGTTCGTTGGTTGGCCCAGGGTACGATCTACCCCGATGTGATCGAATCGGCAGCCTCCAAATACGGCAAGGCGCACGTGATCAAATCCCACCACAATGTAGGCGGTCTGCCCGAGCGGATGTCCTTGGGCCTGGTCGAGCCTCTGCGCGAACTCTTCAAGGACGAGGTTCGCAAGATCGGCCTCCATCTTGGACTCCCGGCCACGCTGATCCAACGCCACCCCTTTCCGGGGCCGGGCCTTGGCGTCCGCATCCTCGGTGCCGTGGAAAAGCGCTATGCGGATGTTCTGCGAGAGGCAGATGCCATCTTCCTTCAAGAACTGCGCGAGGCCGGACTCTATGATCAGGTCTCACAAGCATTTGCCGTCTACCTGCCGGTCAAATCGGTCGGGGTTGTCGGTGACGCACGGCGCTACGAGCATGTGATTGCCCTGCGCGCGGTCGAAACCATCGATTTCATGACGGCCCGATGGGCCAGGCTCCCCTACGAATTTATCGAGCGCGTTTCGAATCGCATCATCAATGAGGTCGCCGCGGTCTCGCGAGTGGTTTATGATGTATCCAGCAAGCCACCCGCGACGATTGAGTGGGAATAGCGGTCACGACATGAGTTTCGTCCACCTCCATACACATACGCAGTACTCGCTTCTCGATGGAGCCAACAAGATCAAGGATCTTATCCCTCACGTTGCCAAGGCCGGAATGCCGGCGGTGGCCATGACCGACCACGGAAATATGTTCGGGGCGGTCGACTTCTACCAGGCCTGCGAGGCCGGAGGCGTGCAGCCGATCATCGGTTGCGAAGTGTATGTTGCCCCGCGCTCGCGCTTCGACAAGAGCCAGGCCCGGAGCGAAGACCCCGAGACCGGCGGCAACTACCATCTGGTCCTCCTTGCGCGCAACGAGATCGGCTACCGCAATCTCTGCCGCATGGTTACCCAGGCCTACACGGAGGGCTTCTATTACAAGCCACGAATCGATCGAGAGCTCCTCGAACTCTACAACGAGGGAATCTTCTGTCTCTCCGGTTGCCTCGGCAGCGAGGTCAACCAGGCGATCCAACGTGGGGATACCGGGCGCGCGCGCGAAGTGGCCAAGGAATTCGCCCAGATCTTTGACAAGGATCGATATTATGTCGAGGTCCAGGACAATCATATGCCCGAGCAGGAACTCTCCAACCGGGAGCTCTTTTCTCTGGCCAGGGACCTCGGCCTCCCGCTGATTGCCACAAACGACTGCCACTACCTGCAGCCGGGCGACGCACACGCCCACGATGCACTCCTCTGCATTCAGACAGGGCGCACGCTCAGTGACCCGGATCGGTTCAAATTCCCGACCGACCAGCTCTTCGTCAAAACACCCGAAGAGATGATCGCCGCATTCCCGGAATTTCCTGAAGCCATCTCGAATACCGTTGACCTCGCACAGAGGTGCGATTTCAAGATGAGCTTTGGTCAGTACGAGTTTCCCGACTTCGAACTCGACGACAACGACACGCTCGAGGCCGCCCTGGAGCGAGAAGCCGCAGAAGGCCTCGAAAGACGACTGAAACGAATCCGCGAGACGGCCAAAAACTGGGACGAATCCGAGCTCAAGGATTATCAGGACCGACTGCGGGTCGAGCTGGACATCATCAAGTCCATGGGATTTTCCGGCTACTTCCTGATCGTTTCGGACTTTATTCTTTGGGCCAAACGCCGGGGAATTCCGGTAGGGCCAGGACGCGGGTCGGCAGCGGGAAGTCTTGTCGCCTACGCCATGGAGATCACCGACCTCGACCCGATTCCGCTGGGCCTTCTCTTCGAACGTTTCCTGAACCCCGAGCGAATTTCGATGCCCGATATCGACGTCGACTTTTGCTACGAGCGTCGCGACGAGGTGATTCAATACGTCCGTGAAAAATACGGCGAGGATCGTGTTGCTCAGATCATCACCTTCGGGACCCTCAAGGGGAAGGCTGCGCTCAAGGACGTCGGTCGGGTGCTCGAGTTTACCTACGGCGAGACCGACAAGTTGGCCAAGCTTTACCCCGCGGCTCGGCAGGGCAAGGACTTCAACCTGGAGCAGGCCCTCCAGATGGAGCCGAAGCTTCGCGAGATCGCCCAGACCGGCGACCGCGAGAAACAGCTTTTCGACTATGCCAGCAAGCTCGAGGGCTTGATGCGCCATTCCTCAAAGCATGCCGCCGGGCTGGTGATCGGCTCACGGCCATTGGTGGAGTCCCTTCCGCTCTGCGTTGACAAGGGTAATCTCATCACCCAATTCAGCGGCGGCGACGTCGAGGCGGTCGGCCTCATCAAATTCGACTTCCTCGGACTCAAAAACCTCACGCTGATCGCCGACATTGTGCGCCGGATCAAGGAGACCCGCGGTGTCGAGCTCGACGTCGCGGCGCTGCCTCTCGAGGATGCCAAAAGCTACAAGGTATTCTCCGAGGGGAGAACCGTCGGGGTCTTCCAGATGGAATCGAGCGGGATGAGCGAACTCGTCCAGCGTCTGAAGCCGACCACCTTCGAGGAAATAACGGCCATCAATGCCCTCTACCGGCCCGGGCCGCTGGACTCCGGCATGACCGACAACTTCGTCGATCGGAAACACGGCCGCGAAGCCGTGGCTTATCCCCACCCAAAACTCGAACCCATCCTGAAGGAGACCTACGGAATCATGGTCTACCAGGAGCAGGTCATGCAGGCAGCCCAGATCCTTGCGGGCTACTCGCTCGGAGACGCCGACAATCTCCGGCGGGCGATGGGGAAGAAAAAAGTCGAAGTCATGGCCAAGGAACGCGAACGCTTCCTCAAAGGATGCGACGCCAACGGCATCGAGGCCCGGAATGCAGGCGAGATCTTCGACCAAATGGAGACGTTTGCCGGATACGGCTTCAACAAGAGCCACGCGGCAGCCTATGCCTTGATCTCCTTCCAGACAGCCTATCTCAAGGCGCATTATCCCGAAGAGTTTATCGCCGGTCTGCTCACGCTGGAAATGGGTGACAGCGACAAGACGCACAAGAACATCGCCGAGGCCCGGGCCCAAAAAATTCCGGTGCTCCCGCCCGACATCAACGAGAGCCGCGAGGACTTCACGGTTGTTGCGGGCGGAAAAATTCGCTTCGGACTCGGCGCCGTCAAGGGCCTGGGCAGCAAGGCCATCGAGGCAATCCTGCATCACCGGGATGAGGATGGAGCTTTTGCCGGCCTTGATGACCTCGTCGTGCGAGTGCAGTCCGCGCCGGTGAATCGCAAGGCACTCGACAGTCTGGTCAAGTGCGGCGCCTTCGATTTTTCGGGGATCGAACGCTCATCGATGGCGGCTTCTCTCGAGAGCGTTCTTCGCTGGGCCGGAGTTGCCGCAAGCCATGCAAATCAGCACAATCTGTTCAGCGGCACGGGCGGTGGCGAGCCCGAAAAATTCCGCTTCGAACGTGACAGCGAATGGCCGGAAGCGGAGAAGCTACGCCAGGAAAAAGAGACGCTCGGATTCTTTATTACCGGGCATCCTCTCGACCGCTACAAACGACAGCTGACCAAACTGACGACAGCGCGCACTCTCGATCTGCGCCAGATGCCCAGTCAACAAAAGGTGACCCTCGCCGGAGTGGTCCAGGGTCTGCGACCGAAGAACACCCGAAAAGGCGACCGCTACGCGAGCTTCTATTTCGAGGACCTTCATGGTCACGTCGAGGTCATCGCCTGGCCCGATACCTATCGCAAACACGAAGAACTTCTCCTGGTCGGTGACCCGCTCTGCCTGAACGGGCGCCTCGACGTCACGGAAGAACGTTGTCAGGTGATTGCCGAGTCCCTGATCCGTCTGGACGATGCCCGCTCACGGGCGGTGCGCGAGGTGCAAATCCGCGTGCGCGAGGCAGAGATCACCGCGGCCGACGTTCAAGCGTTGAAGCGGACTCTGGAAATGCATTCTGGCGAGATACCAGCCTACCTGCACGTCATTCGTGACCGGTTTGAAACCCGGATCGCCCTGGAGTCTTTCCCGGTAGCGACGACAGACAAACTTCTGGCAGCCCTCGGCGAGCGATTCCGCAAGGCCGAAGTGAAATTCGTTTCCTGAGCACGCCATGGCAAAGTCTCGCTCATCACATTCGATCGTCCCCAAAAAAGAAACCGCCTACCTGGTCGGCTTCGACGACGGCCGCATCGACATCGACCATCTTCCACTCGAGGAGTCCCTCGACGAACTTGAGCGTCTTTGTGAGAGTGCCGGAGCGACCGTCATCGGCCGCAATTCGCAAAAACGGCAGAACGCCGATATTCGCACCTACGTCGGGGCAGGGAAGGTGCAGGAAATTCGCGAGGAGGTCTACGAGCTCTGCGCGGACATCGTTGTTTTCGACGACCCCCTGACCGTCGCACAACTCCGCAATCTGGAACGCGAGCTGGGACTTGGCCCCGGCGGCGAGCCGACCGTCCGGGTGATCGATCGCAGCCAGTTGATTCTGGATATTTTCGCCGGGCGCGCTCAGAGCCTGGAGGGAAAGCTCCAGGTCGAGCTGGCGCAGCTCGAATATCTCGTTCCGCGGCTGACGCGTCATTGGACTCACCTCTCACGTCAGCGCGGGGGCGGGGTGGGCACACGTGGGCCCGGCGAGACCCAGCTCGAAGTCGACCGACGGAGCGTGCGCGACCGGATGGCCATGCTGCGCCGGCGCCTCAAGGAGGTCGCCCGCACAAGAGATCTGCATCGCCGGGAGCGCGCAGAAGTTCCGTTCCCGACAGTGGCTCTGGTCGGCTACACGAATGCCGGCAAATCGACCCTGATGCGCGCGTTGACCGGAGCCGACGTCCTGATCGACGACCTGCTCTTTGCGACACTCGACCCCACGGTGCGACGAGTGAATCTTGAACAATCCGGGCAGATTCTGCTGAGTGACACCGTCGGCTTCGTGCACAAACTTCCCCACGAACTGGTAGAGGCCTTCAAGAGCACCCTGGAGGAGGTCCGGCAGGCGGATCTGCTCATCCACCTGATCGACAGCTCGAGCGCGGCCCAGGATATCCACCGAAGCGTCGTTCGTCAGGTATTGGGCGAGATCGACGCGAGCGAGATTCCGATCCTCGAGGTCTGGAATAAAATCGATCGCATTCCCGCAACCAACCGAAGCGACGTGCACGCCATTGCCCGTCGCGAGGGTGGCGTCGCCATCTCCGCGGAAGCAGGGATCGGTCTTGATGAGCTGCACAAGGAAATCGACTCCAGAATTGCCAAGAACCTCGTCCGCGAGCATTTCTTTATTCCGGTCAGCCGCGGCGATCTTCTCGCACGGCTCCACCGCGAAGGTTCGGTTCTGAAGGCGACAAGCGATGACCGCGGTACTCAGGTAGAGGCATTGGTAAATGAGAAGCTTGACGGGCAAATCCGCCGGGCTCTCGAGAACACGCCATCATGCTGAACATTCCGAATACATTGACACTCCTTCGGATCGCCGCGATCCCCGGGATCGTCATTGCCCTCGACTACAGCCACTTCGGTCTCGCCTTTGGCCTGTTCATTGCGGCGGGAGTCACCGACAGTCTCGATGGTGCGATTGCTCGCATGATGAAGACCCGCACCGAACTCGGGGCCTATCTCGACCCGCTGGCCGACAAAGGCCTGGTTCTGACGTTATTGATCTCGCTGGCCGCTCTGGGAAAGGTCCCCGAATGGGTAGTCACGATCATCGTCACGCGCGACGTGGTCTGCCTCGGTGGTTACTCATTGCTCTTTTTCCTCACCGGCAAGCAGATGGAAGTCCGTCCAAGCTGGACGGGGAAATTGGCCACCTTTCTCCAGATCACCGGCATCGGCGGTGCCTTGCTGTTGCTCTGGCAACCGGAGCTGGACCTTGCCGTACTTGACCTATTCCTGCTTCAGGCGGCGGCTGTCGTCACCGCATTGGCTGGCTCCGAGTACGTGTTGCGCGGGCTTCAATGGTACCAGAACCAACCCGACTGACCTCGTTGTCGTTCAGGCAACCGTCAGACTTTCGTAGTCGGTACGGCAGGGCGGTCCGGGTGCATGATGGAACTCAGGCGCGCCCCCGGCATCCAGAAAAATCATGCTGGAAGAACGAGTGCCATAGCCCTCGGTATGGATGCATAGCTGATCGGTTGGCTGTCGATCGTCCACAGCCGTCAGATGGTCCGAGAGGACCGCGCGTAAATCGCGCCGCAGGCGTCCACGGTCGCCATGGTCGAGGAAGTCATCCCCGGCTTGCGTGAAGAATTCCCAGGAATGCGAGATTCGGGAACATTCGTGATCGTTCACATCGAGGTTGGTCAATACGTGCAACCCCGGATCCAGGGCAACTACCTCGGTCCCGGAAGCGCGATTCTGAGCCACAAACGCATGGCTTTCGTCAGCGACCAGAATGTTGAACGGGTTATGCTTGGCCGGAGGAACAGACCGCAGGTAGGCAGCGGCGGTTGCGGCATCGGATAACCTCGCCAGCTCGAGGCAAAGTTGCCCGCGCGACGCCCGCAAATCGTCCGCCGGCAAGGCAACCCGCCGGTTCAGAACGCCAACGACCAGACCCGAATCCGACAGCGTCAGCCACGAACCACCGGCCACCTCATCCTGGCCGCCGAAAATCCCTGGTTCGGTCGAGATCAGAAAGGGATCGCGTGTCGGGCGCGCGAGGAATTCATCCCGATTCGCCGCCACCACGACAGGTAGACCCGGAAAGAGGCGGTGATAGATGGCCAGCGTGCACATCGGGGGTCAGAATAGCGGAGCCACCTCCGCGGATCGAGTCAACAACCGTCAAAAGCCCGAACTTCCGTTGTGCGGCCTCAAATGCCACAGTGCAATCAGGAGTTTGACCATGTTCACAACTATTGAAGAGGTTATGGAGCGCTTCGCCGCCCAGCAATATATCTGCAATCGGGCGATCGCTACGGTGGTTTTTCTGGCCGCGAAGATGCGCAAGCCGATTCTCATCGAAGGTCCCGCCGGCGTGGGCAAAACGGAACTCGCAAAGGTCCTCGCGCTCGCCACCGAACAGCCGCTCATTCGTCTGCAATGCTACGAAGGCCTCGACGAAGCCAAGGCGCTCTATGAATGGGAATACGGAAAGCAGCTCCTCTATACCCAGCTGCTCAAGGACAAGATCAGCGACATTCTGACCGACACCAGGACTCTCGACGAGGCGGTGCAGCGAATCGGGGATCAGGACAGCGTATTTTTCTCGGAACGCTTCATCCTGCCGCGACCTCTGCTCGCCGCCATCAACTCCGAGGAGCCGACGGTCCTGCTGATTGACGAGATCGACAAGGCCGACGCCGAGTTCGAAGCTTTCCTGCTTGAGGTTTTGAGCGATTTCCAGGTCAGCGTTCCCGAACTGGGCACCATCGAGGCAAAGTCGCGACCGCTGGCGATCCTGACCAGCAACAACAGCCGCGAGGTCTCGGACGCGTTGAAACGACGTTGCCTGCATCTCTTCATCGACTTCCCCGACAGAGAACAGGAAGAAAAAATTGTTCGCCTCAAGGTCCCCGAACTCGAAGCAGCTCTCGCCGAACAGGTGGTGGCGCTCGTCCAGAAGGTCCGCCGCCTCGACCTCAAGAAAGCCCCCAGCATCAGCGAGACCCTCGACTGGGCAAAGTCCCTCGCCATTCTGAACGTTGACTCTCTCGGAGAGGAGGCCGTGCAGGATACGCTCAGCACGATTTTCAAGTACGAAGCGGACATCCGAAAAGCCGAGAAGGAACTCAAGGATTTCGTATCGCGCCGGCAGGCGGCCGAGCAGGCAGCCGAAAAAGCGGCAGCCAACACATCCAAAGACGACATTCTGCATTAGGCCTCAGGTAATCGTGCAAACCCGACTCCTCGAATTCGCGGAACTTCTTCGCCACCACGGACTGCGGATCAGCCCGGCCGAAAGCCTCGATGCGCTCGCCAGTCTCGAGATCGCCGGACTGACGGACCGGGAAATCATGCGCGGCGCGCTGCGAGCCACCATGGTCAAGCGCGCCGTTGATGTGCCGATCTTCGACGATCTCTTTGACGTCTATTTCTCCGGCCTGGGCGACAATGTGCGTGAATCTTCGGCCAATTCCGAAGGTGCCCTCGAGCAATCCCTTGAGGAAATGCGCGATCTGATCGCCCGCCTCGAAGAGATTCTGCAAGAACAGGACATGGAACTCTCGGACCTGGCCAAGGCATTGCTGGACCAGGATGAAGGCGCGCTGGAAAAACAGCTGCGTGAAGCCATGGAAGCAGCCCAGGGCCAGGCACAAGGCGAGGGCAATCGTCGCTTTCGGCCGGGGCAATTCGCCAACGCGCTCGGAGAAGCCTTCGGGCTGCCTACGCTCTCGGAAGAGCTCGACGGCGCAGCCGACGCAGCCGAGGAGGGGCTGGGCGACGAAGATGCCGCCAAGCTTCGCGAAATGATCCGGCAGCGGATGGCCGAAATGCGCGAGATGATGAAGCGTGCCGCCAACGTCGAGAAAGCCCAGAAGCAGGAGCAGCCGCGCGACGATGCCGGGCTGGGACCGATTGGCGAGAAGAGCTTCTATTATCTGACCGAGGACGAGATCCGGCGGATGAAGGAAGCTGTGGCCAAATTGGCTCGGCGACTGCGCAATGTGATCGCGGTCAAGCGAACACGAGCAAAGCGTGGCAACTTCGACCTGCAACGCACCCTGCGGCACAATATCGGCTACGGCGGCATTCCCTTCGATGTGCGCTTCCAGCGAAAGAAGAAACACAAACCGCAGATCGTCGTGCTTTGTGATGTCTCCGACAGCGTCCGCAACGTGTCTCGATTCATGCTGCAATTTGTCTACGCACTGCAGGATCTCTACTCGCGTGTACGCAGCTTTGTTTTTGTTGCCGAGATGGGAGAGGTCACCGAACTTTTCGAGGAACATGAAGCCGGCAAAGCACTCGAGCTCGCACTGCGCGGCGATATCATCAACATCTTTGCTCACTCCGATTTCGGACGCGCGTTCAAGGACTTTCATGCGGATCATTTGCAGGCCATCGATCGCCGAACGACCGTGATCATTCTCGGAGACGCCCGGAACAACTACAATTTGCCCCACGAATGGGTTCTGCGCGATATCCAGCAAAAGGCCCGACAGGTCATCTGGCTCAATCCGGAAGGTCGCCCGACATGGGGTTTCGGCGACAGCGAGATGGACCAATACAGCCCGTATTGCGACGTTGTGCAGGAATGCCGGAACCTCAACCAGCTGTATCGGGTCATCGACGAGCTTCTGGTGGTTTGACGCGCTGCCGGCGCCTCCCGCCAAGGTTTGACCCCGTCGGTCGGCGTCGGTACGAATATCCCATGGAACCGTCTGAATCGATCCGAATGAACGTCGGAGAATTGACGGTCGATCCTGCCTCCAAAACACCGATTGTCATTCTTCGCGATGACGAAGAGCGAATCACATTGCCGATCTGGATCGGCGCACCCGAAGCTCACGCCATTGCCAGCGAACTGGAAGGAACGCGGGCCTCACGACCGCAAACTCATGATCTGATCAGCAGCATCATGGACGCTGCCGGTGTGGAACTCGTGTCGGTCTCGATCTGCGACCTGCGGGAGAATATGTACCACGCCGAGATCAGCCTGCGGGCCGCGCAAAAGGACTTCCGTGTCGAAGCCAGACCCAGCGACGCCATCGCCTTGGCCCTGCGGGCAAAATGTGAAATCCGGGTCGCCAAGCATGTCCTCGAACAATCCAGTATGGTCGAGGACGAGCCGTCAGACCCCGAGAGTCCGGATCTCTCGGGTGTGGAACCCGAAAAATGGTCCGGCATCCTCGAAGACATGCAGCCGGACGACTTCAAATACAAGATGTAGCCCAA
>CBFHUR010000056.1:0-17074 GCA_965658895.1 Binatia bacterium
TCCGGTACGCTGGCAGTATCGCTCCCAAGCGGTGAGTTATTTACCGGCCGCTACCTGCAGGTCACGTCAACCACCACAGCCGACAGCCTCGGGACCGGCTGGGGGGGCTGGGGCGGTTGGGGACCATATTGGTCGGGCTGGGGGGCCTACGGCGGCCCGTGGATGGGCGGCGGCGGCTACTCGACGTTCCTGCAGAATTATAGTGGCAAGGTCATCTCGACTCTCTTCGGAAATCAGGGAGCCGTGATGCGCTGTCGGTTCCAGCTGGCCAACCCCGAAGAAGGCATGCCCGGTGGTGGCGTCGGTCAATGCGAGTTGAAAAACGGCGACAAGATCGAAGCGCAGTTCTGATTCAGGCGCGGACCTGACGATCCCTTCCGCTGCTTCGGCGGCGGAAGGGATAGAACATCTGACCCGCCAGCCCCGCGGGAACTTCGTCGTCGGGGGTTCCATACCGCGCGGGCAGCTCCCCTGCCGGCATCCGGAAGGTACCGAAGAGCAGATCCCAGATCGGGAAGACCGCGGCAAAGTTGCAGGACTCGCCGACCGCTTCTCGCTGCGCAGAGTCGCCCGCATCGCTTGCCGCCGGCAAGTCGGCCTCCGTCTGCCTGGCCACGCGCGTCTCGGCGTGATGCCAACGGTGAAAGGCCGGGCTGACCAGGACATAACGCAGCGGCCCGAACGTCCACCCCACGTTGGCATGCTGCAACAAAGAGTAGAACACCAGCACCGGCACCCAGGCAGCCATCAACAGCGGATTGAATCCGAACAGCACCAACGGAAGAGCCTGCAGAAGCCGGGCAAAGAGATCATTGAGCGGGTGCACCCGCACGGCCGACAACCAGTCCACCTCTTCCGAGGAATGGTGGACCGCATGGATCGGCCACAGCGCGGGTGCGTGCAGCAGGCGATGCGCAAGGTAGCCGAGCAGATCGGCCAGCAGAAAAAACGAAAGCACCTGCAACCAAAGCGGCAGAGTGTCGACGAAACCCCGCGAGGCAAAAAACGCCTCAAGATGGTCTACCGACGGACGAACCCCCGCCGCAATCGCTGCGAGGACCACGCAAATGCCGATGATCACCGACGTCAACGGCTTGGTCACCAGAGGGGTAAAGAACCAGTAGAGGGCATCGGTTCCGAATCCCTGACGCAGGAATCGCTGCTGCGGCCGGGCCGGCTGCAGCCGCTCCAGAACCGCAAAGACCAATCCGAATCCGGCAAGACCCAGGAGCAGACCCCACGGGTCCAGACCAACGAGATACCCTTGCTCGCGCATCATTATTCTGGTCTCCCCGGGCGCATCAGATAGCAGCCTACCTCAGCCCATCCCGTAAATGTAGCCACTCCCGACCCGAATCCGTCAAGCCAAACGACGACGGCCTGTTGCGAGAGAACGACTCGGTCGATTCCCGGATCAATCTGCGTTCCGGCACTTGAGTCAACTCCGCACTCTGCATAGCGAAGCCCCCATAACGGAAACGCCCTCGCGCCGATCATTCCAAGGGTCCTGCGCTCGAACGATTACGCGACTCAAGCTCTTCCAACATTGAATTGAAAAGGAATCTGAAAATGCGTTCTTCAACCAACAACCCTCAAAGCATCTCTCGTGGGGCCCTCGCGCTTTTGGTGCTCACCATCGTTGCCTGCGGAGGCAGCTCTTCGGATGAAGATTCCGCCGGTAGCGCCCCCCCCGGTGCTTCCGAACAAACATGCGAAGCAACCTACAATACCACGACATGCTACTCGCCAAGCGGCGAACGTTACCCGCCTTCATTCGACTGGTCGACGCCTGGGCCGAACGACTACACGTCCGGTAAAAAATGCGGCAACGGCAACGTCGCCTACGAGTGGACGGGCATTAAGAACGGAACGGATTGCCAGCAACTTTGCAGTGACTACGTTTTCCAGGTGCCGGAGAGCGAAGGTGGCAGCGAGAACCAAGACGGGATGTACCCACAGGGATCCAGGGTCTGCTGTGCTTATCAGGACAATGCCTCCGATAAAAAATGTCGTATCTCGAAGGCGGATGCTGACGGCTGGAACGATGACGAGGATTACAAAGCGATCAAGGGCACCGCAGATTATCCAGTCAGCTATTGCGACGTGCAGAGCAGCTGGGCCTTTACCGGATCAGATGTAGCTTCTACAGTTTTCGAGGTCACTATAGACATCGGAACAAGCTCAACGACAAGCTTTCAGGAGTCTGTCGAAGCGAAAATGTCGCTTAGTGGGGAGAGCAAATTCTTTGATGGCGATGATTATACCTCGATCTCGGGTTCGCTCGAGGTCGACGCAACCGCGAGCCTCGGGGAGGCTATCCAAATCGACGCACAGGGTACCTTTACAGAAAATTGCACTGCCTCCTGCTCGGGACGAGACCTCTACCGGTCCAAATTCAGTGCGCAACCGTGGTATGGCCCCACCGTCCTGCAGGCGGACGACGGAAGCTGCGAGCGCCATTCTGTCGAGACGTGCAGCTTTCAGTGTATCAGCGACGCGGCCGCAGAATGTGGTCCGATCTGTATAGACTCCACCTGCTCGGGCGATGATTGCCAATGCTGCAATACCGTTTGGGCCGCAGTCGATGCCCTCGACCCTACTGGGAAGGCTGGTCCGGCGGGCATTGAAGAATACCTCTCTGTGGAAAACGGGGGGCAATGCGATTTTCAGGAGGGCGATATTCCAAACTGCCCTGAGCAAGATTGACCTATCGCCAACAGCGAACCTTCTCTGTGGCCTGGCCCTCGATCCGGCCACAGAGAGGGGACGCCCGTTGTGTTTTGCCGACTCAGGATTTCCGGCTCGGTAGCGAAACACAGCGGTGCATGATTTTGAGCTAATTCGACAATCGGCATTGCATCGGGGCCCGCCCTGACGGCATGGTATGGTGCATTCGCTCATGTCGCCGCAGGATCAAAATGCCCCGCCAACCCGAAAGGCGCCCCGCAAGTCCCGACTCGGCCTTGCTCTGGGCAGTGGCTCGGCACGCGGCTGGGCTCATATAGGAGTCCTCCGCGCCCTGCAGGAACTCGGCATCAAACCCGATATTGTCGTCGGCACCTCGGCGGGCGCTCTGGTCGGAGGATCCTACGTTTCCGGTCAGCTCGATGCCCTCGAGAAATGGGTGCGTTCGATCGGCAAGCTGGATGTGATCCGCATGATGGATATTGCGCCGGCGCGCGGGGGCGTGATCTCGGGCTCGCGGCTCTTCGATGCATTCCGGCAGATTGCCAACGATATCGAGATCGAGAACCTGCCGTTGGCCTTCACCGCCGTTGCCACCGAATTCGAAACCGGCCGTGAGGTCTGGCTTCAGGACGGGTCGCTGCACGAAGCAGTTCGCGCCTCGATTTCTGTCCCGGGACTATTCTCGCCCTTTTCCTACCAGGGCACCTGGCTTGTCGACGGAGGATTGGTGAACCCGGTACCGATTTCCGTTTGCCGCGCACTCGGCGCCGATCGTGTGATTGCCGTCAATCTGAGCGGCGACCTGACCAACCGCAATACCCAGCTGACCCAACCGGCTTCGTTCTTTGGCGACGATCCGCTTGCTCTGGAGGATACTCTCGCGCGGCTTCCCCCGGCTCTGCGCGATCGGATCCAGGGCCCGGCTCGTTTTTTCCTGTCCCCGCGCTCGTCGGAGAAGGAAAAGGCCCCGAGTTTTTTCGATGTGATCGCGGGATCGATCAACATCATGCAGGACCGCGTCACCCGCAGCCGCATGGCCGGCGACCCCGCCGACATCCTGATCGAACCACGACTGGAAGGAATACGGCTGCTCGACTTCGACCATGCGCGCGAAGCAATCATGGAGGGACATGCGGCCACCGAACGCATGCGCTCGGCGCTCGAGAGCCTGGTCAGCCCTCAAGACGCGAGCTGAGAAGCGGACAGAGACGCGGGCGGAGGCACCTCCCGCGACAACGCTTCGGCGGCAAAGAGGATCAGCGCAATCCAGATCAGATCCGCCATGAAGAGATGGATCACCTGCAACCACACGGGTGCCAGCAGCAACAGGTTCAACAGCCCCAGCGCCATCTGGCCGAAAAACAAAGCCAGCAGGTAGAGGGCGAGACGCGAAACCGGCTCGGCGTTCACCCGCATGCTCGTCGGCCAGATTGTCGCGAGAAGCACCACTCCGGTGAGAACCGCCATGATCGGATGCCAGATCCGCAGGCGCACAAAGAGATGCGAGTCGGGCGAAAACGTCATCGCTGTGCCCGAGGCAAGATCTTCGGCCGGGAAAAGCGTGTCCCCCAGCGCTGTCAAAGCCCCGGTCATCCCCAGAGCGGACACCCAGAAAAGCACCAACGCCAATCGCAGCCCGAGCCAACTTCGAAACGTGAACGACTTCCCTCCCGAGGCGAGGTAAGCCGTCCAGGTCAGAACCAGAAGCAACAAATAGGTGTTGAGCAAATGCCCCCCTACCCACCAGCCGCGAGCGAGTTCCTTGTTGTCGGCGACATATTCCAGCAACACAAGACCGGCACCCAGAAGTGCCTCGAGGATCATCACGATCAGCGACGCCATGGCCGCCGCCCGTACCGGGGATCCGGACGGATACGCCCGTCGCGCCCCCCAGACCAGCCCCACCACGAGCAGCAGATCGATACCGCTGGTCGCACGATGGCCGAATTCGATCAGGGTGCTCCACCCCGGGGACAAAGGGACGATCTCTCCGTTGCACAGCGGCCAATGGCTGCCGCAGCCGGCACCCGAACCGGTCGCCCGCACGACAGCCCCCCACAAGATCACCAGGACCGTGGCCCAGAGGGTTCCCCAACTGAACCGGGCAAAGCGCTGTTGTTGCGGCGTCAACATGGCATCAACTCCTCGCGTCGCGGGCTTCCAGGGCGGCAAGAATCTCGGCGTGTCGCTCGCGAGTCAGCGGGTAGCGGATCGCCGCGAGAAATCCGATGAAGAGAAAAATTGCCGGACCGAGACTCGCGAGCACGCGGATCATCATCAGCACCGAAGCCGACTGTTCCTGACCGTCCTGAAACCCGGAAAAGTCCAGCAGGGCCAGCGCCAGAAAAACCGCGAGCGCTCCGGCAAGTTTGCGAAGAAACATCAGAAGTCCATTATAGAGCCCCTCACGCCGCTCGCCAGTTTCCAGATCGTCTTCGTCGATCACGTCCCCCACCATCGACCAGGGCATGATATCGACAGCGGCAAAACCGAACCCGGCAAACAAGACTCCGGCAAAACCGACCCAACGCGGCCATTCGGGCGAAACCAGAAACAAGGAGAGTTGCGTGGCGGTCCACAGCAGCGAACCGACCATGAAGGTTCTCTTCTTGTCGACCCGCTTGCTGAACCAGAACCAGAAGGGCAACCCGAACATCGCCGCCAGAAGAAAGACCAGCATCGCGACCTCGAAGTCCTCGGTCCGCCCCAGCCAGTAGGTGAAGTAGAGAATCAACATCGCACCGACCAGATCCATGGCCAGCCGACCGCAGATATAAAGCGATACAAGCCGGGCAAAACTCCGGTTGCGCAGGGCCGACAGCAAGCTCGAGAGCAGCGGCGGGGAGGCCACTTCGCTGCGGCGGAATTCCGGCCGCTCGAAACTGACGCGGTAGACCCATAGCCAGGGAAGAGCGATCCCGAATCCGTAGATCACCGCCGCCAACGCCCAGCCCTCGGCACCTCCTCCAAGTGAATCGGCAAACCCTCGCATGCCGATGGCACAGAAAATTCCCAGAGTCGCGCCCACCGACCGATAGGTATTGAGAGACGTCCGATCGTCATAATCGGTGGCCATCTCGGGGATCAATGCCAGGTACGGCACCGAGCAAAGAGTCGAGGCAATGCTCACCAACGAATAGAGCACGGCATAGTAGACGAATAGTGCGAGTTGGCTCTCGAGGTCGGGAACCGTCCAGAGCATCGCGAAGCTCAATCCAAACGGAACCGCGCCCATCAGAAAATAAGGGCGCCGCCGGGCACCGCCGAGATTGGTACGGTCCGAGA
The DNA here is from genome assembly GCA_965658895.1 of Binatia bacterium. Taxonomy (GTDB): domain Bacteria; phylum Desulfobacterota; class Binatia; order UBA12015; family UBA12015; genus UBA12015. Next base: position 5,974 of record CBFHUR010000056.1, read on the forward strand.
GCCGTCCGATCAGCGGATCACTGATCGCATCCACAAATCGTCCCACCAGCGGGACCGCGCCGGCCAGTACCGGGCGCAAGCCGGCCACCTGGGTGAGGAAGAATGTGGCATAGATCATCGTGAGCGTAGACAGAGCGGTGTTGGTGCTCATATCGCCCAACGCATAGATCGCGCGCCCCGCCGGGCCGAGACGGCGTTCGCTCATACGCTCGCCGTCCCGGGAATGGGTTTGGCGAGCTGCAAGGCTGCGCTCATGTCGCGGATCTCGGCGACCTTCTGCTCAAAAAGAGTCCAATCATCGTTCTCGGCGATCGGATCCCACAAGGCTTCGACCTCGTCGATCAGCATCGTGCACGGTGCGCTCCGACTGAAATAAGCCTCCTCCAGGCGCACGGTATCGACCGGCTCGAAACTCTCCATGGCGCGACGCAACGGCGCAAAGGTAGCGTGATCATAAAAGGCGGCGGCCGGTCCCTGCGCAGCACGCGCGGCACTCGCCTCAGCACCCCACCAATCAAAAAAGAAGTTCTCGTACCCGACGCCGCTCTCCTTGAGGAAGGCGCGCATCAAAGACAAGACATCGGCATCGCGATCGTCGCCGTGCGGCCTGAGGCCAACCCGCAGCAACATCGCCTCGCGATAGGCACGAAAGAACGTTTCGGCAAACCCGTCGAGTACCTGCCGGATCGGCTCCTCGGGCGCAACATCCAGCAAGGTTTCCGCAAGCCTCTGCAGATTCCAGAATACGGCATCGGGCTGGCGGCCATAGGCGTACAAGCCCTGATGGTCGAAATAAGCCGCGGTGAGGCCCAGATCATAGGTCGGCGCAAAGCGCCATGGCCCGTAATCAAAACTCTCCCCGGTCACGTTCATATTATCCGTATTGAGGACCCCGTGAACGAAGCCCGCCGCCATCCACGAGGCGCATAACCTCGCACTGCGCTCGAGGACGACGCGCAGGAAGGCAACCGGTGCATCCTCCTGCGCTGCAGCCTCGGGGGCATAATGCTCGATGGCATAGTCGAGCAACCGGGAGAAGTTTTCTTTCTCCTGCAAAACCGCGAGCCGCTGGAAACAACCGAAACGCACATGCGAGTGTCCCAATCGCACCAGCACCGCCGAACGCGTGGGCGATGGTTCATCCCCGCGCCAGAGGGATTCTCCCGTCTCGAAAAGAGAAAGGCTCTTGGACGTATACACCCCCAAGGCTTCAAGCATCTCGGTGGCCAGCACCTCGCGAATGCCACCCTTGAGTGTCAGCCGCCCGTCGCCTTGTCGCGACCATGGGGTCTGCCCGCTGCCCTTGGTCCCGAGATCGAGAAGACGTCCCTGCGCATCGCGCATTTGCGCGAACAAGAATCCTCGACCATCCCCGAGATCCGGATTGTAGGAGCGAAATTGATGTCCGTGGTAGCGCACGGCTGCGGGTTGCGGGAGGTTTTCGGGAAGCGGCTGAAATGCAGCAAAATGCGCTTCCCACTCCTCGGAGCTGAGGTCTCCCAGCCCGATCGCGGTGGCCCACGGCTGATGCCGAAACCGAAGGCGATGCTCGGGAAAGGACGCTGGCGCCACGAGGTCGGAGAATCCTTCCCCCAAAGACAACCAGGCGGGATCAGGCGCGTAGTTCTTGGATACCGGCATGGGACGAATCCGGGGCCCCTAGAAGCTCACGGAGCGGCCGATTTTTTCCCCCACGACCTCTGCCAATCGAGCGTAGAGCTCATGTCCGTCTTTATCGTCCAGCCAACACTCGCTCTCGGGCGACCAATCGTAATGCCAGGCGCGCACCCCCGCGGCCAGCCACATCTGCGAGTTTCCCGATTGTCGATTCAGGACAAATCGCTTTCCATCGGGGAAATCGAGAGAAACCATTCCGTCGGTTGTCGCGTAGTCGACTTCATCGGGATCGAAGCCCTCCAGCCAATCGGCGACCCGATCCAGACAGGTATCTGCCAGACGAAGATATTCCTGATTTGTCATAGGTACCGAACAACCGGAAACCCTCGACCGAAGCAAGTCAGCCCGGGGGGTGGGGCTTCGGCTTCCCATCCTGCCCGCTTTGGCCTATCAAAGGGGCAATCGATGCTCGGGACCGTCGTTCGGCCTGGCCGCGCGATCGTTTTCGGCACGACCACCCAATCATTTGTGAAATTTCGAGAGAAAATATCCGCAACGCTGCCGCGCAGCGGGATCCAGATCACGGGAGACTGCCAACGATGAGCTATCGTGTCGTCCAATGGGGTACCGGCAACATCGGCTACCAGAGCCTTCGCCACGTCATTCAACATCCTGATTTCGAATTGGTGGGACTGCATACCTTCAGCCCGGAGAAGATCGGGAAGGACGCAGGCGAGATTGCTCGACTCCCGGAGAAGACCGGGATCGTCGGCACCAACGACATCGATTCGCTCCTGGACCTCGAGCCCGATTGCGTCCTCTACATGGTCAACGGCGAACCGCGACCGATGGAAAGTGTGGCCGAGATGTCGGCTGTGCTGCGCCGCGGCATCAACCTGCTGTCGACGGCTCTGGTCTGGTTGATCCACCCCCCATCGGCCGACCCGGGGATTCGCGATCCTCTCGCCGCCGCCTGTCAGGAGGGTCAATCCACTCTCTTTGTCAATGGCATCGATCCCGGGTTCTCCGGCGATGTACTACCACTGGCCGCCCTGCAGGTCAGTGATCAAATCGAGCAGGTGCTGGTCCAGGAAATCTTCAACTACGCAACCTACGAGGATCCGGGACTGGCCGGATTCGCCTTCGGTTTCGGAGAACCAGCCTCGTTCGATGCCCCGCTCGGCATTCCGGGGATTCTGAGGACCGGCTGGGGCCAGATGGTGCAGTTGATCGCCGACCGGGTCGGGATCAAGTTGGACGATATCGAAGAGACCTTCGAGCGGGCCTACACCACAGAAGCCTTCGACACCCCCATGATGCATGTCCCCAAGGATACGTGTGCCGCGGTCCACTTTCGGGTCGAGGGCATGGCCTACGGGAGGCCGGTCATTGTCACCGAACACGTCAACCGGCTCCGCGACGATATCGCGCCGCATTGGCCCAACCCGCCCGAAGGGCGTCAGGGCATCCACCGCTGCACGGTAACCGGCAACCCATCGGTCATTCTCGAATCCCATATGTCGAGCGCGGATGGCGATCACGTCATGGGTGGCGTGCAGGCAGGCGCCCTGCGAATGGTCAACGCGATCCCGGAAGTCTGCCGCCAGGCACCCGGCCTGGTGAGTACGCTCGACCTCCCCTACACCCCTTCGGGCAACTTCAGAAGGTAGCTCTCGCCCGGCTTGCGGGCGCCCGGAAACGGCCTCGGATAAAAAAACAGGCCGCAGATCGCCACTTCCGGAGAACAAATATGGTAGAAAATCCGGGATTCAAGATCCGGGAAAAGAAGCCGAAGTGCCATCATGGACCAAAGACTGAGACACGTAGCCGCAGGGCTTCTCCTCCTGCTGGCCACACTCTTTGTATATCGGGCTGTTTTGCCCGACATCAGCAGTCGTCTGCCCGAACCGGCCCGTCATGAGACGCGCCAGGAGAAACTGGTCTACCACGCCGATCAGGTAGCTGTTTCCGGCATGATCGGGCTGAAGGCCTCTCGCATGGTGGCCGACCCGCTGAACTTTGCAGCCAAAAGCAGTTGCTATCCTCTCACCGCGCCCTACACCCTCGGCGAGCATATGTTCGGCGAAGCCGCGCTCGGGATCGTACCCCATGCGCTTTCGAACAACCCGGTCACCACGTTCAACTTGGTCACCTTCCTGCACCTCTGGATTGCCGGGCTCTCGATGTACATTCTGGCCTACTACTGGACGCGCAGTATTCCGGCCGCCCTGGTGGCCGCGGTTGTTTTCGCACTCCACCCCCTGCGCGCCACCAATCCAGCGCACCTGTTCACCACGGGAAATATTTGGACCCCGCTGGCCTTGCTGGCGGCCCACCGGGTAATTTATGCGGGCCGTTGGCGAGACACTTTCGCGCTGGCATTGATCCTGATCCTCCAGCTTCTGGAAAGTTTCTATCAGACCTTCGGGTTGTTTCTTCTCGGGGGAATCTACGGAGCCGATCTCTTGTGGCAGTATCGCGATCGGCTCAAAAGTCGGATTCCCCAGATTGCGATCTGCGGCGGCCTCACCGTCGCCTTTGCCTGCTGGCTCTTTCTTCCCTACCTGCATGCTCGCGAAACCTGGGGTATTCTTCAGGGGCGAGAATCCACAATCTTGCTGCGGGCAACCGACTACCTGCCCGGCGGTGATGCCGGTATCGGCTGGCTGACCTTCGTCCTTGCGCTCATCGGCATCGGCGATCGCATCCGACAGCCACGAAAACGCAATGGGGTTGACCCCCGGCTTCCGCTGATTGCCGGAGGAATCGCTATCTTCCTGTGCACGTTACCGACCGTACCGGGACTCGGGATCCCCAGTCCGATTTTTGCCTTCCGTGCCATTTTGCCTGGAATGGACGGCATCCGCGTACTGCGGAGTATCGCGGTCGGCGTCTTTCTCGTGGTCGACTTCCTCGCCGCGTATGGCGTTCTTGTGCTCCTGACATGGGTACCGCGGCCCGGCAAGATCGTCCTCGGCACCACCTTGGTCGGTTTGGCATTGCTGGAGGTCACCCATCCGCAGATCTCCGAAATGTCTTTTGGTCGAACGTCACAGATCGACGCTCGCAGCGCGGGATTATCCCCCGAAGTGGAAGCTCTCTACGAGAAAGTCCCTGAAGGGTCGGTCCTGGACCTGCCCGCGTACTTCGGACCCTGGCGAAAAGTCGCCGACGGCCCGGTCTACCTCTCGGCCGCAGGCTTTCACGGACAACCCACCGCGGCCTGCTACAACTCGTTTTCCACCTATGTTCAGAACGGCATCGAGGAGCTGGCCAAAAAACTCCCCGACGAAAAGGCCTCCGATGCACTTTATGCTCTCGGTTTCCGCACCCTCGCGATTCATGAGGGACGTGGCGGCACCAACGAGGCCCGGCGCCTGCGGCCCCTGATTGCCGACCCGACGCGCCTGGAGCTGCTCGGCAAGGCCGATGGAGTCACGCTCTACAAAATCAAGGGTTCGATCGAGATCTCCGAGAACCTGAACCATTTGCAGGCGGAAAAAACCTTCACCTACGCCCATCCCATCACGCAGCAAAAGCAATGGATCCCGATTTACATCACCAATCGCTCGGAGGAAGTTTTTCGACATCCCGAACCGATCGAGCCGCGGTCCGTCGTGATCACATGGAAGACCCCGAAAGGTGGCATTGTGAGCGAGGGCAGGAGCAAGGCCTTCCTGCCTCTGGCGCTGGGGCCGGGCGAGGAGATCGGTCGTGGGATCGAGGTCGAGGTGCCTGCCCTCCCGCCGGGTGCCTATCAGGTCGTCGTGACCTTCGAAGATCGGCCGGATACCCCGCTGGGCCGCACCCGGGTTCGCCTGCAGCCCGGAGCGGGTCTCACGCTGCCGGGCGCGCCCTGAACTCAGTCAATCGCCGAGCTCTCGGATTCGCCGCGGACTTCGGCAAGCAGCGGAGAGATCGCTTGCGAGACCAGGGCCAGAGCATCTGCTCTGGTCAAAACTTCGGACAAGGCGAGCGCCTGCTTCTCCGCGTCTGCGGCCGCCTTCTTTTCCAGAAGCGAGCGCTCCTGGAGGTGGTCTCGCAGGGCTCGACAAACCGCCGCCACATGTCGTCCGAAAACTTCGTTGGACGCCCGTCCCAGAGATTCTTCGGCAATGCAGAGCAACCGCTGACGCATCGCCTGCAGAAGAACCGGGCGAGCGGCGGCGAGGCGACGCTTTTTTGTCACGGCAGGCACTGGGCGGGATGGCAGATCCTCGGGACCGAGAAGATGCCGTCGCACCGAGGCATTGCTGCGCAGCAGAACCCAATCCCATAAGGAGCGTTTCACCGGAAGAATCCCCAGCGGAACCCAGGGGGTCAGATCGATTGCGATTGTCGGCTCGGAGACTCCCGCCAGAGCATGCCGAGCGATCTCGGCCAAAGGAAGGTCCAGCGCGTAAGCCTCACGACAATCCGAGCGCAGGAGAGCGCCGGATACGTCGCTTCCCAGAACCTCTCGACTCACGTCTGCGGCAATCGTCACGGTCTGCTTTCGCGAATCCGCGACGATTTCGGAAATATCGAGACGCATCAGATCGGCCAGACTCTGATTGTTTCCAAACCAGCGATCTACCGCGCCTTCGGCGCGGCGGATCGATTCGGGCCCGATCGCAGCCGTCTGTTCGCCCACCAGACGCCGGACCTCATCGCGAACCTCGGCAAATGCCTTTTCCCAATCATGCCCGACCAGACGCTCGGCCGATTCCGCTTGCTGTTCAGCCAGCCTGCGCGCCTCCTCCAGAGATACCGCGGCCTGCTTGAGCTGGGCAATCGGCCCGTCCTGCACAATCGCGGTGAGGTCTTCGAGAAGGCTGGTTGCCTGGCGCGTCGTATCCCGCATGAAGGCCTGCAGAAACTCATGTCCGCCAAGATATTGGTGGAGGTCCTTCTCGAAAGCCTCAAAACCATCCGGCATCAGGGAAGAAACCCCAGCTCGCGCAGAATTCAGGCGACGGCTGGCGGCCTGCTGGAGATCCACCGGGTAGATCTGCAGCCGTTTCTCCTGCCAGGCGCGCCGTAGCTCGGCATTCATCGCCAGACTCTCGAAGGCTTCGACAATCCGATCCGGAGCCATTTGCTCCAGACTCGGGGCCAATTCGCCAGCGGGCCCGAGATCTCGTTTCGACGTGTCGAGATTCACCACCAAAAAGATGCGGCTGAAGATCCGCAGGAGATCCGAGAACTCATCAAAGACCTGCTCGAGAAAGAGGTTCTCGGTCTTCACGACGAAAATGGCGCTCGCGGCCTTGTCCCGGAACTCTCGCGTCATCGCATCGTAGCCAAACTTCATGCGGCTGTAGAGACCGGGCGTATCCACCAGTGTTACGGCCGACGACGCCAGCGGTCCGGCGGGCATGCGGATATCGACTCGACGAATTGCGTTGGGCAGATCAATCGCCGGGTCCAGATCGCGACCGACCTCTTCGGCTGCCCGCAGTGTTTTGGAAAGATCGAGATGCGCCTCTTCGAGAAGGCGCTTCATCGGTTCCAGATCATCGAAGGCTGACGAGGTCCCGTCATACCGGGTAACCTCGAGCTGGCGCTCGTTCGCGTCGCCGACAAAAACCATGCAGGGATACGCAGGCAGGCTCGAGACCTCGCTGACGTAGGCGCCGGCGAGCGCATTCATCAGGGTCGATTTCCCACTTTTCAGCGGGCCGAAGACGATCATGAAAGCCTGCTGGGCGGCGGCCTTCTCCAGGATCACCTGCAGACGGGTGCGGATATCGCTCAAAGCCTCGACACCCGCGGCGCGGGCAGCGAGTCCCTCCGGCAGCCCCTCGATCAAGCCAAGAACGTCATCCAACGGCTTGGACAAAGGCCGTAGTTGGCGCTCGATCGCGGCACAGAATTCTCCTAGTGGCGTCATGGCAGGTTTTCCCGGGCTTCTGTCGGAGCCTCCGCTGCAGGCGAGTCCGGTCGAAGGAAGTGAGCCGCCTCAGGATAACCTTCCGAGAGAACATCGAGAAGCGTCGATTTCGTGAGTTGGGAAAAACCCTCGGTTTCCTCATCCTCGCGCGCCTGCTCCACCGCAGAAGCCAGCGTTTCCTGACGCCCCTCGAGAGCGGCCTCGACCAATCCGCTCCAGCGCTCCGGGTTGCCTGTCTCCCGCCACGCACCCCGGCCGCGACCGAAATGGGCCACAGCGAGGTAGCGAAGGATGGATTGGCGGTAAAGTGTTTTGAGAAATTCGGTACTCCAGCGCACCTGCTGCACATCGTCGCCGCGCACAAATTGGTATCCCTTGCGCAGCCCGGCAGCACCGGCAGCGCCGAGCAGGGCGCCCGCGACAGCGCCACCGCCGAAGGTCAGTCCGCCGACCGCAACATCGGCGACCAAACCACCGGCAGCACCACCCATCGCGGCACCCAGAATGGTGGTCCTCGAGGCCGACAGAGCCGCTGCCCCGGGCAGATCGAAGTCCTCTCGCAGCCGATCGCGCGCGACGGTCTGGAAGCGGCCCTCGAGGCCATGTTCCTCGATGAGTTGATCCATCAAGGCCGCGGTCGCCTCGTCGAGACGCTGCGAGAGCACCCGCGTTGCGCGCCGTTCCTCGGTCTTGCCGACTGCCTGAGCATCGAGGTTTTCCAGATCCAGAGTGGCGCGTTTCATATAGTCGCTCACCGCTCGCGAGGACTGCGCGAAGACCCGCAGATTCCGGTCCTGCCATACCGATTGCAACGATCGCATGACCGGCTGGCGCGCCTCGGAGAGCAGTCGCGACACGCGCTCGAGAAGGATCCCTTCCTGCACCCAACAGCGTGTAAACGCATCGAGCGGGAGAAAGTCCTGCACGACCGGCCAACGGGCAAGCGCCTCGCGCCAGACCTCGACGCGCTCTTCTTCCTTGCCGACGCCGGTCTGGTTGAGCAAAACCATCACCGGCTTGTCCATCCAGCCGAGGAGTTCCATCTCATAGGCCACATAACCCGCGTCCTCGGGATCTTCCGAAGCATTGACCAGGTAGAGAATCACATCGGCCTCGGCGCGAATGTTGCGCACCGCCTGCTGGCTCGAGTAGAGCGGGCGATCCCGATAGCGATCCCAGATCTGGTGCAGGAACCATCCCAGAGGGTTGCCCTGATGCTTGAGCCGGTCCATCAGGCGCGCCGAGTCCCCGAGGCCCGGGGTATCCCAAAGGCGCAAGGCGTCGTCGCCGTCGGCGACAAGGTCAAAGCCCTCGGACTCCTCGGTGACGTGAGCCTGATCGAGCACCTCACCGATATCCCGGCGCAGGATTGTCCGCGCCAGTGTCGTCTTCCCCACATTCGTATGCGAAATCAGACTCAGAGTTACCGTACTCATCGCTTGCTCATATCCCTTGCTCATCCCGTGCGACCGCCTTTTCCGCGGCGGCCACCTGTTCGGGTCGCAATTCCTCGCTCAGGTCGAGGTGAACCGCGGTCAGGCCAATCTCCCGGATCACTCGGTCCCAAGTCCTCTCACGTTCTAGCGCACGATCCTCCTCGGTCCTATCGAAGCGTCTTCGCCACGGTGAACGATCCACGATCGCCAGAACCCCGCGGCCTTCTGCCAGCGAGAGCATATGAGTCAGAAATTCCCCATGGACCTCTCGCTCCGGGGATTGTGCCAGAGAGAAGACCACGATCCAAAGGTCAGGGGTCGCGCCATCGGTCTGCAGGGGGGTACCACCACCGTAGAGAATCGGCTCCTGAATCCGGGCGGAAACCCCATGGCCGGCAACTTCGACGGCGAGTTCCAAGGCTGCATCGCGCTCTTTTTGCGCCGGATGGTAGCTGTAGGGGAAAATCTCGGCAAAAGAACCCGCCCCCTCCCGGGCATCCCGCAGAGCCCGAAAAGAGCCCGCCAGAGGATCGGCCGGCAGCGCCCGGGTGCGCCGTTGCACGACCCAGAGACTTCCCGCGAGAAGAAGCAAGCGCGGCAATACCACCGTCAATGCAGCCGTGAGAGCCCAGAGATGAATCCACGGGGCCGCGGTCACCGCCCCGCCGGGAAGGCGCATCTGTTCGAGAGCGGCCGCATCCGGCAAGGAAATTCCGAGGATCCAGGCCGCCGGGCTCAGCACAATTTCCAATAGCCCCTGCACCGTGCTCGGGTCCAAAAAGGTGCTCTCCCAGGTGGCCCGGTAGGCGAGGGCCAACCCACGCAAATACATCCCACCCACCGCGCCGGCGACCGTCAACGCCGCGCCCGCGTGGAGAACCGCTCGGATACGCATGGTGGCCACCGGGGTATATTCATCGGACCAGGCGCGCAGGAAGGCCGGCAAGGCCCGCCCGACAATCCCCATGGCATCGGGATCCGGCGTCTTGAGCCGCGCACACGCCCACTCCCCCAACCACGCGAACCAGAGCGAAGATCGAGGCCGATCGTCTGCGCGGCCCTCCTCTCCGCCGGCACCGCGACGGGGACGGAAGACCGAGACCAGCAACGCCAGATAGACCAGAAAGTTCCAGAGAATCAGCCCGAGAAGCGGAAACGCCAACAAACTGATGGTCTGCTCGGCCCCGGACACATTGGTCATCAGGCCGGAGAACAGGGCGAGAACCCCCACCGGGACAAAAATCGCACTGGAAACGCGCGTCAGGCGCAGGATCCCGGGAATACCCGGGATCCTGGAGGTCAATGCCTCCGAGAGGACCGCCGCGCGACGCGAGGCCTGCACCAGCGCGGCACCGCCGCCGGCCCGCGCTTCGTTGGTTGCCAGACGCCGCGCACGCAACCGCAGCAGCAGACCCTCCGGGTCGGCTTCCTCAAAGGCCCGGATCAGGGCAATTTCCTGTGCGGCGCGCTCACGCATGGAGCTTAATCAATCGGAATCCAGCGACGGGCGCCAGAGCCGGCCCTTGTCTATCCTCGCGCAGCAGATATTCTCCCGCCGAACCCAGCTGTCGTTTCCGCCGGAAAGGAATTCGGAAAATGTCCCACTCGCCCCGCCTCACTGCATTGGATCAGTGGAAAGCCCTTGAAAAACATCAGAAAGAGCTTGCCGACATCCATTTGCGCGAGATGTTCGCTGCCGACCCGACTCGTGGTGAGACAATGAACCTCGAAGTCCTCGACCTCTTTGTCGACTTTTCGAAAAACCGCCTGACCAGCGAAACTCTCGATTTATTGCAGGCGCTGGCCCGGAAGATGGACCTGAGCGCGCGGATCGAGGCCATGTTTTCCGGAGAGAAGATCAACATCACGGAAAATCGAGCGGTGCTGCACGTGGCCCTGCGGGCACCTCGAGACGCCGTGATCGAGGTCGATGGCGAAAATATCGTCCCTGCCGTCCATGCGGTGCTCGACCAGATGGCCGGTTTTGCCGACAAGATTCGCAGCGGAAGCTGGCAGGGGCATACCGGGAAAAAGATTCGCCATGTCGTCAATATCGGCATCGGGGGCTCGGACCTCGGGCCGGCGATGGCCTACGAGGCCCTCAAATCCTTCAGCGACCGCTCGATCAGTTTTGATTTTGTCTCGAATGTCGATGCCACCGCCTTTGCCGAAGCCG
>CBFHUR010000057.1:0-5083 GCA_965658895.1 Binatia bacterium
TGTGAGGAATCGTGAGAAAGTCACATTTCCCCGTGCAGGTCTCTTCGAGGCCTTGCCAGAGGTCGATTGCGTTGGATACCTCGAGCGACGAGATCGCGAATTCCGGAAGATCGGATCCGTTAAACAGAACATTGCGGTGCATTTTTCCGGCGTCGGGCAGGGTCGGGGAGTATTCGTAGGCCGCAAATGTGGTGAATACGCCCGGCTCGTTCTCGGCATCGGCCAGCGCTATATATCGTGCCCAATCGCTGCGGGCATCCTGCTCGCAGCGCAGCACACCGCCTTCGCCGCGAGCACAGATCGGCCACGAACCGCGCCCCTTCGCGGTGCGCACCTCGGGTTGGTACACGCCCGCCGGAGCGTCGAGATTCTTCTCGACGTCTGATTTGGTCAGGCTGACCATGGTCCGCAGCAGCAGGAAGGCCATTGGGTTCGGTGTCTCGAGAAGGTAGCAGTTGATCGATTCGAACCAGGTGAGGTCTGTTTCGTCACAGCGCGTGCTCACACCGAAGCCCTCGGCATGGTCGGTGATCGCAACGAAGTCGAGCGGGCGTGCGAGCTGCATGGTCTCGCCGCCCGTGCTGAGAAGGGCTTCGCCCTTTGCGAAGCGATAGGCGTCCTCGACGGTCACGGTTGTTCCCATGAGCTTTGCATCGAAGCTTTCGTGGGTATGGACATGGGTGTCGCCCCAGTACACGTTCTTGAGATAGTTGCGCGGTTGGATGACCCTTGGCTGGGGCTCCGGCTTCGGGACTCTGGAATCATCCTGAAGCGCGTAGTCGGCCGCCAGATTTTCGGCGCCCACCCGTTGCATCCTTTTGTAGGTGCTCTGGCCGAAGGTGAACCACCCGACGACCACGGCAATCGCGATCAGGCCGATCGTCCCAAGAAAAAACTTCCTTAGCATCAATGATTTCTTTCCGAGGCTTCGATTCGGGGGCCTTGATCGGGGACCCCGATCCCGGGCGCTCGAACCCGGTGTTTCCATTGGTTCCGTGGCTGCGCCTCAGAATCGGTAGGAAAGCTCGGCACCAAAGGTGCGCGGGATGGTGAAGTTCCGAGTAATGACGCCGACGGAATTGGCAAGACTGAAGACGCTGCCGGCCGGCACGCGGGTATCGGTCAGATTCTCGCCCCAGAGGGCGACTTGAGCGCTATCGTCGAAGAAGTCGTAGGAGACCCGAGCGCCGAGGTTGTTGCGGCCTGGATGTCTGGCTTCCGGCACCTCGGGCCCCAGCACATAGTTGTCGCTCTGATAGCTCCATTGCGCGCGAGTCGTAAGCCAGCCTCGCAGCCAGTCCCGTTGGCCCAGCTCCAGCGGGAAGGAATATTGTGCCGAGAGAAAGGATTGAAAGCTGGGGACTCCTTCGAGCTTCTGGCCTGATTTGTTGATCTCCTTGCCATCCAAATTGCTCACGGCTCCCGGGAAGCTGGTATAGCGCGCGTCAAGAAGACCGATATTGCCGGACAGCACCAGGCCGGGCAGGGGCATGGCCGTCACCTCAAGCTCGGCGCCGCGGGTGGTTGCTTCCGCGGCGTTCAGGGTGAGGGTGAGGATTTCCTCGATCAGTCCTTCGTCGTCGAAAATGGTTTCGGTCACCCGGCGCTGAATGTTGTCGTATTTGCCGTAGAACAAGGACACGTTCAGTGTCAGTCGGCGGTCAAAGGCGATGGACTTCATGCCGATCTCGAAGTTGTCGAGAGTCTCGGGCTCGAAGGGCGCGAGCTGATTCCCTCCGGCGCTGGGATTGATGGTTGCGTTGAAACCGCCTCCCTTGAAGCCCTGAGAGTAGGTGAAGTAGCCCATCAAATGGTCCAGGCGGATATCGTCGAACCACTCCTCGGGTGCGGTCAAGGCAATGCTCGCCATCGGACTCCATGCGTCGAACGTTTTGTCGCCGGATCCATCGAATACAACTGCAGGAGGGTCTGCCAGCAGGTTGGTGTTGATCTGTGTGGCCTGTTTTCGGTCGGATGAGTAGCGCAGCCCTGCCGTCAGGCTCGCCCACTCGGTGAGCGCGGCCGTGGCCTGGCTGAAGAACGCCCAGGTAAAGTTCTCGGTCTCGAGGTTGTTCAGAGTGGCCGATGTGACCACCGGGATCCCGACATTGGTGACGGACGGCCGCTGGGCATTCTCCCAGAAGGCAAAGAAACCGCCGACGAAGTTGATACGGCCGTCCCAGGTTGTCCCGTTGATCTGGAATTCTTGCTGGATTTGTTCGGAGTCGCCGGGATCGCCCTTGGTTGGATCGGGCCCCCCCCGGCTCGTCAGCGAGACCATGGGAAAGGGCGTGGCGTCGAGGTCGATTGCGGATGCAGTCGTCTGCTGGCGCCAGGAGGTAATGGACTTCAGGACGATATCTTCCACCCAGCCGGTATCCCCGACGTCGTATTGAATCGTTCCCCAGGTGCCGTAGCTGGTCGCGCTTTGGACCTGATTGACGTTCATGGGACGTCTATACGGTCGAGACTCGCGACAGGCGTCATAGAAGCCGGGCTGGAAATTCCCGATGTTCGTCTCCTGGGCAATGGCACATTGGCCGATCCCGCCCTGGCCGTGGGATTTCCACCAGGTCCCTGTCATGTCGATCGTGAGAGCGTCTGTTGGCAGGAATCGAAACGAGCCCAGAAACGTAAGGCTGTTCTGGCGGCCCAGATCATCGAGGCCGAGATAGGGATTGGTCGCATAGCCGCCGCGATTTTGCGATGCGAAAGCAAGACGCGTGAACAGCTTGTCCTCGAACCAGCCGATATCGACCGGGATGTTGATCATGCTGCGGGTGTTGACAATGCCCTGGTTGCCGACGCGCACCATCTGGAAGCCCTCGAGTTGTTCGTCCGGCTTGCGTGTGGTGATATTCACGGCGCCTCCGATCGTGTTTTTGCCGAACAGAGTTCCCTGTGGTCCACGCAGGACTTCGACGCCGGCAATGTCGAGGGTGTCGAAGACCGCGGCTTGCGCGCGCGGAAGGAAAACACCGTCCACGTACATACCGACGCCGGGATCGAACGCCACGCCCGCTGAAGCGGTGCCGACGCCACGGATGCGGATTTGTGCAGAGTTCTGGCCCGAGGCGATCGTGATGTTCGGGACGAGGTTCTCGATCTGGTCGATTCGCGTCACGTTGGCTTCGCGCAGGAGGTTCTCGCTCATCGCGGTGATGGACACAGGTGTGTCCTCGAGGAACTCTTCGCGTTTTCTTGCCTGAACGACGATTTCCTCGATTTGGCCCCGAGTGGAAGGTGAGAGGCCGGACTCGTCGCCTGCTGCCGCCTGCGCGACTTCGGCATCGGCCTCGGTTGCCACACCGCCGACGTCAGTTGGCGATTCGATGAGCTCTTCGTAGGCGGAGGGTGCTTCGATCTGCGCCTGTGCCAGGTCCGTGCTTCCCGGGACCAATATCAGTGCTGCCAGCAACACCTTTCGGCATCCCTGAACCAAGGGGGCAGGTGTGCTGATTGCGCCTGAAGCCCGGCGAAGAAAGCGAGTTCTCGAGTTTAGCATATTGCTAAGGCGTTAGCATTATGCTAAAGTTGATGTCAAACATGTCAGATATTTCCGAATTACCGTCGACGGCCGGGGGAAAGGGCCAGACGCAGCCGTCACCGAAGGCAAATCAGGGTCGCGCCGAAACTGAGCGGCGATTGATTGAGGCTGCTCTTGAGTTGATCAAGCGCAACGGGATTCTCGCGGGCCTGAATCTCCGGGAAGTTGCCGCGGCCGCCGGGGTCAATCGTGGCAATATTTATCACTACTTCGGCTCCAGGCAGGAATTGCTCCGCGAGGCGATCGCCCGTCGTTTCAGGGCGATCCGAAAACATCTCGATGCTGACTTCGGGGGGCTCCCTTTTGTCAAGCGGCGCACGGGTCAATTTCGAGGTGATAGCTTTGAGGACAGCAAACTACGCGCCTTGCTCGTGATGGACGGGGACGAAAGTGTGGACCCCATGCCGGCCTATGAGGCCGCGCTCAGGGGCCTGAAGCAGGACGTCGTCAACGGGGATATTGACCCCGGCCACGATCTCGAGGCATTGCAGGTCGCGCTTTCGGCGATGCTTCGTGGCTACCGGATTTTCCGCGAACCCTACGCCAAGCGGGTTGGCGCGGATGTCGAGGAGCTCGACGATCGAGTGGCGTCACTCGTCGGCGGTTGGCTCGAGACGATGAAGCAACCGCCCGCGGCAACACCGGATCCTTAGTGGTGATTTTTGATCGGTGCACTCCGGCCTCGTATGGGCCGGGGTTGGTTCACGAGCCGCTCGCCGGTCTTCTCGATGGCCCGAGGCTCGAGATTCTCTGAGCCGTCGAGGCTCATTCCAAAATCTGCAGGACACGAAGGTACGTGCGTTGACGAAGAAACTCGGGAAAATTGTCGGGCTCTTGTTGATCGGAGCCATTGGTTTCGTCGTATGGGAAGTCTTTTTCGATCATGGAGGTCCGCATCATCCGAAAGTTTTCGGCCCCCCTGCGAAAACCAACTGGAAGCCATCGGGGGCGCGTGCTGCGGGTGCCCATGGTTTCGATGTCATTCCCGAACCGACCACCTTCCACGCCATCCACGTAGGTGTGGTCAATTCGGATCACGTCTGGGGCGTGGCCGCCCCGATGTTTGCCCCGGATTGGGTGGCTGAGCCGTCCTACTTCGTGGGCAATGGTCCTACATTTGATAACGAGGGCAATCTCTATTTCAGCCCCCGATTCTATCATGGGGATCGAGTGGCCGTGGTCTCTCTTGATGCGGATACGGGCGAACGCCGTTGGGCCATCCCCAGCCAGAGCGATCGCGAGACGATGAGTCCGGCTTTTGTGCTCAACGACCCGGATGACCCGGGATCCCAGATCCTGTACGTCGTCAGCTACACCCGGGCCATGGCGCTGCGGCCGGATGGTTCGGTGGTCTGGAGCAGTCCCACCGGCTTGGAGCTTCCTCCGCGGGTGCCCGGAAAGAACCCCAGCTCGGCCTTGCATAGTTTCAATTATCATCCGGCGACCGACTCGTTGATTACGGTTTCCAAGGCTGGAGAATTATTTGCCTTCGACCGAAAGACCGGCGCGTTGAAAACCCCTCTCGGCCAGATCCCG
>CBFHUR010000057.1:5181-16846 GCA_965658895.1 Binatia bacterium
CGGCGCGCCGGCCATCAGTGGCACAGGCGCCAAGATTCCCGGCTTTGTGACCAAGCGAGTCGATCCATTGATGGATGCGGCTTTCGGCAAAACCGAGGGTGGTTTGAGCCTGTTCTCGTCGGCGGTGAATTATATTTATGGCGGCGGTGGTATTGTGACCAATTATTTCAGCATCGCCCCTGACAGTGGCCGGATCTATATCGCGGCCACCGCGGAAGATGCAGAAGATGGCACCGAGGATGGGCGATCCGAAATCGGAGCCATCTACGCACTGGCCCTGGTGGAGGGTGATGACGGTGGCCTGGAATTCCGAATCCTGAATCGCGCCACCTTTCAGGGCGGTACGGGGTCGACCCCGGCGCTGAGCGCCGATGGCCGACGGGTCTATGTGTCCGACAACCTGGGGCATGTGATCGCTTTGGACAGCGAATTGAACGAGATCTGGCGGCTTGATGTGGAAGAGCCGTTGGTGGGCTCGATCTCGGTGGCCTCCGACAACCATGAACTCTACGCGGTCACCCGCAATGACGTGATCAAGCTGATCGACCGGGGGGATAGTGGTTCTCGTGCCTGGACAGCCAGGCTCAACGGCTTCGATGGCTACGCCAACGTGGATCGGCAATCCAATACGTTGACCGCGACCGTTACAGCCAATGGCGTCGTCGTCGGGATTGGCGGTGGCAAGTCGTTGTTCGGATTCAACCTGATGCTGCACGTAGGCATGGGTCTGCTGGATCGGGAAACCGGAGAGTTGCGCTACTTTGCCGAAGGCCGGGAGGACTCTCTGGCGATGAGCACGGTAGCTCCGGATGGCAGTATCTATGTGGCGCACTCACCGATCCGGCGGGCTGTCGGCAAGGCCATGTATCCGGAGTTGACCCCGGACCTGACCGGAGGCATCGCGCGCTATAAACCCGTCCGACTCGATCTGCTGGCACGGGATGCCATTTGCGCGGCCGAGGCTCGCGGTGCCAATGCGAGCACGCTTGACCCGACCACGCAGGCCGCAGCGCTGGATGCGGATCTTCGACAGACAAGAGTGCTGCTCGAGCAGGCTGCCGTCGCCATCGGCAAGGCGGTTATGGACGGAGATCTTGGGCCGGGAGACGCCGGCACGTTGAACGGGTTGCTCGAGAAGAGCTTGCCTGAATTGAATCCGGGAGATCTTGGCCGTGCGGTAGCGAATATGGCTACCGCCTGCGCGCTCTTTTCCGTCCGTGACTTGAAGGATCGGCCGGCGGCTCGTTGAAGCCGCAAGAAAGGTAGAATGCTATGATGAAAAAACTTTTGGTAGGGCTTGCGATTGGACTGGGGGTGGCGGGTGTTTTTGTGCTGCTCCTGCCACAAATTCTGCACAAGTTGGGAATGCATCCGGAGTATACGGGCCCCAGCTTCGACCTGCCGGGCAAACGCGCGCTGGTGATTACCACCAGTCATGATGTTCTGGCCGCTCCCGGCGAAACGGAGGGTCCGCCCACGGGAGTTGTAGCCTCTGAAATGACGCACCCCTATTACGTCTTTCTTGATGGTGGAATGCAGGTGGATGTGGCGAGCATCGACGGAGGCAAGATCCCGGTTGCCCCGAGTTCCCTTTCGCGGACGGCGTCTACGCCCGAGACCAGACGGTTCCAGCAGGATGCCATCTTTCAGGCCAAGGTCGAGAACTCGATCAAGATCGATGATCTTGATTTCGGCGACTACGACATCATTTTCCTTTCCGGAGGATGGGGGGCGGCCTACGACCTCGGCTATTCCCCGGTGCTGGCGGAGAAGATCAGCAGTGCCTACTACGCCGAAGGCAAGCCGGTGATCGGCGGCGTTTGCCACGGGGTGCTGGGCTTGATCAAGGCGAAAGACCGCGATGGTAATTTGTTGATCGCGGGTCGTCGCATGACCGGGGTCAGCGACAAGCAGATCCAGGAGCTCAACATTGAAATTACCCCGCAGCACCCGGAAACAGAATTGCGCAAGGCCGGTGCTCGATACGAAAGCCGCAGTGCGTTTCGCGATGTCTTTGCCACGCACACGGTTGTGGATGAGGAACGCCGTTTCGTGACGGGACAAAACCAGAACTCCAGCAGTGAAACCGCGCATCAGATGATGCAGGTCCTTGCCGAAAGGCCGGCGACTTGATCAATACGGCGCTCAAGATCGTGCTGGGTTTGGCCGGGACCCTGTTTTTGTTCAACGGTGTGCGCTGGCTGGTCGTCCCGGGTGAAATTGCACCGGCTGTCGGTCTGCCCGTGGCGGAGGGGCTTGGGTTGAGCACGCTCGTGGGGGATCTTGCGAGCTTCTTTATGGCCATGGGCAGTTTCGTGCTGATTGCTCTGATCACGGAACGCCGCACCTGGTACTACCCACCCATCATGATGCTGACGATCACGGCGATCGGTCGCATCATCGCCTGGCTGTTGCACGACGCCACCCTTGCGGTCGGTCCGATCCGGGTCGAGGTGGTGGTGGCGCTGCTTTTGTTTTTTGCCTCTCGTCGTCTGCCGAAAGAGGCTTGAACGGATGGGACGACGTTTGTTGCCGCAGGGGTTGTTTTGCTCTGCTCTAGTCCTTGTCTTTTTCAGCATGCCGGCACAGGGAGCTGAATCCGCCCGCCCGAATATCGTGTTTATTCTGGCCGATGATCTCGGCTACACGGATATCGCGTCGTACGGCAGCGAGGTTCATACGCCAGCGCTGGATGCCTTGGCCGCCCAGGGCACGAGTTTTACGAACTACCACACGGCCGCGAACTGCGCGCCGGCAAGAGCGATGCTGCTCACCGGCGTCGACAGTCATCTGGCCGGGGTGCCCAATATTCCCGAAATGCTGTCGCCCGCGCAGCGACGTCACGAAAACTATCAAGGGGTGCTCGGCGATGACGTTGTGACGGTGGCGACGCTTCTGGAGGACGCGGGCTACCACACCTATATGGCTGGAAAATGGCATTTGGGCATGGAGCCAAATAAGCGGCCGAGCCGTCGCGGCTTTGAGCGCACCGTCGCGATGATGGATTCAGGCGCGGATCATTGGGAACAGCGGCCCTACCTTCCCATCTATGATCAGGCGAATTGGTTTGCTGATGGCGAGCGGTTTTCCCTGCCGGAGGATTTCTATTCTTCACGCTTTCTGGTCGACAGCATGATCGAATTCATCGGCAGCAATCTGCAGGACGGCGAGCCATTTTTTGCCTACTTGCCATTCATGGCGGTGCACTCGCCGGTGCAAGCCCCCCAGCAATTCATCGATCGTTATATGGGCGTCTACGATTCGGGTTGGGATGCCTTGCGCGAGCAGCGCAAGCAACGGGCAGAAGACCTCGGCATCGTTCCGGAAGATACGCCGATGGTGCGGATGGAGAGCACCGGCGAGTGGGACGCGCTCAGCCCCGAGGAAAAGCGGTATCAGGCAAAACGAATGGCCGTGTATGCCGGCATGATCGAGGCCATGGATTTCCATATCGGTCGCCTGGTCGAGTTCCTCAAGGCAAGCGGGCAATACGAAAATACCATTTTCATTTTCACCTCGGATAACGGGAGTGAAGCCAGCGGCTCGGCGGAGCCCAGAGCGTTTCGGGAGCGAGTGGGGCCCGAGAACATGGGCTACAACCTGGACTATGAGAACTTGGGATTGAAAGGCAGCTTCAGCATGATCGGCCCCAGCTTCGGCAGCGCCTCGGCCAGTCCTCTCGCGTACTACAAGTTTTATGCGGGCGAGGGCGGGCTGCGCGTGCCTTTGATCATTGCCGGAGAACCTCTTGGCCCCGGCCAGTCCCTCACGGCGGCCTTCGCCTGGGTCACCGATATCACCCCGACCATCTTGTCTCTGACCGGCGTCTTGCCGCCTGAGGAGCGCTATGGGGGGCGACCGGTCGAGGCCATGACCGGGCGAGATCTGACGCCGATTCTTTCGGGTTCCGCGGACCGAGTCTATGGCGCGGGCGATGCGATTGGCTACGAGTTGGCCGGTCACGGTGTTTTGTTCGAGGGCGACTACAAATTGGTGATCAATCAGCCGCCGGTCGGCGATGCCCAATGGCGCCTTTTCAACATTGTCACAGATCCGGGCGAGACAGCCGATCTGGCCGCGTTAGAGCCACGTCGCTTTCAACGAATGTTGTCGCGTTATCAGCAGTACCGAGACGAGAATCGCGTCCTCGAGCTAGCCACGGGCTATAACCCCCGCCAACAAATTGTCCTCAATTTATTCCTGCAATACCGGGATGCCGCGGTGGTGGTCTTGTTGACGATGTTGCTCCTGCTCCCGTTCCTCGTTGCGTATCGCATGAAGCGAAAGTCCGACCAGAAGCCATTGGCCTGAGAGGATGAAGCTGCGGTGGGATACGCGATTGTTCATGGGTTGGTTCGGACCGCGTGGTTTGGCCAGTATTGTGTTTGTCGTTCTAGTTCACGACAAGGAGCTCTCAGGTGCGGGTGTGTTGGTTCCCACGGTGGGTGCAACGATCCTCTTGAGTGTCCTGTTGCATGGCATCACAGCCAACTCGATGTCTCGAACGCACGGAGAGCGAGTCTCCCGCAGCGGTGGTGAAATCTGACGGGAGAGGGTTTTGCCGCATGGCCCATCGCGGTTCTGTCGGGGAATTGTTCTGAACCATGACGGGCTCGGTTGACTCGTGAGGCCGGGGCGGTTCCGGATCCGATACGGCCAGCAACGCAGGCCCGGTATTGTGCAGTGCATGCAGGATCGCCACCATCACGAGAGCTTTCCAACGGGCCTGTTTTGCCCACGCGAGAAACACCAGAGCCTGAACGAAAAAAGACCAGCAAATCGCCAGGCACAGGATCAGATAGCCCACGGACTGATCGTTGAGCAGATGTGCCAGACCGATCGTCACACCTGCCAACCCCGCCGACGCCACCTCGCGTCCCCCGGTGATTTTTTGAAACACGAAAATGACAAACCAGAGGACGATTGTTTCCAGAACGGGTGCGATGACGAGCAAGGTAGTGATGATCGCGGCCGGAGACATATCCTCGTAGCGACTTTCTTCGGAGACGATGTCGACAAAGATCATGTCCAGAATCCCGACCGTAAAGATCAAAGGAAATATCGGGGCGACGTCGATCAGGAACGCCTTTGCGAGGTAGGCGAGCTTGCTCTGCTGTGTATCTGCCAATATTTCAAGAAGGTTTCGCCCGGACATCTCGGCTTTCGCAAGCGATCGCGCGTCCAGATAGTACCCGGTGATGCCACATTGGCGGCGCAGGGTTCGATACCCCACGATTCCGATCATCAGAAAGACAGAACTGGCAACAAGGATGGGGAGTGCATCGTCGTAGGGCGTGTAGATCACGGACTCAAGGGTGAGCGTTTCGGGATCGGTTTCCGTCAGGAAAAAACTGGTTGCTGCCTGCAGCAGGATTGCCGCCCCAAACATCCAACCGAGGGTGCGCCGGGGTAGACCACGGGGCCAGAGCATTGCCGAGATCAAGGTCGCTGCCAGTCCGAGAAAAATAAAGTCTATTGCGCCTGAAACGAGACTCAGCGCGTAATATCCGGCGGCCAGAACAAATGCGGTGTCGGCGACGGCAAGTGCGCCATCGAGGACCCAAACCAGCAAGAGGCTGTTTACCAGCATGGCCTTGGCGCGTGCAGTTTTGGACGGGTGACGGTTGTCAGGCGACATCAAGAGGTAGTCTTTCCCTTTATTGGCCCGAGTTGCGAGTCATTTCTGTGCGCCACCAGGCTTAGGTGTTCACCTTGTATCTTCCCGGGTCTGTCACGAAGTCGGCATGGCCATATGTGTCCAGAAGCCGGGCAATCTTGGCATTGAGCCGGCGGTCGATCCACGAAGACAGTCCGGGGACCTTCAGTCCCAATCGGTAGAAGGCCGCGTTGCTACTGATCACGCCGGCGGCAATTGCGGCTGCCAACTTCTCGGTTCGGCTGAACGTAATGCCCATTGCCTTGGCCTGTGTCGCGTCGCCACTCAGGAAGCTGTTGATGAGCACGAAGCGGGAAAAGCCGTTTTCGAGCCAGCTGTGCAGCTTTCCGCGAAGCGAAGAGCGGTCAAAAAGATTCGCCTCCATGGTTCCGCGCACCAGGGTGCCGCAGGTTTCGTCGTCGTAGGCCTCGCGGAGTGTGACATGGCGAGCCATCAGAAGATCGATGATTTCCCGGGGGGTTTCACCGAGCAGGTCCTGCGGAAGTCCGAGCAGGAAGCAGCGATACCGGGACAATTCCACAGTCGCCCTCTGGGCTTCAGTGAACTCCGTGACGCCCTTGCGCAGCAGCCGGGCGGACATCAGGAACGTGCCGATGGTGCCCGCCGGCATCTGGTCGACCTGGGGGATCGGGATGCCGTAGGTGCCCACATCCCATTTGCCCGAACTGAGGAGATGAAAGCGCACCATCGAGTGCATCAAACGGACTTTGGCTGCGGCCTGAAAGCCCTTGCCATGGCGGTCCAGTGCACCGGGCAACGTCGTGGCGGTAAAGAAACTCGCGGTCTCGAAGACGCGCTTGGCCGATGCTTCGTCGGACAGAGTGCCCGTCATCGTCATGGGCAGGGCGGCGTATTTGTTGAGAAAGGTTGCAAGAAAGGCGCCGCGGATCGCAAAGGGTGTTCCTGAGGCCATCGGGATTCGCTCGTCGCGTGCACCGGCTTTGACCAGATCCATATCGACCCACTCGGGAGTGTTTTCCATCGCGCGAATGAACGCGACGAGTTCGGGCGGAGCATCCTCGACGTTCTCCACGCCACGTTCGCAGGCCGCATCGAGCATCCGGATCAACGCGGGAAAGCCATATTGGGGGATGAGCGCCGCATAGGCGTCGGCGACACGATCGCCGGTCATCGTCGAGTTGCGGACGCGCTCGAGCAGTTCGGGCTGGTCGAAGACCGGTGCCACCAGGGACCGAAGCTTCTCGAATCGCTCGTCGTCCAATGTGGCTTGGGTGTCCAGGCGTTCGGGTACGGTCGAGAAGTCGACGTTGCCATAAAGCCCGGGAATTTCCTCGCGCTGCCTGCGGACCAAGTCCGTGTACTCTGGTGTCGGCATGCGTTGAGTGAATCAAGTGCTCGGGCGCATGTCTAGCGTGCGGTGCGTCGCCGACCCATTCTCGCAAGGTTGCTTGCCTGGCCCGGTTCAGGGAAAAGGGATCGACGTCGGGGAGGGGTTTGGAAGATTGAAGAAATTTTTCAGCTATGGCGCGGTGGTTCTTGCTCTCTTGATCGGGAGTGGTGTGGCCTATCAGGAGGTCCGGAGCGCAGCCGAGCGAACGGCCTACCCGCCACCCGGCGAGATGGTTTCGGTCGATGGTCTCGATCTTCATCTGGACTGCCGGGGGCAGGGTAGCCCCGTGGTTCTGCTGGAGTCCGGGCTTACCACGGGCTCGACCAGCTGGGCTCTGGTGCAGGACGAGATCGCCTCCTTCACGCGGGTATGTGCCTATGACCGCCCCGGGATCGATTGGAGTGAACCTCTGAAAGAGACCGCGGGTCCGGTCGAGGTGGCGCAGCGATTGCATCGCCTGATCGAAGTCGCCCAAATCCAGGCTCCCTGGATTCTGGTGGGGATGTCTGCCGGAGGGATCTACGTCCGCGAGTACTTTGCGACTTATCCGGAAGGCGTGGTCGGTATGGTGTTGGTAGATTCATCCCACGAAGAACAGGGGCGAAGGCTTCCGGCTGAGGGGGAAGACCCATTGGAGTTGGCAACACCGCTCGCGGTCTGCAGCTACTTGCAGCCCCTCGGTCTGATTCGTGCCCTCGGGGTCGTGGATGAAACCATCGAGATGTTCTGGCAGGTCGATATTCCCTCAGCCGTCGAAGGGCCGATCAAGGCCAATGCCAATCAGTCCCACGCATGCAGTGCCCTCTACTACGAGATGGTGAGTTTCCAGCAAGCACTCGCCCAGCCGCGTCCGCCCCGTTCGCTCGGTGATTAGCCATTGATCGTCCTTTCTCAAGGGATCGAGCCTTATGCTGCCGAGGAGTTGGGTGTCTCCCTGGCCGAAGCCCGGGCGCAGCGGGCGGCCTGGGATGAAATGCAGGAAGAACTCTCCGGACTCTCGTCCGTTGGCGAGCGGCGGGTTGCCGAGAAGAGCGGGCACCTGATTCAGATCCAGCAACCGGAGATCGTCATCGAGGCGATCCGCGACATGGTGCGGGCCCAACGCGAAGAGTACTGAGTGTCGCGAGAGCATTGCGGAGGATTCCGCCGACGCTTCCCGGACCGCGGTCCGTTATTTCACCTGGAGGGGGCGGTGGTGCTAAAGCGGCGCTATGGCAGATCAGCAAGAGGATAAGTCCCGGTATACCTTTGGAGACCAAGGCCCCGCGGCCGAACGTCTTCGGAGGCTCTCGAATCTCTATCGTCCGGTCAGTGAAGCGGCCCTCAAGCGGGCACGAGAGGGCTGCGGGAGCCACATTGGCCTCGCCATCGATCTGGGAGCGGGTCCTGGCTACACGACCGAGTTGGTCGCGGAGGTCACGGGTGCAGACCGCACCATCGGATACGAACGGTCGGCTCTTTTCTGTGAAGAGGCTCGAAGACGACTCCCCGCCGAGATTGAGTTTGTCGAGCAGGATGTGGCCGCGTTCGATCTGCCGGTGAAGGGAGTGGATTTGGCATTTTGCCGTTTCTTGCTCACCCATCTGCCGGATCCGGTGGCGACGCTGAAACGCTGGATCGGAAGTCTGCGGCCAGGTGGCATGCTGGTGCTGGTGGAACTCGAAAAACTTTCCTCGACCGATCCGACTCTTGCACGCTACTACGAGATTATTGACGGAGTGCAGACGCAACATGGACAGCAGATGTATATCGGCGACAGTCTCGAGGGGTTTGCCCGAGATGCCGGACTCGCCATCTTCGACTCCCGTCGGGTGGAACCGGCGATCTCTGCTGCGGGCATGGCGACGTTGCACCGCCCGAATCTCGATAATGTGCGACAGGATGACTGGGTAAAGGAAAACTTCAGTGATCATGAGATCGACAAGGTTGCTGCAGGTCTCGAGCGTATTGCGCAGGAAGTGGTTGACCGGACGCCAATCCAGAACGTACTGCGAATCGTTGTCGCGCAACGCGAAGGCCAAATGTAGCAGATAGGTGGCTGTCGAGTTTTCTTTGCGGAGCAATGGTCGGCCGGAGAAGAGGAACTTTCCGGCAGCAACCTTGGCTTAACCTCATGAAGTGGTGTTGGTCCGGAGGATT
Source organism: Binatia bacterium (assembly GCA_965658895.1). Taxonomy (GTDB): domain Bacteria; phylum Desulfobacterota; class Binatia; order UBA12015; family UBA12015; genus UBA12015. Next base: position 14,349 of record CBFHUR010000057.1, read on the forward strand.
GGCTGCGCATCCTTGTGGTTTTTTCCTGCTTCCGTTCCGGTGTGAGATGAGCGACGATGTCCGTATGAGATCTGGGGCCAAGTCGCTCGCTCTTGTGCTGGCATTGATTTTTGCCGCATGCCAGAACGCGCCGTCTTCAGACAGAGGGCCTGTTGCAGGTGATCTGGAATCTTCGGCCGCGCTGAGGAATTGGAATATTCTGGTCCTGGTCCCCGATACATTTCGCGGAGATCGCATCTCCGTGAACGGCTACGAGCGCAAGACGACCCCTTATATCGATGCGATTGCAGGGGACGGGATCAATTTTCGCAATGCGGTAACGGTGGCACCCCGAACGTGGCAATCCTTCTCCTCGATTTTGACCGGTCTTTATCCTCCCGGCCATGGGGTGCGATATATTTTCGGCGGCAAAATCCCCGGGGCCGTCCCCATGATTGCCCCGTATCTTCGGGAAGCCGGTTACGCGACAGCGGCCTTTGATCCCATCAGCTTTCTTTCCGGAATGACCGAAGAAGGCGCTTTTGACGAGTACGTCACGCCTGATAAATCGAGAAAGCCCGGAGAGACGCTGGACGAGGCGGTCATGCGCGAACTCGAGAAGTTTGTGCTGGAAAAACGCGAACAGCCTTTCCTCGCTTTCGTGCGGATGAGCGGGGCCCATTGGCCCTATACCGACACGAGTTTTTTGCCCGAGGACCACGACTGCGCCGACTACCCGCACACGTTCAATCAGGGGACCTACGGTACAAAACTGGGTAAGGGCGGTCTGCAAATCCGGAACGAAGATGCTTTCCGCAAGATGATCTGGGCCCCCGACGAGAACGAGAGAACTCGGCAGCATCGGATTGCGCATTACGACAGTGAGGTACATCGGACCGACGAGATGATTGGCGCCCTTGTCGAGAAGATGCGTCAGCGAGGTCTTCTCGAGGATACCATTATTGTGATCACCTCGGATCATGGCGAGAGCTTCGGCGGGCACGGCTATATGCAGCACGGGCCGCGAGTCGATGAGTCGGTGATGCATGTCCCCCTGATTCTTTGGCTGCCGCAAGGCCACAAAGATCGCCGCCCCGGTACGGTCGTGGACGCGCAGGTGCGGGTGATCGATGTCTTCCCCACCCTGATGGATGCCATAGGGCTGCCGCCTCCACCGGGAGTCGATGGGAGCAGCCTTCTCGCGAATTCTGGCGGGCAATCTTCTCCTGCCAGCCGAGTGGCCTACGGTGAGACGGGGCGATCGTTTATGGGCATCGACCCGGAACGACATCTCGCGGGTGTTGAGGGCAAGCACCGCATGGTGCGCACGGATCGCTGGAAGCTGGTCTATATTCCCGATCTGGCGGGCGGCCAAAAACGGCTCTTCGATCTTGTTGCGGACCCGGGTGAGAAGACGGATGTGGCGGATGAGCACCCCGGCATCGTCACGGAGCTTTTCACCGAGATACAAAAAGTAGATGGCAGCGGTCTGGACCGAGGCGCCGACCAACCTCTCAGCCCAAGTCAGATCGAGCGGCTTCGCCAACTGGGCTACGTGCAGTAGCCCAGTTGGGTCGACGCGACCAAGGTGCGAGTTGTGCAGCCTCCTACGGTGCTGTGAAGACGCACCTGGCAAGGGGGATCGCGATATCTCGCAAGACGTACAGATAGTAATCTGATCCCGCGGTCAGTGCGGCAGGATCCCGCCCTTCCGGGAAGCGCTTGAATGCCGCGCCGGGCAGCTCTCCATAGGTGACGCCGGATGCGAACGGGTCTTGATCCCAAGCTACGTCGATGCGCCAAATCGTCCCCTCGGGAATGTCGAGATTCGGTGGAAGCCCCGGGTTTGCACTGCCTTCCTCAAGAATCCAGAGATACCGCGCCGCGCCGCCTTTCCAAATGAAACGCCCGTTGGCATCGATGCCTTCCTCTTCCCCGCAGGCCTCGGGGACATAGTCTCTTTGCAGGATCAGCGGGCCGCCCACATCCTGGAGTTGATCGAGAAATTCCTGCATGACGTCGCGACGGTCCAGTTCGCCAAGAAAGAACGTCTTCATGCGATCGGGGTCCGTGCTCGGAATCGCACTGTTGATGCGATCAAATCCGTTGTTTTGCTCTGGCGGGAATGCACCAAGCACGCTGGAGTCGGTGATTCCTGCAAATAGAGCGATCGCCTCATCGCTCATGGTGTCCGTCCAGAGTGGCCCCGCATCTACCGACCATCGAGCCGGCCCCTGCGGGGCATCCTCGCTGTGACAGCAAACACAGGCGCTTGAGCGAACCTGCGCCTGAACCCAATCCGCCTCCTCGATCCACTCGTCATCATCGTAGCGTGAGTCCGACTCGGGGGGATTTGCCCAGGGACCCAGCGGATAATAGGGACGATTTGTGTAGATCACGTCGCAATCTCCGTAGTCTACATAGAGCCTTCCCTCTTCGGTGCTTCCCGAGATCAAATTCCAGGTGCAGACCTCTCCCTCGGTGGCGCCTTCAGGTTCGCCATCGGGCGCGGGTACACA
>CBFHUR010000058.1:0-16152 GCA_965658895.1 Binatia bacterium
ATGTCGAGCAAGGATGCTCGCGAAGGTCCGCGGGCTTTCCTCGAAAAACGCAAGCCGAACTATACCGGCAAATAGGTTCCGGCCTGAGGTCCGAAGCCTAGAGGTTCTCGTAGCGGCCGAGGTCAAAGAGCCCGGCCGCGGTTGGCTGGCGCTGGCGGAAATCCTCGACAAACCAGTCCATCGTGGACCAGAAGTCCGGGTCCGTGCGGCGTACGCCCCAGCGGTCGACTACCGCCTCCAAACTCGTGGCATCCGTAACGCCCATCAAGGCATCGCGAAACTCGATCAGCTCGGTGTGATCCACATCGAATGCGAAGTTCGGGTAGCTGCCCAGATAGCCGCGGACCAGAGTCACGGTATCGTTCGCCGGGACCAGTCGCTTCTCCTCGTCGAACATATAGGCGACATTGGTATGCGCGCGATTATGCACCAGGGTGTAGGTGATCATCGTCTCGCCCTGGCGCACGCGCAGGCGACTGACCTCCGGCAAGGGCGCGACCCACGGGCCCTTGACCGCCGCCAGAGGCTCGAGGATCGCATCCACGCCGACCTCGAAGGCTGTGGTATCGGGCCGGGCACACGGGATGGCATCACAACGGTTGAGGAGATCCGGACCACCGGCGACCGCGGCATTGTAGGCGAGGATCTTCTCGAGCAACTCGACTTTCACATCGGGCTTGCTGAATTTCAGAGCCGTCGGGCGCGTATCGAGCAACTCATCGGCCCAGCGGTAGTTCAGGCTGTCGGTCGCACCGACATACCATGAGGCATGGACTTCCTTGCGGCGGTTCGCCGGCAGAAAATCCAGGAAGTTATTCTCGCCCTGCATGCGCAGGTGATCCATATAGAGACGCGTGGCTGCCTGATGAGCCACGTTGCCGAAGACGTCAAACCCCGCGACCAGGTCATAATAGATCCGCTCGAAAATCGGGTAATCCATGACCCAGGCCGTCTTGGGCCAACCACCCTTCCAGCCCTGAATCACCGTAGCGTTGTTCCAGTGCCGGAAGATGGTCAGCATGGCGTTGGTGTTGTGGCCATCACCGTCCCATAGAGCATCCAGTCCTGCACCGTCGGGATACGCCTTGTCATAGTAGCTGTTGCGAAGTTTCAGATAGTCGCGTTGCTCGTCGGTGTATTTGAGAAAGAACTCGCCGGGGACCAATTTGCTCAGGTACTCAGCTGGCAGATTCAGATCTTCCTGAGCTTCGCGTAAAAATGCCGGATCGGTCACCGAAAGATCCGAATCGGGATCGAGGAACGCCGTAAAAAAATGGTCTTCGATCACGTTGACAGCAATCTGTCCGCGACAAACCGGGCCGCGGATGAAGGTCATCACGAAATACTGCGCGTCATCGAGCATATACTGGTAGCGCGCGCGTGCGGGGACTTCGGTGTAGGTAATGAACGGATTGCTGGCCAACTCGGGCTCGTAGCTGGGAAACTTCGTCGGCGTCCACGGCGTCCCATAGAACAATCCCTGCAAACGTTTCATCCGGGCATCGCCCAACTCATACAACGTATGGGTTTTGTGCAGGATCGTCCCTTCCACCGGCCGCAGGCGATACCAGAACGCGTCGACTCCCGGCGGATCATAGGGCCGGCGCGAGGCGATCTCGGCTACCGGCTGACCAGGCGGGGTGGTCGAGCGCACCACTCGAAAGAACGGGCCGTCGGGCAAATCATCAAAATAGACATGGGCGAGAAACCAATGCTCATAGAGGTAGCGGTTGACGATGCGCTGCTGGAGAGAATCTCCGTTGAGGAACTTCTCCCATGCGGCCACCTCTTCGATAGCGCGCGCCGGCATGGCGCGGGGTGTCGCTGCCGTGGGCGCTCCGGCATCCAGCCAACCGGACAGAGTTTTCATCTCGCCATCGGCCAGCGGCGCCATCCCGTAGGGCATCCCCCAAAGGGGGTGGTCCTTCATATAGTCCGGAAACTCATCAGGCGTCGGGCAGGACAGCGTATGGTCGATACCGACCGGTACGGCGTCGGGCAGTTTCTCGCCCGGCGCAAAAGTATTTGCCGCGCCCAGATCCAGCATCAGGCGCACCAGATTGCGCTCGGGATCCTTCTCGAGAATCGAGTAGAAGCCTTTCTCGCGCCATTCGGGCACCGTCTGTGCATCCACAAACAAACGGGTCGGTGCGATCGGCAGCAAACGATCGCCATCATAGACAACGACCTTGCTCGCACCGCGCCCCAGACCCTGCGGCGCGCTCATCACCGCCTGGCAGGGAGCGTCGTAGCAGCCATGGCAGACAGCGCAGCGTGCCTCGAACACGCCCTGAGCGTTCTCCCACGACATGCTGTGCACCTCGGCCTTGATCGCCGAAGGCTCGACAGCCGCGTCCGCCTGGTTTGCGACCGCGTCGCCCTGTTTGGTGCTGGCGGCCTCCGAGGCGACCAATGCCTCGACCGCGGGCGTGCTGTCGGAAGACGGGCTTTCACAAGCCGCGCCCAAAATGCACAGCGGCACCAGAAAAACAGAGATTCGAGCGAACGAGGTTCGAGGCATGCGCATGGAATCTCCGTATCTCCAATGCAGGATTTCCGCCAGCGGGGCCGCGGCGACAGAATGCCCGACAGCCCCGGCAAATTGCGGGCGAGCAGGCGGACCTCGCCGCGGGAAACCGCCCACAGTTCCGGGAAGATTCCGGTGGCAGGCAACACCGCGCTGCGCAAGCCGGCGGTCCATTGGAGGCCGCGCGCATGCCTGTTATCGAGGTATGTGGAGGCAATGCCGTGAATCTGAAATACAACGAGAGCTACCAGAAGTTCCGCGAGGAAGTCCGCGACTTCCTGACGCAGAATTGGACCCCCGAAGATGTGGCCGCCAACCCGGTGGTGAACGAACTCCGCCGCGGACTCGGTGGCGGCGCCCGGACCGACGAGCGTGCCACGGAATTCCGCCGCGCAGCTGTGAGCGAAGGCTATCTCTACCGCAGCGTGCCGCGCGCCTACGGCGGGAGCGAGCAGCAAGCGGATCCCCTCAAGGCCACCATCATTGCCGAAGAGTTCCATAACGCCAAAGCCCCCTATGAGCTCTCCAATCAGGGCCCGGCCATGTTGGTCCCCACCCTGCTGGCCCACGGCACCGAAGAGCAAAAAAACACCTATATCGAAAGCACTCTGATGGGCCATATTCGCTGGTGTCAGGGATATAGCGAGCCGGGTGCAGGATCCGATCTGGCGGCGCTCCGCACCACCGGCGTGCTCGAAGGCGATGCCTGGGTGGTCAACGGGCAGAAGATCTGGACGTCGAATGCATCGGATGCCGACATGATGTTCGCCTTGATTCGCACCGAACCCGACGCGCCCAAACACGACGGCATCACCTACATGCTGATCGACATGAAGTCTCCGGGACTGGACATCCGGCCCCTGCGCCAGATGGACGGTGAAGCCCACTTCAACGAAATCTTCTTTGATGATGTTCGCGTCCCACGGGACTCCATCGTCGGGGATCGCGGCAATGGCTGGAAGGTCAGTCGTTCAACACTCAAGGCCGAGCGTGCCCTGATCGGTAATGCATCGATGCAGCGCCGCACCCTGGACGGCGCGGTCGCCCTGGCACAGTTGACCGAGGTCCGTGGGCGCAAAGCCATCGAGGACCCGGCCGTCCGCGAAAAGCTGGCCGATCTCGATGCGCGCGTTTGTGCTGCCGAATTCAATGGCTACCGGCTGCTGACCGCCGGTCATCGCGGAGAAGATCCGGGCCTCTCGGGCCTGGTGACCAAATTATACGCCTCGCAACTCTCCTACGACATCGCCATGCTGGCGCTGGAGATCTCGAGCGACCGCGCCATGCTTGGTCAGGGAGAGACGATCGCGCCCTTCGACGGCATGATGATGGGCAGCTTCAATGGTGCCTTCATGCTCGCCCTCGGCGGCGGAGCCCCCAACATCCAACGCAACGTGATTGGCGAGCGCGGACTCGGCCTGCCTCGCGACGTCCGGAAATAGGAGACGATCATGGATTTTGGAATCTCCGAAGATCAGGTCCTTCTCAAGGATAGTGTCCGTAAATTTCTGGAAGCGGAATGCCCCACCACCCGCGTGCGCGAGATCATGGAAAGCGACAGCGGCCATGACGCCGACCTCTGGCAGAGTATGGTCGATTTGGGACTGACAGCCCTCCCGATCAGCGAGTCCTTTGGCGGAGCGGGACTGGAAGTCCTGGATCTGGCATTGATTGCCGAGGAACTCGGTTTCGCCTGTACGCCCGGGCCCTTTCTCGGGAACGCGCTGGGCACCATCGCGCTCCAGGCCAGCACGAACACCGAGGCACAAAACCACTGGCTGCCACGGATCGCTTCCGGACAGGCCCTTGCCACCTATGCCGCGGGAGAAAAAATCGGCGTCTGGGACGCTCAGGATTTTGAAGTCCGGCATTCCGGGGGCAAGCTCTATGGCGAAAAACCGCTGGTTCCGTTCGCAGCTGTCGCCGACATTTTGGTGGTCGCCGCACTGGGTTCTCAATCTCATGCGCCCGACCTCTTCCTGGTCGAGCGTGGCGCCGACGGCATGACCATCAAGGATCTGATCGGCAACGATATGACCCGAAGGACCGGCATGGTTCATTTCGACGGAACCGAAGCCATCGCGCTGGGCGGCGGCAAGGACGCCATCGACCGGGTGCGCGATACCGCACTCGTGCTTCTGGCTGCGGATGCCTACGGCGGCGCGACCCGTTGCCTGGAGATGACACGAGACTACGTCATGATTCGCGAGCAATTCGGACAGACGATCGCGCACTTTCAGGGCATCAAGCACCAGCTCGCAGATCTGGCGACCGATTTGGTGCCGACCTGCTCTCTTTGGTGGTACGCCGCGCACGCCATTGATCATATCGAAGACCGCGCCGCGCATACCTCGGCGTTGGCCAAGGCAAGGATTACGGACCTCTTCGACGAGATGGGTCGCAAGGGAATCGAATTGCACGGCGGCATCGGTTTTACCTGGGAACACGATATTCACCTCTGGGTGCGGCGCTCTCTGTTTGACCGGGCGTTCTTCGGTGAGGCCTCCTACCATCGTGCGCGGGCCGCCGATCTGCGCGGCTGGTGATCCGATGATCGAGAGGCATCATTATTTCAAGCTGAAGGAAGAGTTCGCCACCGACGCAGGCCGACACGAGCTCGCCGAGAAGCTCAAAGCCGGGCTTCCGGGCCTGCCCGGAGTCGAGGAAGTTGTCGTCGGCCTGCCTGCGGACAGCGACGCCCTGGTCTGGGATGTGGCTCTGCGAGTGGATTTTGCCTCGCTCGCCGCCATCGAGCTCTACCGTGAAGATCCCGGCCACCGCAGCTTCGTAGCCGCAGAAGTCGCCCCGAAAATCGAGATCAAGAAGATCTGGAACTTCCACCGGTTGGATTAGAGCCCGACGACAGACGCCCCGGCGCGTCGGTGTAGACGTTCATCCGCCCCGAGCGCAGAAAGCCGACCAGAGTCATGCCGACCTCCGCCGCGAGGTCGATGGCGAGACTCGATGGCGCGCTGACCGCACAAAGCAGAGGAACCCCCGCCCGGGCGGCTTTCTGCACGATCTCGAAACTCAGACGTCCCGATACCAGAAGAATCCCGTCGCTCAGTGGCAGGCGGCCCAGAAGAAGCTCGTGGCCCAACACCTTGTCAACGGCATTGTGCCGCCCAACGTCCTCGCGGAGCACGGATAGACGCCCGTCCTTGCGGAAAAGTGCCGCAGCATGGAGCCCGCCGGTCGCCGCAAAGGCACCCTGCTCGGCCAGCATCTTCTCGGGCAACTTCTCGAGCAAAGCGAATTCCACCTCAGGCCCATTGGCCAGAGGGGCCAGATGTTGGCGGATCCGATCGATCGACTCCTTGCCGCAAAGACCACACGAACTGGACAAAAACATCTCGCGAGCGGCGCGCCGCGAGCGGGATTCCGGCACCTCCGCGACCAGTTCGAGCTCCACCAGGTTGCCCCACTTCGCTTCCGAGCAAGGCCGAACAGCTTCGAGATCCTCGGGATGATCCACAAGTCCCTCGGTCAGAGCAAAACCCGCGGCCAGCTCCTCGTCATGACCGGGGGTCCGCATGGTTACCGCCAGCGCCTCTCCCGCCAAACGAATCTCCAGAGGCTCCTCGACCACGACCTCGTCCCCCGCAATCGCCGACCGACCGTCCTGATGACGGCGGGTCTGATGGGTTCGAGTAAAGGGTTCTGCCATGGAAAATCTCGTCTCTACCGAGGCTCTCTCAGCCTACCGGGAGCCTTGGTGCCGTTCGATCGTCACCGGGACCAGTTTGGATGTTGGCGTACGACTGCGGTGAGCAAAACTGCCGGCCGCGACCAACGGATTCAACTCCGGAAAATAACCGGCCACACAACCCGGCGGAATATCATACAGCACCGCCCGGAAGCCCTCGACCTGTCGCGCGAGTCCGTCGGCGGCATGACTCCGGATATCCAGCAGGTCTCCGTCGCCAAGGCCCCTCGCGGCCAGATCCGTGGCCGAAAGAAACAGAACTTTTCGTGTCCCGAAGATTCCCCGGTACCGATCATCATCGCTGTAGACGGTAGTATTGAATTGGTCGTGGGAGCGCAGCGTCATCAGACGCAATTGGCCCTCGGGCAGAGACTGGTCCGGGATCGGCGCCGCAACAAAGGCCGCCTTGCCGGCCGCGGTGCTCCAGAGACGATCGCGGGCGGAGTTGCCCAGATAGAACCCCCCGGGCGCCTCGATACGCTCGTTGAAATCGTGAAAGAGACCGGGCAGAACCGCGGCGATCGCGTCTCGCACGCGTGCATAATCTCCAGCCAGAAACTTCCAATCGATCGCAGCCAACCGGGGCGTCGCCGCAGCGATCCCCGCGACAATCGCCGGCTCCGAACGCAGTGCCGCCGAGGCCGGCAGGTTCCGCCCTTGTGAGGCATGCACCATGCTCATGGAATCCTCGACCGTCACCGCCTGGGGAGCATCTCCCTGCAGGTCCAGTTCCGTGCGTCCCAGGCACGGCAGCAAGAAGGCCTCGCCACCCACCGCCAGATGGGTCCGGTTGAGCTTGGTGGCCACAAAAACATTCAAGTCGCTTTTCTGCAGAGCCGCCGCGACGCGCGGCGTATCGGGTGTCGCGGCAACGAAGTTCCCGCCCATGGCACAGAAAAAACGTACCCGGCCCGACTGCAAGGCCTCGATCGTTCCGACCGTATCCAGGCCCGGGGCGCGCGGCGGCTCGAGGTCGAAATATCGCGCCAGGCCGTCGAGGAATGCCGGCTTGGGATCGTGATCGATTCCCATCGTCCGATCCCCCTGCACATTGCTATGTCCGCGCACCGGGCAAGCCCCCGCCCCCGGCTTGCCGATATTGCCGCGGAGCAAAAGAAGATTCACCACCTGCTGGATCGTCGCCACCGCATGCGGCTGCTGGGTCAAACCCATCGCCCAGCAGGCAATCACACGCTCGCTGCGCGCGTAGAGATCCGCGACGGCCGCGAGTTCGGATTGCGCTAGCCCCGATTCCCTTTCGATCTCCTCCCAGGTCGCCGCTTCCAGCGCATCGGCATAGGCAGCGAATCCCTCGGTATGTTTGTCGACAAAGGCGCGGTCGATCACCGAACCGGGAGACGCCGCTTCGCGCTCGAGAAGAACCTTGGCCAAACCGGTCAGTGCGGCAAAGTCCCCGCCGACCTGCACCTGCAGATGGTGGCTGGCAATCGGCGTGGCGCCGCCGGGCAACATCTCGAGCGGATTTTTGGGATGGGCAAACGCGACGAGCGCGGCCTCGCGCAGCGGGTTCATCGAAACAATCGAGGCTCCGCGTGCTCGCGCCGCCTGCAATTCGGTGAGCATGCGCGGATGATTGGTTCCCGGATTCTGCCCCACGACCAGGATCAGATCGGCGTGGTCGAAATCCTCGAGCGTCACGGTCCCCTTGCCGATACCCAGAGATTCCGTCAGGCCGACGCCACTGGATTCGTGGCACATATTCGAGCAGTCCGGGAAGTTATTGGTCCCCAAGGTGCGGCCAAGAAGTTGGTAGAGAAACGCTGCCTCGTTGCTGGTCCGACCCGAGGTATAGAAGACCGCCTCGTTGGGGTCCTCGAGCGAATCCAGCTGTTGGCCGATCGCTGCAAAGGCATCGTCCCAGGAAACCGGAACATAGCGGTCGACAGTGGCGTCATACCGAACCGGGTGCGTAAGCCGCCCCTCGGCTTCCAGCGCACGATCACTCCATTCGCGCAGCTCGCTGACGGTATGCTCGGAGAAAAATGCGGGCGTCGTGCGCTTGTTGGTCGCCTCGAAGGAAACCGCCTTGGCGCCGTTTTCGCAAAACTCGAGCCGCGAAGCGTCCTGGGGCTCGGGCCATGCGCATCCGGGACAATCAAAACCATCCGGCTGGTTGATCGACAGCAGCGCCCGGGCGCCGAGCGTTCCACCGTCTTCGGCCAAACGTCGCGTGGTCGCGATCAACGCCTCAGCCCCACCAGCCTGCTCTGCCTTCTTCCTTACTCGGCCCTCTGCCATCCAACATCTTCTTTCATGCACACACGGGTTGCGAAAGCGCCCCTAATCGACAATCGACACCGGAACCGGCGGCGGCGGGTGGCGCTCTTCGAGCAGGCGATGGATCCGTGCCGCCAGTGCTCGGTGCTCCTCTACTGCATTTTTGCGCAGGACATTGGAATTGACCACCACGGCATAGCGCAATTTGGGAGACCGGCGGATGGACTCCACCACCGCGATCGAATTCATGAAATTCCACTGGTTGCCCTGATAATTACGGCAAACAAACCCCTTCTCCGACCGGCATTTATAGAGAGATCCGGATTTATAAAATACCGCAGCCCCATCCAGCGCCGGCGCCGAGGCATAGCGAATCCGCTGCTCGGTCAGATAGAGCAGCTTTTTGATCTGAGCACTCGACCACGGATCCACCAGCTGCCCCTTTTCCATCGCGACCAGCAGGTCCATCCACGCCCGACTCGACGCCCAGCTCTTGCCACCGGGCACCCGTGCCCGACCTTCCCGGGTAAAGAAACTGCCCTGGCGCAACCGGCCCGGATTCAGGCCGCTGCGTCGCAACGAGTCCTGCAGGACAGACACCAGATCAGCCCTCAGGCGCGCGGGCGAGGTCTCCGCAAAATAGGCGGTACCCTGCTTGGCCGAAACTGGATAGGTCTTGCCGAAATGCTGCAGGAGCATGGCCTGCTGCAGCACGATCGAGCCGGCCGCATTGGAGCTGGGCGACATCATCCAATCCAGCCAGGTCCATAGATTCGCGGCATCTCCCTCCACGATCGGACGCCGCTCGATGACCTCATCCCCGAATTCCCAGAAGGGAACCTCGTGATGGTCGCGCCGAATAAAACGATCCGCGGTCACGATCGTATCGTTCAGAATCTTCTGGCGGGCAGAGAGATCCCCCGGATACGCATCCGCCAAAGCCTGAAAGAAGCCTACAGCCACAAGAACCTTGCCCACGCTGGCCGGATGCATCTGTCGGTCGGGTTGGTGCGCTGCGTAGACGGGTTGCGTGGGGTCGGTCAGGTCGAGCACCGCGACCCCATAGCCTCCCGCGTCGCCGCCTAGAACTTCGACCAGATCCGCAGAAAACTCCGTATCTACAGGAGGAATCTCGAAATCCGGGAAATCCGTCAGGGAGAGCCCGATACTGCGGGTAGCCAACATGGCCCCAAACGGCAGGACGCCGCCATCAGAGCCCTGCTGTGCGATACGATAGGCCTCGAGACGAACGATGCCGGTATCTTTGTAGCCGTCGAGTGGATAGCCAATCGAGGGGCGCGGAAGCGCGAGGACAATCAGCGCCACCATGGCCAGCAAGCGCCGCCCATAAAAGAGGGGGAACCCAGTTCGCAAGAACCACATTCCCCCTCCTCTCATGACTGAACGTCTCTGGCTACCGGGATCAGGGCACAATCGACTTGACGGATTCCGGCAAATCGCGCGCGACCTGAATGATCGGAATGCCCACTTGAGTGTTGGCGTGCATTTCATCCAGAGCACGAGGCAGCTCTTCGAAGGGGTAGATCTCGGTATGGATGGTCGGCTTGAAGACCTTGCCGTAGAGCTGGGTTGCGGCCTCGCATCCCACGAGCGTTTCGTAGTGGGTATGATCCAGAGTCAGCTGTTTCACCGAAGCGCCGGCCGAATCATAGGTGATGGATTTGGAGAGCTGCCAGCCGGCACTCACATTCACGCCGGCGCGCGCCGAGGCGGCCACACCTGCGGGCCATACCGGGCCTCGCAGCATATCGCAGACCACGTGCATGCCGACCCCACCGGTCCGCACCTTGACCTCCTTGGAGAAGGCCTTCACGTCGTCGCGTGAAGCGAAGCGGTTGTAGGCTTTCTGGTCGATCGACTCGATGCCGAGCTTCTCCAGAGCAGCGCGGCGCTCCGCGGAACCGGAACAGAAATACGCATTATGACCTTCATGCTTGGCCATCATCAGGAAAAGCTCGGAAACACCGCCGCCGAAACCCAGAACATTCATTTCGGCGCAATGCTCGCGGGTTGCCTTCACACGAAAGATTCCCTCCGCGCGACGCCATAGGTGATACGCAGTCGGCGCGCGCAGCGGCAGGGCCGCGATCTCCCACAGGTTCAAGCCGCAATCCAGCGGCGCATGGATCAGCTGCCAATCCTCGACCTGCGCTTCTTCGCCATACCAACCAATCGAATCAGGAGCGTCATACGCCCAGATCCGCAAGGGATAGCCGTATTCATCGGGACCACCATTACAGTGGGTAATCACGATATCGCCGGCCTTGAATTTGGTGACTTCCGAGCCAACGGCCGTGACCTCACCCAGAGCAGAGTTGCCCGGATAGATCTTGCCACCTCGCAGCTTGGTGATGTCCACGGTATCGGCCAGCGCCGCATGCGCGATATTATGCTCGAGAGAGACCGCGAGGATCTTCAAGCGGACGTCCCGAGGGCCGGTCGCCGGGACCTCGAGCTCATCGAGCTTGAGAATATCGGAGAGGTTTACTTCGTCGTAGTTTCCGCCGGTACGTTCTTTTTCTGCCGCGACGGCGTCCGCGGTGATCGCATATGCACGAGCCATGATTCTGCCTTTCGTTGTCCCTTTTCGGGCCGGTGATCAAAGCTCTACCAAGAGAATCCCACGCTCTCCAATCCGCCGAAATACGACTAAAATCAGCGGCTAGCGGTCCGGCCCGCTGAACCTTAGGATTTCCCGGGAAGGGAGTGTCTCGACCATGAATTTCGGATTCACAGAAGAGCAGGAACAACTACGAGAAAGCGCCCGGCGCTTCCTCGACGATCGGTGCCCGATCACGGAGACGAGAAAATTGATGCTCGCCGACGAGGCCTTTTCCCCTGAATTATGGGCGGAAATCACCGAATTGGGCTGGCCGGCGATTCTCGTCCCCGAAGCTCAGGGTGGCTTGGGGCTGCAGTGGCTCGAGATGGCGGTCCTGCTCGAGGAAACCGGCCGCACGCTGGCGCCCTCCCCCCTGCTGGCCACCGCATTGGCGACCGCAGCCATTCTGGACGGAGGCTCCGAGAGCGCACGCGACCGTTGGCTGCCGGGGATCGCTGCGGGAAAGCAAACCGCAACGCTCGCGCTTCTCGATGAGGTCGATGCACCCGAAATTGCCAGCGTGACGCTTCAGGCCGAGGCCGACGGCGATGGCTTCCGCCTCAGCGGCATGCGCGACCTGATTCTCGATGCCGGCCAGGCCGACCTCTTCGTGATCGCCTTCCGGCGCCCGGACGAGAGCCTGCAATTGGCGGTTGTGGAAAAGAGCCTGCCCGGTGTCTCTGCCTGCAGTTTCCCGACGGTGGACCCAAGCAAGCGACTGGGACGATTGACTCTCGACAACGTCACCATCGGGCCCGAGATGCTGCTTACCGCAGGAGATGATGCGGAAAAGGCGATTACGCGTGCGCTCGATCGCGCCGCGGTTGCAGTCTGTGCCGAGACCATCGGAGCGGCCGAAAGTGCCCTGAACCTGTTGGTCGAATACGCCAAGACACGCCAGCAATTTGGTGCCCCGATCGGAAAATATCAGGGGGTCAAGCATCCGCTGGCCGAGATCTTTGTCGATATCGAGTCCTGCCGCTCCCTGACCTACTATGCGGCCTGGGCAATCCACGAGAAACCAGACGAATTGCCCCGGCAGGCATCTTTGGCCAAGGCTTACGTCAGCGACGCGATGGCGAGGATCGGCATTGATTCCGTTCAACTTCACGGCGCGATCGGGTATACTGAAGAGTACGACGCGCAGCTCTTCCTGAAACGAGCAAAATGGGTTCGGCCCGCCTTTGGCGACGCCGACTGGCACTACGACCGCGCAGCTGCGCTGGGAGGTATCTGATGGATTTCAAATTTACCGAAGAAGAAGAGTCTTTCCGAGAGGAAGTCCGCGAATTTCTGGACACCAACCTGCCAGCCGATGCCAACAAAAACGATCCGACTTTCGTGAAGCAATGGGATCGCAAGGTCCGCGACAAGGGATGGGTCGGCTACACCTGGCCCAAGGACGTCGGTGGCGGCGGTGGTACCATCGCCAAGCAGGTGATCCTCAAAGAGGAAATGTCGGCCCGTCGCGCACCCGCGCTCGGCTCGTGCTTCATGGGACTGGCCTGGGTTGGACCGGGCATTATCCAATACGGAACCGAGGAGCAGAAAAAGCGATTCATCCCCGACATTCTGGACTCCAAATACCAATGGTGCACTGGATACTCGGAACCCAACGTCGGCTCCGACCTCGCTGCCCTGCAATGCCGCGGCGAGCGCGAAGGTGATGAATACGTGGTCAACGGGCAGAAGATCTGGACCAGTGGCGCTGCCTGGTCGAAGTGGATGATCCTGCTGGTCCGCACCGACCCGGAAGCCAAGGTCAAGCATGAGGGCATCACCTGCCTGCTCGTCCCCATGGACAGCCCCGGCGTCGAAGTTCGCCCCATCCAGAACATGGCAGGCTATTCGATGTTCGCCGAGGTCTTCTTCAACGATGTGCGCGTTCCCGTAGAAAACCGCCTGGGTGACGAGGGCGAGGGCTGGCGTGTCACGATCTCCGCGCTCGCCAACGAGCGATCGGGCATCGCCGAGGTCACCCAGATGACCCGCAAGCTCGAAGAGCTCAAGGCTTTGGCCAAACGTAGTCGTCGCGGTGGTCGTCCGGCGACCGAGGACCACCAGGTCCGCCGGCGAATCGCTCGCTTCGAGGCCCGCATCGAAGCCATGCGCCTCAATGGCCTGCGGTACCTCACCAAACAGCTCAAGGGCGAGAAGCTGTCGAGCGAAACCTCGGTCAACAAACTGCATCGCGCCGAGCTGGAAATCGAGATGGGCGACTTTGCCCTCGAACTTCTGGGTGCTGCCAGCGGGTACTTCCCGCGCTCCGAGGCCGCGCCCGACGGTGGCCGCTGGCCCTTCCAGGCGCTGAACTGGCCCGAAGTCGTGATCGGCGGCGGCACCCCCAATATTCAGAAAAACATCATCGGCGAACGGATCCTCGGGTTGCCCAAAGACTAGGAGACAGCATGCAAACGATGCAGGGGATTCGCGTAGTCGAAGTCGCCGAATGGACCTTTGTCCCGGCGGCAGCAACCGTATTGGCCGATTGGGGGGCAGAGGTCCTCAAGGTCGAGCACCCCGAGCATGGCGACGGGATCCGCGGCCTGATCAGTTCGGGGATCGTGCCCGGGGCTGCGGGCGCCAACTTTTTTGTGGAACAACAATTCCGCAACAAAAAAAGTGTCGGTATCGACATCTCCACCGAGACGGGCCGACAGATCCTCTATCGATTGGTGGAACGCGCCGATGTCTTCATCACGAGCATGCTGCCTGATGCCCGCGAGAAATTCGGCATCACCTTCGAAGATATCCGCAAGGTGAACTCCAAGATCATCTACGCCAAGGGAACCGGATATGGTCCCAAGGGGCCCGACTCCCGCCGCGGCGGATACGATGGTCTTTCGTTCTGGATGCGTGGCGGCCCGGCGACTTGCATGACCACACCCGGCGAACCGTTTGTTCAGCAGCGCGCGGCCTTCGGGGACTTCACGGGCGGCATGTTCATCGCGGGCGGAATTGCCGGCGCCCTCTTCCACCGTGAACGCACGGGTGAGGCAGTCGAAGTCGATGTTTCGCTCCTCGGCCAGGCCTGCTGGATGCTGTCGCCGGATATGGTGGCGGCCATGCTCTACGGAGGCGAACTGCCAAGAGGCAACCTGCTCGGCGCCCCCAACCCGCTGGTCGCCCCATATGAGTGCGCCGACGGCCGGCATCTCCAGATCATGATGCTGCAGGCCGAGAAGTTCTGGCCACAATTCCTCGAGGCTATCGGTCGCAGCGAAATCCTCGAGGACGATCGCTACAATACGCCCGAAAAGCGCGCCGCTGCCAGCGAGGAGCTCCACGGACTCCTCACCGAGCACTTCCGGACGCGCGACCGCGACGTCTGGATGAAGGCACTGCAGCCGACCGATTGCATCTTTGGCGCTGTCCAATCGCCGCTCGAGGTTGTCGAGGATCCTCAGGTCGAAGCCAACCAATACGTTCTGCCCCTCGATCACCCCGAATACGGAGAGATCCGCCTGACCTCGAGCCCCGTGCAATTTGGAGGCGAGCCGGTGGAAATCCGGAACGCCGCACCTGAAGTCGGGGCCGACACCGAGCTGACTCTGGTGGATCTGGGCTGCACGTGGGATGAGATCGCGGAGTGGAAAGAGAAGAACGTCATCTCCTGAACCGCGACGTCAGCATCCCAAGCCAATGAAGTTGTAGATCGACAATGTCCCTCGCGCTGCCTCGAAAACATGGGCCGCGGGCAGGCCTCCCGGGGTGTCGCGAGGCTACCAGGAAAAGGTCTGGCCCCCGTTGGCTCGCATGATGGTACCCGTCGTCCATCGCGCCGCATCCGAGGCGAGATGGAGAAGGATATGCGCCTGGTCTTCTGCTTCACCGACTTCGCCGAGGGGCGAGCGTGCTCTCATCCGTTCGACGAACTGGTCGTAAGCCTCCCGATCGAGGGTTCCGTCTTCGCGATGCATCCGCCACGTGGTGAACTTGGTCATCGTAGCGCCCGGGCAGAGCGCGTTGACCCGAATGCCATAAGGACCAACCTCGGTTGCCAGGGTCTTGGTCAGCATGGCAACGGCCGCCTTGGTGATCGCGTAGAGACCGATGCCGGGGGTAGGCGAATCAATCGCACCGGAGGAAACGTTGATGATCGATCCGCCTGTTTCATTGCCCTTCATGGCGGGGATCGCCGCGCGGCATCCCCAGATGACACTGCGAAGGTTGAGGGAAAGAGCTTTCTCGAGTTGATCGTCGGTGATTTCCTCGATCGTCCCCGGGGACATCGCTCCGGCGATATTGCACAGGATATCCAGTTGCCCGTACTCGTCGACAGCGCGCTGGATGAGGGCCTCGACGGCACTGCGGTCCGTCACGTCGGTCACCTGAGTCACCCCCGCACTTGTCTGGTTGACCCGCCCAGCCGTGACCTCGAGGCCTTCGGCGTCGATGTCGCCGAGTACGATGCGAGCTCCGGCCGCCGAGAGAAACTCGGCTGAACGCTGCCCGATACCGCTGGCGGCACCGGTGACAACAGCTACTCGACCCGAGAGGTCATAGGCCTTCATGGGAGATGCTGCAGAGTTTTCTTGCACGATCGATCCTTTCCTGCGACTTGCGCGAAGGCCCCCACTCGCGATGCGAGGCCAGTAGTCTGTTGGGGAATCCTAACCATAGCAATCCGCGCCGACAACTTTCTCGATTTGATCGCGCAAGCCATCGAAGCATCGAGCGCCTTCTGCGGTCCTGGCACGAAATGACGCATCGGCATCATCCGTGCGCAGAGTCGCTGGTTGGAGATGCCCGAGGTGGGGACGTTTTGCGAGATCAGCCTCTTATGGCTACCCATTCGAGAAGAATGTCATCTTCTGACGCCCCACCCCGCGAATACCCCCCACCCCAGCATATTCTTCGTGATCTTCAGTTGGAGATGGAGACCGGTCCCGAGAACTACTTTCGATCGCGGATGCCGGTGGTGCCCGAGGTCCTCTCCCCCGACGGCCGGGTCGAAGCCTCGGTCCTGGCAACGCTGGCCGACCTCGCCGGGGCAACCGTCACCTTTCAGTTCCTGCTGCCTGACTGGATGGCGACCGCTGATCTGGCGGTGCATGT
>CBFHUR010000059.1:0-16027 GCA_965658895.1 Binatia bacterium
GCATCGCCTCGAACATCCGACGCATCCGATCCGCAGTAGGCTCGTCGAAACGAAGGTCTTCTCCCAGAAGGCCCGACACCGTCTCGGTGGTGAGATCATCGGCTGTGGGACCAATACCACCGGTCGAGACCACCAGATCCCCCAATTCGAAAGCCTGCTCCCAGGCCCAGACCAGACGCTCCCGGAAGTCTCCCACGGTCAGCACCGCCGCGACTTCGATTCCCAGTGTGTAGAACCGGTCCGATAGCCATTGCGCGTTGGTATCCGCAATTTTCCCGCTCGTAAGCTCGTCACCTGTGGAGAGCAGAACCGCTCGCTTCAATTCATTCTTCAAAATCCAATCCCCCATGCGAGGATACTCGCTATCGCACCACTTGCCACATCATCAACAACCACCCCGACACCGCCGCGCCCGCGGCGGTCCAGCCAGCCGATCGGTCCGGGCTTCGCGATATCCAGAATACGGAACAGGACGAAAACCACCAGAATCGATTCCCAGGTCGCCGGATGGCCGAGTAACGCGACCCACATCCCGGCAATCTCGTCGATCACGATCTGACCGGAATCATGAGTCCCGAGGATTTTCTCGGCACGGCCGGCGATCCAGCAGGCCAGCGCCACAAAGACCGCCACCAAAGCACCGACGGCCACCGGGGGCCACCCCTGTCCCTGCACCATCAGAAAGAGCGGAATCCCGAGCAGAGAGCCTGCCGTGCCGGGCGCCTTGGGCGCCAGACCCACACCCAACCCGCGTGCGAGCAGGAGGATCCCCTCATCAATTCTTGCCGTCACCGGCCGCTTTCCTATCCCGCCCGCGATACGACGTCCAGAACCCGTTCGTCATCGAACCGGTCTCGCCCAAAAATCGTGCATCCGGGCACGTTTGGCGTTTTGGCGCGGAACGCCCCCCTGAATCGAAGTTTCTCGCGAATCCTCGCAGGAGGCCCGATTGCAGACATTTTGCTACGGGGAATTCCCGACCTTTTGGGGCTCGGGTCGGGGAATCCGCTTATTCCCGCGGCGCTTTCGTGAATTCGCCGGCCCGCTTCCAGCCACAGAAAATCCGAACAGCCTCCTCGGTCTTGCAGCTTTGCGATAGTAAAACCGAATCAAAACAAGCCTTTTTTTGGCACCAAGGTTGCTACTATGGAAGCCTGACCGGGCGATCTATCGGAACCTCAAATTTGGCTCACGCACCCGAGCAAACCTCCTCTTCCGCCCACATACGCTATCCTCACCGAACCTGCTCTTTCGGTCGCCCGGTCATTTTTTCCTCTGTCTTGTCCGGCTCCGCCGCAAGACCCTCGGTCCGGCAACCGACCCGCGAGCAGTTGCAGCGCGCCACAAAATGACTGATACCTCCGCTCAGGAGGACCTCATGGCAGAGTCGAAAAATAGCGGCGGGGCGCCGCCCCCCCGTTGGATTCTCAAACTCGTGACCCGCGCTCATGTGCTCATGAACGAACTCAGCGGCGGTCGTTTGGGAAATACCATGGGCGGGGATGCGGTTTGTTTTGTCGGGACCACCGGACGCAAGACCGGCCAAGCCCGCACCATCCCTCTCATGTACGTTCCCCACGGCGACGAGATCCTTCTGGTTGCCTCGCAAGGCGGTGCCCCGAAAAACCCGATCTGGTACCACAATCTGGTGGCTCACCCCCAGATCACAATCCGCCATCAGGACACCACGGGGAATTTCCTGGCCCGCCTGGCCACCCCCGATGAAAAAGAGTCTCTCTGGCCCATCTGCGACCAGCACTACGCGCCGTTTGCCGAATACCGCACCCGTACCTCACGCGACATTCCGATCTTCGTCTGCAGCCCGCGCGACTGAGACCGTGCATCGGTCGGCCCCTGGCCGACAACGCACGAGACCGCTCACCGCGGGTGGGTTGCTACCGGTCAGTTCTTGAAGAAGCCGGCAATGGCTTCGATGACGCGCTCTTGGGATGATGCCGGCAAACCCGGGTAAATCGGCAGGGCCAGGACCTGCTGCGCCGCCCGCTCGGCGATCGGGAAATCGCCTTCGCGGTACCCGAGATTGGTAAAGCATTCCTGGAGATGCAGCGGAATGGGGTAGTAGACCTCGCTTCCGATGCTCTGGTCCGCGAGGTGCTGGCGCAGTGCATCGCGCTGCTCGACACGAACCATATATTGATGGAAGACATGCTCACCCCGGTGCCGGATCAGCGGCCGGACTCGGTCGTCCAGACCGGCTGCGGCAATCAGGCCATCATAGCGGTCGGCGATCTCGACCCGAGCCTCATTCCACGCCGCCAATCGCTTCAGGCGGACGGAGAGAATCACCGCCTGCAACGCGTCGAGGCGGCTATTGAGGCCCAGTTCGATATGTTCGTAGCGTTTCTCCGAGCCATGAACTCGCAGACGTCTCACCCGGGCCGCGAGCAGATCATCGTTGGTCGTCACCACCCCCGCATCGCCGGCCGCAGAAAGATTCTTGGTCGGATAGAAGCTGAAAGCAGCGAGGTCCCCGAACGAACCCACCTGGGCCAAACCTCGCCGCGCGCCGATTGCCTGACAGGCATCCTCGATAATCGGGATCTTTTTCTGTCGGGCCAAGGTGTCGAATCCGACATCATCAACGCATTGTCCATAAAGGTGAACCGGCATCAGGGCGCGCGTTCGCGGCGAGACCACTGCCTCACAAGCCTCCGAATCGAGCAAACAATCCTCTTCACGAATATCGGCAAAGACCGGCGTGGCCCCGGCCCGCACAATGACCGAAGCGGTGGAGAAAAAGGTAAAGGGTGTGGTGATCACTTCATCGCCGGCGCCCACATCCAGCGCCAGAAGCGCGAGCAGCAGCGCATCGGTGCCCGAGGCCACGCCGATCCCGTGACGTGCGCCGACATAGGCCGCCATCTCCTGCTCGAAAGCTTCCACACGCGGCCCGAGCGCCCACTGACCGCTGCGGAGAACCTCCAGAACGGCGGGCTCGGCCTCCTCGGCCACTTCGGCCCAGGAAGCTCCGATATCCAACAGGCGAATCGGTTCGGCAGTACCCATAGCGTGTTTATTTTAGCAGGAATCCGGAAGCGTGCAGGGAAACTTCACGGCGATACCCGGTCGCGGAAAACCGCCGGGATCGTGCGGAGCAGAATTTCCAGATCGAGTCGCCAGGACCAATCATCGATATAGTCCAGATCGGCCTCGAGACCCGCAATAAAAGGGTCGCCCAGCCGATTGCTGACCTGCCATAACCCGGTAATCCCCGGGAGAACGGAGAAACGCTTTCGCTGCCAGGCAGCAAAGCCGCGGATTTCATGCTCGAGCATGGGACGCGGACCCACCAGGCTCATATGCCCGGCGAGAACATTCAACACCTGTGGTAA
The DNA here is from genome assembly GCA_965658895.1 of Binatia bacterium. Taxonomy (GTDB): domain Bacteria; phylum Desulfobacterota; class Binatia; order UBA12015; family UBA12015; genus UBA12015. Next base: position 3,354 of record CBFHUR010000059.1, read on the forward strand.
CTCATCCACATCAAAACGGCGGAGAAGTCGGCCTACGCGGGTGACTCGCGGGTCTTCCCGCAATTTGAAAATCGGACCGTCGGCGTCGTTCAGCGGCTCGATCGACGCCAATTGCGCGTCCGCCCCGTCCACCATGCTGCGAAACTTGAGCATCCCGAAGCGCCGCTTGTTGAGGCCCAGCCTTTCTTGCCGAAAGAACACTGGCCCGGGTGAATCCAGCCGAATCGCCAGAGCAATCAGCAGCCATGCCGGCAAGGTCAGACAGAGCGCGGCGCCGGCGCATACGACGTCAAACAGCCGCTTCATCGCCCGTGCCATCGGTGCATGCTTTTGCGCATGCAGTGAGAGGAGTCGGACATCACCGACCTGATCGACGACCACCCGTTCCATCCCATGGCCGATGATGCCGCTGACGAGATGCAAAACGATCCCCTCGCGCGAACAAGCCTCGATCAGCGAGCTCACCTCGTCGGTGGAGTAATCGGGCGCGACGAAGAAAACCTCATCCACGGCGTCTTGAGAAAAAGCGCTCGACAATTGCGCGTCGAGATCGACCCCTTCCGCCACCGGCGTGCGCAGTTCCGACGGCTCGAGCCGGCCGACAATGGTCACTCCGAAAGCCGATTCACGGATCAGTTCGGCGGTCAGGCGAATTGCATCCGGTTCTTCGGCCACAAGAAGCACCCGGGCGGCTCCCGCACCACTGGCCCGCAAACGTGCGGCCAGGAAACGCAAGCCCACTCGCACCAAAAGCACCAGCACAAGCCCGCTGCTTGCATAGAGAGCAATGAAGAGCCGGGAGACATAACCCAGCTTGAAGGCAAAGAGGACGGCCGAGCCGACCAGAAGAGCCTGGACGAAGGACAACAGGACCGGCAGCACCATCTCTCGCAGATGAAGAAAGGCGAGCGGTGCATAGGCGCCCCGGCGCTCGAGCGAAACCAGCGCGGCGAGTCCGAAGATCGCCGCCGGCGCCACGTAGACAGACGGATCATAGAGACTGGTCAGATCCGCGGGCAGGATCCTTGTCTTGATAAAATAGGCAATCGGAAACGCCAGCAGGAGCAACAAGCCGTCGGCGATCTGTGCCAGATGGCGGTACTGCGCGGCGGGGCCGGCTCGCGAGGGCGCGTATTGGCGGGCGGCACCGCGAGAAAGCGGCGGGGAAGATCGGAACGTCTGGCTCAAAGGGTCCTCCCTTCCGGAACCAGCAACCGGTGTCTCACGTCGTCCGACGGGCGCAGCCATCGATCCCGACTAACCAAGGGCCTCTCCTCCGGCAAGCAACGCCGAGCGCGGCCGATCCCGGAGGCGCTCGAAAAGCTTCTCGTAGGCCTCGACGATTACGTCCCACGAGTAGAGCTCCGCCACCCGATGCCCGGCCGCCTCCCCGAGCGAGCGCGAAAGATCGTTGTTCACCGCGAAACCCGTCAGGTGGCGCAGGCAATCCGCAAGCGAGTCGGGATCATTCCAGGCATAATAGAGACCGGCATCGCCCAGCACTTCGCGATGCTCGGGGATATCGTTTGCCGCAATCGGCAAGCCCGCGGCCATGGCTTCGAGCAAGGCCGGGTGGGTCCCCCCGACTTCGGTGGCCTGCACCCATGCCGCGGCATGGTGGCGCAGCTGGTCGTAGCCCGCCCCGAAGACGTAGCCGGGAAAGTGAATCCGGGGATTATCCTTGGCGAGGTCGTGAAGCCCCTGCTTGTAGGCATCGGCGTAGGGAGCATCCCCGACCATGACGAGATCCTTGTCGATTCCCGAAGCCTGGTAGCCGCGGATGACCACGTCCGCATTATTTTCCGGTTCGAAACGGCTCACATAGAGGACATAGCTGCGGGGCAGCAAACCCAGCGCCTCGAGTGCTTCGGTGCCGTGGTCGGCAGGCGGTTCGGCACCGTAGGCGATACGCACCACCCGGTGCGCGCCACGGCGGCGGTAGAAGTCCTCAATCACTTCGCAATCCGCCACAATCACATCCGCAAGACGGGGCACCAGCGACTGCGCCATATGATGAAAGGTCCGCCCCGCAAGGCCCCATTTTCGGCGCGCGCTCTCGACACCGTCGACCGCCACGGCGGCCGGCAGACCCGCCGCCCGGAGAACCGGCAAGGAAAGGAAGTTGGCGCCATTGCACACCAGGGCCGCATCAAATCGGCCGCGCACCCGGGCCGCACACCGCAGCGTATGCACCACCGTTTCAAGATGCTTGCGCTCGGGTGCCGGCAACACTTCGATCCGAACACCGCGCCACAGCGTTCCGTTCAATTCCGCCGGAATATGCGAGGCGCGCCCGAACACCGTGACCTCATGCCCGCGGGCCGCAAGGCGCGTCGATAATTCCTCGGCAAAGGTCTCGAAGCCCCCATAATTCGCGGGAACTCCGCGTGTTCCGAGGATGGCGATGCGCATGATTACCAACGTCGCTTCTGTGATCGTGCAAAGCAATCCGGGAGGCAAGATTGCGCCAGCGAGTTCTCTATCTCAAAAGCTATCCAGCCCCGCACCTTTACGGGCATTTGCCCAAGCAGTTTCCCGAACCTTGCAACTCGGCACGATATGGATCGATAAAAAGTCCCAATTTATCTGGGTTTCATTGGTTCGCTGCTTGCAATGGACGAAAGGCTCGATGGAAAAAACCAACCGCATACGACTCCGGGTCCTGATCGGCGCCAATGTTTTCCTGCAATTTGCCGACGGGTTCGTCACGATCCTCGGAACGTCGCGGGGATTTGCCGAAGGGAATCCGCTGGTAGCGGCCGCCATGACCTCGATCGGGCCCACCGGCGGCATCCTCTTCATGAAACTTCTGGCTCTCAGCTTTCTCTACATCATCTATCGTCGCGGGGATCATCCGATGGTGATCCCCGGCCTTGGTTCCATCGCCCTGGCTTACATTTTTCTTGCAGTTCTGCCGTGGACGCTGCTTCTGGCCGGATCACCCCCCGGCTAAACCCCTCCTCCCTCTCTGGCGCCCCGAATGACTGCGAGAATCGATCCCTCGCGCGCGACCCCCGCACCCCCTCTAAGCGGCTTCGCGCGCGGGGGGCGATCGAATGGCCGAACCCGGAATCCGGACGATTTTTCGGCAAGCTGACCGCTACACCTTGACCGCGAGCCATCCCTGACACATTCTCGCTAGACAGATGCTGCGATTTTCCTGCTCAAGGCCCGGAGCGCCCGCCACGCGTTTCCTCGTTGTTCTCTGCCTGCTCGTGCTTCCTCTGGTGACGAGCTGCGGGCAACGTGGGCACACCTTCGGGTTTCAGCGAGACGCCCTGCGATCCCAGCGAATTGCCGAAGCCTATGCGCCCTACCGACAACCCGGAGCCTCGGCGCTCTCGGGCAATATCTCGTTGATCAACGACAAGGGCGAGGAGGTTGTCGCCCGCAACCTCAGTGTCCGCTTGATGCCGGCGACCACGTTCTCTCGCCTGGAAATCGAGAGTGCGACCAAAGAGGGCCGCATGCCGCTGACCGACCTTGATGAAAAGGGCGTCGTCATCTGGACGGGGCGGACCGATGGCCAGGGGAACTTCCAATTCGAAGGGCTCCCCGAGGGCGAATACTTCGTCCTGTGCCACGTCAGCTGGATCGGAGAGATCGACGGGAAGGCCGCCGAGAAAACCGCTCTCGTCGGAGGCGAGATCGCGCTCGGCTACGCCGAGCATCGCCGACTGGTCCTGTCCCCGGACTATTCCGACCACGCCCCGCAACCCTGAGCACGGCCGAGATCCGGCCGCCCCCCGCGCGCACCATCAGTTCGTCGGCGGCACCACCTGCAAGGGGACGTCGCCGTCAGAGGCCACATCTTGTTCGGCCACCGAGGCACCGGCAGCCTCCTTCAGCGCGGCAAAGGACTCGAGGATGAATTCCTTGAAGATCTCGAGGTCCGGGACGAGCTCATAGTCGGCATTGAAGCCCCAGCAAAGGCGACCATCGTAGCTCATCAAGGCCACGCCCAAGCCAAGATTGTCCACCAGAGGCACCAACGGGAAAGCTTCCAGCATCTTGGCGCCCGTCATATAGAGCGGGAACTGCGGGCCCGGAACGTTGGTGACAATGATATTGCATGGCAAGACGCGGGAGATATTGCGGGCCCCCAGAGCCAGAAGCGTGGAGGAACCCCACTCGGCTGCGTCCGAGAGCACCGTGGCTCCCACCGCCTGCTTGCTGCGCTTGAGTTCATTGGTCTTTCGTTTGATCTGGCGGATCTGCTCGCGAGGATCTTCTTCAGCAATGGGCAGGTCAATCAACCAGGCCGACACCTGGTTGCCGAGAGCCGCCTGATCCTCGCGGCGCCGCACGCTGACCGGAGCCATGACCCGGAAGTCCACCGCATTCGGGCTTACCTGACGGTGCTCGAGAAATCGCTGGACGGCGCCGGTCACGATCGCCAGCACCAGATCATTGGCACTCCCACCGAGCCCCCGCCGAACCTCGCGCAACTCCTGAAAGTCCATGGTCAACCAATCAAATCGCCGGTGCGGACTCACTTGGGCATTCAAGGGAGTCGTCGAAGCCCGGTGCATGCTCGAGCCGAGGAAATCGGCTGCGGCACGAAAATGCGATAGCACCTCACGCCGGCGGTCCTCGGCTTCCCGAAAGAAGGACCCGACGTCGCGGACCAGCTCTACCGGCAAGGTCAGTCGGCGCACACCTTCGTCGCGCCAGAGCTGGAAGGCCGACGGCGCCCGTCGCGGGAAGAACCGCGCGGGCTTGGGTTCCGGAACCTCAGGCGTGAGGCTGAGGAGAATCTTCAACAGCTCCGCTCCCGAGACCCCGTCGATCATGCAATGGTGGACTTTCGAGATCAGGGCGAAACGATTTCCTTCCAACCCTTCCACGATCCAGGTTTCCCAAAGTGGTCGGGAGAGATCCAGCGGTTGCTCCATGATCCGCGCGGAGAGGAGTCGCAATTGCTCCTCGGTTCCCGGTTTCGGCAACGCGGTATGGCGCACGTGATAGTCGAGCCGGAACCGATCATCGTCCACCCATACGGGACGCATCGACATCGGGACCCACTGTAATTTTTGCCGATATCGGGGGATTCGGTGGATCTCCGCGGCCACATGGCGGCGAATCAAATCGGCGTCGATGCCGCCATCGGGCCGTCGCAAGGGACCATCCTCGAACAGAATCGTGGACGCCACGTGCAACGGAGCATGTGGTTTCTCCAGCATCAAAAAGGAGGAGTCCAGAGCCGTGAGGCGCTCGTACCAATATCCAGCCATATAGGATATCTATCGGAGGCGACGACATGTCGCTAGAGTCGGCCCGACAAAGAGCAAGGCGCCAACCAGAACAGGGGAGATTCATGGTGAACCTCAAGCAAAGTCTCAGCATCATCGCGGCTCTCGGGCTGGCGCTTCCGAGCCCCATGGAGGCAAACGGCGCGGCCGACGCCGCAGCCGGAAAAGCCAAATTTCAGAAATCCATCTGCGCGCAATGCCACGGGTTGGAAGCTCAAGGCATGGCCGGGATGGGAATGGACCTGCGCACCGCCCCCCTGATCAAAAGCGGCAACGCCTCGGCGATCGAGAACTTCATCGAAAATGGCCATCGCGGCACCAGTCAATACCCGAGCGGCATGCCGCCCAATGGCGGCATCCAGCTCACCGCCGCGGATCGCGCCAACATCACGGCCTGGCTTCTCAGCCTCGCGAAATAGCCCGCCCACCCTTAGGATCATCACATGCCTTCTTTCCCGAAAAAGGGAATCGCGATTCTGGATACGGACGAACTCGAAACCGGCGAATCAAAAACCTTCAAGCTGACCGATGGCGAAGAAAGCCTTCCGTGCTTTGTCGTTCGGTGGCAGGGGGAGCTGCAGGCCTTCGTGAATCGATGTCGTCATATCCCGATGACCATGGACTGGGTCGAGAATCAGTTCCTGACCGAGGATGGCGAGTTCATCCTGTGTCCAACCCATGGGGCGCTGTTTCAACCCGATACGGGAGCGTGCGTCGGAGGGCCCGCCTACGGGAAATCACTCTTCCGGGTTCCGTTGGTCGCCCGGGACGGTCAGGTCTTTGCCCAATGGCCGTCGCTGGAGGAAGAGGACTGAGCTATTCGGGCTCGTCGCCAAAATGAGCGCGCAGAATGCGCTGCTTCAAATAGTCGAGCGTGCCCAGATCCTCGACGATATCGCCACCGGTATCGTAGAAGAAGATCTCGCCGCTTTTGTTGCGGCCCACGGCCACCAACCACTCCAGATCATCGCGGTCCTCGAGCAGGTAGTTGATCGTCTGCGAGACACCCTTTCCCGGAAGAATGGTGATTTTCGGCTTGGCCGAATCTTTGTCCTGTTTTGCCATGGTGACGCTCTGCGCTGCCGATCACGATAGTTATGCACGCACAGCGAAGTCAACCGAAGTCCGGGCCGCTAACTGTCGAGCCATCCTTGTGGTAAAGCCTCCGGGATGGAGCAGGTCGGGCAGGAATCAGGCAAACAAACCGTGCTTCGCCGCGCCCGCAGGGAGGATATCCACGCACTCATCCCCCTGACCTCGGGCCCCATGGCGGGTCGGGTCCGTGCTCTCCGACGCTTGCTCAAAACTCTCGTGGCGGATGTTTACGTTCGTTGCTCGGACAAGGAGATCCATGGATGTGTCGCGGTTGTCTACCGCAGGAGCCTGCGCGAGGGTGGCCTGACCGCGACCATTGATCTTCTTTTCTGCGCCGAGGAGGGCGCCGCCGGCAATCAGGCAAGAGACGAGCTGCTGGATCTGGCCTTGCGCCGAGCGAAGCGACGCGGTTGCGTCGCCCTAGATTGTGCGACCGACGACACCGGTCTCGCTGATGCGATCGCCGCAAGAGGATTCCAACCGGGGAGGACCCAATGGGTCACCTCCCTAAGAAAGGACTCAACCGAATGACCAAATTTCTGATCGGATTGCTGCTCGGCCTGATTCTCGGAGCCGCGGGCGCCTTCGCGTTCCTGCTCACGGCAGGCGGCGCTGATTATTTTGTGGGCGCAAGCCCGCACGTACGGAAACTCGAGGCGTCGCTTCGGGAAGCAGACCAGGAACGCCAATGGTTGCGCGGCAGACTCAGTGAAGCCACCGAAATGGGGAATCGCCTCGAGTCTCGATTCATCACTCTGGCAGCCCGCTTTGAAGCCTTGGGCGGAAAGCCGGCCGACACGGTCCCGTCGCCGGACGCGAAATTGCCGAAGACTGCTCCCACGACCCCACCGTCACGGACAAAGCCGCTCGCAAAACCCGTTGCGCCCACCGCAGCGCCCACCGCAGCGCCCGCAGCGGTTCCTGCTGCGGCTCCCGCCGCGCAGCCAGCGGCAGCGCCGCCGTCCGCCGCGACCGCGCCCACTCCTGCTGCAGGGCCCAACTGAGCTCGGCTCCAAGCGCAAAGCCGGCCGAGGAAATCCCCGGCCGGCTTATGAACCTGCTTTCCCGACCGGCCGCAGCCTGTCGCCTGACTTTGCTCAGTCTGCGTCGCAGCGCATGACCGTCCGTCCCTCGGGATAACGGCGCTTGCAATCCATTGCGGCGACCAGCGTCTCGCCACCCACCTGCAGGCCGATGGTCAATTGATCTCCAATCAGGTTCTGCAAATCCCTCGAGTTGACGCGAACGCTGAGGACGCTGGACGAATTCCTCCATTGCCGAAGCGTGACCCGGGTCTTGGATCGACGGTAATGCGCCCGTGTCCCGCGTTCGTTGGCCGCCATGGCACCGGGATCAAGAGCCAATTCATAGGCCTTGGCCTCTCCCTGGATATGCACCGCAACCATCCCGAGCTTGCGGGCATCTGCCAGCATCGGCAATTGGGCTCGCATGGTCAGTGTCGTGACCCCATTCTTTCGCCGCGAAACCCTCACCGAGCCGGTAAAATCTCCGCAGCCATCGACTCCGTCCAAAGAGCTTTGCTCCGGGCAGACATCACAAAGATCACCACGTCCGTCCTCATCGGTATCCAACTGATCCGGGTTCGAAACCAGAGGACAATTATCATCAGCATCCGGCCAACCATCGTCGTCGCCATCGGTGACTTCAGGATCTTCCGGGTCTTCGGGGTCTTCCGGGTCTTCCGGGTCTACTGGATCACCCGTGTCCGGGGAGTCGGTATCGTCGTAAAGCCACGCCAACGCACCCCGGTCATAGTCGTGGAGAGCCGCGCCTCGTCCATCAAAATGAGCGGACCAGTACATGGTCGCATCGCGGACGAACGATTCCTCGGCACCACCGAAGTTGGATTCCCATGAGTGTCCGAAGCCGATGGTATGGCCCAGTTCATGGGTCAGAATTTCGGCCACATTGGTCTCGTTCCAGAAAGAACAATTGCCCCAGCCGTCCGCCACGACAATCGAACCCGATACCACCTCGTGATATTTCGAGTTCTGGTAGGGCTTGGCCTTCATGCAAAACCCACCGATGGCCAGCGCACCACCACCGCAATTACGCGGGTTGGCAATCTGATTTTTCGGATCATTGAACGACACGTTGATAAATCCGTCATTGCAGCTCCAGCCGCTGCCCTTGCGCTCGCCGGCATAGACCATATCGAGCGAGGAACCGTCCTGCTTGTCCCAGGCCGCCGCGGCCGCCTGTACCATCTTGTTGGAGATCGCCTTGCCGAGTCGAGCATCACCGGTCAGAGCGCCCCAGACCTGAACGGGACCGCCAAACCAACGTGAACCCGGGTCGGCCAGAAGGTTGAACTCCTGATTTTGCTGAATCTGACCAAAGCCGGTCGGCACATCCGTGCTCATCGCCGCAATCGAGCGGCCGGTCTTGCGACGGTTGGTCTGCTTGATTCCTGCGCGATCGACCTCGCCGCGGAATTTACGGATACGGACGTTTTCTTTTCGCCCACCCGGGCGCGAGCGCGCGAAGCTGATCTCGCCATCGGCCGCAACAGTCGCACGCGACTTCCCGAGTCCCATATGAAGCGTTCGCACCTGACCATCTTCACCCTGCGCCAGATGGGTGAGGACGATTTCGTCGACGCGATACTCTGCGGCGCCGAAAATCCACTGTTGGTCGTCGCCTACCTGGCCCCCTGCCTCCCGGACCAGAATCCGTTCGCCGGCAACCGCACCCTTGTAGCCCTCGATGACCTGCAATTCGATTTCCGTGTCGATCGACGAGCCATCAAACGAGGCCACGCTGCGGATTGAATCCACGCGCGCCAGAACGATGGCATCTGCATCGGCCAAAAGCTCTTCCGGCTCGGGCACAAGCCACGTGGTCGCCCCCGCTGACCACGCTCCACCCATCACCAATGCCGCACACACCAGGCCTATCCGTAAAAAATACATCCTCAAGTTTCCTCCCTTGGCGGGAAGACAGAGCAAAGCGGATGCCATCCAGTAAGTTATTGATTTTACTATAATATATTCAGATCGAACGCGGATTTCTCGCTACTTCCACAACGGCAGGGCGCGCAGAGCGTCAAAATATTGACATGGCTCGTCTCGACCGGCCCGGTCGGGTTGCTTACCGCTCGCCGCCACCGGGCGTGGCTTTCCCTCGCGATCTCGCGTATGCCGCGGGCATGGCTCTTGAATTGGCCTGCCTGGGAACGGCAGACGCTCTGGGGACGGGGGGGCGACATTGCGCCGGCTACCGAGTCCGCAACCAGGATACCCAAATCCTGCTGGAGGCCGGGCCCGGCATCCTGAGCCAACTCAAGGCGCGACAGCAGGATATGGCCGCTGTGGACGGCGTCGCGCTGAGTCATCTGCACGGCGACCACTTCGCCGGCCTGCCCTTTCTCCTGCTCGAATATGAACACCAAACCCGCCGCGAGAAACCCTTTATCGTGCTCGGCCCACCCGGGACCGAAAGCCGTGTCCGTCGCTTGCTCGACCTGCTCTACTGGGAGAGCCGTGGGCGCCAGTTCCGCTTTCCATTGGAGTTCATCGAAATGGTCGACAACAGCCAGGCCGAGATCGGCGGATTCCGCCTGTCGAGTTTCACGGTTCCCCATCAGGAAACCGAAGTCTCACTCGGCTACCGGGTCTGCGGTGATGGCCAGAATCTTGTCTTCTCGGGCGATACTCCCTGGACCGAGAAACTGCTCCACGAAAGCGAGAATGCCGACCTCCTGCTCTGTGAATGTACCGACCTCGAACACTCCAGCGGCAAGCATATTCGCTATGTGGATATCGAGCGCCACCGGGCCTCCTTTTCGTGCGGGGATCTGCTTCTGACCCATCTCGGCCCCGAGGTCCACGCACGCGTCGACCAGATCCCCGAAACTACCGCGACCGATTCGCTGGTTGTCGAGATCGGTTCGCCGATCCCGCGCTAAAGCAGGTGCGTGCGGCCACGCTCGGCAAACAGGGCGCTCAAGGACTCGTAGGCAGGCCCGTCAAATGGGCGGTAGGCATTCTCGCCTCGCACCCGATGAAAGATCGGGTCCTCGACCCGCTGGGGCGAAAAACCCTGCGCCCGCAGCTCGGACTTGAGGATCTTGTGGGTGGCTGTCTGGGGAATTCGCGACGCGATCCGCACAAATGTCGGCCACCATTTGGGAGAGACATCTCTCTGGGCCTCGAGGAAGCGGGCAAATTCCTCCCCATCGAACGTGGCCTCTTCGGCCAGAACGACCGTTGCCATGACGCGATCCCCGGCATCGCTGTCCGGAACCGCATACACGGCACAGAGATAGATGTCCGGATGTCGTTGCAGGATATCTTCGATCGGGCGGGCCAGAAAATTCTCTCCATCCACCCGAATCCAGGAGAGATCGCGGCCGGTGAAATAGACAAAGCCGTCCTTGTCCTGGAAGCCGAAATCGCCCGACCAATACATGCCGCCCCGGGTGCGTTCGGCAGTGGCTTCCGGGTTGCGATAATAGCCCTCGAATTTCCCCAAACCGGCCGTATTGACGATTTCGCCGATCGACTCGTCAGGATTCTGGACTCGGCCCTCTGCATCGAGGATACCCGGCGGTTTGCGCACGCCTTCGGGTGAGAGAATCTGGATTTCCGGCGGCGGCCGGCCGACGCTATTGGGAGGGTCGGTCGGCGTCCGGGCAAAACCGAAGCCCCCTTCGGTAGCCCCGAAACCATCAATGATCCGGCAACCGAAACGCTCGGTGAATTCCTCCAGAATCCGCGAGGACCCCTCGTTTCCGTAAGCGACCCGCAGCGGATTATCGGCATCATCCGGTGCCCGAGGCGTCGTCAGAATAAAACTCAGAGGTTTGCCGGTATAGTTGAAATAGGTCACGCCGTAGCGACGAATATCGCTGAGCCAACGCGAGCGGCTGAACCGTCGCACCATTCCCAGAGACGCGCCCTCGAGGAGTGCGGGCATGAAGCCGCATTGCTGCGAGTTCGCATGAAATAGCGGCATCGCCAGATACCCACAGGCCTGCGGGTCCACCTCCATCAAGGCACCGATCTTCTCTCCGGTAGAGACCATTCGACTCTGGCTGATCTGGACGCCTTTCGGCGCGCCTGTCGTCCCGCTGGTGAAGACCAGAATATACGGCGCTTCGGGATCGACTGCCCCGCCCGTCAACGAGACACCCGTGACCGCGGCCATCACCTCATCGAAATCCTCACCAAGCTCTTCTCCCGGAGCGACATCTCCCTGCGCATGCCTGCGCGCCACCCACGTTCGCTCCCGGGCCAGCCCCAAATCTCCCCAGATCGGCGCGAGGAGTTCCCCGAAGCCCGGAGCCGTCAGCAGGAACTGACAATCAGTATGCTGGATATCGCGCTGCAGCGCGGCCCCCCGTTGGACCGAGTTGATGCCCACTGCGGTCGCCCCCGATAACGCGCACGCGCCCAGAGCAATCAGATATTCGGGGACGTTCTCGAGCAAAATACCCAGATGAAAAGGCCGGCCCGGCTCGCGTCGCTCCAGAAGGAGCGCGGCGAGGCGAGCCGATTGCGTGCCGAACTCCTCATGCGAGAGGATAAAATCGTCGAGCAGGAGAAAGGGCCTCTGCCGAATCTCCGGGTCAGCGGCATTCCGGCGGATGCAATCCGCGACAGATGCCATGCCATCGACCGACTGAAGGGGCGCCATGGGATCAAAGTCCCACTGACGCCCCCGTCAATGCAAGCGAAAGCCTCTCAGGAAGCCTTCTTCTCGAAAGCCCCGATATCGCAGCGCGGAATGCTACCCGCACCCGCCTGCGGTCGCCGCACACCTCGCTGATCGGCCACCAGGCACGAGCCTGCCGGGCCACCCGGCGTGGCCGGGTTTCCTGCATCGATGGCCGCGCTCCTCGGACCGAGAGCCTGCGTGCGATTCTGGCCATCGTTGAGGGCCAATTTGCCCAGATCGGCGGCTACCGCGATTCGATTGCCGGTCGTATTACCCAGAATCTTGCAGCCCGCGGTGTTCTCGATCAAGTTGAAACCACCCGAGTGCAACTCACCGCTGCAGTCGACGGGCTTGCCATCGATCTGGTTCTGAGCGACCAACGTATTGACGATCTCCAATTTCGCTCCGGCTTCGGCAGCAATGCCACCGCCCTGATTATCGCCCACCGTCACATTGTTCAGAGAAACGGTGCCCGGCGAGCGAGCTTGCAGTCCACCGGCGCTGGAAGCCTTGTTCGCCGACACGGTCAGATTATGGCCGGAAAAATCTCCGGAACTGCGAAAACCGCCACCGGCCGAGCCGGCTGTATTTTCCGTAATTTCCACATCCAGCAACTTTGCGCGGCCCTCGATATTATCCAGACCCCCG